>JAZLGC010000059.1:0-12587 GCA_045616125.1 Treponemataceae bacterium | reverse complement strand
AAACTTATTCAGTTCCAGTTACTGGATTGCAAAAAACGAAATTCCTATGGAAGTGCTGCCACTGCTTTTTATTCCGGTGGCTATTTCCTTCTCGTTCATTCAGACAAAGTCGTACCGTTTTGACCGATTTGCATCAAGCGGCATGGTTTTCGGCTGTTCATGGATTTCCGGCGAATTGTTACTGATGATTCTTTCCGGTCTGGGAGTTCCGCCTGAAAAAATCGTCTGGATAATCCTGTTCGGTGTGCCGTTGATTTACATTCTGCTTAATAAACCGGTTACCGATTTTCTGTTTCCGCAGGTAGAAAATCTGGAAGCTATTCTATCGCGTCTGGAAAACGAAATATATCTGTCTTCTGATGCCCGTGATATAAGCATTAAAACTTCCAACTGGCTGCAGGAAATTTTATCGCCTTCGTATGTGTATTTTTATTCCCTTGGGGAATCTGAAACACAGTATCGGCTGCTCTACAGTTCAGATGGTGATAATCCTGCGCCAAATACTCAGCTTGCTGCCATGATAGAAGAGCGGCAGAAGAATACTGAAAAGAAACGGGATATTCTGAAGCATGCTTCTTTGGGATTGTCAGTACCGCTTTTCCGTGGAAACGAACTGTTCGGATACTTGTATTTGGGCGAAAAAAAGGTTGCTGCCGGAAGCAGGGCTCAGGAATTTTTCTCTGCAGCTGAAATCAGACTGACCCGTACGGTTGCCCGTATCATGATGGAAGCAGTCATGATGTCTGATATTATGCAGAATCAGAAACAGTCTCAGGAATTAAAGGAATCAAACGATAAGCTGGCTCATGATGTTGCGGAAAAGAATCTGCAGATTATGCGGATTCAGGATATGACGGTTCTTGGTATGGCTGCCATGGTAGAAAGTCGTGATAACTCAACAGGCGGCCACATCAGACGTACCAGTGCATCAATTCAGGTGTTTGCTGAAAAAATCATGGAATCGCCTGAATTTGATAAGGATGCTGACTGGCTGATTAAAGTTGTGCGGGCTGCTCCAATGCATGACCTTGGAAAAATTGCCGTTGATGACCGGATTCTCCGCAAAGAAGGTCCTTTTACCCCGGAAGAATATGAAGAAATGAAAAAGCACTCTGAGGAAGGTGCCCGGGTTGTTAATATGATTCTTGAAAATATTGAGGATCCGGAATTTAAGGAAATTGCCGTTAATGTGGCTCATTATCATCACGAAAAGTGGAACGGAAACGGGTATCCGGCAGGCCTCAGTGGTTCTGAAATTCCTCTTGAATCGCGCATAATGGCATTTGCCGATGTTTTTGATGCGCTTGTCAGCAAACGATGTTATAAAGAGGCTTTTTCCTTTGAAAAGGCCTATGACATAATTTCCCATGATTTAGGGTCGCATTTTGACCCGGTATTGGGACCGGTATTCTTGGCATGCTTCCCGGAACTGCAGAAACTGTACGAAACAGAGTTTGCTGAATTCCGGGATTAATGGGTGATATTTCTGCCTGTTATCCCAGAATACTGAGTCCGGCAGAAAGACGTATCTGCGGTGGTTCTGCGGGGCGGAATACTGCTTTTCCGCCGGCACTGAACAGAACGTTTGTCTGACCCAGTATTACACGAAGACCGGCTCCTGCTTCAGCTCCGTCAAACAATGCTGATGCAGGCCTGTTATACAGGGTTCCAAACACGTTGCAGGAGAACCTGCCGGTCTGGTAATTAATGGCTGCACCTTCTTTTATATGCAGTACCGGGTTAACCAGTAAGCCGCATTCATTTCCGTATATAACACCTACAGAAAGACCTGCATAAAAGCCGTTCCTGCTTTTACTGCCGGTCATGAATTCTGCTGCCAGTCCGCCGTTACGGTCGTACAGTTCAATGTTCAGCGGCTGGTTAATCCACTGATACCGGACTGCCATGCCGGCAGAAAGGGCCCCTTGCTGGAACATCCAGCGGAATGCACCGGTAAGCACATTTCTGTCTGGAGAGCCTGTGTATGGATCAAGGTATATGGTGTCTCCTGCAGAAAAAGAAGTACGGTCAGAAACGGTGTATTCAAATGCCATGTTCAGGGGGACTGCTGCAACGCTTCCTGTGGCAGTTTGCAGGACAGCACCTGCATCAAAGTCTATCTGAACAGAATTTGCCGGTGAAAGCAATGCAAGGGGAACAGAACCTGCTGAAATACCGGTTTCACCAAGGAATGCCAGTTCGTAGGTAAGGGAACTGTCTATTTCTACTGCAACGGTTTTGGTAAGAAGTACCGGTTCTGCGGTATCCAAACCATCTCCTTCAAACAGGAATTCAACAGTGTAGGTGCCATCAGGCAGAATCGGAGCATCCCACGAATCAGATTTCCCATCCCAGGTGAATGAATTTTCCCAGGTAGTAAAGGGGCCTGCAAAACGGGTGGCAATAACTTCTCCCCGTGGATTCAGTACGTGAACTTCAGCTGATCCGGGACCTGTGACACGGAACGGAATGGTAACGGTACCAAGTCCGCCCGGGTTCTGTGGATTGAACCGGTACAGCTTGTTTTCAAGCCCTGAAACATTGAAAGGAATCCGTTCCATGACAACTTCTACTGGTGTAACGGTTTTACGGAAAATGACCACATCCTGTGAGTAATCCTTATATCCGAATGAGCGAAGTTTTAAAGTATGAATTCCTTCATCAACCTTTAAAAGCTGTCTATCCATGTACATCAGGTTCTGAATCATTTCCAGAAAGTCAGGATCCCGGTTTGTATCGCCAGGTTCATAGATTTCATCGTCAATAAGTATCTGAACGCGTTTCGGTTCACAGTCCAGGGCAATGGTCCCCTGAATACGGTCAAGTTCAGCATAGAGAACTACCGAATCACCTTCGTTCAGGGCAATCTCATTTTTCCAGGGATAAAATCCTTTCTTTTCTACCTGAATAATGTAGAATCCCGGTTTTAAGGTGGTAATTTCTAAAGGGGTCTGTCCCATGTTTTTATTGTTGATTTTGACAACGGCATTTTTTTCAGATGCCGTTACCTTCAGTACAATGTCAGTAGTTTCTTCTGCCACAAGCAGAGAAACCGTACAAAGTAAAAGTCCAATCAGTGCAGATAGTTTTTTCATAACTCAAGTTTACGGCTTCAGCTGCATCTCTTCAAGCCAGTTTTTAAGAATCGGGTTATCTCGTGCCACCGTATAGGTCAGGTCTTTTGTCAGTTCTCCTGTTGAAAGCACTTCCCGTACGAATATGTTTGTTTCTTCCCGAAAGCTGAAAAAACCTGTTTTCGTAATAATCAGGTGATCAAGCAGCTGTACCCCCAGTGCCTTTGCTGAAAGAATAAGCCGCTCTGTCAGCTGATAATCTTCAATGCTTGGTTCCAGTGTTCCGCTGGGATGGTTATGAGCAACGATGATAGACGACGCCCCTTCTTTCAGCGCCCCTGAAAAAACATCGCGGGGGTGCACAATCATTCTGTTTACCGATCCAACGGAAACAACCTTGATGGAAAGAATTTCATGGGCGCCGTTAAGGGAAACAACAATGAAGTGTTCCTGTTTTTCCAGGGAATAGGGCTGCAGCAAGGGATGCAGATCAGAGGGAGTCCTAACCTTGATTTCCCGTGACGAGCTGAGTCTGCTGCCACTTTCCAAGGCTGCCAGAATAATGGCTGTTTTTGTTGCTCCCATTCCTTTGATGGCTGTAAGTTTTTTCTGCCAGTCTTCTTTGTTCTGGGTCAGTATGACCTGCACTGCTTCCTGGGCCAGTTCTTCAACCGGGTGGTCTTTGGTGCCACTACCGATAATGGCAGTCATCAGTTCCAGGTCTGTAAGGCTATGGGCTCCATACTGCAGCAGTTTTTCACGTGCCTGAGGTTTACCTTGAGCATTGCGTTTTTCATAAAAGCGGTTATTCCACGTTTCGTATCCGGTCAGGTTCATTTTCATCTTGTCCTTTCTTTGTTATTTTGTGGTACACTATTAATATGTGTGTCTCCCAACACATTTCCGCCACTTTTGGCAAAAAAAGTTGGAAAAAAATGAAAAAAAATGCATTACTGACCTTTTTCCTGGCAGGAAGTCTGCTGTTTGTTACATCCTGTGTGTCATCACGAACTGCTCAACCGTCAGAAATACTGCCTGTAACAGAAACAGAACCGGCTCCTGAACAGGAGGTAATTCAGAAACTTCCTGAGCCGTCTGTGTATATTGCTGCGGAAGGAACCCGTTCAGCAGAACAGCTGGTTGCTTTTTTTATGAGCAATAATCCTGCTGCAGACCGTGAAAAGGTTTCTCGGATGGCACAGTACTACATTCTTGAATGTGCTATTGAAGGAATAAACAGCGATGTAGCTTTTGTTCAGATGTGTCTTGAAACAGGTTTTCTGCGTTTTGGCGGCCTGGTAACAGAAGATATGAATAATTTTTGTGGATTAGGTGCCATTGATGCTGAACATCCCGGAAATTCATTTGAAACAGTAGAACTGGGAGTTCGTGCCCACGTGCAGCATCTTCATGCGTATGGATCAACGGCAGATTTGATACAGGAATGTATTGATAACCGGTATAAATGGGTTACGCCGCGGGGCAAGGCACCGACCATTTACGAACTGGCTGGCACCTGGGCAGCAGACCGGCAGTACGGTGAAAAACTGGCCGTACTGCTTGAACGATTGGGACAGATGTAAGGATACTCTTAGCCGATGCGGGTTCCAACGAACTCGCCGTCATCCAGAATGGTTCTGATGTTGTCGATGTTTTTACCACCGGCACAGATAACGGTAATTCCAGCACCTTCTGCACCACGGCTTGCAATGGGGTCAAAGGGACAGTTTTTACCGGGAACCCATTCATCACCGACCATTTTTCTGAAATCTGGCCATGAAATGGTATCCAGCGGTTTTGCATCAGGATTTTTGCGTGGATCGTCGGTGTATACTTTTTCAATATTTGAAAGGTTTACAACGGTTTTTGCACCGAAACGTTTTGCCAGAAGAACTGCATCATTATCAGTTGAGAAACCGGGTTTCCAGCCGGCAGCAACCAGAATGCGGCCTGAGAATTCTTCCACAGCAGTAGGGTCGTATACAACGTCGTTTTTGCACAGGTCACCGAAAACGGCTTTCAGAAGTTGTGCATTCAGACGGGTTGCCATAATACCAATCCAGTCTGCGCTGTCACTTGAGGCGGCTTCCGGAACAATGGCTTTGTAAGCGTTCTGGTAAACACGGGCAGGAGCACCACCGCCAACAACCAGAATAAGTTTACGGCTGGCATCTTCTGCAAGCCAGCTGCGAACCATGTCCGAAAAAGATTTTAAGAATGTGGTATCCGGACTATCCGGAACAACGATTGATCCACCAACAGATAATACTTTAACCATATTTTCCCTCCAGAAAATGTATCAGATCAGTACACGCCTTCTATTACTACCGGATTCCAGTAGGAGCTGTACTGTATAGTGTCATGAGAAGCTTCTTCCCACATAGATTGTAAACCATAGGTTTTAGGTCGGTATACCTTTTTCCCTGCAGCCTGTGAGCTTTTCAGGGCATTCCATCCTCTGCTGATGGCAATATGCTGGCTGTCCAGAGATCCGAAATAATAGGATTTTGGATTTTCAACCGGCTTAAAGATAGTAAATTCAAGACCTGCTCCCATGGCCGGGTCAACGGGAATCCATCCTACATTATCAAGATAGAATTCGCACCACCAGTGATTTCGGGTTTTCAATTCAGGATTAACCATAACACCCGAAACTGGAATTGCCGGAATACCAAGTGACCGTAAAAGGGCAGTGTACAAAATGGCAAAGTCATAGGAATCACCGTTTCCTACTTCAAGAACATCAAGAACGTCGTAGTGGGCAGGCCGCATTTCCTGTAGCAGGGTTATGTTGCTCAACAGCCAGTTATACACGAGGATTGACCGCTGATAGGGTGATTGTTCTCTTTTTACGATGCTGGCAGAAAGTTTTGTAATGGCTTCGCTGTCAGAGGGCACAACCGCATCTGCTTTTGTATATTGACTGTACCAGGTGGTGGCAGCGGTGTTTGTTTTTGGTGTTTTATTTTTCATCTGCAGGTTTACTTCGTATACATCAACAACAAAGGTGTCTTTCAGATACACTTTTGATTCAGCAGCGCAGTCTTTTGTCTGAATCTGATGCAGAACGGTATTTGAATAATTGGAGATGATTGGTTTTGGAACGGCAGAAACCTGTTCCTTATTGTGCTGCCAGCTGTTATCGGCAGGTGAGGGGACAAATGCAAAGATTGAACCATCGCCGGATGCATTGGACATATTGGCTGCAAGAGTAACAAGATAGGTGTGTCTGTCGGTATAGGTTTTGGTGCCGGTGGTGGCGGTTATTTCTATGGGCAGCCGGTTACTGCTGCCTTTTTCTGTTTTTACATATACAAATCCAGTGGCCGCACCGTCTGGCACCCGTATGGTAATTGAATAATCGGTCCAGGAAATATAATCGTGATCAAATTCTGAGCATTCAATTACTTCTTCAGAATCATTAGTACCTCTGGAAAAGAGCACCTGACCTTTACCGCGCAAAGTTCCAAAGTTCTGTCCCTCAATGGTCAGCAATGCACCGATTTCTGCTTTTTCAACAGAAAGTTCAGCTGCAACAGGTAATGAAAGATTGGGATCTGTACGGGCTGCAACAGGAAGTCCGTCTTTATTGGTAAAAACTACCGGTTCTGATCTTCCGTAGGGAGTTACCACAAAAAGAAGTCCGTCATCTACGTTGTAGGGGAGTACAAAACGGATTTCTGAATCCTGCCATACGGCATAGGATGATGTGGTTATTCGGTTACCGCTGAGTTCAACGTAGCTGTCGGTTCTCAGACCGCCAAAACCGCTTCCGTAAATGGCCATGGTTTCGCCGCCGGAACAGGTGGCTGGATCGATTCTGGTTATGCGGGGAATAGGTTTACTGAAAAAATTGACGGCAATGGTAATGAGAATTGCCAGAATGATGATAATTGCCAGTAAACCTGCTCTGAATAATGGTGACTTTCTGAAATTGTATGAGAATTGTGATTCACTCACTTATAATCCGCCGTAGAGAAGGAAACGGGCGTTCCTCCTGTCTGCTGCCAGTAGTGAGCATCATCTGGGAAAATGACCGGTACCGTTTCAAGGTTAATGGTAATGGTGATAGCTTTTTCTGACAAATCAGGCTTGAAGATATCGCCATTGGTAAAAGCCGACATCGCAAGGGCTGCAAGACTTTCACCCGTTAAGTTTACCGTAACGGCAGGTTTTTCGGAAGTCTTTCCGGTATATGATGCAAAAGCTGCTAAAGTGGCAGAATTGTCGGCAGAAACGCCTTTTTCGTGAAGAAGATGTGCCTGTGGTTTAACCTCGGCTATCTGCACCTGTGGCAGTGCTGATGTCTGTTTCAGCTGCAATGGCAGGATAACTGCAAGCACGGCTGCGGCTGCAATGGCACCCAATCCATAAGTTAAGGTATGCAACGGGTTATTCTTCTTCTGTGGAGCAAGGATAACCCTGCGGTAACTCTGTTTGGTTTTTAGGCGGGCAAAACTTTCATCCAGTGCGTGATCGGTAAAAGAAAGTGATCCTGCATCCTTCTGCATAGCCTGCTGTACGGACTGCAGCTGTGCAAGATGACGCTTGCAGTCTTCGCAGCCGGCAATATGAGCTTCAAGACGAGTCCGGTATTTTTCCGGCAGTTCTCCATCAACATAAACACAAAGTAATTCACGTTCAGGGCAGGTAGACATCGTCTTCTCCTAATAGTTTTGCCAGTTGCTCGCGGGCCCGGAAGACACGTACTTTCACATTGCCTTCCGTAATGCCAAGAACACGGCCTATTTCCTTGTAGTTTAAGTCAGCATACTCGCGGAGAATCAGAACCATTTTAAGTCCTTCCGGCAACTGGTCTAAAGCTGCCTTGGTACGTTCAATGGTATCTGCCTTAAGCATTTCTGCTTCTCCGGATTCAACTTTCCGCTTATCTTCATACAATGCTTTCTGATATGCCCGTTTTTCCCGTGTTTTACGCTTTGCATAATTAAGGGAGGCATTTTTTACAACCCTGATCAGCCAGAACCGCGCGTCATCAAGTGACGGAAAGACCATTTTCTTTTCGTTCATCTTGATAAGGCAGTCATGAACCAAATCTTCGGCTGCTTCTTCATCGTTTACTATGCGGAAAGATACCCGAAAAAGCATTTCCATCAACGCGTTGTAAATGAGCCGGAAATCCTGGTCATTATCAGCGTGTAATGAACTGCCTTCCGCAGTATCTGGCGTGCTCTTAAAAAACAATACTCCCCCCGGAAAGTTACAGGTTTACCAGAAAAAAATCAGGCCTTTTCCCAGCGGGTTCCCTGAGGTGTATCAATAATGGTAATTCCCTGTTCCTTAAGCATGTTGCGGATCTCATCTGCCCGTGCCCAGTTCTTGTTCTTTTTAGCTTCGTTGCGTTCTGCAATAAGAGCATCAATTGCTGCGTCCCCGGTTCCCTCAGATGCTGCAGCAGCCTGTTCTTCTTCTGCTTTGTTCAGTTCTGTAGCTTTTTCAAGAAGCAGCAGGCCGATAACAGAATCCATACGGGCAATAAGAGCAACTTTTTCAGCAGCCGCAATATCACCGTCTTTAATGGCAACCTGCAGCTCTGAAATTGCTTTTGGCGAATTCAGATCGTCTTCAATGGCGGCAGTGAATTTCGCCAGATGTTCAGAAGCTTTTTCTGACCAGTCAGTTTTTGCAGCAACTGCATCTTCTGACGGCAGCTCAGTAATACCTGATTCTTTCAGAACTTTTGCAACACGCTGCACCAGTGCCTTGCGGCTGTTTCTGGCGCTGTCCATTGAATCCCAGCTGAATGCCAGCTGGCTGCGGTAGTGTCCGCCCAGCAGGAAATACCGGTAGTCAAGAGCATCGTATCCTTTATCTAAAAGCACCTGAACGGTAAGAAAGTTACCGCTTGATTTAGACATTTTTGTTGCGCCCTGAATAACCAGGAATTCATTGTGCAGCCAGTAGTTTACCCATGGACCTTTTGCAGCTTCTTCCGGAGAGAAAGAGCCTTCGCTCTGGGCAATTTCATTGGTGTGGTGAACCGGAACGTGATCGATACCACCGGTATGAATATCAAAGTGCTGGCCAAGGTATTTCATACTCATGGCAGAACATTCAATATGCCATCCCGGATATCCGCGTCCCCAGGGACTGTCCCAGGTAAGAGCCTGGTTTTCAAACTTCGATTTGGTAAACCACAGGGCAAAGTCCTGAGGGTTCTTTTTGTTTTCATCAATAACTACTTCCTTGCGGCGGCCGGCACCTTCAATAAGTTCATCAAGGTTCAGGTTGGCAAGTTTACCGTAATCTTTGTAGGTTGAAACATCAAAGTACAGGTTTCCGCCTGCCATGTAGGTATGACCATTTGCTTCCAGTTTCTTGATAAGCTCAATCATGTCATCAATGTGTTCTGTAGCAGGACATACTACATCAGGGGTACGGATGTTCAAACGTTCAAGATCGTTGAAGAATGCATCAGTATAGAATTTCGCAATTTCCAGTACGCTCTGATGTTTTTCTTCTGCGGTTTTAACCATTTTGTCATCACCTTCATCGCTGTCACCACTTAAGTGACCAACGTCGGTAATGTTCATTACATGAGTAACATCATTGCCCAGGAACCGAAGAGTGCGGTCAAGAAAATCCCAGCAGACATAGGCACGCAGGTTTCCAAGGTGTGCATAGTTATAAACGGTAGGTCCACAACAGTAAAAACCACACTTTCCGGGAACCAGCGGTTTAAAATCCTCAAGTTTCTTTCCCATTGTGTTGTAAAGACGTAATGCCATAATTGGACCTCCAAAGTTTTTTTAGAAATAGACAGTTCGTAGAAAATAAGATTTTTCTGCAGTATACTTGTCTTTATATATGATAAATCTAAGCAAATTGGCAGAAATATTCAATATTGATAAAAATTTCTCGGGTACTGTTACAGAAGGCGAAAAACTTGCCGGTCATACCACGTTTAAAGTTGGTGGCCCTGCCGCTCTGTTTGTTGAACCTGAGGACACTGATTCTTTACAACGGGCTCTGCAGATTTGCAGCGAGGGCGGCTGTTCTCCTTTTATTCTTGGCGGCGGATCCAATCTGGTTGTCAGCGATGCCGGCATTGACGGTGTTGTTATCAGTCTTGGAAAAATGCGGCGCATTGAAATTATTGAAGATGAAAAATCCGGCAAAGACAACTGGTATTACTTAAGGTGCAGTGGTGGAACTCCGATAAGTGAAATAACGGGATTCTGTGCAAAACAGGGCTTTACCGGCCTTGAAACTTTTGCCGGTCTTCCGGGAACCATTGGTGGGGCCTGTTTTATGAACGCCCGCTGCTACGAAGTGCAGGTCAGCGATGTACTTGTCAGAGCTGAGTATATACCGCTGCAGAGTGATAGATCCTGCACTGTTCAGACATACCGGCTGAATGAAGCAGACTGGGATTATAAAAGATCTCCTTTTGCAGAACAGCTTGCACCGGCTGTAGTAACGGCTGCAGTGCTGAAGGTTCGGAAGGGTAACGCTGCAGAGATTGCGGCTGAAAATGACCGGTATCGCCGTGACCGCATTGATAAAGGACACTTTAAGTATCCCTCTGCGGGAAGCGTGTTCAAGAATAACCGGAATTACGGAAAACCTTCCGGCCGTATTATTGATGAAGCAGGTCTTAAGGGACTGTCAGTTGGTGGTGCACAGGTTGCACCCTGGCATGGCAATTTTATAATTAATACCGGTAATGCAACTGCCGGGGATATCAGGCAGCTGGTTACCCTGATTCAGGACAAAGTCCGGGAACAGACGGGTTTTGAGTTGGAACCCGAGATATTATTTATATAACTGCAGTTGATTGGGAATTATGTTTTATTAAGGACATAGAGATGTTACAGTTAGGATTTGTAAATTATACACAGGGATCATACATTCTTGTAGAAGGCCGTCAGGATAATGACCGGTTTTACATTATTCAGAAAGGTCAGGTTCGCTGTTCAAAATCAATTAACGCTGGCCTGGTAAGTCCTAATCTGGGACCTGGTGACTTTATCGGGGTAATTCCCTGTATGTCGGGACACAACCAGATTGAGAACGTATTTGCAACAACACCCGTAACTCTCATTTCCGTTCGTAAAGATCAGTATTCAGACCTGATTCAGCAGAATACTCCCGTTGCCATGAAAATCATCCGTACGTTTGCCAATCGTATGCGTACCATGAACGAAACGCTTTCTCAGCTGACCATGAAGTCTGTTGCTTCTGAAACACCTGACCAGCTGTATGATGTTGCCCAGTATTATGAAAAGAACGGTATGGCAAATATTGCAGTTTTTGCCTATTACCAGTACGTAGTTGCCTGTCCACGGGGAGAACATGTGGAAGATGCTACCCGTAAATTCAAGGCTCTTTCCCAGCGTTATCCGGCTCCGTATCTGAACGGAGGAGAAACGGTACGTACTTATCAGAAAAACACCATGATTTTTTCGGAGTGCCAGAGTGGCTCGGATATGTTCATCATTCAGGAAGGACAGGTAAAGATTACCAAAATTGTTAACGACAATGAAGTAATCCTTGCTGTTCTGAAAAAAGGTGATATGTTCGGGGAAATGGCACTGCTTGAAAACAAGCCTCGTTCTGCCAGTGCCATTGCCTTTGAAGACTGCCGCCTGGCAGTTGTTAACCGTGCCAACTTTGAACAGATGGTTACAACCCAGCCCCAGATGATTTCCCGCTTAACCACAACACTTTCAGACCGGTTGTGGGCACTTACCCGGCAGCTGGAGAACACCCAGATACGGGAACCCATGCACCGCCTGTATGATATGCTGGAACTGCAGCTTGAAAAGGCTCATGTACATACCCAGTCCGGTAACTATCAGTTGAATATTACTCCCTATGATCTGGCCCGTATGTGCGGCATTCCTCAGGAACAGCAGGCTGCTGCCTTAAACCCATTTCTGAATACAAACCGCGTTCGTGTTGTGGGCGGAAATCTGTATGTTGCAGATATTGAAGAAGTTGTAAAGTCGGCTGATTTCTTCCGCCGGCAGACTGCCCAGGGAAAATAACCAGTGAAAGATATCCGTTGGTCTGTGGCCCGTTATTGCCTTCTGATGGCCATTTTCTTGGTATCCTCTGCTCTTCCTCTTTTTGCCCAGTCATCGGATTTACCCCGGGGATATACGACCGTGACCTTGGGAATGTCCGTAGAAGAAGTTAAATCTGCCCTGTATAAAAACGGCAATTTTGGATACCGCGGTGACCGGGATGTTTCGCTGCTTCCTGGTGAAAACCGTACTCTTATCGAAACCCGTGGATTCGGTCCGTTGAAAGAATGCTGGTTCCAGTTTCAGAATGAAGCACTTTTTACCATTACCATCAACATGAATCCTGAGGTTATGGACTATTACTCGGTATTCAGCACATTGTGTGAAAAATATGGAAACCCGCAGGAACTGAATCCGGCAAAATGTACCTGGAGTGATGATTCGGTCATTATGTCACTGGAAAAGCCACTTACCCTTAAATATATGGATGTACGTCAGGCTGAGCGCATGGCGGAAGAATCTG
>JAZLGC010000058.1:0-27063 GCA_045616125.1 Treponemataceae bacterium | reverse complement strand
GTTGATTTAAAACAAAAAAAAGCCTGGCAGCTACCTACTTTCCCACCGCAAGGGCAGTATCATCGGCGTAAGAGAGCTTGACTTCCGTGTTCGGAATGGGAACGGGTATTACCTCTCCACTATGGCCACCAGGCGTTGTTGACTATATCAGAAACGCCTGTTTTGTGCTACGGGATTTTTACATTTTCGCCACTTTTTATTACCTGACGGAACCGATATACTTACAAAATCATGAAAACCGAACGGATTGAAGTAAACGGCATACCAGCCCTTATCTGGGGAGAACCTTCTGAATCAGTATATCTTGTAGTCCACGGGAAAATGTCCTGCAAGGAAGACGCCCGTTTTATTGCCGAAAAAGCCATAGCAAAAGGGTATCAGATTCTCAGCTTTGACCTGCCTGAACACGGGGAGCGGAAAAATAACACCACCTACCGCTGTGATGTCTGGAACGGCGTCCGTGATGTAACCGATATGGCAGATTTTGCATTCCGCCGTTGGAAAAACGTATGTCTTGCAGCTACCAGCCTGGGAGCCTACTTCAGTCTGCATGCCTTTACTGATGAAACACGGTTTCCGCTCAATAACGTTGTCTTCATGTCACCCATTCTGGATATGAACTATCTGGTTCATCAGATGTTCATCTGGTTTGACGTAACAGAAGAGAAACTGCAGGCCGCCGGCGAAATACCAACACCGGTAGATCCGCTCAGATGGGATTATTATCAATATATCCAGAATCACCCAACCACCACATGGCCCTACCCTACCAGTATCCTCTATGGCGGTAAAGACACCATGCAAAGTTACGAATGCATACGGAAGTTCGCGGACCAGTTCGGCGCAAAAATTACTCTGTCACTGGAAAGCGAACACCCTTTTATGGAGACTTCCGACATGCCGGTTGTCAGCTCGTTTCTGGAGAAGAATCTTTAATCAGCAGCATTACGGACGGCCTGCAGCTGTTTTGTCAGTCTTTCAGTCATTTCCTCCGGAGTTTCGAATGCGAAATCCCGGACATAGCAGTTGAACTCTTTTTCGAAGAAAGAAATGGAATCAATATTCAGATACAGGACAATGGGCTTGCCTAAGGTATATTCATCCTGCAGATATCCAAGAAATCCGGGCTGGTAATAGAGATGCAAGTTAAATCCATTCCAATCGATAACCTGCTCATACTCAACTTTCACACCTTGGGAAACAGCATAACCTTCAATCGAATCAGGATATTGCGAAAGGGCTGTAGTCAGATACATACTCCAGTTGAAATAGGACATTCCGGGGAACCAGCCTTCATCGGCTTCTTCGCTATCTGGTTCACAGGTATGATTGTACATCCACCGGAATGCTTCGTAGTCAGCAGGCGCATAATTAAGCCATTTTGGCAATCTGCTGTCCAACGGAACTGGATAAAAATACCAGTATCCATTGTATTCAACTGGATGCATCGGAGAGGAACAGACAAAATACGGGTGCAGTTCTTTTGTTCGGACAATAACATATACCTGATCCCTGATGGCAATTCCCAAATCGTCACCATGAGAAACCGGTCCTTCAGTATGGACAGTAGTAAGCCCGGTATAAATCAATTCATACTCACTGGTTAATGATTCCCCATTAAAGTAATAATCAAGAGAACAGACCGTTACTACCGGATCTTGAAACAAATCTACTGGTGGCAGTTGATCATAAGTGCTGATGACCGTGCCGGAAACATATGCCGGGAAGGCATCTCCAACAGAACTTCTGAGTGAAGGTGCAGGAAAATCAATACCGTCAGCCAAGGGAAGCGTCGGAACAACATTAGGAACCTCAACTCCACCAGTGGTGGCACAAGAAGCAAATACAAAGAGACATGAAGCCAAAAGTGCTGGCAGATACACGATTTTTTTCATAGAAACGACTCCTCCATGCACAGAAGATATCATATTCCATGGTGTGTTTCAAAGTACAGGAAGGCAGAAGATGACAAAAATAAAAGGCTGTGTCCGTAAAAAAAGGCCGTCATTTCTGACGACCTTTTTCAAGCTGATTAGCTACAGATTAGAAACTACCTGCTACAGCTACTGCACAGGCTACGGTACAGCCTACCATTGGGTTGTTACCCATACCCATGAAGCCCATCATTTCTACGTGAGCTGGTACTGAAGAGCTACCTGCAAACTGAGCGTCTGAGTGCATGCGACCCAGAGTATCAGTGAAACCGTAAGAAGCAGGACCAGCAGCCATGTTATCTGGGTGCAGGGTACGACCGGTACCACCACCAGAAGCTACTGAGAAGTATTCTTTACCAGCCAGCAGGCGTTCTTTTTTGTAGGTACCTGCAACAGGGTGCTGGAAACGGGTTGGATTGGTAGAGTTACCAGTGATTGAAACGTCTACGTTTTCGTGCCACATGATTGCAACACCTTCGCGAACGTCGTCTGAACCGTAACATTTTACGATGAGGCGGTCAGGGTTGTTTCCGTATGGAACTTCTTTTACAACGGTCAGAGCTTTGTCAGTTCCTTCACCGTTGAAGTAGTCAAATTTGGTCTGTACGTAAGTAAAACCGTTGATGCGGCTGATAATCTGAGCAGCATCTTTTCCAAGACCGTTCAGAATAACGCGCAGCTTGTTCTTGCGAACTTTGTTTGCGTTAGCAGCAATTTTGATTGCACCTTCAGCTGCAGCGAATGATTCGTGTCCAGCCAGGAATGCGAAACACTGGGTTTCTTCTGACAGCAGACGAGCACCCAGGTTACCGTGACCAAGACCTACTTTGCGGTCATCAGCTACTGAACCAGGAATACAGAATGCCTGCAGACCTTTACCAATGTTGGCAGCAGCGGTAGAACCGGTTTTGTCACCGGTTTTTTCTGCTTCTTTAATTGCAATTGCTGAGCCCAGTACGTAAGCCCATTTTGCATCTTCAAAACAAATCTGCTGAGTTGATTCACAGATTTCATATGGATCAAAGCCGCGTGCTTTACACAGATCGCGAGCTTCGTTCAGGCCGTCTTCGCCTTCTTTGAATCCGTATTCTTTCAGTGCTTTGTTAACCTGTGGGATACGGCCAGCGTAGTCTTCAAATAATGCCATAGTAATACTATCCTCACCGCTTGTTATGCGGATATTTTAAAACTCGATAAGCTTGCAGTTTTGCAATGCGAAACTGCATAAGTAAAAATCATGAAATGATTTTTACGACTTATTCTTTGCGTGGGTCGATGAATTTAACAACGCCCTGATCTTCAGTTACACGACCATACTGAGTGCGTGCTGCTTTGAGTGCATCTTCAGCTGATTTACCGGCTTTAAGAGCATCCATCAGTTTACCTACGTTTACACATTTGTAACCGATGATTGCGCCATCTTTATCAACTGCACACTGTTCTACATAACCTTCAGTCATTTCCAGGTAGCGTGGACCGGTTTTGCGGGTAGCAAACATGGTACCAACCTGTGAACGCAGGTTTTTACCCAGGTCTTCCAGAGAAGCACCAACTTTCAGACCGCCTTCTGAGTAAGCAGACTGTGAGCGGCCGTATACGATCTGCAGGAACAGTTCGCGCATAGCGGTGTTGATTGCGTCACATACAAGGTCAGTGTTCAGGGCTTCAAGAAGGGTTTTACCGATGAGGATTTCAGAAGCCATAGCTGCTGAGTGGGTCATACCAGAACAACCGATTGTTTCAACCAGTGCTTCTTCGATGATACCTTCTTTTACGTTGAGGGACAGTTTACATGCACCCTGCTGTGGTGCACACCAACCGATACCGTGGGTGAAACCAGAAATATCTTTGTTTTCTTTAACCTGTACCCATTTTCCTTCTTCAGGAATTGGTGCAGGTCCGTGATAGGCGGCTTTTGCCAATGGACACATGTGTTCCACTTCTGCCGTATAAACCATAGGACGCTCCTAATGATGTATTTGTGTAACTCTGCACAAGCAGAGATATGTTGCTTTGCGGAATAGTATAATTAATTATCGATAAAAATGCTAGAGAAAAAAATGCCGCCATTGACGGCGGCACGATATAGAACTAGATATCTGACAAACTTGTCATGCTGAACTTGTTTCAGCATCTCAAGTTATCGGGATCCCGAAACAAGTTCGGGATGACCGCTGAATTTCGGGATGACCGTTACTTCAGAATACGAGTACTACTTCTCCATTTGGATAGGTAGCAGTAATGTATTTTTTGATTTCTTCGCTCTTCAGGGCTTCTACCAGTGCTACGATGCGTGGATCTTTTTCGTTACCGGCTTTTACAGTAATGATGTTTACGTATGGAGAATCAGCACCTTCTACAAAGAGACCGTCTTTTGCAGCAGAAAGACCTGCTGGAATTGCATAGTTACCATTGATTACAGCAGCGTCTACGTCAGAAAGAACACGTGGCAGAGAAGCAGCTTCAATTTCGGTGAACTTCAGGTTCTTTTTGTTTTCTACGATATCAAGAGGAGTAGCGGTAATACCGGCTTTGTCATTCAGTTTGATAAGACCTGCAGACTGGAGCAGCAAGAGAGCGCGGCCTTCGTTGGTTGGGTCGTTTGGAATGGCAATGTTGGCACCGTTTGACAGGTCTGCAACAGCAGAAACTTTGCGTGAATACAGAGCGATAGGTTCAATATGGATACCGCCGGCATTTACCAGGTGATAGTTGCGTTCTTCGTTGAAAGAATCCATGTACGGAATGTGCTGGAAGAAGTTGGCATCAATCTGACCTGATTCCAGAGCTTCGTTAGGAGTTACATAGTCGGTAAATTCTACAACTTTCAGGGTATAGCCTTTTGCTGCCAGGTCATCGATAACCAGGTTCAGCATAGCAGCATGTGGTTCTGGAGTTGCACCAACGGTGATTACGTTTGAATTGGTTTCTTTTTTACCACCGGCAAAAACAAGACCGGCAGCAAGCACTGCAAGAGCTGCAATTGAAATGATTTTTTTCATTATTTTTATCCTCCAAATAATGTGTTCGTGTTTGTACATGAAGTGAATCACCGTTTTCTTTGGTGAATCACTTCACGTTCAGCACTATAGCAATTTGAAAGATTATTGAGAAATACTATATTTCTATGCTGAGTTATAGCTTTTACCTATTACTACCGTCTCTTCAGCATACTGTCCGCAATTTTTGTTCCGATTACCTGAATAATTTCTACCAGCACCAGAATAACGATAACGGCAACAATCATGATATCGGTACGGAACCGCTGATAGCCGTAGCGGATAGCCAGATCTCCCAGTCCACCGCCACCGATGGCTCCGGCCATGGCCGAATACCCGATCAGATTGATGATAGTCAGGGTGATACCACTTACCAGAGATGGCATTGCTTCAGGAATCAGTACTTTGCAGATAATCTGCCAGGTAGTAGATCCCATGGCACGGGCAGCCTGAACAAGACCAGGGTCAACTTCTTTCAGGGCTGATTCAATAACACGGGCAACAAACGGAGCTGCAGCAATGGAAAGGGGTACGATGGTTGCTTTAGTTCCGATGGACGTTCCCACAATGATGCGCGAAAGCGGGAACAGCAGAATCATCAGGATGATAAAGGGAAAACTGCGCAGTACGTTTACAATGCGGGTAAGAACCTGATTCAGAACAGGTTTGGGTGCAATGCCTGATACACTATCGGTAACGCAGAGCAGCACTCCCAGGGGTAATCCCAAAAGAAGTGAGAAAACCGTTGAAAAGAACACCATGGAAAGAGTCTGCAGCGTGCTGGTTCCCACCAGCTGAAAAATCATCTGTACATTAGTCATCTTCGCCTACCTCTTCAAAATCATCGCCATTTTCACGTTCAACGGTAATGCCACTCTGCCTGAGATAATTCAGCGATTGAATGACATTCATGTCACTACCGGTAATATCAGTCACAAGAACACCAACTTCTTTTCCGGCAACCGTTTCTACACCGCCGGCGCGAATGTTAAAGTCCACATCGAACTTACGTGCCATGTTACTCAGAACAGGCTCTCCTGTTTTGTTTCCTACAAAGCGCAGGATATATGCACCTCCATCCTGAGACCAGCGGACAACGCGTTTGTTTTCTGATGGAATAGTAAGATGTGACAGGAAGTCTTTTGTTACGGCAGACTGGGGATGAGCAAAAATATCAACAACAGAACCGGTTTCAACAACAGAACCGTTATTAAGTACTGCTACTTGAGAACAGGCATCGCGGACAACTTCCATCTGATGGGTAATCATAACAACCGTAAGGTTCATTTTTGCCTGAATTTCACGAATCAGGTCTAGAATTGACCGGGTAGTCTGCGGATCCAAGGCGCTGGTTGCTTCATCACAGAAGAGAATGTCCGGTCGGGTTGCAAGGGCACGGGCAATGGCAATACGCTGCTTCTGTCCGCCGGAAAGGGTACTGATAGGTGCATCTGCTTTATCAGAAAGTCCTACAACTTCAAGCATTTCGGCTACACGGGTCTTGATTTCAGCTTTTGGAACGCCTGCAATTTCCAGTGGATATGCAACGTTTTTTGCAGCAGTGCGGCTGGAAAACAGGTTGAAGTTCTGGAAGATCATGCCGATTCTCCGGCGGCGTTCAATAAGATCTTTACCACTCAGGGTATCAACGCGTACATCGTCATAGTACACTTCGCCGCTATCAGGCTGTTCAAGAAGGCTGATCTGCCGCACCAGAGAAGATTTTCCGGCACCGGATTTTCCGATAATGCCGTAAATAGTATTTGAGGGAATTGTAAGACTTACGTTGTTAACCGCATGAACGGTATCATAGGTCTTTTCAAGGTTTTTCAGAGTTATCTGCATATGGTTCTACTATAAAAAAAACCGGTTCTGTATACAAGAACCGGCTTTATGGTTTCTGGGTTAAAAGGAAAAATCAGCCCTTTGTTACGTTTGCAAATCCAGCTGCAAAAGCATCAAGATCAGCCTGTGAATCAAAAGTCTTGAATTCTGCCCATTCCTTTTCATCTACACAATTTTTAAGTCCATCAAGAATGAACTGTTTTTCCGAATCATCACTGTAGTCTGACTGGGCTACAGCACATTTATCGCCTTCAAATAATGCATAGTAAAGTGTCATACATACTCTCCTTATTGTATGGTAATACCGGATATGAAGAATGATTACCTTTAGTATACCCCTACATGCATAAAATTGCAATTTTTGTTTAATGTCAGTACACTAAATTCATGATTTCATCATTTCACACTCATACCTACCGCTGCAAACATGCAGACGGAAATCCTGCTGACTACATACAACAGGCAGAAAAAGACGGCTGTTCTGCCCTGGGATTTTCTGATCACTGTCCTTATCCCGAAGACGGTATTGACTGGTGGCCAGGAATCCGCATGGACAGTGCAGAAGCACCGGATTACGTTGACTCAGTGCGAGCTGCAGGTAAAAAAGCGTCCTTTCCCGTATTCTGCGGATTTGAGTGTGAATATGATCCCATTTACAACAGCTGGTACCATGATTACCTGAAGGAAGAACTGAAAACTGATTATCTGGTACTGGGAATGCACTGGGTAGTTTCAGGGAAATCACACATTTACATTGCCAACAGCGAATGTGACAGAAAACTTATCCATCAATATGCAGATCAAACCTGCAAGGGTATTGAATCAGGACTGTTTGCATTTGTTGCACATCCTGACCTTTGCATGAACAGACGTGATTTTTCATGGGACGATGCTGAAGTTCGTGCCAGCCTTACCTCAATCATAGACTGTGCGGTTGCCTGCAATATTCCCCTTGAAATAAACGGCAACGGTTTTGCCCGGGGACTTTTTACCGATATCAGCGGCAAGGAACGTCACCACTATCCCGTAGATGAATTCTGGCTGCTGGCAAAAGAAAAGGGAGCACGCATCATCTGTAACAGCGATGCCCACTCCCCTTCTGACGTTATCCGGTTTGCCCGGGATGTCCGCGATTATGCAGGAACTCTGGGTATTACCCCGGAAGAATTCCATCTGTAAAAATCAGTTTTTTTTGTTTTTCCTGATACTTTTCTTGAAAAGTTCCGGATGCTCATGCCGCTCATCGTCAATTTCCTCAATCTCTTTATTGAGGAAATACGACAGGATGGTGCGTAACAGCACGATTCCTCCAAGAATCATCAGTTCCTGGGTACTCGGTTCAAGAATTGTCTGAAGTATGTCAGCGGCAATCAGCAGTTCAAGACCAAGAAGCAGATATGTTCCCAAATCGGCACGGATAACACGAAGCTGGATAATATCGTAGGTGCCCTTGAGTCTGCACAATTCGGTCTTGATGATTGCGATAAACGATATAACGGCGCCGTACACAACAATGGCACAGCTGATGATACTGATTACAGTTTCAATTGGTTTAATGAAGTTCATGCCGGAATAAGACCTTCTGTGCGATACTCATCCGGGAATTTACACGGACGGCCATCTTTTATACTTGCCCAGTATACTGTTGCGTCAACACAAAGGACGCCATCCTGACGGAAAACCTGCTGATGGAAGCTTCCCTGAACGGCTTTAAGCGTAAGAGGTTCAGTTTCTACCGTAAGAATATCACCAAGACGGGCACTTACTTTGTACTGAATATCGATGCGTGTTACAAAAAGCTGATACCCTTCTGAAGTCAGTTTCAGAAAATCGATGCCGGCCTGTGCCATAAAGTCATAGCGGCCCTCTTCCAGATAATGCAGATAATTTGCATTGTTTACATGGCTGTACGAATCAAGTTCATAAGAGCGTACAGGAAAAGTCGTTTTTGTTTTCATGAGAGCAGTATAACAAAAATCAGGATTGAAGAGAATCCAGCAGATCTTTGAATTCAGGGTCAATAATGATACTGAGGGTATCAGACTCAGAAGTAATGGATACAACACCATCGTTTTCCGCGAACACTTTTGAAAGCAGTTCCTGTCTTGGAGCTGCAGGATCAGTAAATTGCACTTCCTCACTGACTAATTCCAGTTCACCTTCTACCGGTGGAGTCTGAGAGAACAGCGCCTCCGGTGCAAAAACACTGTCATATGCCGGAATATATACAGGTGCGAGTTCCGGAATCTCTTCTTCAACAGATTCAGAGTTATCAAAATTGTCAGGATTTTCAAAATCATCAAGATCGGCCAGAAGTTGATCTTTGAAACTTGATTCATCAGTAATAAAGTCAAAATCTGTGGCAGGAGAAGATTGTCCCCGTTCCACATGATCAAATTCCGGTACAGGTTCGCTTATATCGTAAGCCGGTTCAGGGTCAGGCATCGGTTCAGACTCTGCAGGTTCAGCAGCTTCTGTCAGTTCCAGAGTTTCAGCTGGTTCTGCTGGCTCAATAGTTTCGGGAGTCAGAATCGGTTCAACAATGTCTGCACCTGCAACAGTTTCAGGAACGGTCTCCGCTACGGGGGCAGCTATTTCAACATCATCAGTTGGTTCAGGTTCTACATCGACAAGTTCTTCTACTTCGGAAACCGCTTCAGCCTGATCGATATCGTCAACTGGTTCTGCTTCTTCAAGTTCTTCTACTGGTTCTGCTTCTTCAAGTTCTTCAAGCTCTTCTACTGGCTCAACTTCTTCAAGTTCTTCTACCTCATCCAGCTCTTCTATTTCTTCTACTGCTTCAACCTCTTCCAGTTCTACCAGGTCATCAACTGGTTCTGCATCGACAAGCTCTTCCAGTTCTTCCACGTCATCAACCGATTCTGCATCGACAAGCTCTTCAAGCTCTTCCAGTTCTTCAATTTCATCAAGCTCTTGTACATCTTCAACGGTCTCAACAGGAACCGGAGCAGAAGCTGGAACAGGTTTTGCAACAGGAGTGGCTGGAACCGAAGAAGTTACCGGCACACGCTTAGCATGAACTTTAGGCTCTTCGTGTTTTACCGTAGGAGCAGAATCTATCTGAGACTGCTGCAGTTCACTGACAACGGCAGCAGCAACACCACTGGCAGCCCCGGTCCGAACCTGACTTCCCAACGCAATAAGCACGTCATCCCAGCTTTTAGCCAGGTACGCATCAATCTCTTTTCCGTATTTTTTGCCTTTGCGGCCCAAGCTTTTCTTGATTTCCAGATTCACGTCATTCTTACGGCGTTTCATCTGATTAACAACCTGATCCCAACTGGCACTACTCTGCTGCTGCAGGTATTCTTTCAGGAAAACCTGCTGGAACTTATTGATTCTGTTCTGAATAAGAACCATGTCATCAGTTTTAAGGCTGAACAGAAGAAGAATCACCAGGAACAGCGTTATGTATATGATAAGCAGCAACAGATACCGTACTTCTTTTGAGAACACAAAGACAGATTCATCTTCTACCTGAGCAAAGATAAATCCCTCCGGGCCCTGTACCGATACCATAACCAGAACGCCTTCTTCGTTCTCAGCCAGACGTTCTATTCCAAATCGCCCTTCGTTCCACACATCCCGGATAATGTCAGCCAGTGCTTTTGCAGTAACGCCGTTTAATCTGAGCACAAAGCCCGGCTTGTCTGCAGAACCGGTAAGAAGAGCCGTTTCGCTGATACTTGTTACATTGGCAGCTACCAGATATCTGTTAAAATCAGCCGCAGCAAGATAAAAAACAAGATACCCTCTTTCAGCGCCATAAATATCAGTAAACGGATATACAAACAGCAGTCTGTCACCTTCGGTATCAGCGACAATTCCACCATTTGACTTTGCCCCCTTAACAATGCGCTCAAAATCCAGTTCGTCAATCCGGGTATAATTCTTATATGCCAGCTGTCCTTCTTTCTGATTCATGATATCAGACTGCCAGGTACTGAAATGTATCTTATTTCCGGTAGAATCTATAAGACGTAATCCCAGAAAGTATGGATCTTTAGTCTGCAATGACCCGATTATCTGTTCACGCAATGCAATCTCGTCCGAACTCAGGCTAGGTTCCATACTTTTTTTCAGAACATCTGTTTCCGCAATCTGTGCAAATAAATTTCTTTTCTGGCTGATAAAACTGTCAAAACTTTGTCCGATGGTGCGTAAACGACTCTCTATACCGGTCACAACAGCACTCTGGTAATAGCGGGTTTCAACAAGGCTCATGCCTCCTGAAACAGCTACATAGAGCACCCCGGCAAAAAGGGCAAGAGAAAGAATAAAACTGACGGTTACTTTCGCAAAGGTTTTCACCTGCACTCCCATCTGACGACAATATATCTTTTCATGTATCGGCAGATTCTACACTATTCCGCACTGGGTGTCTGTACAGGTTATAGTTTTTTTTCTTGAAACGTAGTTTTTTCCTTGTTACTATACTCTGGTAATGAAGAAAACTCAGACTTACAGACGGCGTCCCGTCAGACGGGTAACAACTACTCAGCGGATTCTGGCATACCTGTGCTTTGCCATTATTGGATTCACAGCTCTTGTAACAGTTATGGCATTCATCATAAATCCCAGACGGCTGTCAGAACATAATTCCGGCACTCAGATTCCTTCACAAACAGTTCTGTCTTCCCGGCCATCTGAAATTCCCCAGTCACTGAAGAATCAGGAAACGTTTACCTTGCTGGGAACATTACGAACCGGTACTGCAGATGATCCATCTGTACCTTTGGTTGTTGAACCGTGGTTTTACTACGACAGCACGGATATTCAGTTTTATCAGGAACTGCAGCAGAAAGCCCGGAAAATTCGAACGGTGGTTACCGATTATTTTCCCCGGTATACAAAGGATGAACTTGAAAAACTAGGCGAACAGGCCATTAAAGAACAGCTCAGGAACTCCATAAATCAGATACTGGTTCTGGATACCATAGATAAACTGTTCTTCAACGATTATACCTTTTTTGATTAAGGTATGATGGATATGGAATCAGACTAATTCCACAAAGAGGCAGGATTTACCGAAGTACCATTCTTGTACACGGTAAAATGCAGATGAGGCCCCGTACTTAACCCGGTAGACCCTACTTCACCGATTTTCGTACCGGTACTGACAAACTGCCCTTTCTTAACGGTAATCTTACTCATGTGCCCATACAATGATTTATATCCGCTGTAATGGGTAATGATTACGTAATTTCCGTAGATATCACTCCAGCCGGCAGTAGTAACGGTACCAAGAAGAGCAGCGTAAACCGGTGTTCCTGTAGCACAGGCCATATCGATACCACCATGATACGAACGTTCTCCGGTAAAAGGTGATTCACGCCAGCCAAAACGGGATGAGATATAATACCAGTTTTTGATAGGACGCATAAAAAGGTCCCCGTTGATTTCCTGACGGGTAACCCAGTCAAGTTTTGCATCCGGCAGGAACAACTGAGTGCCAGCATTCAGTGACGTGTCATAGCTGATTTTATTCACTCGGGCAATTTTATCACTGGAAACATTATACGAAGCTGCAATAGATTCCACCGTCTCGCCATCTTTCCGTACCGAATACAGAATTCCCGGCATACTGGGAATCCGCAGACACTGGTCAATCTGAATGAGACGTGAAGAACGAATATTGTTCACACTGATAAGGGTATCCTGGGTTACGCCAAAAGCTTCTGCCAGATTGCCAATCATATCGCCTTTACGGACACGATATACGGTATAGTACAAATCCAGATCATCTTCATCAGGAAGATTACTATCAGAGTCAGATTCTTCAGTTGTTGCAAGAAAGTCTGCCAGAGATACGTCTGCATTGGCAGTTTCAAAACCACCCTGACCATCCAGTTCCTCAGCAACTACATGTACCGGACGGTAATTGCCAAGGTCAGTCAGTGCAATATCAGTACTGCCCTTTTCCGGAAGAATCCAGGAAACAGATTCATGTTCACTGCATGAAAAAAGAACCAGAGATACTATTGCTGCAACCAGTACAGAAGATATACGTTTCATTTTTTAATTAACCTTTTTTATTCAATCCGATAAGGTAGGTCTCGAAAGACTTGTCACGACAGGCTTCAGGTTTGAATCCTTTTGCCGTGGTAAAGATTTCGCGCATTTTCTTCAGAAACTGCTGCTGATCACCACCCTGGAATATTTTAACACAGAAATTACCACCTGGCTTCAACATTGTTTCTGCATAAAAAATGGCAAGTTCTACCAGCCCTGCTGAACCGGCAGTATCAACAACACGGTTTCCGGTTGTACGGGGAGCTGCATCACAGATTACCGAATCATAAGGCCCCAGCGCCTGAATCTGGGCACGCAGTTCCGGATCATACATATCACCCTGAAAAAACGTCAGATTTTCGCCTTTTACGTCTTTTGCCAGAGGTAACAGGTCTATGCTGGAAACATGACCGGTTCCTTCAAGAGTACGCAGGGCAAAAACAGTCCAACTGCCTGGGGCAGATCCCAGATCAAGAACGCGTGAGTTTTTCTTCAGCATGCCGAATTTGGCATCAATCTCCTGAAGTTTGTATACAGAACGGGCCGGATATCCTTCTTTAAAGGCTTTCTGGCTCCAGAAATCGGGTTTTTCGTAACTATTCATGTGTATTCAATATCGGTGCTTACTGCTATAATCATTACTATGAGTGGTCAATATACTTCACGTTTACTGAAAATTGAAGACATTCTTCGCGAAAACCTTCCAAAACCGGTAACCGGTGAATGGACAGAGGTATCCTTTGGACTTCTTCCGCAGGATATTACCCTTGCCGATGTTGAAAAACTGACAGAACCATCCTATTCACTTATCAGCCTGGGTGGAAAACGTTGGCGTCCCCTTCTTCTGGTATTAAGTGCGGAACTTGCCGCAAGCCCCCTCAAGTCATTTCCCGGAGAAGCCCAGAATCTTATCGATCAGGCATATCAACTGACTCCTCTGGTAGAATTTGTGCACACCGCAAGCCTGATTCACGACGATATTGAAGACAAGTCTGATATGCGCCGGGGAAAACCGGCTGCACACTGCGTATACGGTACCGATTTTGCCCTGAATGCCGGTTCATGGCTGTATTTTCAGGCTTCTCAGTGTATTTTTAATTCAGATTTTGATGACAGCACGAAAAATGCGCTGCTTCAGGAATATTTTACCCAGGTTCGCCGTCTGCATCTGGGTCAGTCCCTTGATATCAGCTGGCACAACAAAGATGATTTTGTGCCATCCATTAATCAGTATCTTGGCATGACCCGTATGAAAACCGGTACTCTTGCTTATCTGGCAGCCAAAATCGGTTTTCTTGCCGGCGGTGGCAGTTCTGATGAAGGAGATACACTGGCCAAGGAAGCTGCAAATATCGGCGTTGGCTTTCAGATTCTTGATGACGTTATCAACCTGACTACCGGCATTAAAGGAAAAGATAAGGGTGATGATATTGTTGAAGGCAAAAAAAGCCTGCCTGTCATTCTTTTCCTGGAAAAACATCCGGAAGAAAAAGACAACCTTATCAGCTGTTTCAGACAGGCTGCAAAAGAAGGGCAGTCATCTCCGGCTGTGCAGGAATGCATCGCCATGCTCAATGAGTCTGGAGCCGTAGAAGAGGCTCTTGCCCATAGCCGGAAACTGATAAATTCCAGTTGTACTGCCATCCGGAAAAATTATCCGGATACAGAAGCGGCAAATCTTCTGACAAACCTTTTTACGTCCATGCTGTTAAAAGTTTAGGATTCAACTATGAATAATCAATTTGAAAATCTCAACAATCAGGCAGTAGAACTGGCCTCAGAAGGTTCGTTTACTGAAGCTATCGCCTGTTTTCACGCAGCACTCCACATGGATCAGAACAACTATCTGCTCTGGTACAATCTTGGAGTAACATACCGTGATGCAGGGGATATTGATAATGCCAAAAATGCCATGATGACTGCACACAATCTGGCACCAGGCGATGAAGATATTCTTGAAAACCTTTCTGTTCTCTGCTATCTCAGAAACGACATGGACCAGGCGTTTCACTATGCAGATCTTGGACTGCAGCTGAACAGGGATAATCCTCATATCTGGAACAACATGGGAGTATTCTGGTTTTCACAGCAGGATTATGCAAAAGCTTCCAGAGCATTTGAAACTGCCCTTTCAATCTACCCTCACTATGCTGACGCACTCATCAATCTGCGGGATACCTATGCTGAACTTCATAACGATGTAGGACGTCAGGAATGCATTGAAAGATTAAGCAAATTGAAGTAAAACCGGATGATATAAGGAATAACCGATGTTGAATAATGCACTCATACTTGAAGTAAAAGATAACGGAACAAAAGCTACCGTCGCAGCACTGATAAAAGATGCCTGCATCAACTGTACCAGTGGCTGTGCCAAAAGAGGTTCGCCCTTTACCGTTACCAATCCCAAAAAACTGGAACTAAAGACCGGACAAACCGTTTCATTAAAGACGTCTTCATGGAAAACCCAGCTGCAGTCAGTTCTGGCCCTTATTGTGCCAATTCTCGGTGCAGTTGCAGGTTTCCTTCTGGCTCCAGAAAAAGAAAGCCTGCAGGTTCTTGGTGTCCTTGCAGGCTTTACATTGACAGCTCTTGTGTATTTTGGAGCTGCCAGACTGAGTAAACCAAAACTGACCGAAATCGACTCAATTGTCGGCTGATCCGGTACGGTCAGTCAGCTAATGCAATTTCGTTGATACGCTGTGCAATCTTGTTCAATGGAACCTGTTCCTGTACAGCGCCCAATTCGTATGCTACTTTTGGCATACCGTATACGATACTGCTGTCTTCGTCCTGACCAAGGGTACGAGCCCCCTGTTTACGCATTTCAGCAAGTTCTTTCGCACCATCACCACCCATACCGGTCATGATGATTCCCAGGGCATGATTCTGGAAAACCATGCCAACTGATTCAAACAGAACGTCTACCGACGGACGGTGACCATTGCGCTGTGGTGTATCGATAACACGGATAATGTGATCCAGCCCTTTCTTCATGACAATGATATGATGATTACCGGGTGCAATATAGATTTGACCTCGTTTCAGCACATCGCCATCTTCAGCTTCTTTTACCGCAAGAGGACAGATATTGTTCAAGCTGTTTGCAAATTCCTTGGTAAAACCGGCAGGCATATGCTGAACAATAAGAATCGGCTGCTTCAGTTTGATTGAAAGATGTGGAACAACTTCCCTCAGTGCATTTGGTCCACCGGTTGAAATACCAATGGCGATAACTTCTACTTTTCCAGGCTCCCGTACCGGAGTGACAACAGCCGGTGCTTTAGGAACAGGTGAGGCCCAGGCAGGTGTTTCAAAAGAAAGAGGTATTTTATCTGCAGCAGCAGCCTGTTCAGCCGTTTTTCCGGTTACGGCAGTTGAAGCAGGTGCATCAACATTCAGGTAGGTATGCAGTGCGCTGCCGGTAAGACCGCGCTTCCGTTTTGCATAACTTCCACCATATGAAGTCAGCGCTTCTGTAATCTGCTGTGCAACTTTCTGAATATCAAGCGAAATTGATCCGGAAGGTTTCTGAATAAAGTCAGCAGCACCCTTTTCAAGACACTGCATGGTAACCGTTGCGCCTTCACTGGTCAAAGAAGACAGCATGACAACAGGGATATCTATCTTCTGGTTCTTTCTTTCCTGCAGAAACTGCAGACCGTTCATCACCGGCATTTCTACATCAAGAAGAATAACGTCGGGGTTACAACGGGGTATCTTATCAAGAGCAAACTGACCGTTCATGGCTGTATCAGCCACTTCAAGGTTAGGGGCAGATTCAACAATCTTTGAAATAAGATTTCTCATAAGTGCTGAATCATCTACAATCAAAACACGAATTTTTTCAGACATTATGGTTCCTATTACGCTTTATTTAACATTTTTCTGATACAGACATGCCCAGTCTGTCTTCAGGAATTCAAATTTCGTATCCATACCAAACAGAGATTCTGAATGTCCGATGAACAGGAATGAATGAGCTGCCATTGAATCATAGAAACGGTTTACAACTGCCAGCTGAGCTTCATCATCAAAGTAAATCAGTACGTTACGGCAGAAAACAATATCCAGATTGCGTAAACCGGCATCGTGCTTCAGGTTATGATAGTCAAAACGGATATGTTTCTTTACGTCATCAACAACCTGATAACCGGATCCGTTTTTCGTAAAGAACCGGTCCAGATAATTCGGTGGAATTCCCTGAATGCGGGCTTCTTCATAGAACCCCTGCTTACCGACCATAAGGCATTTGAGCGACAGGTCTGAAGCCATAATCTCAAAAGTAAATGGCGGTGGAAGAATATCCTTGAGAATCATTGCGATGGTATAAGGTTCTTCACCAGTGGAACAGCCTGCGCTCCAGATACGGATGGTGTTTTCACCGCGTTTTTTCTTTTCTTCAATGAGAGCAGGAATAACGTAGTGTACCAGAGTATCAAAGTGAGGTTGATTTCTGAAGAAACGGGTCAGGTTAGTGGTTACAGAATCCAGAAGAACCTTCATTTCTTCCTTATCCGACATAATAAGCGAGTAGTATGAGCGGACATCGTTCATATTTTTGTCGCGGAGACGTTCCTTCAGACGGCTGTCCAGAATAGATCTGTTGGTTGCTGAGAAGGTAATACCGCTTTCATCGTAAATTACTTTACGGAATAATTCAAAGTCTGCATCAGTTAATAAATCTGCCATAATTCAAGATTGTAACCCAGTGCATTTTCATCCGCAACTTTTTTATGCTATTCAGGAAAATCCTCGTAAATTATTCCCCAAAGGTAGCATAAAAGTGAGATTCTATGTAAAAATACCTGTATGTTCGTTAACAAAGAACAAAAAGTTCTGCTATTTTTCCTGTTACTCATCACTGTATCATCATGTTCAATAGATTACGGAACAGATACTGCTGATGTTTCCGGCGCACCGGATTTTCTCTTTTATGACACTACCCTCACCCGGGTGCAGAATGGAAATCCCCGTGCTGTCATGCAGGCAACGCTTATTGAGCAATACGGAGAAGAAAACTGTCTGTATGGAAAAGACTTAAGCTTCAAACTTCTCAGCGCAACAGGATCTCTTACCACAAAAGGCACCTGCAATCTTTTTTCCATTGACCAGAACAATCAGATATATTCGTTCTTTGATTCCGTTGATATAACCAGTTATGATCAGGACGTGATTATTTCTGCTGCAAACCTGCAGTGGAACAACAGAACAGAACAAATGACCAGTGATATATCCCGGCCGGTAACCATTACCACCGGAACAACCGGGCCGAACAACTCAAATACTACCAGAACAACCATCACCGGTACCGGTCTGGTAATTGACGGAGTAAGCAGAACGTTCACTTTTTCTGAAACGGTTACCGGCAGCGTTATAACCCGGGAATCCCAGCCGGAAGGAGAACAGAATTGAGCAGTTCGTGCAAAATAACCATTTTCATTTTTCTCTCTCTGATACTTTTCTGTCCTCTTTATGCAGGAACCATTTCATTTAAGTCACAGACCATGACCGGTAATGCCGGAGAAAACCGCCGCAATACTACCCTTACCGGAAATGCCTGGGTTCAGACAGAAGATATGGAAATTCAGGCCGATACAATCGATCTTTCGGGAAAAGACTATGATGTAGTTACGGCAAAAGGAAACGTTTCAGGTTCCAATTCATCATCCGGCTTTACTTTTACCTGCAATGAACTTACCTACAACCGTAAAACAGGTATTGTTAAACTTCAGGGTTCCGTTGTTCTTACAGATGATGAAAACGGAGTAACTGCAAAAGCCCGGTTTATGGAATACGACCAGAATACAGAAACCGCATTAATGCAGATTGACGTTCACATTACCCAGAAAGATTCCGTGTGTACCTGTGCTCTTGCCCTGTACCGCAAGAAAGATCAATTGCTCGAAATGAGTGGCAGCCCCCAGATAAAGCGGACAAATGACCTTTTTAAGGCACAGGAAATAATCTTTAACCTGAAAACCGAAGAAATTACGCTTGATGGCCGTGTCCGGGGTACCGTTCAGGATGATTCCAAAAAGACAAAGGAAAGCGACAATGAATAGTCTCAGAATAACATCACTCTATAAATCTTTCGGCAAGAAACAGGTTGTCAAAGGAATCCAGTTTTCCATGGAAACGGGAGAAGTTCTTGGACTTTTAGGTCCCAATGGTGCCGGAAAAACCACCACGTTCTACATGATAGTAGGATTCTACCGTCCCACTGCCGGTGATGTTTTCCTTGATGATACCTGCATTACCAGACTTCCCATGTATAAAAGAGCCCGACTCGGCATTTCCTATCTTCCACAAGAGCCATCCGTATTCAAAAAACTAACCGTTGAACAGAATATCTGGGCAATTCTTGAACAGCGCCGGGATCTGACCAAGACAGAAAAACTCCATAAACTTGAACAGCTAATTGATGAATTCAACATCCAGCATATCAGGAAACAGCAGGCATATTCCCTATCAGGTGGAGAGCGCCGCCGTACTGAAATAGCCCGTTCTCTTGCCATTGAACCGAAATTTCTGCTTCTGGACGAACCCTTTGCCGGTATCGACCCCATTGCCGTTGCAGACATCAAAGCCATGGTTCGACAACTGGCACAAAGCGGAATAGGTGTACTGATAACTGACCATAACGTACGTGATACCCTTGAAATTACCGACCGCTCAATAATTATTTCCAACGGACAGATTTGTGCCCAGGGAAATAAAGACGATATTCTGTCGTCTGAAACAGCCCGCAGAATCTATCTTGGTGAAGAATTCCGCATGTAAACAGTCAGTGAAAAACCGGTTTATCGTAATTATTTTCTACTTATAGTAATGTGCAGTTTGACAATTGCATTTCCCTATGCTATCTTTAAATCGAACTATTCTAGTAAGAGGTGTATATATGCCATTAGTATTAGGTATTGCCCTCCCTATTGCTGGACTCGTTCTTGGATGGACTATTCGCTGGCTGTACGCCAGATTTCAACTATCTGCATCGGAGCAAAGAGCAGAGCGTGTAAAACAAGACGCTATAAAAGAAGCAGAAGCAAAGAAAAAAGAGATTATACTCGAAGCGAAAGATCAACTCATCCGTGAGCGCAGTCAGCAGGAGCGGGAAAATAGAGAACGCCGCAGTGAACTGCAGCGCTATGAACGCAGACTGACACTCAAGGAAGAAACACTTGATAAACGTCAGGCATCTTTCGACAAACTTGAACAGGAATATGCAGGCCGTGAACAGGTAATTTCAAAAAAAGAAGCTGAGCTGGCTTCCGAAGAAGAAAGATACCGTCAGGAGCTTGAACGCATTTCAGGTTTAACTGCCGAAGAAGCTAAAAAACTTATCATTACCAATCTTGAAAATGAAGCCCGTCATGATGCACAGGCTCTTCTGAACAAGATTGAGCAGGAAGCACAGCTTGCTTCAGAAAAAAAGGCTCGTGACATTCTTGTTACAACCATTCAGCGTATCGCAACTGAAACAACCAGCGACATTACCGTTGCAACTGTTTCTCTACCAAGCGATGAAATGAAAGGCCGTATTATCGGACGTGAAGGTCGTAACATCCGTGCCATTGAAACACTTACCGGCGTTGACATTATTATTGATGATACTCCGGAAGCTGTTGTTATCAGCTGTTTTGACCCTGTACGCAAGGAAATTGCAAAAGTTGCCCTTGAACGCCTTATTTCAGACGGACGTATTCATCCTGCCCGCATTGAAGAAGTTGTTCAGAAGGTTACCCGGGAAATTCAGAACAAGATTTATGAAGAAGGTGAAAAAGCCCTCTTTGATCTTGGAATTCCAAATATGAGTCAGGATGGCGTTCGTGCCCTGGGCCGCCTCTATTTCAGAGCCAGCTACGGACAGAATGTCTTGAATCACTCAAAAGAAGTTGCCATTATTGCCGGTATGCTTGCTGCTGAAATCGGAGCAAACAGAGACCTGGCTAAACGCGCTGCCGTGCTTCATGATATCGGTAAAGGTGCAGAAAACGATTCTGACCAGAACCATGCAGAAGTTGGTATGGAAATGGTCCGGAAAATGGGCGAAGATGCAGCAGTTATCAACGCTGTTGGTGCACATCATAATGATATTGAACCTACCAGCATTGAAGCAGTTATCGTTCAGATTGCAGATGCTATTTCTGCTGCACGTCCAGGTGCCCGTCGCGAGACCATGGATAACTATGTTAAACGTCTTGAAAATCTTGAAGCAATTGCAGAAGGATTTACCGGTGTTGAAAAAGCATATGCTATTCAGGCAGGACGTGAACTTCGAGTTCTTGTTAACAGCGAAAAAATTCCGGACCGCGATGTAAAAGATCTGGCACGGAATATTGCAAAACAGATTGAAACTGACCTGCGGTATCCAGGTCGTATCAAGATTACCATGATTCGCGAAACCCGTATCATCGAATACGCCCGCTAATCATACCAACTTTTTTGATAAACGGCTGTCACCTTTAAAATGTGATACAAGGTGACAGCTTTTTTTATCTATGATACCTTCTGTAATATTTTCCTTTTCTTTGGAAAAATACTGTTTATTCGTAAATTTCTACTATTTTTTTTAAATTTTTCAGTATTTTCTTGTGTTTTTAACTTCTAGGCTTCATAATATAAACCGATAAACAAGTAAGAGAGAGAATACCTGTAACGTATTCTTAACCTATCAGGTGGGTTATGAACGACTTAATTAAATTAACAAAAGAGTATATTGAGACACTCCTTTCAATTCATGTTAATGTAATTGAAAACACGCAGGAATCAGCAGACGCCTTTTTCAGTACTATGGCGCCTCCAATGGCAGGAACATCCTATAATGGAACGACGATTCTGAACTACTTCATGAAGCTTGAAGACAAGGTAGTTTACGATGTTGAAGACTGTTTCTTCTTACATTGGATTATTTTGAAACTACCGACTGGCAGTGTTGACAGCGGTAACGATGCAGTTCTTTCACTGGGACCGTATTTTGATTCAACACCACCGGAAAATCTGGTTCAGAAAAGCCTTCTGAGAAATGCATTGCACGCTTCTTACACTACTCCATTAAAGATGTTCTATAATTCAGTGCCAGTATGCAGCACTACAAAGGCTATTACTGTAGCAAGAATCTGTCTGCAGCATCTGTTTAATCTGGAAACTGAACCGGAATGCAAAACCGTATATCCATTCGGTATTGATAAGAAAGTTGAACCAACTGAGTACTATGTTGAAGAAGAACATATCTACATGGCACAGACAGAACGCCGGTATTCCCTTGAAACCCGTTTACAGGCAGATGTTACTCAGGGAAACAGCGTTGGCGCCATGCAGACTTGGCGTATTCTTCGCGTTGAACTTGATAATCTGAAGAAAATCAAAGATCCACTGAGAAACGCAAAGAACAATTGTATCGTTCACAATACCATTCTCAGAAAGGCTGTAGAACGCAGTTATGTACATCCTTTGTACATTGACAGTCTTGCTAACCAGATTCTTTCAGCAATTGAAAATACCAACAGCGTTGAAGATCTTCATAAACTTCAGGAAGACTGTATCGTGGAATATTGTAAGCTTGTTACAAAACACAGTCTGATTAAACATACTCCAATGGTACGTCAGGCACTGAATTACATTAATACGCATTTAAGTTCTGATATTCACCTTCCGGAAATTGCTTCAGCAATTAATGTGAGTCCGAACTATCTTTCAGCAGTTTTTAACCGCGAAACAGAAATGTCCATTTCTACTTACATAAACCGCCGGAGAATTGAAAAGGCAGTTGAGTTGCTTGAAACCAGTAATGCCAGTATTGAAGATATCGCAACATTTGTTGGTTTCAGCGACATGAACTATTTTACCCGCGTTTTCAAAGGTATTAAGGGTGTAACACCATCTGACTTCAGAAAACACGGAAAGATACAGTAAAAGCGTTCACTATACTTCAGTAACTTTCCAACAGCGACGGACTCAGGTTTTCACTCACCGTCTGCCGCGTTAGTAATGTTTCCTTAGCACTAATGAGCCCGTAACGGATACATTCCTTTACGGGCTTTTCATTGAATACCCCATACAGATAACCAGAGGCAAAAGCATCACCAGCACCGATGGTATCAACGATTTCCGGTGTTACAAAAGGTTTTTCATTCCATACTTCGCCATCTTTGTACACCATTACCCCTTGCTCACCAAAGGTAATAATAAAATGTCTGAATCCAAGTGCAGCAAACTTCTGTGCACACTCAACATCGGGGAATGCAGGCTCACCAAGGACTGCAGTAGCCTCCATCTGGTTACAGGCGAAACAAGACACCAGATTGGCATATTCGATTGATTTACAGGCTATGTCAGGGCTGGTGGCATTCTGAAAAACGAATAGCGCATCATGATTCTTTTTGTACTCATAAAATGATGCCAAGGCTTCCGGAGTTAGATTAGAATCAAGACAAAGAGCTGTAACCTGTTCTTTTTCAATAAAAGATTGTACCTTTTCGGAAAAGGTTATTTCTTTTACGATATTTGTATTGTAGACACAAGAAGCTGGCTTCCCCGTTGTTGCCATAACAGAAAACAATGCCGTGTGATACGTATCGGATACACCAAGCAGTTCTGTGTTTACCCCTTCTTTCTCAAAACCTTTTCTTAAAAAATCACCGAAAATATCTTTTCCGATAAATCCACAGACTGCAGTGTCAAATCCCAGGTGTTTCAGATTTATTGCCATTCCACGCCCTACTCCACCAGGGACCAAGTCTATGGTTCCGTCACGATATGCTTCAGCTTCATCAGCTTCTGCAGAAAAAGCTTTAATGTCTACGGAAATATTTCCTACACTTACGATTTTTACAGTACTCATCATCAATCTCCGGAATTAAAACCAATAATATAGAACAGAAACAGTATCCTGCAGTGAATCAGCAAGTTTCTTTACCTCTGACTGGGTATCACTATAATACAGCATCAGATTTTCATACGCAGCCCGGATAACATTACCATCATATGCAACAACACCACTTGCAAGAACAATGTCTGAACAAGTGCCGGTATACACATTAACAGACGGATGAAACCATCCTTTTTCTGATCTATGGTACATGAACTGATTATCTGTCAAAGGAAATGCATGAAGATAGCTGAAAACAGAATTCGGTCCTGCTGGCAATATCATGGCTTGATAGGTTTGATTACGGTCAAAATCGTAATCATACAGGACATATTGCCCGTCAGTATGAGCAGAAAGAGAAACCGTAAGCCCACTGTCAGAAGTTAAAAAACCTCTGGTAAAATCCATGGATTCAAGATTATCACGAATAATACTCAATCTGTAGGCGTCGGTCATTCTGCCTAAAGAAAGTATGGGATAGTCACATTCTATTGACGTAAGATACTTTTGATATTCGTCAGAGACGGTGCAATGTACCGTTAAATGCTGCCGGTCAAAGGTCATATTGAACTGAGAAAGATCGGCTGTTTTTTCAGCAAGTTCTTTCAAACGGAGACCGTATTCTGTAGTATTATCAGGTTCAAAGCCCTGAATATCTGAGAGGGTAAGGATACTGTCATATTCAGAAAGAAAGGCACCGGCAAACAGGTTTACCCCACGTTGTTCCTGTGTTTTATCCCACATATCAGATAAAACAGTAAAAAGTTCTGCAGAAACCACCACATCTTCACCCAGATGACGGTTTACTGTTGCCAGATTTGAAACTCCTGCATACTCATGTTCAGCATCAAACAACTGATAGGTATGTAACAGTAACTGTCGGTACTGTGATTCAATTGTCCGCTGCTGCAGTTTTATCTGGTTATTATTTCCTTCAAACCAGATATAGAGTGAAATGCCGTTTCTAAAGTATTTAACGTTGTCATCAGGGTCAACTTTAATTTCATAATATCCGGTATGCTTGGCAAGAATCTGCAGGATACCACTGCTTATAGACCAGACTGCGACAATAAAAACTAAAATAAAAAGCGCCAGCCGAAACCAAGTACGGCCAGCGCTTTCCTGAATATTACTATTCATTAAAATCCTGCTCGATTATCAATAGCCGAACCGAATCTTGTGATACTGTTCGATTTCTCTTTCATCACCGAATACGAAATGACCATTACCAAGATCAACCAGTTTTGGCTCATCATTCTCATAGCGGTACATTTCAGGATCATATACGAAAAGTTTTTTGTTCTTCTCGATTTTAGGATCCGGAACCGGGATTGCAGACATCAGAGATTTTGTATATGGATGCAGCGGGTAGTTAAAGAGTTCTTCTGCATCAGCAATTTCCATGATTTTACCGTGGTAAATTACAACAATACGATCACTGATAAAGCGTACAATTGAAAGGTCATGAGCGATAAACAGATAGGTAAGATCACGTTCTTTCTGGAATTTTTTCATCAGATTAAGAACCTGTGCACGGATCGAAACGTCAAGTGCAGAAATAGGTTCGTCGGCTACGATGAATTCTGGTTCCATTACAAAAGAACGTGCAAGACCTACACGCTGTCTCTGACCACCGGAAAATTCATGCGGGTAACGAGTCAGGTGTTCAGGAAGCAGACCAACTTCTTCAATGATTTTCTGAACTTTCTCGATCCTGTCTTTCTCATCTTTATACAGATGGAAATTATAGAGACCTTCAGAAACAATATATTCGATGGTTGCACGTTCGTTCAAAGAAGCTGCAGGATCCTGGAAAATCATCTGAATCTTACGGATTACTTCCCGGTCATCCTTGCGAGAAAGCTTACCTGAAATCTTTTTGCCATCATAGTAAATGGCACCAGCAGAACAAGGGTTGATACGGAGAATAGCACGTCCGATGGTTGTTTTACCGGACCCTGATTCACCTACCAATGATACTGTTTCACCTTTATAGATATCAAAACTTACATTATCAACAGCTTTGAACTCTTTCTTGCCTTTTTTGAAAACAACATCAAGGTTCTGAACAGACAGCAATACCTTTTTATCTTTATTAGCCATATCAGACATTTGCTGCCTCCTTTTTGTTGCCTTTTTCATCAAATTCAATGTAGGTTCTCAGCATCTTTTCATGCAGATTCTGGATATTCTTTGGCAGTTCCTGTTTTGGAGCACGTGGGTCAAGCAACCAGGTTTTTGCCCAATGAGTAGGACTAACCTGGAATACCGGAGCTTCTTCAATCATATCAACTGCCATGGCATACTGACTGCGCTGAGCGAATGCATCGCCAACAATCTTGTTGTACAATGATGGAGGTGTTCCAGGAATTGAGAACAGTTCATCACCACGTTCAGCAAGCTGTGGAAGACTTGAAAGCAGTGCCCAGGTATAAGGATGTTTCGGTTCATAGAAGATTTCTTCTACGGTACCGCATTCAACAACCTGACCGGCATACAAAACAGCAACACGTTCAGCAACATTGGCTACTACACCAAGGTCATGAGTAATGTATACGGTTGTAAAGCCGAGGTCATTCTGCAGCTCCTTAATAAGCTGAAGAATCTGAGCCTGAATAGTAACGTCCAGTGCTGTAGTAGGTTCATCACAGATAAGAATTTTTGGCTGACAACTGAGGGCAATTGCTATTACGATACGCTGACGCATACCACCTGAATATTCAAAAGGATAATCGTCAAAACGTTTCTCAGGATCAGGAATACCAACCTTGCCCATAATATCAATGGCTCTTGCTTTTGCTTCAGCTTTTGAACACTTCTGATGTTTCAGAATGATTGTCTGAATCTGCTTACCAATGGTAATAACAGGGTTCAAAGAAGTCATTGGATCCTGGAATACGGTAGCAATACGGCAACCGCGAATCTGCTGCCAGTCTTTTGTGTACTTAACTTTTGCACAGTCAAGAATTGCATATCCATGAAGCATGTTGTTTTCTTCATCAATTGAACGGAATTCAACACGGAAAACTACAACTTCAAAAATCTTGTTCAGAACATCCGGATTCGTTAAATCTTCACCTGTGGACATTGCAATACGGAATGCCTTATTCAGTTTAGAAAGGAATCCTAACTGTTTGTGGAACGGATACCGTCCAATGGAAAGCAGAACTTCATAGGCAATTTTCTTGTTACGTTCGATAACAGCATCTGACAAACCATAGGGATTTGCAGGATTATCAGGTGTTTCAATTGCGGCTTTACGTTCGGCTTCTAATTTTGCAAGACGTTCGGTATCTGCTGATACACGTGCAGAATCATTTTTATACGAAGATTCACGTTCTTTTACCAGTGCATTAAAAGCGGTATTTTCTGCTTCAAGAGC
>JAZLGC010000057.1:0-3664 GCA_045616125.1 Treponemataceae bacterium | reverse complement strand
TTACCGGCGATGACTACGACGAACTGTGCGACACTTTTATAAAGGAAAGTACCGCTCCGGAAGCAGAAGAACTGCGGCTGTTGAAGGAGCAGAAAGAAAATCTTGCAAAAGAAGGCATAGATGCCATCAATTCACCGCGTTACCGGGAACTGTGGCGCTGTATACAGGAAAAGCAGTTTGCATTCCTGAAAAAAAATAATCCTGACTTGTACTTCAAGTACCGTGGTCAGGAATACTTTCATTACGAAATCCGCGAGTGCTTCATGATGACAGAAATCCTGAAGCACATCCATGAGGCAGAGCGTCCTCTTATCTGCATCGGATCAGCTCACTATGAGTCCATCTCAGGTAAGCTGAAAGACGCACTGCCTGACGTACAGATTATTTTTGGGCAAAGCGATAACGCGCAGTAGCCCAGGTTCCGCCGGCAGCCCCGCTGTTTTCTACGATAAAGCCAATGCGTTTCTGAACAGCCTGTTCGGTAATGTCAGTATGGAACATATCAAAACCATGCATGGTTCCACGGGTTTCTTCAAGAAGCACCGAGGCCCCGGCAGCTGCCAGTTTTTCTGCGTATGCTACCCCTTCATCATGAAGGCAGTCAAATTCTGCAATTTCAACCCAAACCGGTGGCATATTCTCAGGCAGCTTCAGCCGGTCAAGCAGACTGGCACTCATACGGGCAGCAGTATGCATGCAGTTGCGGTCTCCAAAGAACCACAGGAGCATTTCACGGTTACGGCGGGCATTCCATACAGGAGTATGGGTATACCGTTCCATACTTGCTGACCGCATGAACGGATCTATTACCGGATACAGGAGCATCTGATATGCAGGCTTCCACCCTTTCTCAACTGCCCATTCAGTCATCAGTGCAGCAAGAAAGCCGCCGGCACTGTCACCGGCAATACCGGCATGTGCTGCATCAATATTCAGTTCTTCAGCATGTTCCTGCATCCACTGCCAGGCAGCACGGCAGTCTGAAAGCTGATCAGGGTTCTTGCTGTACGGTGCAAGGCGGTACCGTGGCATTACAACCACAACACCTGCTTCACGGGCATACCGGGCAGCAAGTTCGTAATGGTATCTGGCAGCATCCCACATGAAAGCGCCACCATGGATATAAAACAGAACCGGACGACTGGCTGTTTTTTCAACTAAGCCTTCAGACGTCTGCAAACCTGCTGGTTCTATTACATCAATCTCAAGTTCATCAAAACCCTCTGCCTTCTGTGTTGACCAGGAAGAATAAGAAAGAAAGTGCTGTGAAAACCGAATATCAGAACGGTTAAAAAGGCAGCGATAGCTAGAGGAAGTAGTCTTCTGAATCCGACGAACAAGCCACTTAGGCAGGTGTGGAACACTCAAATGAGCCGTTAAAGGAAACGATTTATTAATACCATACTTCATACTTTACAATATCACACATTTTGTCATTTTGCACAAGTATAAAGGGTATGATTTTCAATCTTTATTCCACTATTTCAACAGCACTGAAAAATGCTTCTTTCTTGTCGTCTTTCATATTGTTTGTATAGACCAATGAGTCAAACACCCATGCCTGAAGGTTTTTATCGTATGTGATCATGCTGAAGTCCTCGGTGTTAAAGGCATCGATTTCCCACAGTGATTTCAAATCCACTATCCGGTACAATTTCCGCTCAATGGTTCTGCAATACAGCGGAAGGCCTGATACTTCACAACCGGGTAACAGATTAATTGCAGTTCCCTCTGATGTTAGAGAAGCACCATCTTCCAGCGTAATGAATCCGGTAACCCTGATAAAATCAGGACAGTTCTTAGTGAAGACAACAGTAACGTTTTTCTTGAGTACCAGAGACTTATTGGTATTTGCCAGCCGGTCTGCTTTTTTGGAAGTTTCCCACACCTGTTCCCAGTACTCCAAAGCTTCTTCATTAAACGGATTTCCCTGATCACGGATTTTTGCAATCTGCAGCCAGCCGTTACAGGCATCACTCCATGCAAACCGGTTGTTCTTTATGTAGTCCTTGGCTGCACTATTGCTGCCTTGCCAGATTTCTTCAAAGGAAAGGGGAATTTTCCGTATCCCCTCCGTGCCATCAGGATTATAAATCTTATAGTAAAAATCAGCCCCACGAACGCTGGCATTTTCATGCAGTTCAATGAAACCCTGTCCATCCCGCGACGATTTGAAAGAAGCACCGTCTTCAACAATGATGGTTCCCCACATTTCAAGGTCATGGTTCAGATACAACGTGGCATTATTGGAAACGGTTAATGTTCTGCCATCAGAAATTCTGTTGTATTTCTCTTTTGTTGCATAATCTTTTGTAATGGTACCGGAAAATTCTTCTGCAAAAACCGCAGTACAAAGCCATGATACACAGATAATTCCTGCAAATCTGTAAAACAGTTTCATATTCAACTCCTACCCTATATTACCACTACTCCCTTAAGACGGTTAGTTGTTTTTTTTAACCTGTGGTACACTGAAGTTATGTCTGATATTTATGATTATCTTCGCTGGCGTGGTGACCTTACCTTTAATCAGATTCCTTTTAACGAAGTTGATGCTCTTATTCTTGCGCAGCTTACCTATCTTGATTACAAACCCTTTGTTTCCCCTGATTACTCACGATGGACTCCCTTACAGCAGATTTCGGTTTCGGATTACACCAACTACATGCCCTCAGATACCCGTCTGTATACTTTTCTTAAGGAAGCCGGAAAAACAAAACGGTTCGGCTCCTTACCCTGTGCTGCAGTATCTGACATTCTGGACCCAGACCAGATTACCCAATTCATGGCCATTACTTTTATACTGCCGGATGGAACCTGTGTCATTGCCTATCGGGGTACAGATACAACTTTTACCGGCTGGAAAGAAAACTGTTATATGGCACTTACCAGTTCCATTTCTTCCCAGCAGAAAGCACTGGAGTATCTGGAAAAGTCAGCCGGTGCACTCTGCCATTTTAACCGCAGAAAAATCATACTTACAGGTCATTCAAAAGGCGGCAATCAGGCAGTATACGCCACTGCATTCGCCACACCCCGTACCCGAAGCAAAGTGACCGCCATCTATAATTTTGATGGTCCGGGATTCGATTCCACTCTGTTTTCATCGGGAATTTTCACTCATATTGTTCCCCTTATCCACACCTACGTTCCTGAAGAAAGCGTCGTGGGAATGATTATGGATCACGAAGAACCCTACAAAACCGTTAAAAGTAGTGCCAAAGGGGCTGCACAGCATGACCTGTTCACCTGGCAGCTGAATGCTCATACGTTAGACTACGCCAACGGACTTTCTGATTTTTCACTGGGGATTCATAAAGCGGTCAACGAATGGCTTCAGGATATTCCCGTTCTGGACCGGCAGGAATTTGTTGATACCCTGTTCGGTGTACTTGAAGGTGCGGGACTGCATACCCTGGATGATCTTTCGGTAAGTACGACAGCAGGCATTTTACGGATACTGCAGAAAATTACCCAGATTGACAGCGAACACAAACGGCTGCTCCACAATGTTTTCAACGCCCTTTTTGCCAGTTACCGTAAAAACAAACTCTGATTTTTCGTTGCCACAGGAGCTGGTTCGTTCTATATTTATTGATGCATCACGGCTACTAAGAGGATTTTTACCATGGCTGACATTTTTGACTACCTTGAATGGCGCGGT
>JAZLGC010000056.1:0-106701 GCA_045616125.1 Treponemataceae bacterium | reverse complement strand
CCCAGCTTCAGGCCAATTATCAGGCTGTTACTGAACACGCTGCAGAAAACGGCATCAGCAGTCTGGTACATGACTGGCTTACCTACATTGAAGAATGCCTGGTAACCGCTGACAAAAACATGAAATCCTGGGAGTTTTCCGAATGTTACCGGAATATTCTGTTTGGTCTTGCCAGCTGCAAAAACTACGAACTGCTGCTGCAGGTTCTGAATGCATGGTCAACTGGCGCAGGAACTTCCGACAGTACCGAAACATCCACCGAATCTGATGCATCCAGAGAAGACGACACGTCGAAATACTACGACATTCTGGGCCTCAGTCCTGACGCATCGGAATCAGATATCAAAAAGGCACATCGCCGTAAGGCAAAACAATATCATCCAGACCGCTTTACCGATGCCAGCGATGAAGAAAAAGCCCAAGCAGAACAGAAAATCCGCGAAATCAACAAAGCAAAAGAAATCCTTCTGGAACGGACAAAAAAAGGATGTAAAGGAGAAGCCGCATGACAAAAGACAGTACTATCATTAACCTGCCCGCATTGGCACAAACAAAGCACAGCCCGGCACTTACCAGTCTGAATCTGGTACAGAAATCGGCCGCTGCAAAAATCATCACCGAAAGCAGCTCCGGCAAACGGACGCCCCTTTCAGAGCAGGTACAGAAAAAATACGCAGGACTTGATCTTATTCTGTGCGGTGACCTGACCGGTTCCATGAGTGCCTATCACACCCTTTTGAAATGCAAGATGAAGGAATTATGCCAGAACCTTTTCGGTCTTATCACAAATCTGAAAATCGGCATCATCTTTTATCTGGACCATGGTAGTGGAGATCCCTACATCACCACCGTCTGCCAACCCACCACCAATACGCAGAAACTGATTTCATTCATTGAAAACACACCTACCGGGTATGGCGGCGATGAAGACGAGGCCGTAGAAGATGCCCTGCATGACATTCTTGAGACTATCTCCTGGCGGGCCGGCCATCATCGTTCAGTCGTTCTTTTTGGCGATGCCAGCTGCCACCCGGTTTCTCAGTGCCCCTATCAGCATGACTTTTTTACCATCACCAGGAAACTGTATGAAAAACAGGTTACACTGAATACCGTGTACTGCAGCGACTGCGCTGACCTGCAGTCAGTTACCCCTGCTGCATATGGGGATTTTTCAGAACACTTTGAGTATCTGCACAGTCAGTCATTTTTCTCCTGGATTGCCAATGTTACCGGCGGCATGGCAATCTCTGTTTCCCGCATCGACGAACTGACTGACATTATTCTGGCAGCCGCAGCAAAAGATGCCGGACGCCTTGATGAACTGGAAAAGCGCTTTGCAAAGGAACCGGCCAGACTGAAGCTGATTGCAGTTGCCAAAAAGGCAGAATCACGTAAACTTGAAGCAATGTCACATAGACTGATGATTGAGGCACGCTGATGAAAGAGGTTACAGGAAACATCAAACCGGGGAAGATCTGGGAATTCATTGTCAAAGCACTGGGAGAAGACGTGATTCTTGACTACGTTGACGCCTATCTTGACCAGTGTCGCAAGAACCAGTGGCCCACGGACATTCTGTCTGTTGAATCCTTTGGTAAAAAACTGAACCGCCTCTACAAAGAAAAGGACATTGATTACGAAGAACTTGCGTATCATGAAGGGAACAGTGAAGATCTGGGATTTTTCATCAACGGTTGTGCTGCAAGGTTTATCACTGACTTTGGCGCCCCGGAACTGGCTTTAAAAGAGATTATTACACTGTACCCTACCCTGCTGCGTATCTTTTCATCTATTCCACCCGAGCTTCCCCAGAAATACACCTGGGTACAGCTTTTACACCTGCATCTTTCCGACGCCCTTCATACCCCCGGTATGTTGAAGGAAGATTTTCTCTACCTGCTCCGGCCCGCTGATGAACTGTATCGGGAGTTATGTGAAGTCCTTGCCACCGTGGAATCATTCCCCGGCTGGGAACAGGTGTATACCATCTGTAATCCTGGGGCTGATGATAACGAGAAATTTGAGAAAATCTTTTACCATATGCGGAAAGAAGGCAAAAATCCCGGCTGGGCAAATTTCAAGAGCATTTTTTCCGTGGTTTCCAGTATCGATGAAGCTACAGCCCACTGGATGCTGCTGGTATGGATGAAAAACAATGTGCGCAATGCTTTAAAACAGGTTGCAGGTTTTTCTGAAGCCGAACTGCAGCAGGTAAAAGATGCTGCAGAGCAATTCATCACTACCGGGAACGATACCTTTAAAGATTTGTACAGCATGCCGGCAGAACAGATAGTACATACGTTATCTGCGACTAAAACTGCCTGCGATGCCATTTTCCGGCAGTATCATTACAAGAACGATGCACAGCAGACGGCAGCCCTTATTGCGGATATCCGGGAACACTCCCCTGACTCTGCTCTGTTCTTTGAAAACTGGTTCAAAGGATGGATTGAAGTTGCAAAAGAAAACTTTGCCGGTGCAAAAAACTATTATGCAAAAGCCTTTGAAGACGGACGGCACTATGCAGGCGGGTATCTGTACGAATTTCTGAAACAGGCCTCCATTCTCTGTCTGTACACCGAAGCAAATACTGACAAAGTACGAAAAGCCATGGATCCGAACAAACAGGATACCTCACCAGTTGGGAAAGGTGCCAAAAAATACTGGAACTATGGCTATGCCCTGAACCTTTTTGACAAAACAGCAGACCAGGCATTTACTGAGTTTTTCTACCGGTATGAATTGTTCTGGCAGACTTTTTCACCTGCCATGCACATGGATAGTAAAAAAGCCTTTAAACGGTTTCAGAATGACATTGATCTGGCTTGGGGAAGGCGTCGTACGGGTGATGTACAAGAATCTTCACAGAAAGAGTTGAATGAGGCATACGCCAACTTAGCCCGGCGGACTGACAGTGATGACCCGCGGATTACAACCAGTATCCAGCGGAAATATCCCTGGACCAGCGGAAAACTGTATCCTCCTCTGGCTCTGTGCATGCTCCACGGCCCCAAGGAAGACCGATTCCTTGATCTGGCAGAAAACTGGCTGGGAATAGCAGAAGGATCCGTTCCCTTTGAACATCTTCTTATTGATGATATCAGCGACGTAGGGTCCAATGCATTAATGGAAGCCCTGACCATGTACAAGTACTTCCGTTTTATCGATGCCGAAAAGCTGCAGACTGAACAACGGGTGCAGTTTACAGAAAAGGAAGCCCGCTACAAAGCACTCATTATGCGGATTATTGAGAAGTGTACTTTGGAAAGTTTCAGGGAAACAGGAAAATCGTCCTTTCATACCCTGCAGATTGCGTTCTGGACAGGTGATCTTGATATTGTGAAGGCATTGGTTGAAAAAGGATTTGATATTCAGAATGCCATTATCGGACCCGATGAGGTTTCGCCATTGTACGAAGCTCTGATGTATTACAGTCATCTGTATGATCCAGAGAAAAGCTTTAATAGAATGCTGATGCTGAATGAAAATGGGGACTACATCAATTACCAGAAATATGCAGCTCCCGGCATTACTGAAACCGAAAAACGGGAATGGGAACAGTTAATCCAACGGGTAATCTGCGAAATGGCAGATGAAATACCGGATTTCTGGAAGTGGTACGAGGCCTGGTATATCGGGGAGGAAGGCACGTGGAAACGGAGGGAACGGGAACTGTTTGAAATCATCAGATATTTGATTTCACAGATGGATGATGTGGATGCGTTTATCAAGGCCTGCCCCGATGGAACTGGCTGTACGGCTCTCTATTTTGCTGCTGAAATTGATAACCCCGAATTAAGCCGGATGCTGCTGGAAGCGGGGGCAAATCCTACTATGCCCTTAGGCGTATCAGACAGCGGCTGGATCAGTATCTTCATGGATAGAGCCATGGCGTTCGGTTCTACAAAGGTTCTGGAAATGTTCCGCCGTGACTATCCGGAAGCCGCCTTAGAAGCCGACCGTCTGAATCGGGCCCAGATGGGCGTCAGTCGGCCGAATTCTTAAACTTTGACATCATCTCATTAGTCAGACTGACATTGGACGGCTGCAGCACAATATCTTTCCGCTCCACCCAGTGGGCTTCCTTCAGCTCGTTTGCGTCCATGCGGATAGTGGTATCGCCGTCAACGTCGCACCAGTAGCCGGCAAGAATATCGTTGGCAAGGCCCCAGGGCTGCGACTTGTAGTAGCGGATGTTCTTTACGTGAAGGCCGGCTTCTTCCATAACCTCGCGGGCTACGGTTTCTTCCAGAGTCTCGCCGATTTCCGTAAAGCCGGCAATCAGAGCGTTGTGGCCAAAGCCGGTGCGGTATTTTGTCAGAAGCAGTTTATCGCCGTTGGTTACGCCTACAATAACAGCCGGCATAATGCGGGGGTACATGGTGTAGCCGCAGTTTTCATCAGTGCAAATCATGGCCCGTTCCCGCTCAGAATGGCGGGTACGGCAGCCGCAGCGTCCGCAGAATTGGGTATCGCGGTACCAGTCATCCAGGTGCTTAGCCGTCATCATAGCCATGATTTTGTACATGTCATCAGTGGGAGTATCGCGAATCTGCCGAAGATCAGTAAAGGCAAAGCCGGAAAGCTGCAGGTCAGGAGCACGGAGCAGAAAGTAGTTTTGAGTGGCGGCTGAAATTGTGCTGGTGGCTGCTGACCTGGTGTCAGCAGAAGCGCTGGTGTCGGTAATGGAAAAAAGATAGCGCAGCTGTTCACGTTCACCGCCCGCTGCCAGAACCTCACGGACAGTAGGGAATGCCAGCGAGTCTGGGGTGTCAGCAGTGCGGGCCATGACGCACCCTTTACTGAACATCATGACATAGTCATCATCGGCGGGTTGCGTGACCTTCCACTGGTTATCAAGCTGGTATGGGGCAATATCCTGAATCATGGGGGCTCCTTTCGCGTTCATAATAACAAAAAAAGTCTGCGGCACTCCACCCATAAAAGTGAAGAACCGCAGACTTTTTTCTTGGCGTACGTCGCAGTGACGAAACTGCGAGGCAACGCCGTATGCGCGGAAAAGCAGGCCTGCCGCTCAGGCAGCCGAACGGATTACTCTGACGTTAATAACCCCATCAATAGCCCGGATTCTGTCGGCTACTTCGTCGGTTACGTCACCTTCTACGTCAATCAGGTTGTAGGCAACTTCGCCGCGGCTCTGGTTTACAACTGAGGTAATGTTCAGTTTTACGTCTGCCAGAACGCTGGTAATCTGACCTACCATGGTTGGTACGTTTTTGATGGAAACGCAGAGGCGTGCGCCACCGGCAGGTATTGGTTCGTCCTGACGGCATTTCGGGAAGTTTACGCTGTTCTTGATGTTTCCGTTTTCAAGGAAGTCGCGCAGCTGGTTAACGGCCATAACGGCACAGTTTTCTTCTGCTTCAGGAGTAGAGGCACCCAGATGTGGCAGACAGATTACTTTGTCGCATTTCAGCAGGTCTTCATCGGCAAAGTCACATACGTACTGGGCGATGATACCGTTTTCAAGGGCTGCAAGCACGTCTTTGTTTACTACCAGACCACCGCGGGCAAAGTTCAGAAGGCGTACACCTTTTTTCATCATGCGGATGCGGTCTTCATTGATGAAGCCTTTGGTATCGTTGGTCTGTGGAATATGAATGGTTACATAGTCTGATTTTGACAGCAGGCTTTCAAGGCTTTCTGCCTTTACTACGGCACGGCTCATGCTCCATGCAGCATCTACAGAAATGTAAGGGTCATAACCGATTACGTTCATGCCAAGGCTGATAGCAGTGTTTGCAACCTGAGCACCAATGGCCCCCAGACCGATAACACCCAGGGTTTTTCCCATGATTTCTGGTCCGACAAACTGGCTCTTTCCTTTTTCAGCAAGTTCAGGAATTTCGTCCCCTTTTCCAGCCAGTGTCTTGGCCCATTCTGCAGCTTTGTGTACCGGACGGCTTGAGAACAGCAGGGCTGCAACAACCAGTTCCTTTACGGCGTTGGCGTTGGCACCGGGAGTATTGAAAACAACGATACCTTTTTCTGTCATGGCTGGAATCGGAATATTGTTGGTTCCGGCGCCGGCGCGGGCAACAGCCTTTACACTTTCCGGCAGTTCCATGGAGTGCATGTCAGCTGAGCGTAGCAGGATTGCATCGGGGTTCAGGATTTCTGAAGCGCATTCGTAATCGTCACGGGGAAAATTAGAAAGCCCAGTGCTCGAAATTTTATTTAAAGTCTGAATCTTGTACATATCAATTTCCTTACTTATTCTCTGCAGCGAATTTATCCATGAAGGCTACCAGTTTCTTAACGCCTTCCAGATCCATGGCATTGTAGATGGATGCACGCATACCACCAACCAGACGGTGACCAGCCAGGTTAACAAGACCGGCTGCAGCAGCTTCTGCAACAAACTTCTTGTTGATGGCAGTTGCAGCGTCTGGATCAGTTTCTTTGGTCAGGAACGGTACGTTCATGATGGAACGGCTGCCTTTTTCTGCAGTTGCATGGTAGTAATCTGAATTATCCAGATAGTTGTACAGGTATTCAGCTTTTTCGTAGTTGCGTTTTGCCATGCCTTCAGCCCCGCCATTAGCCTTAATCCATTTGAGCACTTTACCCATCATGTAGATGGTGTAGCATGGCGGAGTATTGTACATGGAACCACCGTCTGCGTGGATTTTGTACTGCAGCATGGTAGGAGCGTTTTCTACCGGCATGGTTTCAGGAATCAGGTCTTCGCGGATAATAACCAGAGTAACACCGGCAGGAGCCAGGTTTTTCTGGGCACCGGCATATACAACACCGAATTTGCTTACATCAAGTGGTTCAGAAAGAATGCAGCTTGAAGCATCGGTTACCAGTGGAATGTCGCCGGTATCAGGCAGGTATTCCCAGTGGGTACCCATAATGGTGTTGTTCAGGGTGATATGTACGTAATCGTAATCGCCGGTAACTTTTTCTACTTTTGGGATATAGCAGAAGTTTTTGTCGTCACTAGAAGCGATAACGTCTACATCAAGATATTTTTTTGCTTCGGCAATGGCTTTTTTAGACCATACACCGGTATTTACATACGCAGCCTTTCCCTTCTTTTTCAGGTTCATGGGAATCATGGCAAACTGGGTAGAAGCACCACCCTGAAGGAACAGTACTTTATAGTTGGCAGGAACGTTCATCAGTTCGCGAACCAGAGCTTCACATTCAGCAATGATTGGTTCGTATGCTTTAGAGCGGTGGCTCATTTCCATAACGCTCTGTCCGGTTCCATTGCAGTCAAGCATTTCTGCAGCGGCTTCTTTCAACACTTCTTCCGGCAGCTGTGACGGGCCGGCACTGAAATTATATACACGATTCATAGTTGGTTTCCTTTTTATTCCCTTAATAACTGCTCAACTGGAGCAGTGCCTGCATAACTGACAGGTCATAGACCCGGGTAGGTTCCGCTACCCTGAGCAAAGCCGCCGTGTAGTTCACAATACCTTTGATGCCGCACTGTGCCAGTCGGTTAGCAACTCCCTGGGCAGCAGCTTCAGGCACGGCCAGAATGGCGTATTCTATGCGTTCCTGCTTGATTATGGTTTCTAACTTGCTGACGGTGTACAGCGGAAAATCAGTTACCAGGGTATCAACCCGGTTAACGCTTGAATCAAAGCCGGCAACAATTCTGAATGCGGATCCTGCGAACCCTTTATAATCAGCAAGCGCTGCGCCCAGACGCCCCATACCGATGATGCAACAGCGCTTTTCATCGTTGGAGAGATTCAAGAAGTTTGAAATAATGATTTTCAGCCGGGAAACGTTGTAGCCTTGAGGTGATGAGCAGCTCTCCGGAAGAACACTAATATCGCGGCGGATTGTGTCGCTTGTCCAACCGGTACGATTCTGCAGCTCCTGGCTTGAAACCGTTTCCTTACCGTTTTTTTCGTAGGTATCCAGCATACGGACAAGCCTGATCAGCCGTTCTCTTGTCGGTTTTGAACATGCGCTCGCCATTGAACACCCCTTCGTATACTGTTGTTGTGAACTTTTTCACAACAACCACAATAAGAGTGTACTTTTTTGTAGAAACAGTTTCAAGTCAAGGGAGCGAATTTGCTGTGAATTATTTCACAGCAAATTAAAGATTACTTTGTTACGCGGACGGTGTCGGTTTCAAAAACAGTTTCTTCCGTTGGTTCAGTCTTTTTCCGGCTACCAGAAGACCGTCCGGAACCGGCAGCAGTCTTTCTGCCACCTTTCTTCTTACCGGCAGGAACTGCCAGATAGCCAAAGATGCTGCCGCACAGCCCACCCACCAGATGAGCCAGATTGGAAATACCGGTTGTATTGGAATAGCCTAAAGAAAGAAACTCTTTTCCCAGATAAATCAGACAGACCAAAATGAAAGTTAACGGAATCCTGCTGCGGTCAATGGTACTGTAGGAAGAACAGAGAATCATCATGAATACCACCCCACTGGCCCCCATAAGGCCCTGGGGAATAAAGCAGGCATTAATGACACCGGTTACAAAAGCAGTGGAAATTACCATAACCAGCAGCATCTTGCTGCCAAAACGTTCTTCCAGAATAGGCCCCAGCAGCAACAGCAGCGACAGGTTTCCTACAAGGTGAGACCAGTCACGGTGGCCCAGAACATGGGTAAAAAGTCTGATGTAATGCAGCGGATCCTTGTAATTAAAAGGAAACTGCCCCATCTGGCTGCCGGGTGCTACAAATATCAGCAGGGTTGCATGAACCACATACTGGTGCAGCAGCAGAACTGCCACACACAGCAGCGAAAAAGTCAGGGTAACCGGGGCATTGTATTCAATACCGATCCCCTTTTTTTTGGAAGAAGCCATAATTACAGCAGTTTTTCCTTTTTAACCGGTTCTGAAGTAAAGTCAATTCCCAGTTTCTTCAGAATCTTGCGGTCAACTTCACTGAGCATAACAGTGGTATGTACCTGCGTACCTTTTAATTCAGGCAGCATATCAAGGGCAGCCTTGGCACGAGCATCAGTGGTACTCATCATGGCAAGGGCAACCAAAAGTTCGTCGCTGTGAAGCCGTGGGTTACGGCCCAAAAGGAAGTCAACCTTAAGGCGCTGGATAGGTTCAATTACCGACTTAGGAATAATATGTTCACTGTGTTCAATGCCGGCAAGATGCTTCAAGGCGTTGAGCAGCAATGCGGCACATGCTCCAAACAGATCAGAAGTTCCAGCAGTAATGATGGTACCATCATTCAGTTCAATGGCGGCACTGGTTCCACCATCACGGGCACGGCGTTCCTTTGCAGCAACGGTAACTTTTCGGTCATCAGTGGTAATGCCCATCTGATTCATCAGCAGTTCCAGTTTATCAACCTGTTCTTCTGTTGCCTTATCTTCTGCCAGCAGGTTCAGAGTCTGATAGTAGCGGCGGATAATTTCCTGTTTTGATGCATAACAGCAGGCTTCGTCATCAAAAATGCTTAAACCCGCCATGTTAACGCCCATGTCAGTTGGTGATTTATACGGATTTTCACCGTAAATACCTTCAAAAATGGCATTGAGTACGGGGAAGATTTCGATATCGCGGTTGTAGTTGACGGTGGTCTTGCCGTAGGCTTCCAGGTGGAAGGGGTCAATCATGTTTACATCATTCAGGTCGACGGTTGCAGCTTCGTAAGCTACGTTTACCGGATGTTTCAGCGGCAGGTTCCAGATTGGGAAGGTTTCAAACTTTGCATAACCGGCTTTGGTACCGCGTTTGTTGTCATGATACAGCTGACTTAAACAGGTTGCCATCTTTCCACTTCCCGGCCCGGGAGCAGTAATAACTACCAGGGGACGGCTTGTTTCAATGTAGTCATTCTTACCAAAACCATCGTCGCTGTTAATAAGTGATACATTATGGGGATAACCGGCAATAGGATAATGAAGATAAGTTTTGATACCCATTTTGTTCAGCTTACTGCGGAATACATCAGCAGAAGCCTGGTTTGCGTAATGGGTAATGCAGACACTGCCAACCATCAGTCCGCGTTTCTGGAATTCATCACGAAGACGGAGAACGTCCATGTCATAGGTAATGCCCAAATCGCCACGAACCTTGTTTTTTTCAATATCAGCAGCACTGATAACAATAACGATTTCTGCAACTTCAGAAAGCTGCATGAGCATTTTCAGCTTACTGTCGGGTTCAAATCCGGGTAGTACACGGCTGGCGTGGAAATCATCAAACAATTTGCCACCAAATTCCAGGTACAGTTTGTCACCGAATTTGCCAATGCGTTCTTTAATGTGTTCTGATTGAATGCGTAAGTATTTGTCGTTATCAAAACCGTTCTTCATCTTAGTTTCTCCAAAAATTACGCCGTTCATATTAGCATACATTCCCGGAGTTTGCCTATCTGCAGAAATTCACCGGTCATAACTGGAGCCGATGTTCGCCTAGGATTCTTTATGTAATATCTGTTAATGCAAGATTTCCCAATAACCGTTTTTATCAGCTCCCACCCGCTTAATTACCTTTGCTTCTTTTAGTTTTGCAACAGCTCTTTTTACGGTCGCTTCTGATTTATTGATTTTTGCAGCAAGATATTCATAAGTTGCATTCGGATTCTGCCGTATAAGTTCAAGAATACTTTTTACAGGGTCATTTACAGGGTCATTTACAGGGTCATTCAGTTCCTTCTTAGCACCTGTATTCTGTCCAGCAAATTCTTCTTTATGTTCAGACATCAGCTTCAAATAAGTTTCAGAAGCAAAACAGCGGGCTGTTACGCCTCCCAAAGAAAGATCTATTTCTGGAATTTTTGCATTCTCTTCTTTGCAATAACCAGCAATCTTTTCAAAACCTCTGCCCCAAGATTCAACCATACCACACTTAAAGAAAACATTTGCCAAATTTGGATTACATGGTTTTGAAATATGTTCTTTGTAAAGATTTTCAACAGGAACTTCTTTTGGTAAGGCACCGTCGTTCCAAAGTCTTATTTTGTCTTTGTAAACGCGAATCTGTATTGGAGTTGTAGCCAGATAATCTTTATGAATTACTGCATTCAACAAAAGTTCACGGAAAGCTGCTCTAGGGAAAAAGAAGGTTTCCTTTCTGTAAATGTCATCATAGGAAATGAGAGCCTTCATGTATTTTGAGTAGATAAGCTCAATTGTTTTTTCCACCTGCAATAACAATGGTCCGTGAATTTCATCCTGATAAAGAATGTCTGCTTCATTTTCAAAGTAAGCAATTTTGATGTATGCACCTGTAATCCATTTTTCAGGATCCGGATGAAAAGCAAGAATTGCTGCACGATCAAGATTTTCTCCTTCAAAAAGATGAAGATTCTGCAACAGCGTTGCATTTTCTACTTCAAGAGAGGCTTTGTCCAAACGGCCAGAATCCGATGCCTTTTTTCTGAAAAGTCTGAAAGCATCATTTTCAAAATCTTCAACCTTTACATTTGGAACAGGAATTGAATCCCATGTGCGACCCTGAACATAGAGAATCATTTTATCAAGTTCAACACCAGAAAGCTCCTGCAATGTTGAACCGCAGCGTTTGTAATATTTCCCGTGGTAACTTACGGGAAACGGATATTTATCCACTGTGATTTCAAAGTAATCACGGTTGTCATCTTTAAGAAGCTTCACATCACAGATAAGTCCCATGGTGTTTCTGATTTTGTTGGGGATATCCTCAGAAAGTTTATGACTGTCCTCAACTCCGCAGATTTCCCCGTTGTCTTTTACACCAATATATAAAATACCACCGTCAGTATTTGAAAAAGCGCAAATCCATTTTAGGTATTCGTCTCGCCAGGACTGCTTGAACTCTATGTTCTGGTTTTCTGAATTCTGAATTACCATTTTTACTACTTACTTTTCTCCTGCCAGTTTTTCGTAGAGCTTGCAAAGTTCAGCAACACATTCGGAACTGGGCGTTCAAAATCAATAAATTCCGCCACATTTTCAATTTCAAAAACTTCCGTCAAAAGGGTAGTCCAGAACAACTGGCAGAATTGTCTTTCATTGCTCTTATTTGTTTCTGTTTCCGCAATTTTCTTTGTCCAGGTTTCAACAAATTTTTTTGCATTCTGCTTTCGATTTTTCTGTTCCGTCTGTGTCATAACTTTCCTCAATACTTAATTATATCCTGAAATGCAAACTAATCACTTGACTTTTCATTCAAATTTGTAAATCTGCGCATTCATCATTGTCAGAAGTATTTTACCGGTCGTAGCTGGAACCGATGTTCAGTTCGCCGCGGTATTTGGCAACGGTACGGCGGGCTACGGTAATTCCACGCTCTGCAAGAGCATCGCACAGTTTCTGGTCGGAAAGTTTTTTCGTAGCTCCAGATTTTTCGTGTTCTTCAAGAATCAGTCTGATTTCTTCTTTGACAGCCGTCTTACTCAAAGCCTCAGATACCGGTTGGGAGTCATCGTCCGTTTCTGAACGGGTAACCGCAACACCGCTGGTAAAGAAATCCCTGATTTCCATCATTCCCCATTCGGTGCGCACGTATTTTCCGTTGGCAATACGGCTGACTGTTGTTTCATGAACCCCAATTTCTTCTGCTATCTGCGCCATGGTCATGGGAACAAGATATCTTTTCCCGCTGTCAAAAAAAGCTTCCTGATGAGCAATGATCGCCTGTAATGCGTTGTATACCGTAAGGGTGCGCTGTTCAATGGCGTTCATGAAAAGACGGGCCTGCTGTAAGGCTTCCCGGGCAAATTTGCCAGCTTCCCCTTTTTCTTCTGCCATATCTTCAAAATCTGACACAAGACCGATTTCCGGCAGACTTCCCTTATTCATTTCGATAATAAAGCGCGGGCTGCCATCTTCAATTTCATCTGCCGTTGCACGCCGGATTCTGGCATCGGGACTTACAAAGACCGGCTCATTCCCGCTTTCAAATTCCTGGGCCGGATTAGGATTCAATGTCCGGATAAAATCGATAGCTTCCGTTACCTCTGAAACATCACGCTTCAGTTTCTTTGCAATGGCACCGGGACGTTCGTTTTCCAGCAGGGTAGGATACAGCTCAAGAAGAAGTATGGCAAGTTCAGCACCAGCGGCGTCAGGCTGATCCGAAAGAACAGAGCGGGCCTGCACCAGAAGACTTTCTGCCGGATTCCGAACAAGGACGCCAACAGGGTCAAACTGATGAAGAATCGACAATACCTGATCTGCATCTGACAGGGTCTGCCCCTTTTCAAGCAAGGTTTCCACCGGTTCTACAAAATAGCCGTGATCATCAGTATCCTCAATAATGCGGCGGGCAAGTTCATAGGATTTCTGGGGTAAATCATCAAAGGACCGGCACACCGCCAGCTGCTCCAACAGATTCTCCTGCAGAGTCTGCCCCTTTCCCGGTGCTGCCTCCAGCATTGCCTGATGTGTATCGCTGTCTCCGGCTGACGTTATCCTTCGTTCCCTGATAATCTCTATGGCCGGATTTTTCTGAACCTCTTCATAAATAGCCTCACTTAAATCATCAACGGGCATGGCCAGCAAATTGATGGTCTGAATCATCTGAGGCGTTAATTTCTGGGCTTGAACCATCCGGGTGGACTGGCTCAGAGAAAGCTGAGGCATAGGTGAAGTATAGCGTAAAAGTGAAAATGTGTGATACAGTTTTTATATTATGAAAACTACTTCTGAATTTGCCGTTACCATACCATCAATTCTCCTTCCAAAGAAAGGAACCGATTATACAGCTTGGGCATGCATTGCCTGCGACCAGTTTACTCAGGACCGCCAGTATTGGGCTGGCTGTGAAGAAACTGCAGCCGGTAAACCTTCAACCCTGCACATTACGCTTCCTGAGGTATATTTGAACGATGCAGACAAACCTGAACGTATCGCCCGGATTAAAGAAACTATGAGGCAGTACACCTCAGAAGTGTTTGCTGACCCGAAAAACTGTTTTGTCTATATTGAACGCACTACCGCCTATGGACGTAAACGCAAGGGGCTGGTGGCTGCCATTGATCTTGAAACATACGAATGGAAGCCTTTCTCAACTGCGTTAATCCGCGCAACAGAAGCTACTATTGTAGACCGCATTCCTCCCCGCATGGAAATCCGCCGGGGAGCTGCCATTGAAACACCTCATATCATGCTGCTGGTGGATGACCCGGAAGGTCTTTTGGTTGAGGCCAGCGGTTCACGGGCAAAAAAACGTGATTCCGAAAACGGGGAGCCACCATTGTATGATACCGAACTGATGCAGAATGGAGGCAGTATTACCGGTTGGGCTGTTGAAAGCGATTACGAAATCCAGCAGGTTTTTGAAGCCCTGAAAACGCTGAAGGAACAGCATACACAGGCTGACGGGTCTTCATTCCTTTTTGCCGTTGGCGATGGTAACCATTCCCTTGCTACGGCAAAAGCTGTATGGGATGAATACAAAGCAGCCCACGCTGATGACCCTGATCTTGAAAACCATCAGGCACGCTTTGCTTTGGTTGAAATTGTGAATATTTACGATGATGGGCTTACCTTTGAACCGATTCACCGTGTCCTTTTCAATACTGATACGACAGCCCTTACTGCAAACCTGTGCGGCGCATTCAGCGGTCGTCCCCACGACTGCGGATCTGCTGAAGAACTGGCTGATGTTGTGGCAAAGAACCTGAACGGCTTTGGCATGACCTGGACTGATGCAGACGGGAAAGCCCACTACCGCTTTATTGAAACGGCATTACCTGAAGATGATCTTCTGGTAAGCCATCTGCAGCCGCAGCTTGATTCCTTCCTGAAAGATAATCCTGCAGAGATTGACTATATCCACGGTACGGAGGAAGTATTCCGTCTGGCTGCCGAGCAGAATGCATTGTGTCTGCTTCTGCCGCCGATTGCCAAAGAAAGCTTTTTCAACACTATTGCCGGTAACGGTCCCCTGCCCCGCAAGAGTTTTTCCATGGGGGAAGCAACTGAAAAACGCTACTACCTGGAATGCCGGAAGCTCTTTGACTGACCGCTGCGAGCGTATCTCCTGACGGACATCTGTAAACAGGGTATGAAAATACGATAAGGAAGACAGATTCTGACAAAAACTGTTGCAGGCCGGTTTTATAGTTTCCTATCCGGCCTGCACCTGTAGCGACGCTAGCTAGCGGTTTTGGCAGAATCTGACTGACTGGTAGTATTTTCATATGTTGCTATTCAGCGGTGTCCGTCAGGTGATGGTTTCAGAATTGTGCACAGGTACTTAAAGTATAAAAACCGGGTATCATAGTTATATCGGGAACAGGTACCCGGATGTACCCTTTATAAAGGTGCTGCTGCAATGGCAGTAGCCTTATTAGGAGGATACATGAAAAAAATCGTACGTTCCGCAGTTGCTGCCCTTCTGTGCGGCGCTATGGTTCTCAGTTTTACCAGTTGCGGTAAAAAATCAGACAGTTCCGCTTCTACCCAAAAAGGCGAAGTAGAAAAAATCAAAGTATTTGTTCCAACCTCAGGTGCAACTGATGACCTGGCAACGGTTCTGGAAAAAGTAAACGAAATTACCCGCGAAAAAATCAATGTAGAAGTAGAATTTACGCCCTACCAGTTTGGTCAGTGGTTCCGCCAGTACTCACTGTTCCTGAGCGGTACTGAAGACGTAGATATCATTGCCAACTACGGTGGATACCTGAACGCCGTTTCTCAGGGTGCAGCTTATGAACTGACTGACCTGCTGCCCAAATACGGAAAAGACATCATTGCTCTTGAAGGTGATGCTCTGAAAGGCGGTGTAGTAGACGGTATTCAGTACGCTGTGCCGATTTATGCAACCTATGCCTGGTCTATGGGTATCCTGTACCGCGCCGATGTAGTCCGCGAACTGGGTCTTGAAGACATGGTTGCTTCTGTAAAAAGCCTGGAAGACTGGGGCAAAGTTCTTGCTGTAGTAAAAGAAAAGAAACCGAATATGACTCCGTTTGTACGCAACAACGGTGGTACCACTCCTAACTTCCAGTACGGAACCTGGGATGATCTGGGTAACTTCTATGGCGTTCTTATGGACAGCACTAAATCTACCAAAGTAGAAAACCTGTTTGAAACTGCAGAATACCGAAAACTGTGCGAAGTTATGCACAGCTGGTACAAAGCCGGTTACGTAAGCCGCGATATCCAGACTCAGACTGACGGATTCCCTACCCTTACTCAGAATGATGCTGCATTCTCTACTCTGGGTCAGGCAGACTTCAATACCAGTTTCTATCAGACCACTACCTGTAACCGTGAAATCGGTGTCATCCTGTTGGGTGAACCAGTTAACCGCACTTACAACAACGTTACCTATACTGTTATGTCGAACTCAAAACATCCGGAAGCAGCAGTAAAATTCCTGAACCTGTGGTTCTCTGACCGCGAAGTGGGAAATCTTCTGAGCTACGGTATTGAAGGCGTTCACTACAAACTGAACGAAAAAGGCATGGGTACCTACCTTGACGGTCAGAACGCCTCCAACTGTGCATTCCACATGGGATCCGGTATTTCAAACATCAACCGTATCCGCTGGGAAACAGAAAATCCTGATTACGAACAGCTGCTGGTTGATTTCAACACCAATTCCGGTAAATCAAAAGCCCTTGGTTTTGCATTCAACACAGAATCAGTTACCAATGAAATTACCCAGCTGGACAACATCTGCAGTAAGTACCAGATTGGTCTTGAAACCGGTGCTCTTGATCCTGCCGTATACCTGGACGAATTCAACAAAGCACTGAAATCTGCCGGTCTTGATGCAGTAATTGCTGAAAAACAGGCACAGGTAAACGCATTCCTTAAATAGTTTTTTCAGCGTCATTCCGGGTTACATCCATAGCGATTCCTTATTAGCCAAATCCGGAATGGCGCTTTCTTCCTGCTCTGAGGTATTCATGAAATCCAATACATTTCTTACCAAACTGAAGAAATACTGGCCGTTTTATATTCTTGCCCTTCCCGGCTGTGCCTATTTCTTCATCAACAACTACATTCCCATGTCAGGTCTTATCCTGGCATTCTCCAAGTACACCGTAAAAGGCGGTATTTACCACAGCCCGAAAGTAGGTCTTGCCAACTTTAAGTTCCTGTTCAGAAGTAAAGACGCCTGGTTAATGATCCGGAACACCCTGCTGTATAACATCAGCTTTATCATATTGGGCACTCTTATGGCCATTTTCATTGCCTATCTGCTGCATGAACTGAAAAACAGATATGCCCGCAAAGTATATCAGACCATCATCCTGCTGCCGGGTCTGCTTTCCATCATCATTGTTTCCTATCTGGTCAACGCACTGCTGGCAGGCGATACCGGGTATCTGAATACCCACATTTTCCAGAAACTGAATATGGATACAATCTCGTTCTACAGCCAGCCAAAATACTGGCCCTTTATTCTGGTTATGGTACACCTGTGGCAGATGGCAGGAACCAACTGTATTCTGTATCTGGCAACCATGTCCGGTATTGATCCCTGTCTGTACGAAGCAGCCAGCCTTGACGGCGCCGGTCGCTGGCAGAGTTTTGCCCACGTTACATTCCCCAGTCTGATTCCAACCATCATTACCCTGACCATTCTGTCTGTCGGTAAGATTTTCAACTCTGACTTCGGTCTTTTCTATCAGGTCCCCATGAACAGCGGTGCCCTTATCGATATTACCCAGACCATTGATACCTACGTATACCGCGGTTTGATGAACACTGCCAATATGGGTATGTCAGCTGCAGCCTGTTTCTACCAGTCAGTTGTCGGCTTTGCACTGGTACTCATTACCAATGCCATTATCCGGAAAGTGCGCGCAGAAAGCGCCTTATTCTAAAAGTGGCAGTAAAGGAGTTTTTTCATGAAAGATAAGAGCGACAGAATTTTTCAGCGTTTTGACCATATCATTCTTATTATTCTAAGCCTGCTGGTGCTTTTTCCCCTGACACTGCTCGTTATGTCATCTGTCAGCCGGGAAGCAGATATTATCCAGCACGGCTATACCCTGTGGCCACAAGCCTTTGACTTTTCTGCCTATAAATATATTTTTTCAGAAGGCAGTATTTTCCATTCGTACGTGATTACCATACTGGTTACTGTTATCGGAACTACTCTGAGTATCTTTGTTACTACCAGTATTTCCTATACCCTGACCATTAAGGATCTGCCAGGCAGAAGCATCATCAGTTTCCTCATTCTGTTTACCATGCTGTTTTCCGGCGGTCTGGTACCCAGCTACATGATGTGGACAAAAATGTTCCATATCAAGAACACCATCTGGGCACTGCTGTTTCCGTCCCTGCTCTGCAGCGCATTCCATGTCATGATTACCCGGTCGTACTTTGCAGAAAGCATTCCAAAAGAAATTCCTGAAAGTGCCCGCATTGACGGTATTTCAGAATTCGGCATCTACTTCCGCATGATTCTGCCATTAAGTGTGCCTATCATTGCAACCATCGGATTCATGAAAGCCCTGATGTACTGGAACGACTGGACCAACAGCCTGTACTACATTACCAACAAACGGCTGGTTGGTGTTCAGGCCCTGCTGAACAATATGCTGACCGACGTTCAGTACCTGATGCAGTCCATGGACTCTTCCATGATTGCCACCGATGGTGCTGCCGTTCCATCACTGACACTCCGTACTGCCATTGCCGTAATCGGTATGCTGCCTATGGTTATTGCTTATCCGTTCTTCCAGAAATATTACCTGAAAGGCCTTACCATTGGCGCAGTAAAAGGATAATCAGTGTATACTGAAGAATGTATACCATGAAGCGGAAATTCTACTTAAAGACTTACCTCAAGCAGTACTGGCTCTTTGTAACACTGGCACTGGTTGTGGTGTACATTCTTCTCTACTTTTTCCTGTTTCAAAAATCTACCCGCGACTTTGACCGGACTGTAACTGAAAACACAAACCACAGCCGGCAGCGCATAGAAGATTCCCTTTCTGCCGCAGAAGGCGTACTGTATGAATCCCTGTTCAACAGTTCCCACCTGCTGCAGACTATTCCTTACCGTATTCTTTCTGACAGCGATGACCCCTTTGATCTTGCAGTAGCTCAAAGTTCAACCCTTTCTGCCATGCAGAGCCTTCTCAGCTGGTCTGACACCTTGGACTTCATTATGGTGCATGTAGACCGTGCCAATACCGAAGACTCCTACTGGATAGAAGCAGGAAATACAAATAACTATCTGTTGCGGCAGGCAGTAAAAAACGCCAGTCTGCAATCTTTTTCTACCCTTAAAGAGATAAACAGCACCAACAGCTACAGCTTGTACCATGATAACTCCTGCAACCAGGTATTCCGCGTCATTACAGAAGGCCACTGCACCATTTACGCAGCTGTTTCTCATAAAAACATGCTGCAAAAGCTGGAACAGAGCAGGTTTTCAAGTACTTCCATTGCACTGATTGCAGCAGACGGTCAGATTATCTCCCGATCCTCTGGAGAATCCGCCATATCACTGGCCACAACGCTTACCGGCATACCCAAACGCCGTTTTGCCCGGTTGGGCACACAGGATTATCTTGTAACAACTGTATACTCTGAAAAAACCGGGCTGACCTTTGGAATGCTGACACCCATGCGGGCAATTCTACGGGAACTGACCCTGAATATTACGGTTTTTGTACTCATCATCGCAGCCATGGCCTTATTCGTCATTCTTTTTTACCGCGTCATAAGCCATCACATTGTAGAACCGCTGGTCATCATTACCCGTTCCATGAACCAGTTTACCGAGAACTTTGAACCTGTTACCGAAACTTTCAAATCGCAGGAGCTGTCCTTTCTGGCAGCCAATTACAATTCCATGCGGGAACAGATTGACCAGCTGAAGATCGAAAAATATGAAGCTCAGCTGGAAGCCCAGAAAACATCGCTGCAGTACCTGCAGATGCAGATTCGGCCTCATTTTTACGCCAACGTACTGAATCTGATCTACGCCCTGGCAGAGCAGAAAGATTACGAGCGTATCAAAGAACTGAGTAATGCCATAACCCGCTATTCCCGGTATCGCTTTCAGGATCCGGTGCAGCTGGTAGAACTGGAAAAAGAACTGAGCCATGTGCAGGCATACAAAACCATTCAGGATATCCGCTATCAGGGAAATATCCGCTTTACCTTTGCCATTGATGACAAAGCCCTGAGCGCCCTGATTCCGCCCTTTATCATCCAGAACTTCATTGAGAACAGCGTAAAGCACGCCTACACTGAAGGAGAACCGCTTTCCATAGAGATTCAGGTGCAGGTAGACCGGAAAACGGAAAAACTGCAGCTGACCATTCGTGATGACGGGCCGGGATTTTCCCAGGATTTGCTGGGAAGATGCTGGGAAGAAAAAAGCGAAGAAGGTCATCTTGGACTTTCCAACGTATACCTTCGGCTCCAGTATATTTTTGAAGACAACTTTGATATCAGTCTGAAAAACGACGGAGGGGCGGTGGCAACCATCCAGATTCCCTTTATTTCTGCTGATATTGATGAGCTGATATGAGCAAAGGAGGACACTACGGCACAGCGAACATTTTCCATACTGCTTGTTGATGATGAACAGCCGGCACTTGACGGCCTTGCAGCCGGACTTCACTTTGACCAGCTGCACATAACCAGAATTTACAAGGCATTAAGCAAGGATTCTGCCCTGCGGGTTCTTGAAACCTGTCCCATAGACCTGGTAGTAACGGATATTGAAATGCCACGAGGAAACGGTGTTGAACTGGCCCGGGTCATAAAAGAGAAGTATCCAGATGCCCATGTGGTATTTTTGACCGGTCATGCGGATTTTTCTTACGCACAGGAAGCATTGCGCCTTGGAATTGAAGATTACATTTTGAAGCCAGTTTCCTATCCGGAGCTGGAATCTATTCTGGAACGGATAGAAGAGAAGATACAGATTGAGGAGCGGACCGCTGATTTTTCGGGACTGGCAGAAGAAATAACGTCTGCAAGCCCCGATAAGATTATCGATCAGGTAAAGAAAATCGTTGCAGAGAATATTTCTGTAGGAAACCTGCAGCGCGATGAAATTGCCGCCATGGTCCATATCAGTCCCGGATACCTGAGCCGGGTATTCAAAAAGGAAACAGGGCTTTCGCTTTCTGATTACATCATGCAAAAACGGATAGCAGTAGCAAAACAGCTTCTGGCAAAGACAGGACTGAGCATTACGGCAATCACAGAACGGGTAGGATTAAACTACTCGTCCTACTTTACGAAGATTTTCAAGGAACAGACGGGCCTGACCCCACAGGAATACCGTACTGAATCCAAGAAAGAGAAATAAAGGGCACGGTTAAAATACATTCAACGCCGCACTGGAAAAATCGGGAGGCGGGATGGAGAAATGCAAAAACGCTCGATAACTCGCTACAGGCGGAGCCCGGCAAGGAAGTTTTATATACGCGGGACTGAAGATTTGTGGATGGATGCAAGGCACCGAAATCTGTCAGGAGCGGAGTCGGCCTTTGTGGCCGTCGAGCACCGCACTGATTACGGTAACACAGCAGACACCGCAAAGGTTCAGTCCAAAAGAGGAGATACTATGATTACAATTGAAAAAACTACGCAGTTTGGAACAATTCGTGGCACCGTAGAGGACGGCTGCCAGATTTTCAGGGGCGTCCCCTATGCAAAACCACCAGTGGGAGAACTGCGGTTCAAAAAACCACAGGCACCGGAAGTCTGGCAGGGAACCTATGATGCCACCACTTTTAAAGCCCGCTGTATGCAGGCACCGGAACGTCCCGGCTTTTATTTCAAAGAGTTCTACAGTGACCCACGCTTCAGCACCCCTGTCAGCGAAGATGGCCTGTATCTGAACATCTGGGCCCCCGATGAAGCTGTCACTGCCGGCAAAAAGCTGCCTGTTGCAGTCTATGTACACGGTGGAGCCTTTCTGGGCGGTGCCGGCAGCAATCTGCCCTTTGTTGCAACAAACCTGGCCAAAAGCGGCGTTATCGTTGTAACCATCAACTACCGTCTTGGCCTGTGGGGCTTTTTAAGCCACCCCTGTCTGGCAGAAAAAGGAGAAAATGCCGGCGGCGGTAACTACGGCCTGTGGGACCAGCTGGCAGCATTCCGCTGGGTAAAGGAAAATATTGCAGCCTTTGGCGGTGACAGTGAAAATATTACCGTCTTCGGCCAGTCTGCCGGCGCCATGAGCCTGCAGGTATTAAGCGTATGCAAAGCTTCTGAAGGTCTTTTTAAGAACATGATCGTACAGAGCGGCGGCGGTTACCGTAACCCGCTTATGGCACACTACCCTACCGTAGCAGAAGCTTCTGAAGTTGCAGAAGAAGTACTGGAACTTTTGGGATGCCCCAAAGATGCCACCAATGAAGAAAAACGTGCCAGCCTTATGAGTGCCACCAGCGAAAAACTGCTTGAAGTATGCGGTCCGGTTATCGGCCACTCGTTCCAGAGCGGAAAAGGATTTCCCTTTGTCCCCACCCTTGACGGCGAACTTTTGACCTGTGACGTAAACGACCTGATTGATGCCGGAAAATATTTGAACATCAACTACTATCTGGGTTCCAACGCCCAGGATCTGACGGCAGAAAAAAGCACCGGACCGGACACCAACCCTATGCACGTTGGCAACATGGCATTTGCAGAAAAAATCAACGCAGCACACGCTGCCGGCACAACTACTGCCAGCGCTCAGGTATACTACTTTAAGCGCCAGCTTCCTGGCGATGATGCCGGTGCATTCCACTCTGCAGAGTTGTGGTATGTTTTCGGCAGTCTTGACTACTGCTGGCGGCCGTTGACCGATGCAGACCGTGCCCTGTCTGACCGCATGATCGCCGACTGGCAGTCATTCTTTGCAACCGGCAGTGTTCCGCAGAAAGCCGGAGAGAACTACATCACTTACGATATTGGAGAATAACCCATGATTACCAGAATTCCCCTTACCACCTTTACCCGCTATCCCCTGATTGACCACAGCGTTACCCCAGCACCGGAAACACTGCCGGTACTGGATCAGGCAGCAGCAGAAACCGTAGCAATTCCTGACGTATGGAATCGCGAAGAACCGGCAAAAACCGGCTACGTGCCCTACGCCATCACCTTTACCCTGCCGCCGGTTACTGACAGCACTGCCGTATACATTGAGTGTGATGCCGTTTTTGGTGCAGCTCAGGTATTTGTCAACGGCCAGTTTGCCGGCAGTCACCGGGGCGGATACAGCCGGTTCCGCGTTGATGCCACCCGGTTCTGTAAAGAAGGCAGCAACGACCTTGTCATTACCGCAGATAACTTCCGTTACGATGACATCAATGCTTTGGGCGGTGACTTTTCCAACTACGGCGGTATCTATCGTCCCGTTTCCGTTCTGGTGGCAGAAGGGCCCCACTTCAACCTGCTGCATTACGGCAACAGCGGCGTTGACGTTACCACCTACGGTGACGGCAAAATAGAAGCTGATATCTGGCTTACGGGAATCAACGGTGATGAAAGCGTTATCCTGATTGTACGAGATGCCGATGATACGGTGGCAGAATTTGAGGTACCCGTATCGGAAGCCGATACCGATGGCTGCCTTTCTGCCGACATCGAAATTGATAATCCTCACCTGTGGAACGGCAAAAAAGATCCGTACCTCTACCAGCTTTCTGTCCTCATCACCTCCGGTGACCATATTCTCGACCAGACCACTCTTGATATCGGATTCCGTGACATCACCCTTACCGCTGACAAAGGCCTGTTCCTTAACGGAAAACACCTGCGCATCAATGGCGTTGCCAAACACCAGGACTATGAAGGCGTTGGCCCCGGCACCAACAGAGAACACCTGCAGAAGGATCTGGAACTGATTCAGGAAATCGGCGCCAACGGTGTTCGCCTTTCCCACTACCAGCACCCGGATGAAATGTACGACCTGTGTGACAAGGCAGGACTTCTGGTATGGGCAGAAATTCCCCTTCTCATGCTGCCTGATGACAACGATGGCGTGTTTGAAAACGCTAAGGAACAGCTGAAAGAACTGATTTATCAGAACCGGCACCACCCATCCATCTTCTGTTGGGGAATCCAGAACGAAATTGCCCTGATGGGAGAAACTTCCCAGCAGTACGAAAAAATGCCGGTACTCAACGAACTGGCAAAAGAACTGGACCCCAGCCGTCCTACTGCCTGTGCCAACCTGAACCAGGTGCTGAACGACAGTCCGCTGAACAAGATAACTGATATGGTTGGCTACAACCTGTATTACGGCTGGTATTACGGTGAAATGCCCGATTATCAGCAGTTCTTTGAAAAATTCCACGCCGAAAATCCCACCGTTCCCCTGGGAATTTCTGAATATGGCGTAGACTGTTCCCTTACCTGGCATTCTGCAACGCCTAAACGCAAAGACTACACTGAAGAATACCAGACCCTGTTCCACCGCACGGTGTACCCCATTATGGAAGCCCAGGATTTTCTCTGGGGAACTTTTATCTGGAACATGTTTGATTTTGGCAGTGCCATCCGTAATGAAGGTGGCGTAAAAGGAAAGAACTGCAAGGGCCTGGTAACCTGGGACCGGCAGACCAGAAAAGACGCCTTCTATTACTACAAGGCAGCCTGGTCTGACGAACCATTTGTCCACATTGCAGAAAAACGCTTTGCCAAGCGGAGTGGCGATACCATGACCATTACCGTACTCAGTAACCAGAGCTCTGTAGCCCTTACCGTTAACGGTGCAGCATATGCACAACAGAGTGGCAGCCGGGTATTCACCTTTGAAAACGTACCTCTGACCGGAAACCTGACAGTAACTGCTGCAACCGGATCCTGCACGGACACGGCAACCTTTGAAAAAGTTTCTGAGCCCTGCAAGGACTACATCTACGTGGATCCAAACCCGTCCATTGATGTCAGCAACTGGTTTATTCCCCAGGACCGCTATTCCATTCTTGATACCATGGATGTTCTTCACGAAAACCCTGAGTGCTGGGCCATACTGGAAGAACTGGTACCGGAAATAACCAATGATCCCCGCCAGCAGAAACCTTCACGGATGCAGCTGCTGCAGATCCTCAACTGGATGCGTGCGGTCTATAAAGAAGACCACGTGAAAAAACTGAACGAACGGCTGGGAACAATTGCCAAATAAAGAATAAAGCGATGTCCGTAAAAAGTGTTGCTGAATGCTACTCAGCAACAAAGATTGTGCAGGAATGCCACAAATCGAGAGGATGGACAGTACAGGCAAAAATTGTTGAAGCCCGGCGTTCATGCGGCAGCATGAACTATACATAGTTTCTTCGCCGGGATTCACCAATAGCGCTGATATCGAGCGGTTTTGCATGTACTGGAAATCCGGTAGATTTGTGGAGTTTTGATGAGACCCTGAAACTAGTTCAGGGTGACTATAAGCAACTCTTTTTACGGACATAGCCAAAATAAAAATCTCTAAAATCTCCATTTTCTCTTGCATAACCATGATAGCCCATACTATCATGGTGAATGGAGATTCACTTTAATGAACACTACTGTTGCACTGCAGAAATGCAATGATTATGACTTTGATGCTGTATACGCAGCCATAACTACCATGATGGAGCTGGTTCCGCCACCAGACGTAACCGGCAAAACCGTACTCTTAAAACCGAATATTCTGGCACCCAAAAAGCCGGAAGCTGCGGTTTGTACGCACCCCGTTGTGGTAGGCGCCGCCGTAAAGGCCTTTGTTGCACGTGGAGCCAAACGGGTTATTGTGGGTGAATCTCCGGCAACGGCAAACCCTACCACTGCTGCAAAAGCCACCGGCATGTATGACCAGGTGCTTGCCAACGGCGGTGAATGGGTTGAATTTTCCGGCGGCACCAGAATTGATATTCCAGAAGGCAGTATCATCAAAACTGTTGAATTTGCCGATGCCTTTGCCCAGGCCGATGTAGTAGTATCACTTTCAAAACTGAAAACCCACCAGTTCATGAGCTATACCGGTGCCATGAAAAACCTGTTCGGCTTTATTGTAGGGCTAAAAAAATCACAGCAGCATTACCGCTTTCAGAAAAAAGAAGACTTTGCCCGCTATCTTACGGATTTGAATCTGGCAGCCAATGCCCAGTACGCCATTATGGATGCCATTACCGGTATGGAAGGTATCGGTGGACCTGGTAACGGAGATCCGGTTCACCTGGGCTTTCTGGCAGCCTCTGACAACATTCTTGCCGTAGACTGGGTATGTGCCTCAGCAGTGGGATATAACCCGCACCAGATTACCAACCTGGAAGATGCCCTTTCCCGTGGCAAATGGCTTACTTCCCCTGATGACATTACCTGCGTTGGCGAAACTCTGGATACCATCCGCTGCCCGAACTTTAAGATTGTCAAAGAAAGTTCCGCCAGCGTTACCCTGCAGAAAATGCTACCCGGCTGGCTCAATAACCTGGCAACTCTGGTATTCGTAAAGACACCCCGGTTCGGTTCCCCCAAGTGCATTACCTGTGGCCGCTGCATTGAAATCTGCCCGCCCCATATTCTGCGCTTTGCCCGGTATGCCGACGGCTCCACTGCCACCGACACCCCAGACGGACGCGTGGACAACAAGAATCCGCAGAAAGGCACACAGGTAACCATGCTTGACCGGAGTAAGTGCCTGCACTGCTTCTGCTGTCACGAAATATGCCCGGTAGACGCCATCAAATTAAAGCGGTTCTAGAAAGACGTGCACTGGCCGCATAGCCTGAAACACGTCTCCGGAGAGCTGAATTCTTGCAGTAAATATATTTTACATTTCATGTCTATTATTTTTGACAACCGGTCATTTTGAGTATATACTGGTTTTATGCATGAAACTCTCAGGAAATTACGGGAACATAATAATTACTCACAGTCAGGGATTGCTCAGCTGCTGAATATTTCACGTCAGATGTATGTAAAATATGAAAACGGAGAAGTTGACCCACCTGTCCGTATCATTAAGCAGCTCTGCTCATTATATAAAGTCTCCTATTCCTTTCTCATTGATGATGCTCTGGCAAAAAAAGATCCTGAACAACGTTCAAATAACATAAGCTACGATACCCTAACTCCTGACTTTGATGTTTCAATAGCTGCAGCTCCCATCACTGACAGCACCAATTACATGTCTCACAGAAAGCATAGTCCGCAATCCTTCGAGGCTGTCATTGAAGCTATCCGCAGTCTTTCATCTGATCAGTTTACCGCCATTCTTGCCTTTATCCGGTATTTACAGGATCATACTGATTCCGGACAGCAGAAATCCATTATTCCCCCACGTGCCCCAAAAGAAGCTTTTTTCAATCTTGCCGGAAAGATTGAATTGAGTACGGAAGAGATTGCTTCCTTCAGAGAGGACAGTCTCATATGATTCTTGTAGATTCAAATATCCTCATTGATTTCTGGAAACATCCATCTGTCATGCAAAGCAAGATATTCCATGAGAATGAAGTCGCAGTATGTGGCGTTGTAGAGTCTGAGATACTCCGAGGTTCCCAATCAGAAAAACAATATACTGAAATACAGAACGCACTTCTCTCATTCAATTATCTGGTATTTGAAGAAAACAATTGGCTTGATCTTGCCCGTATGTTCATTACGTTACGAAAAAACGGCATAAAAATTCCTTTTCAAGATGGGATGATAGCCTGTCTTGCCATAAAAAATGATATCCCGGTATGGACTGACGACAAGCATTTCACTCTCATTCAATCCGTAATCCCTGAATTGAAATTATTCAATCCTGATGAACAAGGTTGACTGCCCCACAGCGCTCAATGCCCGTTTGCATAAATATGCAGCCCGTATTCACAATGCTGCCGGAAATCGCTAAAATAGAGGGACATTCATATATTTTTACGAGGTAGCATTATGGCTAAATACCCTTTTGACACCATTGAGCCTAAGTGGCAGGCTTACTGGGAAAAAAACAAAACGTTCAAAGTAACAGAAGATCCAAAATTTGACAAAGCACACCGCCGCTACGTTCTGGACATGTTCCCCTACCCATCAGGAGCTGGGCTCCATGTAGGACACCCAGAAGGTTACACCGCAACTGATATCTACTGCCGCTACCTACGTATGAATGGATATAACGTACTGCATCCAATGGGATTTGACGCTTTCGGTCTGCCTGCTGAGAACTACGCAATCAAAACCGGTACCCATCCGGCAATTACCACCAACAAAAACATTGAAAACTTTACCCGCCAGATTAAATCTCTGGGATTCTCATATGACTGGGACCGCTGCGTTTCTACCTGTGAACCTGAGTACTACAAATGGACTCAGTGGATTTTCCTGCAGCTGTACAAGAAAGGGCTGGCTTATGAAGCAGAAACACCTATCAACTGGTGTCCTTCCTGTATGACCGGTCTTGCCAACGAAGAGGTAAAAGAAGGTAAATGTGAACGCTGTGGTTCCATTGTTACCCACAAGACCATCCGCCAGTGGATCTTAAAGATTACTGATTACGCTGATGACCTGTTAAAAGGCCTTGATGGTCTTGACTGGCCGGAAAGCGTAAAACTGATGCAGAAAAACTGGATTGGCCGCTCAGAAGGTGCAGAAGTAGACTTTGAAGTTGCTGCACCCGGCCAGACCCCTGAGGCTCTCGAAGGGACGGCTGTCGGATCAGGACTCAAGCTGACCGTATACACCACCCGCTGTGATACCCTGTTCGGTGCTACCTACATGGTAGTAAGCCCGGAACATCCGCTGCTGGACAAACTGACCACTGCAGACCAGAAAGCAGCCGTAGCCGCCTACGTTGAAGAAGCCGCTAAAAAATCAGACCTGCAGCGTACTGACCTGAACAAGGACAAAACCGGTGTATTCAGCGGAAGCTATGCCATTAACCCAGTAAACGGCACCCTTATTCCTATCTGGGTTGCAGATTACGTTCTCATCAGCTACGGTACCGGTGCCATTATGGCAGTACCTGCCCACGATGACCGCGACTGGGAATTTGCAAAGAAATTCAACCTGCCTATCATTGAAGTCCTGAAATCAGAAGTTGATGTACAGGAACAGGCATGGACTCAGGATGGTATCCACGTTAACTCCGGCTTTGTTGATGGTCTGAACAAGAAAGACGCCATTGCCAAGATGATTGAGTTCCTCACTGAACGCAAAATCGGACGCGCAACCGTAAACTACAAACTGCGTGACTGGATCTACAGCCGCCAGAGATACTGGGGTGAACCGATTCCGTTAATCCACTGTCCAGACTGTGGAACCGTCCCAGTACCGGAAGAAGAACTGCCTCTGGAACTGCCACAGGTAAAAAGTTATCAGCCAACCGGTACCGGTGAATCTCCACTGGCCGGCATCGACAGCTGGGTAAACTGCAAGTGTCCAAAATGCGGAAAACCAGCAAAACGCGAAACCAACACCATGCCTCAGTGGGGTGGATCATGCTGGTACTACCTGCGTTACCTGGATCCTCAGAACAAGACTGCCTTTGCTTCAAAAGAAGCTATGGACTACTGGATGCCGGTAGACCTGTACGTTGGTGGTGCTGAGCACGCTGTTCTGCACCTGCTGTACTCACGGTTCTGGCACAAGGCGCTGTTTGATGCCGGTATCGTAAATACTGCAGAACCATTCCAGCGCCTGGTTAACCAGGGTCTTATCACTTCTTTTGCTTACCAGCGCAAGAACAAGACCCTTGTTCCAACTGATGAAGTTGAAGAAAAAGACGGCGGATACTATGAAATTGCCACCGGTGAAAAACTGGAACAGGTAATTGCCAAGATGTCCAAATCACTGAAAAACGTTATCAATCCTGATGATGTAATCCGTGATTACGGTGCAGACAGCGTACGTTGTTACGAAATGTTCATGGGACCACTGGAAGTTTCAAAACCATGGAATACTCAGGGTATGATCGGTGTAAGCCGCTTCCTGGAAAAAATCTGGGCAGTTGGTGAAAAACCAATGACTGACAGTGCTCCAAGCGCAGAAATGACCAAACTGCTGCACAAAACCATCAAGAAGGTAACTGAAGACACTGCAAACCTGGCATTCAATACTGCCATCAGCCAGATGATGATCTTCATCAACGAAGCATCAAAACTGAACGAAGTTCCAAAGGCCATGTGGTCAGACTTTGTTAAACTGATTGCGCCATACGCTCCTCACCTGGGTGAAGAACTGTGGGAAAAACTGGGCAACACCGAATCAGTAAGCTACGCACAGTGGCCAACCTACGATGAAGCCCTGACCGTAGACAACACCTGTACCATCGTTGTACAGATTAACGGTAAAGTACGCGATAAGTTTGAAGCTGCCATTGGTGCTGACAAAGCAGAAGTTGAAAAACTGGCTCTGGCCACCGACGGTGCAAAACGGTTCCTTGACGGCAAAGAACCTGCCAAAGTAATCGTTGTACCAAATAAGCTGGTTAACATCGTAGTTAAATAAGAGTTGAAGAATACCAGAACTCACGTATCCAGGATTCCTGAGCCTGTCGAAGGATCCGCTTACAACTAAACAACAAAGGCTCCCGCATCATCCGATACGGGAGCCTTTCTTTGTTTCTCATTCGATCAATAGAAATACATACAAACCTTCATACCAATCATCGCACCATTACCTTTGACTTCATAATTGGTATCATATACAATACCAATTATGAAGGACGTCATTGTCATTGATACAAATGTCATTCTCTCAGCGCTCAAAAGTAGAAATGGAAAATCATTTGAATTAATCTCTCTGATTGGAACAGGCTCTTTTGAATTCGCCATTTCAGTGCCACTTATTTTGGAATATGAAGCTGTTTTGAAAAAACATCTGAACAGGATCATTTTTACCGATGACGACATCGAAGCATTTCTTGATTATATTTGCTCTGTTGGAAATAAAACCAGAATTTTTTTTCTATGGAGACCTTTCCTAAGAGATCCTTTTGACGATCATGTATTGGAGCTTGCGATTAACTCAAATGCAAAAACAATCATAACGTTCAACAAAAAAGATTTCATTCAGGCAGAATCCTTAGGAATTTCAATTCTAACCCCAAAAGAATATCTTATACATTTAGAGGAGACAGTAAAATGAGCACATTAAGCGTTCGGTTACCCGATTCATACCACACTATGGTTAAAAAACTGGCATCAAAAGATAATGTTTCAATTAACCAATTTGTTATTTCAGCCGTAGCTGAAAAAATCTCTGCCATGGAAACAGAACACTATCTTGAAGAAAGAGCAGCAAAAGGTTCCAGAGATACATTCCTGTCAGTCCTCGGGAAAGTACCCGATACCGTTCCTGATGAATGTGACAGATAATTAGATATACCGCCCTCATAAAACAAAAAGCTGTCCAATCTGCTGAATTTAGCAATGAGATTCCGAATCGAGTTCGGAATGACGCTATGCACTATTCATTTAGGACAGCTTTTTTTATTTTCCAGAACTGATTGAATTTCAGATTTCTGCGTACTCTTCTTTGGTGTAGTACTGGTTTGATTTCAGGTACTTCGGGATGTTCTGGGATTCGCCGTTTACCAGAATATCGGCGTGGTGGTTAGCCAGTTCCAGAACATAGGTGTTCTGGTCAGTGGCCAGTTTTCCAACGCATGAAACGCGGAGTTTCAGGTTTGATGACAGATGAGTAACATCAAACAGACTCAGGAAACGCTTGCAACGTCCCTTGAATGCCCGTTCCGGATCCAGATTGTCCAGGTTATCGTTATGGAATTCAAAGGTAATGTTCAGCCAGCCCTCATCATCCATATCAAAGTAGGATTCACAGAATTCCTTAACGTATTCGCGGTTCTGGCTGGCACGTGAAATACGTGAAAATTCTTCCAGCTCATCAACAAATGTAAGAAAGTTCACGCTTTCAATTTCAGAAATCGTATAGTCTTCGCACGTATGCACTGAAACTGACTTCAGAATTTCAGTAATTGAAAGCAATACCTCTGCAGGAGTCCGTGCATTCTCCGAAAGATCAATCTTAGAATCCCGGTTGTAATGGATTGCTCCAAAGACTTCGATATTTTTAGCCAGAACAAAAGCACTCATAATGCCATGCTGGTAGTCTTCAAAGTCCTTCAGCATAGAATTCCGGAATCCGTTATCAGGATTGAAATAAGCCTGCAGTTCCATTGCTTTGGCCATTGCTTCACGTTCTTCTTTAGTCAGTTCCTTTACTGCCTCCGAATTGATACCAACGATAGACTGTTTATCCATGGTAAAGCACTTTTCAAAAACTTTCAGGATAATATCGCCTTCATCAAGGTACAGGTCATTGTACAGATTGCAGTTAAAACTACGGGAAAGCAGGTCAATAAAGTTCGATATGAATTCCTGCTGAATATTATCGAATCCAAAAGAAAAATCATCAAAATTGTTTACGGCAAAATACGGCAGCACTTTCTTGATACTCTTGTTGATTTTCTCAATCTTCTTCAGCGGGTATCCCAGGTCATGGGTAATGGCAGAAACACAGAATACAGCATCTTCCAGCTTATTCTGCACTTCGATTACTCTCTTGATATTCTCCAGCATCTGCTTTGACTTTTTGCTGAGCGATTCAGTTTCATAGACAATCTCGTACAAGCCCTCTACAATCATCTCTGTCTGTTTCATATCAAGGAACAGGCGGCTGAAGCTTTCGTTCTTCTTGATGTACTCACCCAGGAAATAAACCCAGATGCAATGGAGGGTGTGATCGCGGTAAAAGGAATCTGAAGCGAAAATCAGTTCTTCAAATTCAACGTAAGAATCAAAATAGTTGAAGATGCGGTCATATCCGTGCTTATTAGGATCGATGAAGGAAAGGGAAGCATCAAAAAGGGCCTTCCAAAGGTCACAGGCAATGGTAATTTTACCGTTCATGGTTTCGGCTGCCATAAGTTTTTCTACCAGATCCCTGATTTTTGCCTTTTTTGCTTCTTTTCCTTTCAAAAAGCTAATGGCATCAGCATCAAGCTGATTGATATAGAACTGCATGACAGTCTGTTCATTTACGAATGTTTTCATTTTGTTATCTCCGCCATAAATAATATCAGATTATTTCTGAAAATACTACTTGACATACATCGAGCTCCGATATATATTTATATCGTACTTCGATACATCGCATCTCAATAGCTAGCAACATGATATATCGAACTTCGGAGACATTAATGGACGATAAGACAAAGCGAATTTACGTGCCCATGACAGAAACAGGGTTTTACATTCTGTACTGCCTGCAGCAGCCCAATCACGGCTACGGCATCGGACAGCAGGTAGCCCAGATGACTGATGGGGAAGTTACCATCAGTGCAGGAACCATGTACGGAACCTTAACGAAAATGGGGGTCGACGGTCTGATCCGTTTTCATTCTGAAGAAGAAAAACGGCGGCTGTATGTCATTACAGAGCTGGGGCAAGAAGTGCTTGCCACAGAAATTAAAAGAATTGAACGGTTATACAGAAACAGTAAAGGAGATAAATAACATGAAAGACACTGTAACAAAATTCAAATGGTTCACCGTAACTGATTATGAAGAAGAAGAGCTGTGGCTGCGGGAAATGCACAAACAGGGATTAAAACTGAAGAAAGTACGGTTCTGCGTATTCACCTTTGAAAAATGTGAACCGGAAGACGTTATTTACCGTCTGGAATATGATCCCAACCCCATCGCACCTGAATATGAACAGATGCTGAAAGATTACGGCTGGGAATACTTTGATGAGTACAATCGGTTCAAATATTACCGTAAACCGGCTGCTGCTGCAAAAAACGAAAAAGAAGCTGAACTGTTTTCTGACAACGAATCACGCCTTGCAATGCTGTCAAAAGTAGTGACCACACGGCTTGTTCCCATCATTGCCATTTTCCTTACCTGCGTTATCCCAGGTTTCAGTCACTCATTTACCGGTACCGGCCGCGTTGTTCTCCTGAGCGTGTACGCAGTACTGTTTGTCCTCTATATGTGGGTACTCCTGCACTGTGTCCGGAAGATTACAATGCTGAAACGGAAATACCAGAAGGACTGAACAATTTTTATTCAGCACTTGCTGCCATTTCAGCACCAGCTTTACGCCAGCAGTCTACGAATTCAATCATATACTGCTGGATATCATTGAACCAGTTACGCTGGAAATCTACTGCAGACTGTCCGATATAGCGGAAATGCCAGCATTCCCACATATACCCGGTAACCGGTTCATATCCCTGCGGGAAGCTTAAGCTGAATCCATATTCTTCTGCGTGGGCAGCAAGCCATTTTCCGGCTTTTGTTTCAGCATAACTGTCATCAATGCTGCCAAAGTCAATAGCAACACCTAACTGATGCTGGCTGGTACCGGGACGTGCAGAATACCGTTCAGCTTCTGCTTCCCCATCCTGATCTACATAGCGCTGGAAAAGACGTGCCTGATATGCATAACTGCGGTAGGTAGAACTAACCAGCAGGGAAATACCATCCTGTTTTGCCCCTTCAGCCATAACAACCAGCGCTTTTTCTACCGGAACACGAAGGCTTAAATCATTGCGGCTTATAGGATAGGAACTGTTCTTTACCAGAGGAACAAGATCTTCCGGTTCATAATCCTCTCCAACCCTGTTTCTTTTATCAATCAAAAGCAGCAGATTATCAGTATCAGCTGCATCAACTTCCTGAATATCCGTTATAAACAGTGTTCTTTCTTCCTCAATGCGGGCAAGAACAGTATTAATTTCATCACTGAATTCAGCTGGATGGGGAATACTCTTGAACATCTGGATAGCTGCATTCAACTGAATTTCTTCTGGAGGCAGGGGTTCTGCCTCAACTTCATCTTTTTTACATGAAACAACAGTTGTCAAAAGTAAAAAAGCACAGAGCAACCGTATCGATTTTTTCATATTCATCACCATTGGAACTTACACAACCTCAGTTACAGAGTGGATAATTTTGAACGTATCAGTAAATCCTGTACCATCCAAAGCCTGATATACAATACCGCTGGGACGCATCAGATACAACGAAAATCCACTTTCTTCACCATCATTAAAAGCACCCATCAGAACTCCAATACCTGATGAATCAATGCCGGTTACGTTGGCCAGATCAATGACAACATTGTTTGATTTAATACCGTCATACACCTTTGAGCGGAAATCAGAAAAAGTATATGAACTGATAACACCACTGGGCTCAAAGAGAATATAGTTAGGACCGCGTTTTTCAGTCATAGAAAGAGTATCCATGTATTTTTACCTCTATTCGATACAAAAATTACTGAGCAAGATATTTGATAACGATAATACTAACGTCGTCTTCAAGTTCCTGAGAAGTATAATCCAGCAATTCCTGATGCAGGAATGTACAGATTTTACTTGCCGAATAACCCATGTTTGCCATAAGAGAGCGCTGAACACGCTCACGACCAAAAGCTTCACCGCGGATTGAGTGTCCGTCAAGCAAACCATCTGTTGTTGCCAGAAGAACGTTACCTGGTTGCAGTTCAACCTTCTTTACCTTTACCAGTTTACGAATCTGGCGCACGAAACCAAGTACGCGGCCTTCACCCTGAATTTCAACAATGTTGTTGAACTGAGGGTTATACATGAAAAGGGCCGGAATGCCACAGTTAATGTAGTACATGGCATTTTCCTCAAAATCGAACAGCGCAAATACTCCGGCAAAGAACGTTCCCTTCGGCAGGTTATTGCGAATAAAGCTGTTTACTTTAAGAACCAGCTGTTTGAAATCATGGGTTTCAGCGAGGTAGGTACGCACAATAGACTTCAAAATGACGGTAGACATTGAAGCGTTAATTCCTTTACCACTGATGTCACCAAGAATGACGATATGTTTGGTATCTGTCAGACGGATGAAGTCGTAGTATTCACCACCAAGGTTATGTGCTGCTACGGAAAGGTACCCTACGTCAACTTTTGGATTATTGATAAAATCAAGGTTTTCCTGAATTGACTGAATTACCTGACCCGACATGGAAATTTCCCGGTTTACGGTACCAACAACCGATTCATTTGATTTATTGCGCAGGTAGTAACCGATTACAAAGAAGTACGAATACAAACGGGTAAATACATTGTACTCGTAATCATCATATTCATTACCGAGAACATGATCACCAAGAAGAATGGCACCAAAAATATGGCGACCTTCCTGAAGAAGAATCATGGCTTCACTGTTGGTATCATGGAACAGCTCCAGCAGTTCCACTTTTACGGTTGGAAGACGATAGTGGTTTTCTACATGGTCACGGAAAATGATGTTTCGGTTATCATTGAGAGCAGCATCAAAAATCTTTGAAGACAATGGAATACGGTGATTTTTACCACCGGTTGTATAGAATGTTTCCAATGCTTCATCAGAAGTATTTTCCAGAAGAATTTCAATACTGTGACATTTTATGTATTTACGGAAAATATCAACAACCGTCTGTGTTAAGTCAAGGTTTTCATCATCATAGTCAATGGCGGACAGGGCATTTTCCAGATCAACTTCATAGAACCGGTCCCTGTTGACGTCACGGTCACGATGCAGCCACTTATCAAGACCATATACGGCAAAAAAGATAACTACGGTAACAATAAGAATCAGGGATACATACAAGCCATAATTTGTGTATCTGAAACGCTGGGCCCAAGCGACAAAAAGACCGACAGCAATACCGGGAATCAGGTTACTGATAACAAAGTTAATGATTCTACGAATCAGAGTCTTGAATTCAAGGTTCATTTTGCGGTTAACAATGCGGAAGGTAAAGAATGCAAGACTTGCAGGCAACAGCGGGAACAGCAGTGTATATGCTGGAATGTAGGCTGCAGCAATGGTAAATACCAGATGATACATAATCCAGCCGACAATGGTAATTCCAATCATCAGAAGCATATTGGTACGAATCATTTTATCCTTGATAACTTCCAGACGAAGCACCATGGAAAGAATACCAAAAGCCGGAATGACTGCATGGAACAATATCATGTAGGTATTATGCCAGTTCAGGTTAAAACTATCCAAGAACATTGCAGAATCAACAACCATACCGTGTTCTATTGAATAATGAACGGTATTGAACGTTGAGAAAACGATATACGCTGCAACCATATATGCAATAACCTGCAGAAGAGACAGACCCACATGGCGGTTAAAGTGCGGGTAGCGGACAAGAAACGCAGCATACTGGATACCGGTAACACCGATGAGGAAATACTCCAGACGGCCAAACAGATTTATCAGCTGACTGTTTCCCCAGAAAGACAGAAGAATACACAACGCATTCAGAAGTGTAGTTACAGAAAGTACCAGCGCAAAGTTAATAATAGCACGTGATTTCAACTCTCCGGCATTTACGTCTGCAATAGATGAATAGATAATGAGCAGTGCTGCAATTACAACATTTATTACTAAATAAATCATTTTTATCCCTCAACCTTTACAGCCAGCATGGTAACGTCATCGCGAAGTTTTTTGTCTCCGTTATATGAAAGAACAAGGTCCACAATATCATTAACGATATGATGAGCTGACTTATACGCACTGTTTTTGATGGTATTCATATACAACTGGGTATCACCAAGTTCTACGCCTTCATCATCCATTACTTCAGAAACACCGTCCGAAGCCATAAGAATCAGGTCATCACGGAACAGACGCTGTTCGCTTACAGTTACCTGGTCCATATCGATAATACCGACAACCGAGTTATTTGAAGTCAACGGTTTGATACGATAGCCATCAGGAGAACGGGTAACAATAATAGGGTCTGACATTGATGCATTTACGTAACGGATAGTCATTTTTTCAGTATCAATGATTCCGATGAAAAGTACCGTATATTTATCCTGCAGATGCATGCCCTTAATGGCGCGGTCAACTGCCTGTACTACGCTTTCAAGGTCTTCCTTATTTTCAACAATCTTAACGGTATTCATTACCAAACCCATTACCAGTGCTGCGGAAAGACCTTTACCGGAAACGTCTCCCAGCATTACCAGTGTTTTATTCTCATCAATGGGCAGAACCGTGTAATAGTCACCGGATACGTTAACTAGAGGACGGAAATAGGCTGCAATATCAAGACCTTTGATTTCAGGCATTTTCTGAGGCAGGAATGAACGTTGTGTTGCAGCCAGCTGATCCCATTCTGCAGACAGAGATGAAATTTCAGTCAGCTCATTGATGACGATTGAACGTTTTTCAAACCGTTTGAATTCTGCCAGAAGGCGGGAAAACATTTCAGCGTCTACTGTATGGGTAAAACGACAGAATACATACAGATGTTTGGTACCAGTTACCAGAAAGAAACCACGGGCATCACGAACGTTGGAGGTAATACCAAGGTTTGAGTCCAGATAGTACACACCTTCTGCCCATGACTTTGGGAAGTTCTGTTCAAGTTTAACGATGGTAGCTTCTGATGTAGTAATGCGGCTGGGAGAGTTATACATAATGTAGTTATTCTCACGGTCAACATACAGAACCGAAGCATCTGCTATATCTTCCAGATTACGCTGAATGACCTGAATAAATTCATCTTCAGTATAAGAGAAACGTAACTCATCAAGGAATGTACTCATGAGACCCGTTTCATGCCGGGACATCATACGGCGCTCAATACGACGGCTCAAACGGCTGTAGGCAGAGTTTGCCAGATACAGTCCCGTAGTAAACATGAATGCCGTTACGATTACAATAAGCCAGAAAGAAGTGGTAGGAATAAGCAGGAGGGTAAGTAAAACGAATATCCATCCGGCAGTGAAGTTTATCAGATAAAATACTAATCTGCGACGTTCTTTATACATTTCTTTTTTCCTTAACTGATGGTTATCAGATTATAGCATACTACTATCAGTATCGGCAGTTTTGGTCATAAAAAAAGGGCTATCCCTGAACTTTAGTCCAAAGACAGCCCGTTTTATCAGAAAAAATCAGTGCAAATCCGAAAGAGGTGTCAGTTTTGGAGAATCGTTATCACCTTCAGACTCTGCCAGTTCTTCCATCAGTTTCTTACCTTTTGAACTCAGATGGGTAGGTACCTGTACCATAACCTTAACAAAAAGATCACCTTTGCGGCTGCTGGCTGTTGCAGGAACACCTTCGCCAGGAATGCGCAGCAGTTTACCATGTTGAGTTCCGGCAGGAACCTTCACCTTCAGTTTGCGGTCGTCAAGAGAAGTAATATAGATTTCTGCACCAAGAGCAGCCTGAGTAATGGAAATAGGGGCTGCACAGTACAGGTCACTGCCGCTGCGTTCAAAATATTTGTGAGAACCTACATGCAGCACAATTACCAGATCTCCGGCAGGACCGCCGTTACGGCCTGCATCACCCTGACGGGGGATAGTAATGCGTTTGCCGTCATCAACACCGGCAGGAATAGTTACCTTTACCTTACGGCGCTTAGACTGTACACCGGTTCCACGACATACTTTACAAGGGTTATCAATGACCGTTCCACTACCCTGACAACTTGGACAAGGCTGGGCAACGCTGAAGAATCCTGCACTGCGACGAACCTGACCGGCCCCATTACAGGTTGGACAGGTCTTCCGGCTGGCACCTTTTTCACCACCGGTTCCGCCACAGCTTTCACATACTTCATCATGCTGGAAAGAAACTTCTGTCTGAACACCATATACGGCATCCTTGAAGGAAATTTCCAGATCGTAACGCAGGCTCTGTCCCTGATTGCTGGTTCTTCCGGAACGACCGCCACGACTGCCTCCTCCAAAGAACCCTTCAAATACATCGCCAAAATCACCGAAAATGTCTGAGAAATCACTAAAACCGCTGGCATTAAATCCGCCACCGCCACCGCCACCCATGCCGTCAAGACCGGCAAAGCCATATTGGTCGTAAATCTTCTTCTTGTTTTCATCAGAAAGAACTTCGTAGGCTTCGGTAGCTTCCTTGAATTTTTCTTCTGCAGCTTTATCACCCGGATTTTTATCTGGATGATACTGAACTGCAAGTTTGCGGTAGGCTTTTTTTATTTCATCTTTTCCAGCAGTCTTGGCAACACCAAGAACCTCATAGTAATCGCGTTTAGCCATTATATTTCCTTAAATACAAGATAAGGGATTTCCGGTCTATAAAGCCAGAAATCCCTTCTTTATCGTGTTTGCCTATAGGCCGGATTTATTTATCGTCGTCAACTACTTCGTAGTCTACGTCTTCTGCTGATCCTTTATCAAATCCGCTGGCACCTGCTGCACCGTTAGTACCTGCTCCTGCAGCGCCGCCCATGTCAGGACCTGCTCCGGCTGCACCAGACTGTTTGTACATTTCCTCAGCCATTTTGTAGGTAACCTGGGTCAGAGCTTCAGTTTTAGCTTTGATATCATCAGTGTTATCAGTAGTCAGTGCCTGTTTCAGAGCTGCAACAGCATCTTCAATAGCCTGTTTGTCAGCAGCTGGAACTTTGTCACCTGCTTCTTTCAGGGTCTTTTCGGTCTGATATACCAGAGATTCAGCATTATTGCGGGTTTCAATCTTTTCGCGTTCTTTCTTGTCTGCATCTGCGTTAGCTTCTGCTTCTTTAACCATGCGGTCAATTTCTGCATCGCTCAGGCCACTTGAAGATTCAATGCGTACTGACTGTTCCTTTCCGGTTCCCAGGTCTTTTGCAGATACGTGAACGATACCGTTGGCATCGATATCGAAGGTAACTTCAATCTGTGGAACACCACGTGGAGCAGCTGGAATACCAACCAGGTCAAAACGGCCGAGGGTACGGTTCTGAGCAGCCATACCGCGTTCACCCTGCAGTACGTGGATGCTTACTGCAGTCTGACCATCAGCTGCGGTAGAGAAAATCTGGCTCTTTTTGGTAGGAATGGTAGTATTGCGTTCAATCAGTTTTGTGAATACACCACCCATGGTTTCAATACCCAGTGACAGTGGAGTAACATCAAGCAGCAGAACGTCTTTAACATCACCACCAAGAATACCACCCTGGATTGCAGCACCAACGGCTACAGCTTCGTCAGGGTTAACGCCTTTTGAACCTTCTTTACCGAAGATCTCTTTTACGGTCTGCATTACTTTTGGCATACGGGTAGAACCACCAACCAGCAGAACTTCGTCAATCTGGTCTACGGTAATACCAGCATCTGCAATTGCTTTGCGGCATGGTTCTTTGGTGCGTTCCAAAAGGTCTTCTGTCATCTGTTCGAATTTTGCACGAGACAGAGATTTCTGCAGGTGTTTTGGACCGGTTGCATCAGCGGTGATGAACGGCAGGTTGATTTCAGTTGAAGACTGGGCAGAAAGGTCAATCTTGGCTTTTTCTGCTGCTTCACGGAGACGCTGCAGGGCCATGCGGTCCTGAGACAGGTCAATACCGGTATCTGATTTGAATTCATCAATAAGCCAGTTGATAATCTGGCGGTCAAAGTCGTCACCACCCAGGTGGGTATCACCGTTGGTTGATTTTACTTCAAATACACCATCGCCCAGTTCCAGGATGGAAATATCAAAGGTACCACCACCAAGGTCGTATACGGCAACGGTTTTTTCGTTGTTCTTGTCTTTGTTGAAACCGTAAGCCAGTGAAGCTGCGGTTGGTTCGTTGATGATGCGTTTTACATCAAGACCGGCGATTTTACCGGCATCTTTAGTAGCCTGACGCTGAGCATCGTTGAAGTAAGCAGGAACAGTAATTACTGCTTCGGTAACTGCTTCTCCCAGATAGTCTTCTGCAGTTTTCTTCATTTTCTGCAGGATGAATGCTGAAATTTCCTGTGGTGAGTATTCTTTACCTTCAATGTCGATACGAACATCTTCACCGTGGTCTTTTACGGTGTATGGTACCATTTTTGCTTCACCGGTCAGTTCGTTGTATCTGTGACCGATAAAACGTTTGATAGAGTAAACAGTATTTGCTGGGTTAGTAACCATCTGGTTTTTGGCTGGCTGACCTACAATGCGTTCACCTTTAGCAGTGAAACCTACGATTGAAGGAGTAGTACGTCCACCTTCAGAGTTCTGGATTACTACTGCTTCGCCGCCTTCCATAACGGCAACACATGAGTTTGTGGTTCCTAAGTCAATACCAATAATCTTTCCCATCTTTGTATCTCCTATGTATCCGGCTTTTTACCGGTATGTCTGTTAGTTTGTGGCTTCCTCAGCCTTTTCTTCTGATTTCACGCTGCCATCAGGCATGTGAACCATAACTTTTGCAGGACGGATAACACGGTCCTTCAGTTTATATCCCTTCAGGTATACTTCTGCACAGGTTGGATCTGCTACAGGAGCATTAGCAGTGGCGATTGCTTCATGAATATCAGGATTGAAAGCATCACCGTTTTCGCCGTAGGTGGACAGATTGTATTTTGCTTCAAGCAATCCACGCAGCTGTTTGTTAATCATCTTGATACCATCAACAACAGGTTTCAGATCCGGAGTTTTACCATCAACTTCCTGGCCGGCTGCAAGTGCACGGTCAAAGTCATCAAGCGTCGCAATCAAATCTGTAAGCAGATTGGTGTTGGCATAATCATATGCTTCCTGTTTTTCGCGAATCATGCGCTTGCGGTAGTTGTCAAAATCGGCACTTTTGCGCAGGAACTGGTCTTTCAGTTCTGCATTTGCCTTTTCAAGTTCTGCAATTCGGTCTTCTGCAGTAGGTTCTTTCTTTTCTGCAGCGGCTTCTTCAGTCTGACCGGTAGCTTCATTCTGTGCATCATTCTGAACAGTTTCTTCAGTTTTTACGTTCTGTTCATCCTGTGCCTTGTTTTCAGTATCACTCATGCAATTAAAATACTAAGGAGCCCTATAAAGCGTCAACAAAAACAAGTAAAAAAAGTGTTGAAATCACGGTTTTGCTAAACAGAACAATATTTGATACACTGATTATATCTATGAAGAAACTTACCATTTTCCTGTTCCTTACAGCAGCTGCCATTATTGCTGCACTGTTCTTCCGGGAACGTTTTTTTCCGGAACAGGCAGAAGAAATACATTACTCAAAAATCGTAACTCCCATTACCCAACAGGCTTCTGTTGTTGAAGAAGTTGAAGAAACTGCCAGTTTTGAACAGTCTCAGCTTATATCATTTCTTCCACTGCAAGCCGGCGATACTCTGCTCCGTACTTACCCGGTAAAATTCAGCGCCAGTCAGGCAACTGATGAAATAGAAGATCAAGTTTGTGCGGTCCGACGTGCCGGTTTTCCAAATATTGTCCTTCTTGTAGCTGTCTACAATACCAGTCTGCAGGAATATGAGCAGTCTTTGCAGATTGAAACGGAAATCCAGCAGATTAACACCCTTTCTGTAAGTGCGGTTGATGTTGTAGGTGAACATAAAAACGCTCTGGTTTATACCGGTTTTACTCAGGATAACAACACGGTACTGCAGATTTATCAGAGTGATTTTCGGTTTGGCAGATCAACATGGACTCTTATTGCTGACCTGAAATCTGAAGGTACCATTTCAATTGAAGAAACCACCCGTACCGATGCCTACGCCATGGGTCAGACAAACGGTGAAAGTTATACCATTGTGGAAAACAGACCGTTCAGCCGGGAAAACGGAAACCTGCTGGACCAGCTGCAGATAACCTGGAAATTCAGTAAACGGACACGGCAATATCAGCAGGAATCTGAAAAACTGGTTGCAAATAATACCATCAACAAAAATGAAATTGCCCGCATTCTTGACGGTACAACAGAAACCTTCAGTTCCTTTCTTAATGGGTTATGGTATAAAACCGTCAATAAGACGAATGAAATGCGATACCTTTTCTTTGATACGGAAAAGAAAGAAATCATCTGTCTAACGGATGGTGCACAGGAAGTTTATTCCTGGGATTCTGACTGGATGCGCCGAAGCGGTATGACTATTACCACAAAAAATACATCCACAGCAGCCATCAGCCGCCGTTTTGACACAACCCTGACTGACATTGAAGAAATCAGGGTAAAGATTACCGATGAAGTATACATGGATATCAGTGAGGAATCACTGTGGGATGGTCTGTACCGTAAGCAGCCGGTTCTGAAAGAATCTGCCGTACAGCATATCGGCGATTCTGAGATGATGGCAGCCTTACAGACATCACTTGAAAAATGGAGGACTCACGACGGTACCCTGTTGACCATCAATGGTACAACCTGGATGGCTGAAAAGTCAGGTATAGTAACTTCCGGAGTTTTTATTCTGAACCACATAAACGATGAGCTGATTGTTGAATTCAGGTCAGAAAAAGGAACTGCAAATCCACGCTTCAACGGCTATTACCGACTGGCAACCGCTGATGATGGTAATTCCGAAACAGAAGAACTGACGCTTCAGGCAGTTTCGATAACCATGAATGGTATTACGACGCAGGGAGAAACATTGCGGCTGGAACGCCCAATCCGGTAATACGCAGATAACAGAAAAACTGCTGATTTATTCGTACACCGGATAGCATTCAAACCCGGCGTTTTTCAGATTCTGTCCCATAGATTCAGATTCGTTCTCGTCTACCAGAACCGAAAAATATGTGGCGCCGCTGGGTCGTTTTTCTTCGCGGATTCTGGCTGCAAAACCGGCCTTTTCTACCCGGTTAACCAGATCCTGTGCATATTCCCTGTTCTTGAAAAATCCCAACTGCCAGTGAACGGCAACTGATGATTCAGAAGAAGCTGTAACAGTTTGGGTATCTGTAGAAGTTGCGACTGCAGCCGGGGCATTATCAGCAGTAACGGAAGGGGCTGTTACCGGCAGAAAATACCAGAACGCATTGGGCATTACCTGCGCATCCCCCTGAACAACTGCACATTCAGTGCTTTGAGGAAATTCCTTCTGCAAGCTTACGGCATATTCCGAAGCTCCCGTAAGATACCATAGTGTCAGAAGGACAGAAGGTTTTACCGGCTTCATTGATGACAGTGACAGAAAACTTTTTAATGCGGTTATGGGCTGCTGCAACTCTTTTTCGGAATCAATCTTACATAACCAGCTCCATACAGCATACAGCTTTACCTGGGCAATGACAGACTGGTCAGAAACTTCAAAAAAGGCAGTACTGAGAACATAATCGGCCGTAACAGTATCTCCCGATGAAAGGGCACAACGAACGGCACCCAAAAGATACTCAGGAGATGCAACAGTGCCTCTGCCTGCCGCATTATTCACGGTTGCAGATGCATTAGCAGCAAGACTGTACTGGTACTGGGCTTCCTGATACTGGCCCGTCTGTTCCAGAAGACTGGCAAGAAACGCAAGCAGCTGCACTTTTTGGGATGCAGTTGGCGTCGGAGTATCAGAAAGTGCCTTGCGGATTATTGATATAGCTTCATCGGTGGAAGAGGCCTTTTCGATATTCTGGCTCACTGCCGGCGGTAAATTTACCGTCTGGGCAGAAAGTACTCCGACAGTAAAAAACACGGCCAGAGAAAAAATGAAAAGATGGTGGAACGATGAAGCAGATTTCATGTACTATCGTGACTCCAGCTGATCGACATTGCTATCTTCAGTAACTTTTACAGGAGTATCTCCACCCTCTGATTTACGCAGTGCACGTGGCTGACGTGGTTCTCTGGGAGGACGTGGCTGACGTGGAGCTTTTGGTTCCCGTGGCGGCCGTCGTTTGAAAGTAAACGGCAGCATGATAACCATACCAATGGCAATGGAAATAAAAATCATGATGAATACGGGAACATCGGTAAACGTTTTATATACCAGTGATACTGTAGCAACATTGCCGATATTGAATCCGATGAAAACAACAATGAGAACCAGCAGAATGATAAAACCGATTAATCTCCAGGGCATAGCGTTCTCCTTACTACTTTCTGTTTCTTATTTAATGGTACCGCGGAAGGTGTTTCCGGTCAATTCAAGAAGTTCAACCTGAACGAACTGTCCGATCAGGCTTTTATCGGCTTTGAATACCACATGTTCGTCCTGTTCAGTACGGGCAAGCATTTCATCTTCATTATTGTGGGAAATACATTCAACCAGAGCTGTAACTGTTGTTCCAACCCGTTTTGCCATTTCGCGCCGGTTAATTTCCAGCTGAACATCAATAACTTTCTGCAGACGCTCCTTCTTTACTTCTACGGGAATCTGGTCTGGCATTGAACATGCTTTGGTTCCTTCACGGGGATTATAGTAATACATGAATGCAGCTTCATATTTTACTTCTTCAAGCAAAGTCATGCAGTCATTAAAGTCTTCTTCTGTTTCTCCGGGGAATCCCAGCATAATGTCAGTGGTAAGAGAAGCATCCGGCAGTTTTTCACGAATCATGGCAACTTTTGCAAGGTAATCTTCGCGGGTGTAGCGGCGGTTCATTTCTTTCAGAACTTTTGTTGAACCGTGCTGAACCGGAAGATGAATATGACGGCAGAGTACCCGCTCTTTTGCCATAACGTCGATAAGAGCCGGAGAGATATCTTTAGGGTGGCTGGACATGAACCGTACCCAGCCGATAGTTGATCCGGTTTCCCGAAGATGTGTTGCAATCATCTGCATCAACTGGGGAAAATCCATAACGCTGCCATCTTCAAATTCCCAGTGGTAAGAGTTTACATTCTGGCCAAGAAGAGTTATTTCACGGACTTTCCGAAGATTCAGCTGGTCAAGTTCAGTAATGATGTCTTTTGGATTGCGGCTGATTTCCCGGCCGCGTACATAGGGCACGATACAGTAGGTACAGAAATTGTTACAGCCGTGCATAATCGGTACATAGGCCTGAAAAGCACCTTTTTCATACGAAAGGGGTGCAAAGGTATATACCGGATCTTCGTCGATTTTTTCCAGTTTCCGGCCGGCTTCAAGTGCATCAATAATGTCCATGAAGTGCTGTTTCTGGAAGGTCCCTACAACATAATCAACAACAGGGAACTGCTTTTTCATGTCATCTTTCAGACGTTCTGCCATACAGCCGGTAACAATCAGGGTAAATGGATCAAGTTTTGCCTTTTTACGGCGTTTCTGTTCAGATACAAACCAGCCGAAACGGCCATGGATACGGGTTTCAGCAGTTTCACGTACAGAACAGGTATTTACTACAACACAGTCTGCCTGTTCAGCTTCAGGTGCTTCTTTCCAGCCCCGGTCAATAAAAAGCTGCTCAATAGAGGCTGATTCTGCCTTATTCATCTGACAGCCATAGGTTTCAAAGAAATAGCGTTTTTCCACAGGTAACCTCATATCTGCTTACAGAAAGCAGTAAGTTTCAATTTCATCACCAATAGTAGTGGTGCTTCCGTGTCCAGGATATACACGGGTATCTGCCGGCAGTTTCAAAAGACGCTGCAGGCTCAGTTTCATGTCATGGCTGTTGGAAGCCATTAAATCAGTACGGCCACAGGTTCCGCGGAACATAGTGTCGCCTGATATCAAGAGATGCTCTGTCTCATTATACAAGCAGATGCATCCCTGTGTATGCCCCGGCGTATGTATCACTTTCCATTCAGGGGCAAAGGGCAGTACATCACCATCATGCAGTATTCCATCAGGAACAGGAAGTGGGCCCGTATCTTTTTCAGTGGCAGAAACCCAGGGCAGCATTCCTTTGTTTTCAAAAGTCTGCCGGTGATAGTCATATCCGTCAGGTCCCATTGCTGCGGCATCTGCTTCATGAATATATACCGGCATGTCAGGATACTGCTGTTTCAGAGCCGGCAACAGTGAAAGATGGTCAAGGTGCCCATGGGTAAGAACAAAACCGCAGGGAATTGCAGCAAGATTTTCTGTAAAAGCAGGTAAATCTGCAGAAGAACCGCCGGCATCTACGATAAATACTTTCTGAACCGTATTCTGACCGTCTGCTGATGTATCAGTAACTATCCAGGTATTTGTTTCAAAAGGACCGGCAACAATGGTCGTCAGTTTTGTCATGAAAACTGCCTCCTGACAGCAGTAAAAACAAAAAGGCTATGTCCGTATAAAGTGTTGCTTATTGTCACCCTGAACTAGTTTCAGGGTCTCATCAAAACTCCACAAATCTACCGGATTGCCAGTACATGCAAAAACGCTCTAAATGACGTTACAACTGTTGAGTTTTGCATCAGCAAAACTCAGTAAGGTTGTGTTGCAATGCAACACAACCGACCGTCGCTATTGGTGAATCCCGGCGAAGAAACTATGTATAGTCCATGCTGCCGCATGAACGCCGGGCTTCAACAATTTTTGCCTGTACTGTCCCTCCTCTCGATTTGTGGCATTCCTGTACAATCTTTGTTGCTGTGTAGCATTCAGCAACACTTTTTACGGACAGAGCAAAAAACAAAAAGGCGGCTACAGGAACCGCCTTGTTATACAGATAGTGGCAACCGGTAAGCAGTTGCCATATGAATTATATCAGATAATTTGAACCGTTGGTTTCCGGCTGAATTTCATCGTACACTGATTTCTTGTTTTCATCTTCTGGTGGGAAGAAAGCAGTCTGTCCGTCATCTTCAACAGCAGGTGCGTCAACAGTCAGAGTGCTGTCAGCGGTATCGATGGCATCAACTGCAGTATCAGTTTCTTCATCCTTCTTGCGTGAATAGCTTACGTTCAGTTTGCGGCCGCGGAAACTGGTTCCATTAAGAGAGTCAATTACTGATGCACAATCTTCAGAATACAGCTGAACGAATGAGTAGTTGTCAAGAACACGGATATCACCAATGCGTGAACGGTCAATATTTGCATGGGTAACGATAAGGCCGATAAGATCACGTGGGAATACGCGGCGGTTACGTCCGATTGAAATGAAAATTGTTGCAGCCTGTTCTTCCGGGATTACTACGCGTGGAGCTGGTTCGCGATCCTGACGACCTTCTCTTTTATCAAAACCTTCACGTTTTTCAAAAGATTCACGTTCTACATGAACATTTTTTTCTTCACGATTTTCGCGTAATTCACGAGGTTCACGGTTACGGCGGTTTTCATTGCGGTCACGTTTGTTACGGAAGTTGTCACGTCCGCCTGCTGCATTTTTTGCAAGATATGCAGCTACATACATTCTCAGTGTTAATGGTACATTTTTCTTGAATAATTTTCTGTACTGGTTCAGTTCAACCGGATCTTCTTCGGTCTTTACTTTTTCTACTGCCTGCTGCAGTAATTCAACAAAGCGGTCTTCTGTCATCAGAAGTCTCCTAAAAAAGTTTTTTATAAATTTGCAATCAATCCTGTTCCCAAGGAAGTAAAACCACAGGCTTCAAGCATAGCTTTTCCTGCAGGAGGCAACGGTGTAGCTCCGGCTACAATCCACTTAATGCCACGTTTCTGCAAATTCATGCGGCACTGCTCAATAAGCTCGCGCCCCACACCTAATCCACGATACCGCGGTACAACATACAACGCAGTAAGGATAACAGTGTGTGTACTGTCGCCGGAAGAAGCATCTGGCATGGTAGCCACGGTAATGCATCCGGCAAAATCGCCTTCTACGGTTTCTCCAATCAGGGTAAAATCAGAGCTTTCATTGCACGAACAGCGCAATTCCTGCCACAATCCGCTCAGTACCTTTCCCGGCTCATAATCATGCATGGACTGCAGCTCCTGAGCTAAGGCATCAGTACTCATAAAGACAAGTTCTTCATCAGATTCATCAGATACCGTATGAAAAACAAAATCATCATGAAGAAGATCATCGTTTTCTTCCGGTTCTTCACCAAGAGACTCAAGTCCCCACTGATCGCACAAAGCTGCATACCAGCGGTCAATTACTGCTTTCATCTCACGGTCTTTGAAAGAGAACCAGAGCCGTTCAACTTCAGGATACTCTTTCAGAACAAGCTTAAAATTGCGGAACACCCCTCTACCGGATGAAAGAACTGCCCGAAGCGATTCACGAGCCATAGGATTGCGAAGAGCAGACACAAACCGCTCCATAAGCTGAAATCCCTGCAGCGAATCCCAAACAGGTAGGCGATAGTACCGGTCATCATCAACGATAACGTCGGCTGATTCTAGCACCGGTCTTTCTGAAACCGCATCAAAAACGTATGAGTTCCCCTGGTCTTCCATAGAGAAAATAATCTGATTACGAATCTCATTTGTCAGTCCAAAGTTCATACGCCATGAGTATACAAAAAAAGCGGTGCTTTTTCCATCACTTTTTGTATTCTGTGATGGAGAAAACACCGCTTTTGTGAGATTCCGAATCAAGTTCGGAATGACGAATCGACCGCAGAAGCGTCATCCTGAACTTGATTCAGGATCTGCGTCTGGACTACAGGTCTTTACGGGTAGCTGCAATTTTACTGATAAGGCCATAGGCAACTGCTTCTTCTGCATTGAGCCAGTAGTCACGGTCGGTATCTTTTGTAACCTGGTCCAGGTTCTTGCCGGTTTCATCTGCAATGAGTTTGTTGATTTTGGCACGGGTCTTTTCCAGTTCCTGTGCATGAATTTCAATCTCAGTTGCAGTACCCTGCATCTGGCTTAAAGGCTGATGAATCAGGTAATGACTGTTAGGAAGACCAATACGGCGTTCTTTTGGAGCTGCCAGCAAAATAAGTGCTCCGGCAGAAGCAACAAGTCCCATACCAATGGTGTATACCGGCGCATTAACAAAACGAATCATATCGAAAATGGCATAACCGGCATCAACATCTCCACCGGGAGAATCAATATATACATAAATTGGGTCGTCTGACTCTGCTTCAAGCATTAACAGCTGACGGGCGATTTTTTCTGACAGTTCTTTATTTACTTCGCCGGTTAACAGAATCTGGCGGGTTTTCAGGAATTTTGCTGCCAGTGCATCTGCTCCTGATTCCTGTGGCTTTTTCTTTTCATCGTCACAATCGCATTCATAACGGAAACTTGAGTTCATCTGGTACCTCGCTATCAAATCTACTTAGAATATACTTAATATAGTCAAAAAAGGCAATTTTGGAATATACTTTCCCTCATGCAGAAGAAAGCACCTTACACCGTTATTTACGCCGACGAGCACATTGTTGTTTTTAATAAAGCTTCCGGCATTCTGGTTGCCAAAGACCGGTATGATGAAACCGCGCCCCGCCTTGATGTACTTGCAGAACCTGAATTCGGCAAACTTCTTGCAGTTCACCGCATTGATAAAGATACTTCGGGACTTATTATGTATGCCCGTAATCCGGAAGCCCACCGGAACCTGAGCATGCAGTTTGAAAACCGTCAGATTCATAAGACATACCATGCTCTGGTTCACGGACGTCCTGCATGGGAAACATTCCGCTGTGACAAGCGGCTGCAGGTTGATGGTGATGCCCGGCACAGAACTGTGGTAAACAGACGTTTTGGTAAAGATGCCGTTACCGATTTTGAACTGCTTGGAACTGCAGGCCCTTTCAGCTGGATTGCAGCACATCCGGTAACTGGCCGTACCCACCAGATTCGTGCCCACCTGCAGGAACTGGGGATCAGTATTGTGTGTGACCCGCTGTACAGTGGAAACCAGAAACCGATCAAATTGTCTGATATTAAAAGAAGCTGGAGAGGCGATGTATACGAAGAACGTCCTCTTCTTGCCCGTCTTGGTCTCCATGCCTATCAGATTTCCTTTACCCATCCGGCAACAGGAGAATCGATGACACTGACAGCTCCGTACCAAAAAGATATGAACTCACTCCGGAAGCAGCTGGCAAAACTGTTTAAGACGGATCCTCTTGCAGAATCTGATACAACGGATAGTGATGCAGAATAAGTCACTGAAAACCCTGTTCTGTTTGTTTTCCGCACTTCTGTTAGTGCAGAAATTGGCTGCCGAAGATGTTTCTTTTTCGATAACTGAACTGTACCGGTCAACCTGGGGCGGACTTCATGAATACGTTTTCTGTGACAACGACAATAATCCGGACAACGGCGATGAATATATGCTGAGCCGCCTTGACTGGGATATTACTGGTATCAGGTCCTATGGCGCAGCTGCCGAATGGCGGTATAGAACGGATACTGATTATACATTGTCCTTCATTGCATCTTTAATGGGCGGAATTCCTGCAGAATCAGGGTATATGCAGGATTATGACTGGCAGCATACGGAAAACAATGTGTATTGCGGTAAGCTTACTAATTACAGTTGTCATACCAATTATCTTGTCAGTAATTACGATTTTGGCATAGAAGCACAGTGGCTTACTCCCTCAGGTTTAGGTGCAGATATCGGTTGGGATATACGGAAATTATCTTTTTCTGGAAACGATGGCTACCGTCAGTATGATCCTTCCGTTGTCACTCATATAAATCTGGAGACGGAGCCGAAAACACCCTATAAAGGGACTATCATTACCTATGACTATGTATGTAATTACCTGAAAACCGGTGTTGTATACGCAAAGGCATCTCGAAAAGGGTCTGAAATCAGACTGGGGTTATGGGTAGTCCCTATGATAGCTGCCGTAGGAAAAGATCATCATGTTGATCGTAATCTCTGGTTCCTTGATTCAATGTATGGATACCTGTCCGGTATTCAACAGGCAGTATCCATAAAACTTGCTATTACTGATTCTGTTGCACTGTTTGTTAAAGAAGAAAGTGAACGATTTTCCGTCATTAAGGGAAGCACCTATTCATGGACAGGAAATAAAATGCCGTTACGTCCATCAAAAGAATCGGGTTCCGGCGGTTCAAGTAAAGAAACATTCTCCTTATCCGCCGGCATTACCCTTGCTTACTGATACTGTTGCCGTGGCAGAAAACGGATCCTGATGCTTTGAATGCGCCGCTGGTGCACCGTTTCAGCCATGAACAGCATGTTTCCCCGTGTCAGTTTTTCGTCCTGATCCGGCAGATATCCCATGGCATCAAGAAACCAGCCGCCCATGGTATCGTATTCTTCGCAGGACAGCTTCTGTTTAAAGTACTGGTTAAAGTCGTCTATCAGCATATCACCGGGAATAACAAACTCACGCTTTCCCACAACCCGTACACGATCTCCCGGCATTCCCCCACTCTGGTTATATTCGTCTGTAATGCGGCCGAAAACCGCCTGCAGAATATCGTCCATAGTTACAATGCCGCTGACACTACCGTGCTCTGACATAACTACTGCAAAATTCCGTTTTTCGCTCCGGAACTGTTTAAGAAGAGTTTCAACAAGAACGGTTTCCGGTACATACATAATGCTGCGCATAATACTGCCGGCGGTAAACGTTCCCTTATCCCCATTGAAATACAACACATCTTTGTAATGAATAAGCCCTATAATGTTCTCGGCCGTATCCCGGTACACCGGAATACGTGAATAGCCGGAAGATGTTATGGCACTGACCGTTTCTTTCCAGCCCGCATGTTCATCCAGTTCAATAACCAGAGACCGGTGCCGGTAAATATCACGGACACGCAGATCGGTAAACTCAAAAATCTTGTACAGCATGTCCTTTTCATCAGTTTCCAGAGTTCCTTCTTCGTTGCCCACATCAATAAGGGTTTTCAGTTCATCTTCCGTAACCGACGGTGCATCATCATGCCACAACAGGTTTACCAGATTCTCTATACCGGTGTTTATTTTTTCAAACAGCCACACAACGGGAAAGAACACCTTCTGTATGGCAAATAGCGGTAATGCTGCATTTCTGGCTGTTTTTTCTGGAGCAAAGGATGCCGTGTTTTTCGGCAGGATTTCACCAAAAAGAATGACAACCAGTGCCATGCCCGCAGTTGCAACACCAACGGCATTCTGCCCGCCAAGATGTATGGCCAAGGCTGTAGCAACAGATGATGAAAGGTTTACCACCACATTGGTTCCAATAAGGATTGTGGTAAGCAGACGGCTTTGATTCTGCTTAAGGCTGGCAGCAAGACGTACCAGTCGGTTGCTGTCTTTTTTCATCTGGCGGAGCCGTACTGACGAAATACTTAAAAAGGCAGTTTCAGAAGAGGCAAAAAAAGCTGCAAGAATCACAAGCAGCAGCAGAAACAGCAAGGTAAGTATGGTATTCATGAGCGCTCATCCCCAATAAAAGATGCTTCGTCATCGGCTGCTTCCGTTAACAGATGAGAAAGACTTACTTTTTGTACCATGGTGGCTGTTGCCGCTTCTACCGTAAACTGCCAGTCCTGCCAGACAACACTTTGTCCCGGTTCAGGTATGCAGTCCAGTTTTTCAGCAAGAAAGCCGCCTACGGTTTCTGAATCAATGCCTTCAAAGGTCAAGCCATAGGATTCTTCCAGTTCAATCAGACGACACTGACCACTGACAGAAATTTCACCACTTTCTATGGCTTCCAGAGCTGAGTTTCTGACCCGTTCTGCATTGTTTCCAAAGGTGCCGAAAATTCGCTGTGAAATATCTTCTACCGTAATAAGTCCGGCAGTACCGCCATATTCATCAAGTACAATGCAGATAGAGTTGTTTGATTCAGCAAAGGAATCCTGAATGGCTGACATGCTTTTTGAAGATGGGATAAAAAGCGGCTGCTTCATCAGGTCCTTTACGGAAAAAGCATCGGTGTTTTCTTCAAGAGTAAAGGAAAGAACGTCTTTCATGTACAGAATGCCGACTATGTCATCGATATCTTCGCCATAAACCGGAAAACGGCTCTTATGGGTTTTCTGGGAAAGTTCAATGACTTCTCGGTAGCGGGCATTAAGTGGAACGCAGATCATGTACATTCGCGGCTGCATAATGTCTTCTGCATCAAGATCCGTAAACTTGAATACCCGGTGCATCATGGTTTTTTCATCGGTTTCAAGTACACCCTCTTCTTCACCAACTTCCATGATTGTCTTGATGTCGTCTTCAGAAAACGTACGTTTTGCTTCTGATGGTTTTACGCCAAAAAGACGGGCTACAAGCGCTGCAGTTTTTGTAAGAATACTGGTTAAGGGACGAAGAATATAAAAAATTGCCGAAATGAAGCCGGAAAAGAAAAAACTGATTTTTTCCGGATGAGATGCTGCTATTGTTTTAGGTGCAATTTCGCCAAAGATGAGAAGGATAACGGTGGCTAGCGCCGTAGCGATACCTACCCCGCTGGAACCGAACAGTTCAACGGCAATAGAAGTAAGAATTGCAGTAAGTGTAATGTTGACCAGATTATTGGCAACGATAACGGTGTTAATCAGCTGTTCGCGTCGGTCCAGTAACGAACCGACACGCATGGCACGTTTATCTTTCCTGCGGCGCAGAAACCTGATGCGCAGTGTACTGGCAGAAAGAAAAGCACTTTCTGCCGCAGAAAAAACCATAGATAAAAGAACCAGCACTACTGCTGCTATGAGTAGTGCCGTAATATTAACAGAAGCAGGGAGAGGATCCTCCGGGTGCATTAGTACATTTCTCCTTCTTGAGCCATTTCCAGGGACATTTCGTAGTTAATCTGAAGCATTTTCAGCTGGTCTGCAATACGGTCGGCATTCTCTGAATCTGGAGCAGCATCAACCGATTTCTGCAGATACTCAAAACAATGTTCCCAATCTTCTACATAATACCACAAAGATGCAGCATAGAAATAGCACTGCTGTTTATCATCTGCTGTAAGGAAAGCATCTTCTGCCAGAGTATCGTAAATGGCAACGGCAGATTCAATGTCGCCGCTGAAAAGATATCCTATTGCTTCATTGTAGGCAAAAAGCATTTTATAGGTTCCTACAACGCCTGTTTTGTTTTCAGGATCCAGTTCCGGCATTTCCATTGCATAATCAATATACAGGTTGAAGTATTCTTCAGGAACGTTTGACAACAGTTCATGAATCAGTTCTGCTTTTTTTACACCTGAAGCTTTTTCAATCTGCTTCATCAGTTTTGTTACTTTTTTTCCTGTTTCAGCAGCAGCTTTCATATCTGCAGTCATTGACTCCAGTGTTCCAGAGTCCGGATCAAAGAAAATATCTGCAAAAATTCTTTCATCAGGAGTAAGACAGATGATTGATGGATAATACTGAAGTCCAAGGCGGGCACCGATTTCAAGAATTTCATTCTGCCGTTCTTCATCAGCACTTTCATCGGTTACTACTTCAAGATTTACCGGGGTAAATCCTTTTGCTGCTTTGAGGAATGTGGGCTGAGACAGAACATCGTTCATCAGGCGTACACAAAGTCCGTCTGAGTCGTTGCCGCTTACATACAGAAGTACGTAACCGTCTGCAGCTTTTGCGGCTTCAATGGCAGCATTGTAATCAGTTGTCCATTCGGTGGGAGTTTTTGCTCCGCAGGAAATAAAAAGAAGTGCTGAAGCAAGGATAGCAGCAGCGGCAATCAAAGTTTTTTTCATAAACATATCCTTAGATTAATAGTTGATACTATCCCCTGATGGACAAATCTGAACAATACATAATGAAAATACTGCCAGTCAGTCAGTGTCTGGCAATATTTTCATCAAATCTTTCCAACTGGCCATCAGAGAATACTTATGGAAAAATAAACCCGTACGAAGGATACTGCATCGCTGCAGTTTTTCATACGGGTATAACAGAATATTAGCCGAAATAGCGGACGCCGGCTGCAAATACGTTCTGGCAGCGGTTACCGCTCATGTTCTTAATCAGCTCATCTGAAGAACCGTCGGTGTTTGGTCCCAGAGTACGTTCATTGTGTCCCATTTTACCAAGTACGCGGCCGTCTGGGCTGGTCATACCTTCAATGGCATACAGTGAGCCGTTGGGGTTGTCTGGTTCGGTCATTACCGGTACGCCGTTTTCGTCAACGTACTGGGTAAAGATCTGGCCTTTGGCAAACAGATCTTTGGCCATGGCTTCTGAAATGATAACACGGCCTTCACCGTGAGAAATCGGAATCAGGTGGGTGTCAGCATTCAGAACGGTTGGATCCAGAGCCCAGGGGCTTGTGGCACTTACCATGCGGGTACGTACTACACGGCTGATATGACGGCTGATATTGTTGTACGTCAGGGTCGGCATATCTTCAGTTGGGGTGGTAATGATCTTTCCGTAAGGAACAAGACCGGTCTTAATCAGAGCCTGGAAACCGTTACAGATACCCAGAACCAGACCTTTGCGGTTGTCCAGCAGGGCCATTACTTCATCAGTAATGCGGTTTTCACGCAGTACGTTGGCAATGAACTTGGCAGAACCGTCAGGTTCATCACCGGCAGAGAAACCACCAGCCAGAGCCAGAATCTGTGCAGTGCTCAGTTTGGTCTGCAGTTCTTTCAGGCTTTCTGCAAGAGCTGCCGGAGTATTGTTGCGGAATACGACGATTTCCGGTGCTGCACCGGCCAGACTGAAGGCACGGCCCATATCAAATTCGCAGTTGGTACCAGGGAATACAGGGATAACAACTTTTGGTTTTGCAGCAGACTTGTTAAGAATGGTTGGACCCTTCGACGAGCTCAGGGATCCTGCACGGGCTGCTTCCAGAGATTCGTGGGTTCTGGTTGCCCATTCAGGAAGAGCGGCTGCTTTTGCGGCATCATCGCTGCCTTTTACGATTGGCGGGAATACTTCTGAAAGTGGCTGTTCCCACAGTTTTTCAGCTTCTGCCAGATCGATAACGGCTTTCTTAACGGCGATGGTGCGTTCAGCAGTGGTAGTACCCAGAACAAAGGGTTTATTTTCTACACCGGCAAAGGCAGATTCAAATGCAGCCTTGTTTTCTGCAGAAACTTCTGCAATGAGTGAACCGTAGAAGGGGCTGAATAAAAGCCAGCTGGTACAGGTTTTGCCTGCATCAAGCAGCACTTTGCCCTGTACGCCCTGTGCTTCGCGGATTTTTGCGTAGCTGTCGGCATCAAAGACAAAACCGATTCTGTTACCGAATGCCATTTTAGTTACGGCTTCTGCAATACCACCGGCACCTACCGGGTATACGGCAGCCACGGCGTCTTTCTGAGTCAGGCTGTACAATGCATCACTGGCTTTGGTAAAGGCGTCAAAGTCCGGAGTAAGGTCTTCGTTATAGGAACAGGGGATGTAGTATACGGTATTGCCGGCGTTTTTGAAGGAACCGGAAACCATATGACGGGCATCGTTGGTAGTTACGGCAAAAGAAACCAGTGTCGGTGGAACGTGGATATCACCAAAGGTACCAGACATGGAGTCTTTACCGCCGATGGCAGCAGTTCCCATGGCTTTCTGGGCAGAAAGGGCACCCAACAGGGCAGCCGTTGGTTTACCCCAGGCTTCTGCAGAACTGGTGCGTTCAAAGTATTCCTGGAATGTCAGGCGGCAGTCAGCAGGACGACCACCCAGGGCAGAAATACGGGCCAGTGAGTACAGTACTGCAGTCTGTGCACCGTGGTATGGAGACCAGCTGGCAACCCGTGGATCATATCCAAAGGTCATAAGGGATGCAGTGTTGGTTTCTGCAGGGAAAATAACCGGAATTTTTGCAGCACAGCCGCTTTCCGGGGTGCTCTGGTATTTACCGCCATAAGGGAACATAACGGTGGCAGCACCGATGGAACCGTCAAACCGTTCGCCTAAGCCGCGCTGTGAACATACGGCCAGATCCTGCATGTTGGTAAGCCATGCTTTCTGCAGTTTGGCACCTTTCTGTTCAGGGGTAGCGGTATTGCTGGCACAGCCGCAGTCTTCGTTCAGTACATTCTGAACGGAAGCCAGAGGTGCACACAGTGGAGATTCTGCTTTTACCGGAGAAGTAATGTGAGATTTTGCACTGCGGCTTGCACCGGCAGTATCAAGGAATCCACGGTCAATATCTACGATGGTTTTACCGCGCCAGGTCATAACCAGGCGGTTGGTGTCCGTTACGGTAGCAATCTGAACGGCATTCAGGTTTTCTGCAGCGGCTGCGGCAATAAGAGCCGGACCGTCTTTTGCACGAACAACAATGGCCATGCGTTCCTGGCTTTCAGAAATAGCCAGTTCAGTACCGTTAAGACCTTCGTATTTTTTAGGAACGTTATCCAGGTTAATGAGCAGGCCGGGAGCCAGTTCACCTACGGCTACCGATACACCACCGGCACCGAAGTCGTTACAGCGGCGGATCATGTTGGAAACATCGCGGTTACGGAACAGACGCTGGATTTTGCGTTCTTCTACGGCATTACCTTTCTGAACTTCTGCAGCGGCAGTGGTAACTGATTTAACGTTATGTGCTTTTGAAGAACCAGTTGCACCACCGATGCCGTCACGGCCGGTACCGCCACCAACCAGAATGACCACATCACCGGCATCCGGAACTTCACGTTTTACACATTCAGCAGGAACAGCGGCAATTACGGCACCCAGTTCCATGCGTTTTGCTTCAAAACCAGGGTGGTACATTTCTGCAACCTGACCGGTGGTAAGACCAATCTGGTTACCGTATGAAGAGAAGCCCTGAGCAGCTTCGGTAGTCAGTTTTTTCTGTGGCAGTTTACCTTCGCGGGTTGCTGACAGTGGAACGGTAGGATCAGAAGCACCGGTTACACGCAGTGACTGATAAACCCAGGCACGGCCGGAAAGGGGGTCACGGATGGCACCACCGATACAGGTAGCAGCACCACCGAATGGTTCGATTTCGGTCGGGTGGTTATGGGTTTCGTTCTTGAACTGCAAGAGCCATTTTTCGGTACGGTTGTTGGATTTATTGCCGGCTTCTGCAAAGTCTGCAACATCAACATCAATGTAGATGGAACAGGCGTTGATTTCTTCAGAAAGTTCGATGTCGTCAAGTTTGCCGTGTTTCTTCAGGTATTTGGCACCGATACAGGCCATGTCCATAAGGGTCAGTGGCTTGTTGCGTCCGGCATACAGTTCATCGCGGATGGCTTTGTATTCATCCAGAGATGCGGTAATGGGAGCAGTCATGTCGCCATCATCAACACTGATATCTTCAAGTACGGTGTTGAAGGTGGTATGGCGGCAGTGGTCTGACCAGTAGGTATCAAGAACACGGATTTCAGTTTCAGTAGGATTGCGGCCTTCTTTTTTAAAGTAGTCCTGCATGAATGCGATGTCTGCATTATCCATGGCAAGACCCATTTTTTCGCGAAGGTCAGAAAGACCGGCAGCATCAAGACCGATGAAGCCGTCATATACCGGGATATCACCGGGCTGGGTAATATCCATTTTTAAGGTTGCAGGAATTTCCGGTTTAGCCAGACGGCTGTCTACCGGGTTAATCAGATATTTCTGGATTTTTTCTACATCAGAAGGAGTTACGCTGCCGGTAAGAACTACCAGTTTTGCACAACGAACGGTTGGTTTGGCACCGGTTTCGCCCAAAGAACTGAGCAGCAGTGAAAGACACTGTTCGGCGCTGTCTGAGCGCTGGTCGTACTGGCCGGGAAGGTATTCCCAGATGATGACCGTGTCGTTTTCTGCAAGCGGAAAGTGTTCAAAGAAGCACACATCGCTCTGCGGCTCGGAGAAAATGCGGACTGCAGCTTCTTTGCAAGCTTCGTCGCTGGCATTTTCAATATCGTAACGATTCAAATAGCGTACACCAGTTACGCTTGAAACACCAAGAAAATGAGCAATTTCGCCCTGAATGCGGCGGGCTTCATTTTCGAACCCAGGTTTACGTTCGGTATAGATGCGGTACATGCCGCAAGTATACCGATTTTGAACTTACTGCTCAATGGATGCAGGTATCCTGTTCCGGCTGCTTTGCAAACCATCAAATCTTGAACTGATTGATTTCGCTTCCGATACCGCTGATGCTTTCTTTCATCTGCTCGGAAATATCATTCAGTTCTACGCCAGTCTCATTGATTTTCTTTGCACTGTCAGACATTTTTGTCATTGAGTCTTTCATTGCATCGGTAGCATCCTGCAGGTTTTTCACCTCATCAAGAATAGCCTTGTTGCCTTCTGACATTTCACGGGAGGCAGTTTTTACTTCAACAGTGCTGTCATTCAATGAATGCAGGGCATCGGTAATCTGACGTGACCCCACTTCCTGTTCTTCCATGGCAGCTTTAATCTGACGGACAATCTGATCGGTATCAGAAATACGGGTGGTTACTTCAAGGAATGCGACGCTTGACTGCTGGGAAGCAGTAACCATCTCATCAATGGCTGAGCGGATACTGGTAAGCTGTTCACCGATGGTCCGTGACTGCTGGCTGGAAGTTTCTGACAGTTTACGGATTTCATCAGCTACAACTGAGAATCCCTTACCGGCATCGCCTGCATGAGCTGCCTCAATAGCGGCATTCATTGCAAGAAGGTTTGTCTGTTCTGCAATGGCGGCAATGGCCAGGTTTGCTTCCTGCAGGGTTTCACTCTGATCTTTGATTTTTTCAATACTGGTTGCTGTATCAGACTGAAGAGTTGCACCGTTATTGGCACTATTCAACAGTTTTTCAAATGATTCAGTCATCATATCCATAGAATGATTAACCGATGTAATGTTTCCAATCATCTGTTCAACTGCAGTGCTGGCCTGTGAAACGCCATAGCTCTGGGAATCTATCATTTTTTCCAGAGATTCAATATTTGAGGCGATTTCATTTACGGCTCCAGCCGTCTGGTTTACGCTGTTTCCCTGATGGGTAATCTGAGTATGTACAGAGTCAATGTTATACATGATTTCCTGTATGGAAGCAGAATTTTCTTCCATACTGGTATTCAGGTTCTGTCCGGCACTTTCAAGTCCAGTATTCGATGACTTTATATCCTTTATGATTGACTGCAGTTTTTCTACAAACTGGTTAAAGCCATTTACTACATCCCCAATCTCATCGTTGTATGCTTTTGGTAAACGCTTGGTTAAATCTGCATTACCGCTGGCAACATCACGAATAGCCTTAGTAACGGAAGAAAGAGGCTTAAGAAGGATAGAAACAAGAATATAGCCAAAAATGATACCCAAAAGCGTACAGATAACAAGACCTGCCATCATGAAAGATTCAAGATTCTTCAATTTGGCATAATAAAAGTCATAGGGAGCAATACAGAAAACAGCCCAGTCGGAACCTTCAACCGGCTGATAACTGGCGGTCATGGTCTGCTGCAGTTTCTCATCAAAGAACGTAACGGTACCGCGGTTTCTGGCAATAGCATCTGCCATGGCTTTTCCTACAACACTCTGAGAATTAACGGTGCTATCAGGATTCTCGTTCAGAGAATCATCATTCACATTGGCTATAACCGCACCGTTGGTAGTATTAATTACTACAGGATGGAATCCACCACCAACATCAATGGTCTTTACGGCCTCTCCAAGACGGTCTCCGAACAGAATGCCAACCACAACACCATTGATTTTTCCGTCATTTCCTCGTACCGGTACGGAATAAATCTGCAGAACTTTCTGTCCTACATCGCTGTAGAATGGGTCGCAGACAAATTCCTTACCGCTAATTGCAGCAAGGTAATAGTCCTTGGTAGCAGAACTGTGATATACACCGGCAGCACTGTAACTGTTTCCTTCAAGGTTGTAATAACTGACGTTCTCATATTTACTTGAATCGCTGTTAATAATGTTATGTAATTGTACGGTTTTATCATATAAGTCATAGTCAGGGTCTTTTATGAAAGGAAGTTCTGCAATTGCACGGAGCATGGAAAACTCTTTTTCATTCATATCCTGAATCTGCAATGCTGTTTTTTCAGTATTGGCGGTCATTGTCTGCTTGATTGAATCTTCCATGGCAGAGCGGGACGTATTTATTGCAATGGTACCCACAACAAAATTTGCCAGAATAACCAGAATAACCATCATAATAATAAGCTTGAATTTAAGATTGATACGCATAGAAATCCTTCCAGCCGTTTATGTTTAAACGTCTACTTCTATCATTCTAGTTCGTTTTTCTGTATGCACAAGAAAAATACCGAATCAGCGCCATCAGAAGAAAGGATTGCAGAAAATAGTAAGATTTTGGGCAGATTCAGGATTATGCAATATGTAACTTTCCATCCTGCATGACAAGGATTTCATCATAGCGGTTCCGGTCATGCAGGATGGAGTAACTGAAACAATTTTCCTCTCTGACTTTACTTATGTATTTTTTGCGTAATTAAGGTATTCAACTCGTTCCAATTCCCCCGATTTTTGTCATGGTGTGCTCAATGGATACGGGATTTTCTGAGCTGGCGGATACACAGATACAGCAATGCTGCTCCACAGAGGGCGAAAATTACGCAGAACGTATAACGGACACCGTCTGACGGGTAATTGAACAGCTGCATGCATACACCGGGAATGCTGGAAGCAATGGACGCCATAATACAGATCCACAGAGAACGGGACTTACTGAACAGATACACAAAGAACAGCTCTGACAGAAAGGAAAATACCAGACCTTGAATACGGCTGCCAACAGAAACAGGACTTGGTGCCGGAAGGAAAGCAATAACAATATTTGCTGCCAGCAGTACGATTATTGGTAGTGCAACAGTGATAATGCAGGCTGTCAGAGGGGAATTTCCCTTTTCGGCACGGGTATAAATGATGCCGTTCATCAGAGTCTGATGACAGAACGGAGCAACCAACAGGCTGTTAAATATAACTGCTATCAGCTGCAAAGAGGATAATTCATTTCTCATTAGTGCAGAAGAAGAGCCCTTATTGATAAAGAAAAGCCAGGCAAACTGCAGGAAAAAGGCAGCACCGGCAGCATACAACCCCAACTGCTTTGAAAAACCATTAAACCCCCATTCCTCCTTTACATTCTTTTTGCGCAGTTTGAAGAAGGCATAGAAAATAAGTATGGGAACTGCATAGGCAACAGACATGATAAACAGCATAACGGTCGTCATTATTTCTGTAGAATCTGCAGTGCTGACATCCCGACTGACTTCAACCGCAATAACTGCAACAACAGTACCAGCTACAACCGCAACGAACAGCACAGCAAATACCAGATAGTAAGCGATGGCAGTCAAAACACTTTTTGTTCTCATTAGAACACTCCTTTGATGCCGCCACGAAATGAAGTGCACTTCAAGACCAGCAGCATTTTTTATCTGCAATCAATGCTAGTGTTGGATTTTTTCTGTAGTCAATAGTAAAAAGGCCGGACATGACACTGTCATGTTTAAAATGTGACACTGTCATGTTTAAATATGACAGAAACATGACATAGTTTTTTGTTGACAAATAACCTTTTTGGTGAGCTCAGTCCTCGGATTCCATAATCGATTCAGCTACGGGGAGGAACAATTCTATCAACCGGGGATCAAACTGAGTTCCGCTATGGGCTTTCAATTCATCCAGAATTGTTTCTTTGGGTAAATGGGTGCGGTAAACACGGTTGGAATTCATGGCATCAAAGGCATCGGCAATGGCAATAATCCGTCCTTCTATCGGGATTTCGTCTTTCTTTAAATGCTCCGGATACCCTGATCCATCATAATGCTCGTGATGATACCGGGCACCATAGGCTACATTGGGCAAAAGAGTCAGATCTTTAAGAATCCGGCTTCCTTCTTCCGTATGAGTCCGCATGGCAGCATATTCATCTTCGGACAGTTCTCCCGGCTTATTGAGAATATGGTCACTGATGGAGATTTTCCCGATATCATGCAGCAATGCAATCTGCTTAATCTGCTCAACCTGTTTTTCATCCCATCCCAGTTTCTCAGCAATCATGCCGGAATACTGCGCCACCCGCCTGGAATGCTGCTGCGTATAGCGGTCCTTGGCATCAACTGCGTTGCTGATGGAAAGAATTGTCTGAAGCGAAATTTCTGAAACCCGGTTCCGCTCCTCAATAACAGCCTGCTGCAGTTCTTCTTCATGGGCCAGCAACCTGATGCGGGAAGCATGCAGCTGATATTGCAGGATAAAGGAAACGATAAACCCGATGAGATAGACAAAGGGGAACCGCTCCATAAAGATTTCGGTATAGTAGGCTGCCATATGCTGCTTTAGCGGAGTCAGGAACAGCGCAAAAAGCAGCAACTGAAAATACAGACTCAGCAGGGTACCGATTTTCAGTCCCAGAGTAGTCATGGCAATAAGGGGAACCAGCAGGATCCAGATGATGGCAAAACCGAAATTGCCACCAGTTACGGCATACCAGGTAAAGATGAATGCAAGAAGAAGTGCAACAATGATTATCGCCAAATCATATATATGTTTCCAGAGGAGGAATGCTGTTACCGCAAACCCCACCATCAGAATAGCGGTGCTGATACCCATGGCCACATAGCCATGATAAAAGTTTAAGGATGTGGTGATGATGCAGACAAAGGAAATAACCAGACATCCGGCACTGTATGCCAGATAATGATGCTGACTCTGTAGCGGATCATCTGCGGAAGTATTGATTGTCTTGATGATTTTCTGAAACACATTCATAGATACTGTTGAGTATATCACCATCGTCTGGGCGTACATAGCAGAAATCGTGGTATACTATGGCCACTATCAAAAAAAGGGATACTATCATGATTGAACTGTTCGGATTACGGGAAGAAGCACCTACCCCATTTGAAGTTGAAAACCAGAATAGAGTGCGGGAGCTGGCAGGCGAATGCATGGTGCTGCTTGAAAACAACGGGATTCTACCGCTAAAGGAACACCAGCGGACCATTGCGCTCTTTGGAGATGGTGCCCGCCGGACTATTAAAGGCGGAACCGGAAGCGGGGATGTAAACGCCCGTGAAGTAATTTCCGTGGAACAGGGTCTGAAAGAAGCCGGCTTTGCCATTACCTCTGACCGATATCTTGACCGGCTGGACCAGGTGCAGGATGCCGCATTACAGGCATGGTATGACCTGATTGCTGCAGAAAGCAAGCGTCTTAATATCCGGCCGGTTATGGCCATGTACGCAAATCCCTTTGAAAAGCCCGATATTCCATCCGTTACAGAAGAGGACGTAAAAACCGATACCACGGATCTTGCAGTGTATGTTATAGCCCGTAACGCAGGTGAAGGCGCTGACCGGTTTGCCAGACCCGGCGACTATTACCTTTCTGAAAACGAAACTGCTTCCCTAAAGGTCATTAAGGCACACTATAAACACGTTATCGTGCTCCTGAACGTTGGCGGAATCATCGACATTCCGGCCCTGCAGCAGTTTGATTTTGACGCCCTGGTGCTCATGGGACAGCACGGAAACATCGGAGGACATGTGGCAGCCGACGTCCTTACGGGAAAAAGCATTCCATCTGGCCGGCTGACGGACACCTGGGCAAAGCGGTACGAAGATTATCCTTCCAGTGCCACCTTCAGCCACAACAACGGCAACATTGATGATGAATACTATTCAGAAGGCATTTATGTAGGGTACCGGTATTTTGATACCTTTGGCATTGAGCCGGCCTACTGCTTTGGCTACGGGCTGAACTACACTACTTTTACCCGGGAAGTACTGGGCGTTGATGCAGACGAAAAAAAGATTTCCGTTCATGTGCAGGTTACCAACAGCGGTAAAACCTACGCCGGCAAAGAAGTTATCCAGGTGTACGCATCATCCCCGGCTGAAAACGCTCCGTTCCAGGAATTAAAGGGATACGACAAAACAAAACTCCTTGCCCCCGGAGAATCTGAAACCCTGATTATTTCCTTTGAAACAGCAAGTCTTGCCCAGTATGTTGAAGAATCGGCAACCTGGGAACTGCCGGCCGGAGACTACATTCTCCGAATCGGCAGCAGCAGCCGGGAATCAAATGTTGCCGCAATCATCAACCTGCCCCGCACGGCCGTTACCCAGCGGCTGAAGAATATCTGCCCCTTAAGCGAAAATGACTCTCATGTGGAACCACTGCTGGAACTGCAGCGGCCTCATGCCGTAAAAGTTCCGGAAGGCGTTAAAGGGCCCGATGGGGCCATTCCCCGGTTCAGCCTTGATCCTGAAAAAATTGCCTGCTTCACACCTGCCTACTCCGGTAACCGCCAAGAGCTGACCGATACCCATCCTGATGACAACATCTGCTTCACGGACGTGCAGTTTGGCAGGTACACCGTGGAAGAACTGGTGGGCCAGCTGACCGTTGAAGAAATGGCGCAGTTTGTGGTAGGTACTGCCCGCCTTGATACGGTAGCCAGTCAGATTGGTTCCAGCGGCATCCATCTGCCCGGAGCTGCAGCAGAAACCGCCGTAAACCTGCGGGTTTCACGGAGCATTCCCTGGGTTTCCCTGGTAGACGGCCCTGCAGGATTACGGTTGCAGCCTCACTACAAGGCCACCAAAGACGGTCAGGTGCTGCCGGGTGGTGAAAAACGGGCCGACTTTACCGTGCCATTTCCCGATGACTTACCAACCGATGCCGTTGATTACTGGCAGTGGTGTACCGCCATTCCTGTGGCCACAACCCTTGCTTCAAGCTGGAACCTGAACTTGATCCGCACCATGGGAGAAATTGTGGGCAGCGAGATGGAACGGTACCATGCCCATCTGTGGCTGGCGCCAGGCATGAACATTCACCGGAATCCCCTGTGCGGCCGTAACTTTGAATATTATTCAGAAGATCCGCTGGTAAGCGGACTGTGTGCCGCAGCCGATACGGAAGGCGTACAGAGTGGCAGCGGACGCGGAACCTGCATCAAACACTTTGCCTGCAATAATCAGGAAGACAACCGCAACTACAACAACAGCGTTGTCAGCGAACGGGCTCTGCGGGAAATCTACCTGAAAGGATTTGAAATTGCCGTGCGGCAAAGCCAGCCGCTGTCACTGATGACCAGCTATAACCTGGTTAACGGGGAACATACGTCCAACAGCTATGACCTGTGTCAGACCGTACTGCGTGATGAATGGGGATTTGAAGGACTTGTCATGACCGACTGGTTCTCAAGTCAGGATACCACCGGCCGTATTAAGAATACACCGGTGTACAGCTGGGCCGGCAGCCCGGAATGCGTTTACAGCGGAAACGACCTGCAGATGCCCGGCTGCCAGAAAAATGTGGATGATATTGTTTCAGCTATAGAAGCCGGCACGTTGCGCAAAGCCGACCTGCAGTTCTGCGTGTGCAATATCCTGCGCACCTTCGTGAAACTGTTCGGGTAAATATTTGTTTAACACTACGATAGATATACAGTATATTATATAGCGGAGGTATTATATGGCTGTTGTATCGGTAAATGTAGATAACACTGATAAAAATGCATTCAGTACAATTTGTGCTGATTTAGGTATGAACGTGTCTACCGCAATTAACATTTTCATAAAGGCTGTCAACAGAACACACAGTATTCCGTTTGAACTTACCACAGCTATTCCAACAAATAAAAAGGAATTAACTCCTGAAAACATTACCCGGATGATGTCTCTTTCAAATGAAACTGATTTTCAGGAATCTCCTGCAGGAATTGAGAATCTGAGGAATCTGACAAAAAATGATGTGTGGTGAGATATTCTGGATAGATCTTGGTATTCCCTTCGGCAGCGAACCAGGGTACCGGAGACCCTGTCTCGTCATTCAGAGTGATGTACTGAACAAATCCGAATACAATACAGTACTGATTATTCCTCTATCGACAAACCTGATGCTTGCAGAGTATAAGGGGAATGTTTTTTTAGAGAAAGGGGATTCAGGGCTGCCTAAAGATTCTGTTGTTATTTGTCCCCAGATAACAGCAGTTGATAAAAGACGACTTGGAGAGAAAATCGGGAAAATAACCGCAGTAAAAGTAAACGAAGTTGTCAGTGAACTTCTGAACGTCATTGGAAACAGATGATGTTTGGGAAAATGTGATTTTTACCGCAAATTTCGCTGGAATTTTGTGATACCATACAGTTATGCTGACAAGGATATCAGCTATTCTTTTTCAAGAAGGCGATGTCCGTAAAAAGTGTTGCTGAATGCTACTCAGCAACAAAGATTGTACAGGAATGCCACAAATCGAGAGGATTGAAAGTACAGACAAAAATTGTTGAAGCCCGGAGTCCATGCGGTCAGCATGGACTTTTATTCAAGGTGTAAGCTGTGCTGATACCTTGAACACGGCTGAGTCAAGGCTTTAAGATAGCCGAAGGCGTACGTGCCTTGACCAGACCGTATAGTTTCTACACCGGGATTCACCAATAGTACTGAGTTTTGCTAACGCAAAAGTCAACAGTTGTGACGTCATTCACAGCGGTTTTGCATGTACTGGCAATCCGGTAGATTTGTGGAGTTTTGATGAGACCCTGAAACTAGTTCAGGGTGACTATAAGCAACTCTTTTTACGGACATAGTCTTGTAAAATATGAGATTTTTACTGAAAACTTTTCTAACTTTGTTTGATGTCCGAAAAGAAAAGCTTCGACAGTCCCAGTCATTCGGAGCCTTGACGCTGCCTTATCGCAAGCCGTAAACTATGGCATAGAGAAGAATTTTTTTGACGGCCTGCTCCGCAAGCTGAAAGCCGCTGCAAAGTAAAGAGATAGTATAATCGAATTATAAGTGGAAATTTTGGGAGGTTTACATGTTTGTATTTCTTGATGGAAAATATCAATTAAGGATTCTTGTTAATACAGCTAAAATTGAAAGTGTAATAAAAACAAAGAGCGATAATAAATTTTTTATTCAGATTGGTATGGATAGTGGCGAAAAAATAAAGTTAAACTATATTTCCGATGAGGATGAGCGGGACAAGGATTTTGTACAGTTCACAGATGCTTTATGTTATCATCCGACAACCATGGAAAATAAATTAGTCATGAATTATCACAATTTTACTGGACGAACAGACACTCATACTTATGTACGAGGCGAAAATTACCAAGCAGTCGAAATAACGAATACTTACGATAAAGATAAAAACCGTCTTTCATTCCATATTACAAATAAATGAATGAAAGACAATCAGCGGGCAAACACCACACCTGTCATGCTGAACTTGTTTCAGCATCTCCACTACGAACGGTGTAACTTACCATCCTGCATGACAAGGATTTCATCATAGCGGTTCCGGTCATGCAGAAGGTGGGATACCATGATTGTCGTACCGGAAGATGCTGTCAGCAGCTGCTCCAGCAGGATGCCGGATTCCTCATCCACATCATTGAACGGCTCATCAATCATCATGATTTTCTTTTTCTGGATAAGGCCCCGTACCAGACAGATTTTTGCTTTTTCGCCACCGGAAAGGTTGGTACCATCTTTTTCAATCTGATACTCAAGACCGTGGGCAAAATGGAGAGAAGTAAGATACGACGCGATTTCACGCTCTATTTCTTCGTTACTCTCTCCAAACAGGAGCACATTTTCCAGCACAGAGCCTTCAAAAAGATACCGGTTCTGGCTGATATACGTTACTTCATCCCGGTTGACAGCAAGACAGTCGCCATCGGCAGCAATATGTTGTGCAAGAATCTTTAAGAACGTGGATTTACCGCAGCCATTATCACCGGTGATGACATATTTTCTGCCAGCTTCAAATTGATATGACAGATTATCAAATAACTGACGCTCCCCTATAGTATAGGAAAGGTTCCGGACAGAAACCGTTCCTGCTGCCGCGGGAGTTGCCTTCAGTTCAGCATTTTCTTTTTTCAGGTAGCTGGCTAACCGGGTGCGGTATACGGCAGAACTTTTCATATCCAGAATTTCGCCCAGAAGATTGCAGGAAACCATAGATATGTATTCAACATAGATCATGCAGGCAGAAAGGGTGCCCACAGTAATAACCTGCCGGTAGGTCAGAATGACGCCGGTTATAAAACAAATAATCAGCTGGATATAAAGTGCAGAACCGGAAAAAATCTGCGTAAAGGACCGATAGGTTCCCTGGCGGTACACACTTTCCTGCAGCCCGTTCAAAATGGTTTCGTGACGTCGCTGTACGGCAGGCTTCCGGGCATCAAGAATTTCGTGGCTTTCCAGAAAGGATGTCATGGATGACAGATAGTCCGCATTCTTTTCTGAAACATCCTGATTCAGGCTCTCAAATTTTCCGCCCACCAGTTGCGGCATGAAAACCAACAGCAGCAGGGAGCCGATAATGACCAGACACATGACCCAGTTAATTCTGAACAGAATAACGGTATAGGTGACCAGTTTGAGTATTTCGTTGACAAAGTAAATCAGGTTTTCAAAATACAGGGTATACAGCGATTTGATGTCGTTAACCAGAAACGATGCGTACACGTCCGGTTCTTCCTGATAGAAAGTGCTTTCATCCATATCGAGCAGTTTATTGAACAGATCGTGCCGTAATAAATGGACAATCTTCTTTTCATACTTCTGCTTGACGATTTTGTTCAGGTACTGTTCCAGAAGCAGAAGTACGATGCTGGCCACAAAGGTGCCGAAAACGATAATCAGCTTATGACTGGAAATAGTTGTGATGTTGTCAATGATATAGGTAAGCAGAAACGGATATACCGCCGTAAGGATTACATCTGCTACAGAAAGCACCTGCGACCCGATGAATTCCTTCATTCCCTTTTTTACATACTTTTTCATACTGATTTTTTATCCTCATAATCAGTATAACTCATTTTATCGTGAGCCGAAACGACACCATTCCTTAACAAAAAAATTCGGCTCACAGAGCAGAATCGCATCTGTAAGCCGAAATCAACTGCCGCCAGCGGGCAACACCACACCTGTCATGCTGAACTTGTTTCAGCATCTACACTACGTACAGCGGTATAGATCCCGAATCAAGTTCGGGATGACAGGGATACTGGTTGCCGGGCAACAGGACCCCCATTGTTTTTAAGTTGCCGGGATGATGTTGCCCGATGGCTAGGCGGCGCCGGTCCGAGGAGCGCAGTCGACCTGCCGGTCGTTGAGCACCGCAGGACCAAGCCAACGACGCCAGCGGGCAACAGGGCCCGGCAACGGATTATTTAACAGGCAGCTTCTTAATCTTCCAGATATCAGCTACGTAGTCTTCAATGGTACGGTCAGAACTGAACTTACCGGAACGGGCAATATTCAGCAGTGCCATCTTAGCCCAGGCTTTGCGGTCTGCGTAGGCAGCGGCAACTTTTTCCTGAGCAGCAACATAACTGTCAAAGTCTGCCAGAACGTAGTATACGTCTGGACGGTTACCTTCAACACCATACACAAGCGAATCATGCAGTTCACGGAACAGAGAGCGGTCCTGATCAAAAGTACCGTCAATCAGCTGGTCCATAACACGGGCAAGAGCCTTATTGCGTTCCAGGAATTTCTGAGGATTGTAGCTGTGTTCAGCTTCAATCTTGATGATGTCATCAGCAGTAAGACCAAAGATGAATGCGTTTTCAGCACCAGCTTCTTCTACAATTTCGATGTTTGCACCATCCATAGTACCAAGGGTAACTGCACCGTTAATCATGAACTTCATGTTACCGGTACCGGAAGCCTCCTTACCGGCAGTAGAAATCTGTTCAGATACATCAGAAGCAGGGAACAGTTTTTCTGCAACTGATACGCGGTAGTTTTCTACGAATACAACCTTTAGTTTTCCGCGGGTACGGGGGTCGTTGTTAACACGGTCAGCAACAGTGTTAATCAGTTTGATGATACTCTTGGCACGACGGTAACCACTGGCTGCTTTTGCACCAAAAATATAGGTACGTGCAGGTGGATCGAATTTCGGATCTTCGACAAGACGGTTATACAGGTAGATAATGTGCAGTACATTCAGCAACTGACGCTTGTATTCGTGCAGACGCTTAATCTGAACGTCAAAAATACTGTTGGGATCCAGTTCTACACCTTGGGTTTCCTTCAGATACTTACACAGATCTTTCTTGTTTTCTGTCTTGATATCAAGGAATTCCTGCAGGGTTTTGTCATCATCAACATAATTTTCAAGTTCCCGCAGTTTTGACAGATCCTTTTCCCAGCCGTGACCAATGCGATCAGTAATGAATTTGGCCAGTCTTGGGTCAGCAGAAAGGAGCCAGCGGCGCTGGGTAACACCATTGGTCTTGTTGTTGAATTTTGCCGGATACAGTTCGTACCAGTCTTTCAGCTCCTGGGTTTTCAACAGTTCAGTATGCAGGGCTGCAACACCGTTTACACTGAAACAGGCGTGAATTGCCAGCCATGCCATATAAATCATGCCGTTATGAATGATTGACATGCGGTTCTGGCGTTCGTAGTCATCAGGATAGGTATTGCGCAGTTCAATCATAAAGCGGCGGTTGATTTCTTCTACAATCTGATAAATACGAGGCAGCAGTCCCTGGAAAATTTCAATAGGCCATTTTTCCAGAGCTTCAGCCAGAATAGTATGGTTGGTATACGCAAAGGTTCTAGTAACAATATCCCAGGCAGCATCCCAACCCAATCCCTGCTCATCCATGAGGATGCGCATCAGTTCAGGAATAGCAACTACCGGGTGAGTATCGTTCAGCTGGATAACCTGATAATCAGGGAATTTGCTGAAGTCTTTTCCGTGATCCTGGATAAAGTGATTTACCAGATCCTGCAGAGAAGCAGATGAGAAGAAGTACTGCTGCTTCAGGCGGAGGGCTTTTCCGCTGGGGCCGTTATCATTGGGGTACAGAACACGGCTGATATTTTCTGCACTGTTCTGGCGTTCAACAGCACGCATGTAATCCATATTGTTGAAAAGCTGCAGGTCAAAACCGTTGGCACTTGATGCTTCCCACAGACGCAGGGTGTTTACGGTGTTGGTACCGTACCCTACAATCGGCATATCATATGGAGTTGCAACTACTTCTTCAGCATTTTCTACATAGAACTGATCCTGTCCGTCAGGACCACGGCGCCATGCAACATTACCGCCGAATTTAACGGTAACAGCCAGGTCGGTGCGTTTTACTTCCCATGGATCGCGGTGCTGCAGCCAGTTATCAGGGTATTCAACCTGGTAACCGTTTTCAATGTGCTGTTCAAACATACCATACTGGTAGCGGATACCGTAACCGTGTCCCGGGTAATCCAGAGTTGCAAGAGAATCAAGGAAACAAGCTGCAAGACGGCCAAGACCACCGTTACCAAGACCGGCATCCGGTTCTTCGTCTTCTACCATGTTGTAATCAATATCAAGATCCTTAAGAACTTCTTTTACCTGATCCATAATCTGAGCATTGATCAGGTTGTTGCTCAGGGCGCGTCCCATAAGAAATTCTGCAGAAAGATAGTACACGCGGCGCCCCTGATTATCGTAGTAGGCCTTGCGGGTTTTCATCCAGTTTTCGTTGATTATTTCCATAGCTGATGCAGAAACAGCATCGAACAAATCGTGTTTATTAGCCTGTGACAGGTCTTTACCATACTGTCTCTTAAGACGGGCAGAAAGATTGTCTTTAAAAGCTTTTGCATCAAATTCCATATTTTTGCCTCCTTATGGCGGATTGGTGCGTTAACAGCAAAAAATGCTTTTTTATAAGTTAACCGGTTTAGTAACTTTACTCAAGAGTAAAGCACATCCTTTTGCCGGCAAAATGTACATAGTCTGTTCATACAGCTCATCTTCCATACCTTCATCCATAAATGAATCAGGACCAGGGATGGTTGTATCAATAACCCGATACCACTTTTTACCCTGTGGTGCTGCAGGCAGCCGGACTGTTTTGTCCGTATCGTCAGCATTAATCATGATGTAAAAATCGTTGTCACGGGTATCTGAAACTGTTTCTGCGGGGCTGCCGTCAAGACGGAATGCCACAAAGTGCCCCATCTGCCCCCAGTCAGGAACGTTTCCACTTTCATCAAACCAGGTAATGTCAGGCAGACTGTTCAGTGAAATGTCTTTTCCAGTAAAGAATTCGGGCCGGGTAAAGGCATGATGAGCTTTTCTGAAGGCAATCAGCTTTCTGGTAAAGTCCAGGAACAGCTTCTGTTTTTCCGCATTATCCCAGTTGACCCATGAAATTTCGTTATCCTGGCAATAGGCATTGTTGTTGCCACTCTGTGTACGTCGAAGTTCATCCCCCGCAAGCATCATGGGAGTACCCTGTGAAAGCAGCAGACTGAACATCAGGTTCTTTGCCTGACGGTCCCGTAATCCTTCAATGGCAGGGTTTTCAGTAACACCTTCATAGCCGTAACTGCAGCTCCAGTTGGTATCATTGCCGTCACGGTTCTGTTCGCCGTTTTCTTCGTTGTGCTTCTGGTTGTAGGTTACCAGGTCATTCAGGGTAAAACCGTCGTGGCTGGTAAGAAAGTTGATGCTGTGATATGGCTTACGGCCATTACTCAGATACAAGTCAGCCGAACCGGTAAGACGAGTTGCCACACCGGCGCACAGACCTGAATCGCCCCGCCAGAACCGGCGCATATCATCACGGAACCGGTCATTCCATTCTGCCCAGCGTCCGCCGGGGAAACTTCCTACCTGATACGCTCCACCGGCATCCCATGCTTCGGCAATAATCTTGGTCTTGCTGAGAACCGGATCTTCGGCAATACGTTCCAGTAATGGAGGCCATGCCAAAAGATCTCCATTCTGACCACGACCAAGGATAGGTGCCAGGTCAAACCGGAAACCGTCAACATGCATCTGTACAGTCCAGTAGCGCAGGCAGTTTATGATAAAGTCACGCACAACCGGGTGATTGCAGTTAAAAGTGTTGCCGCAGCCGGAATAGTTGGTGTAGTACTCTTTTTTTTCAGGTTCCAGAATGTAATATACGGGATTGTCAATGCCGCGGAAACTGAAGGTAACACCGTGTTCGTTGCCTTCTGCCGTGTGGTTGAAAACAATATCAAGAATAACTTCAAGACCGTTTTTGTGCATTTCACGGACCATTTCCTTGAATTCACGGACTGATGCCCCGGGAGCTGCATTACTGGCGTAGGATGCTTTTGGAGCAAAGAACGCCATGGTGCTGTATCCCCAGAAGTTCACCAGACGGTCACCGGTACGGGGATTGATATTGGTATTTTCAAACCCGTCAAATTCCTGGATTGGCAGCAGTTCTACGCTGGTTATTCCCAGTTCCTTCAAGTACGGAATTTTTTCAACAAGGCCTTTGTAAGTTCCCGGATACTGAACCCGGGATGAAGGACTTGCCGTAAAGCCTTTCAAATGAGTTTCATAAATAATGGTATTTCTCAGCCGGTAATTCAATGGCCGGTCACCTTCCCAGTCAAAATCGGAATCATCAATAACGACACATTTGGGGAACTTTGCCGCATCCGGAAGAGATCCCATAATGACATCCATGCGGTCTTGAGGAGATGCCGTGTTTGCCGGAAGATTGTCAAAAAGAGAGGTATTGGTCAGGGCTTTGGTATACGGATCAATAAGCCAGCAGTTTTTGTCATACCGAAGACCTTTTTCAGGACAGAATTCGCCATCCATGCGGTACAGGTATAATGCACCGGGCTCAATACCCTTGAGGAAAACATGCCATATATCGCCGGTATGATTGGTAACCGGATCAAAGGTATATGTAAAGTAAGGAGATGATGAGTTCTCCGATTCAAACAGACACAGAACAACGCTATTTGCGTGCCGCGAAAATATGCTGAAATTAACACCGCCGGGAACTAATGTTGCTCCATAAGACAGCGGGCTTCCATCGTACGCTTCAATAGTTTTCATAAAATCAGCTTTATCTTACCATAAACAGGGGGTGTCACTATAGGGATATTTTATAGCAGACCGTTAAATATTACGTTTGTCACTGTCATGTCACCCTTTTATTGCTATGCTATACTTATCTTATGAGAAAACTTGAACAACTGATTTTATCACACCTTGATACCCCAAACGTTATTTTCGTTTTTCCAACGCAAATTTCTGCCCGTCAGTGGGCTGAACATATTCTTGAAATTCTGCCTGATGGTTCTGGCACTGTTGCCATGGACCGTTTTCTTGCATGGGATAGTTTCAAGGGAGAATCCATTAAAAGTTCAAAAGAACACCTGATAAGCATTCCATCGGTGCTGCGTCAGATGTTTGCGGCCAGCTTTATCGGTAAAAATGCCAGCTCAGAACCACCGCTGTTCTCATACCTTATACCGGAAGAATACCGGACCAGTGCCGGAAACTTTACTGCATGGATTGCAGCACTGCTTCCCCAACTGCATTACTGGGCAGAGCACCGGCTTATCAATGGACAGCTGCCCTCAGACGCCGACAGCGAAGATACCGATTTATTCACTCTGTACACGGCATACAGCCTATTTCTTGATGAACACAGTCTTTTTGACCCAGCCTGGGAGAAGCCACCGTTTATCAGCAGAAACGGCGAACACTACTTTGTTCTGTATCCGGATGCCCTGAGCGACTTTGATGATTACCGTGCACTTCTTACAGATGAAGAAACCAGAAAGACAGTAACCCTGGTATACCGCTGTGATCTGGAAGATGATCCGGCAGATGGCGGAGAAAAGCAGCAGACCGTTTTCAGCTATACCAACAGCCGCACGGAACTGCGTCTTTTGGCCCTGCAGCTGCGGAAAGCCCATTATGAGGACGGTATTGCATGGCATCAGATGGCAGTGAGCATTGCCGATACCGATACCTATGGCCCCTATCTTACCCGGGAACTTGAACTGTACGATATTCCCTATCAGTATCGTGTAGGAAAACCGCTGGCCAGCCGGGGAGCAGGTCTGCTTTTCAGCCAGCTGCAGGAATGCGTTGAACAGAAGTTTTCATATGAAACCGTTAAAAATCTACTTACAAACCCGGCATTGCCATGGAAAGCCCCTGAAGCTGTGGAGCAGCTGATTGCCTTTGGCCAGAAAAACTGCTGTATCTGCGCATGGGAACGTAACGGAAAAACCGTTGATCCATGGAAAGATGCATTTAAGGATGCCGCCGGTGCAGAACTGGAAGTACGGGCAAAAGCGCTCTATGACAAGCTGAAAAGCCTTTCTGAAAATCTGGTTCGGTCAACAACCTTTGCAGACATCAAAAAACACTATTTTGCATTCCGGGAAGAACTGTTTGATACGGAAAAATTTTCAGAAGATGATGACCGGGTACTGGGCCGCTGTATTTCAGAACTGGCAAACCTGATGGAAGTAGAAGCTGAGTATCCTGATGTTTCACTGCCAGCCGCATATTCGTTTTTCTGCAAAGTGCTGAAGGATACTGTCTACGTACCCCAGGCACAGGAAAAGCGCGGTGTTCACATTTACGAATACAAGGCAGCAGCAGCGGCACCTTTCTGCCGGCATTTTATCCTTGATGCCTCCCAAAGTTCACTGCAGGTAACCTTTAACCGGCTGCTCTTCTTGCGGAGTGAAAAACGTGACCGGATGAATATTGCAGAAACTGATGCCAGCCGTGAGTACATAGCCATGTATGCGCAGAACAGTACCCTGCCGGCAGTATTCAGCTGTTCAGAAAAAACCTTTGGCAGTTACAGTATTCCTCATTCTTCTTTTGCCGTGCATGGTGACGACCTGCCCAAGGATCAGCGGAAAAAACTGCTGGATCATGAACAGGAAATCTGGAATGCGCAGGATCCATACCTTTGTGAAAAAGCATGGTTCAAAAATGAATCCGGAGAAAACACCAGTGACACCCATTTTAACGCAACCATGCTGCAGACCCGCGGATTCAATAACTGGGCAGCACAGCAGTCGGGAACACCTGAAACATCTGATACGCCGCAGAATTCAGGGTGGACTGCAGAGACTATCCGGAACCGCTTTACTTCTGACGGTTATCTGAACATCAGTCAAAGTGCCGTTGCAGACTACCGGAAGTGTCCCCGCCTCTGGTTTTTCAGCCGCGTAGTCAAACTTCAGGAGCAGACCCTGTCAGCCAGTCTTATGGAAGATACGTTTAAGGGGACAGAACTGCATTCCATGCTGGAAAACTTCTTCAATTCCTTTGGAAACAATGTACTGCTTCCCTGGGACGATACCACGAACGACACGTATACCGGCTATCTGAATGCAGCCATGGACAAAACATATGAAAAACTAGCTGCCGAAACAAGAACAAGCCCTTTGACAAAGGAACTGGTAAAAAGTCAGCGTGAGGGAAACAGAGATATTCTTAAAGATGCCATTACGGCAATTCTGAAAACATATGCCGGTTACACGGTATATGCCACAGAAAAATATCTGTCATACAACAGAACAACAGAATCTGATTCCCCGGTACCATACCGCATCGGAGGCTACATCGACCTGATTCTTCTCAACCCTGACCTGACAGGAGTCGTTCTCATTGATTATAAGTCAAACAGTATCCCTACTATTGTTTCCACCAAAATCAATCCGGATACCGGAGAGCTGAAAACAATCCAGTTTGCCATTTACAAACTGCTTTTTGACCAGAACAGTAATCCGGAAAATCCGCTGACCGTAGAAAAATGTTCCTATGTTTCAATAAAAGGGCATAAGGTAACCACCGTCTATAACCAGGCAGAAGATGACTGGACGGCAGAGCTTGAAACTGCCCGAAGCTATGCAGACTCCCTGGCCGATGATATCTGTCAGGGCACGTTCCGTGCCTATTCAAAAATAGACCGGACAACCTGTTCCGGGTGTGACTACAAACACATCTGCCGTACCAATTTCAGAATCGGTCATGGATACCGGCCGGTTTACGACATGCAGGACGCTTTCTTTACAGGAGATAACTGATATGAATATTTCACCTGAAACACAGATGACCGCTGAATCTGAAACTCCCACCGGAGTTCATCCTGCCTTACAAGGATTAAATCAGGAACAGCTGGATGCAGCTACCTGTCTTGAAAATGTTGTGGCAGCAGCAGGTGCCGGCAGTGGTAAAACACATGTCTTGAGTCACCGCTATGCCTGGCTGGTAACGGAGCAGAATTATAAACCGGAAGAAATTCTTACCCTTACCTTTACAACCAAAGCTGCATCCGAAATGTACCAGAGAATTTACGCAACACTCTGCAGTCTCCGTGATGATCCTGAACCTGTTATACAGCATCGGGCAACAGAAGCCATAGCGTCTTTCCATAAAGCCCGCATCAGCACCCTTGATTCCTACTGCAACACCATCGTCCGTGATGGCATTCATCATTTTGGAATCTCCCACGATTTTTCCATTGATAAAGCAGCGGCAGAATCTTTGGCAGAAACCATGGCACTGCCCTTTGTGCTTTCAAATAAAGATAATCAGGCATTAAAACAGCTTATGGGCTCAAATAATCCGGCAGAAGCAGCTTCAGCTTTCTTTGCAAAGGCCGTGACCGCATTCAGCAATCTGGCAAATCCCCGAAATTTTGAAGCCGATACCGAAAAACAGTCAGTATTTGCCGCAAAACGATGGAGTGAACTGACCGGCATTGTCACGAAAATCTACAGTGACATATATACCAACCTGAAAAGCGACGATGCCTCTACGATTTTTACCCCTACTTTTTTGAAAAACGGCGCTCCTCTGTTTGCTGACACTGAACCCGGCTCTCTTCTGACACCCCCTGCGTACAGCGATTCTCCGGATACACTCCGAAAGTATCTTGATTTTGTGTACCGGTTTGCAAAATTAGAGCTTCGCGGTATCAGAGGCGTAGAAAAGCAGGATAATCCTATATTCATCAGCCGCCGCTATTGCACGGAACTGCATCTGCTTTTCAACTACAAAGTATGCTATGACACCAATATGGAGCTCAGCCGGCTTTTGAACGCATTTCAGAAAGAATACCATGAACAGCGCCGTCAGCAGGGAATTCTGACCTTTACCGATGTTTCCCAGTTTGCATTACGTCTGCTGAAAGAATACCCGGAAATCCGGGCACAGGAAAAAAATGCATTCAAGGCTATTATGATTGATGAATTTCAGGATGATAATGAAATTCAGAGAGACCTGCTGTACCTGATTTCAGAAAGAAAAGACGTGATAACCCAGGGCGTTCCTGAGGCAAAAGATCTGGATCAGCACAAACTGTTCTTTGTCGGTGATGAAAAGCAGTCCATCTACAAATTCCGTGGAGCCGACGTTTCGGTATTCATGAAACTGCGCAGTGAAATGCCCCAATACCGCACCTTGCGCACCAACTACCGTTCAAAAGAAAACCTTCTGAAAGGGTTCAACGTACTCTGTCATCCTACCCAAAATCCTGATGCTCCCCTGTTCAGCTGGACGGAGGCCCCTGATACCGATGCATTTACCTATGAAGCCCGGTATGAAAACGCCCGGTTCTTTGAGAAAAACCAGGAAAATCCAGAGTCCCAGGATATGCGCCGCATCACCATTGCCCTGAAACAGCCCGATGAAAATCAGAATCCGGACATGGAATACCTGAATGACCATCAGGTACAGGCACGGTATATTGCAGATATTATCAACCGGAAAGTTGCAGAAGAAGGATACCAGTACAGCGATTTTGCCATTCTGGAACGGAAAACCACCGAACAGCAGGAATATGAACGGATTCTGCGGGAAGCAGGAATTCCCTATACAACAGAAAAAGTTTCCGGCTTTTTTGGAGAAGCTGTCATCAATGATATTGCCTCATGTCTGCAGCTGCTGATTCACCCGGATGACACCATGGCGTACAGTTCACTGCTACTCAGTCCTCTGGTAAATCTGTCTTCAGCAGGTGTTACGGCAATACTTACCAATCCGTTCAGCAAGCCTTTTGATTCCGCTTCAGAACAGTATCTTTCTGATTCTGACAAAGAACAGTTCTGTAAGGGTCGTGCTTTTTTTGAAGGATTAATTGCAGAAAAATCACAGCTTTCTTCTACCCATCTTGTTTCCCACATCTGGTATACCTGCGGTTACCGGTACCAGACCGTATGGAACGAAAACTTCACCATGTACGAAAGTCTTTTTGACCTGCTGTTTGAAACCGCCCGCCGCTGCGATGCCGAGAACAGAACCATAGCCGACTATACCCAGCAGTTAATGGATATCAGGCAGTCGTATGGAGAATATCTGGAAGATGTAGAAATTCCCATGGAACAGCGGAATGCCGTAAAAATTATGACTATCCATAAAAGTAAAGGACTTCAGTTTCCTGTGGTATTTATTCCTGAACTGAATCAGAATCCTCCGGGGAACAGTAATTTTCAGGTAATTTATTCGTATTTTTCAGAAAAGTATGGTCTGGTCCCCAATACGGGCAACGGGCTGCCTGTCATAGAAATTAATAAAATCAAGGGAAACTGGTTTGCAAAAGCGGCAGCCAGTGAAAATATGTGTCTGGAGCAGGCTGAATTACGGCGGCTGCTGTATGTTGCCATGACCCGTGCAGAAGATGAACTGATTATGACAGGGGCCGACGACGGTTCTTTTGGAAAAAATAACGGTAAAGTTGACGAATGGAGTATTTTTACCGAAAAAACGCATACCCAATTCATTCACCTGCTTTCTGAAAGCCTGCAGCGGTTTACCGGTATGCAGCCGGAAGAATCACCCTTTATCTACAAGGTTATTCCGGCAATGGAAGCTGAGTTTGTTACAACAGGCAGCAATACTACCGGTTTTGAAAACCAGCAGAAAGCAATTGAGGCTGCCAGAAACCGGTATCCTTCAGAAGAACAGCAGAAACAAAAGATTGAAGCCGATATGGACCAGGAGCCAATACGGGCAAACCCCAGTACCTTTGGTCACGGCGACTATAATCCTGAAGATGCGGCTTCTTCCTCCGGGGAACGGCCGGCAGGACTGTTTGATACCACCCGACTGGAAACTCTTATTGCAAGCCAGAAGGCCCACAAGCAGGAATCAGAGCCCTTTGCAGAAAACGATTTTGGTACCATTGCCCACGCCAAGGCTGAACAGATTTTTACCGGACATAAAGTTGCAGTGCCCAAGAACATTGCAGCCAAATTAAAGGCCGAAGATCTGGCTGCAGTAGAAAAACTGGCACAGGAAATGGCCGATCACTTTGTAACAACACCCATTGGAGAAAAGGCGTTAAAAGCATCCCTGCGAAAAAGCGAGTACACTTTTAAAACCCGCATTGTCAATGATGCAGGAATTCCAGTTCTGGTAGACGGCCAGATTGACCTGGTTTTTGACTGTCCGGAAGATAATGTGCTGTATGTGGTAGACTTTAAGTCTGACCAAGCTATTGAACCGGAAAAGCACACAACCCAGCTGGCATTTTACAAGCGGTCAGCTGAGCAGATGTTTACAACGGCAAAAACAGGCCGACAGGTACGCTGCTATCTGTACTATCTGCGCTACGGTAAAACAGTAGACTGCACAGAAGCAGCCACCGGTATTTCTCTGGAAAATCTGACAGCAAGCTCAAACTGACCAGGAATCTCCCCGCAGAATAGCTACCAGATCACTCAGACTCAACCGGGTGCTCTGGTACTCTATTTCGCTCTTGTAACTCATAGCCCGCTGCCAGTTATTGGCAAAAGGGCTGGAATTGTTCGTACGGATATAGGATGAGCGGTATTTTTTGTGACACTGAGGACAGACCATGGAATAGTAGTTTGTTCCTGAAAGGGGTGAACCTGCAAGGGAGTATACGTATCCTTTTGCATTGCATTTGGGGCAGGTCGCCTTCCAGTAGCCGTCATTCCAGTGGGTAAGCAGTTCTCCCAGCGTAATGGGACGTTTCCGGCTTGCGTAGGCAATGCTGAAACACATTTCATTAAAACGGATGTTGGCCCATTCCGGCGTGTTGATGATTTCGTGTGTGTGGGCAAGAAGCAGTTCGATATTTTCCAGCAGCACCGGCAGCTGATTGTTCATCAGCCGGTCACGTTCCAGACAGCTGGATACATACTTCCATACGGTTTCAGGTGTCAGGTCCAGAACAGCAAGCAGGTCTGAAAAATCATCTTCGGTAATATCGCACCTGTCATAATACCGGGAAAGAATCTTTTCACCGGGAAGTTCTTCATCACCTACTGTACCGCGTGCTTTCCGCCGCTGATCCAGAGCATTTCCTACCGTTTGGTTGCTCCAGCCGCATTTTTGCTGTTTTTCCTGAATAAACTGCCGGGTATAGAACGCTTTTGCACTGTTGTACACAGCGTCTTCAGCATCTGAAGCTGATACTGCGCTGCCTTTCATAGCCTTTTGCGAAAAAGTTTCCGTTGGTTTGAAGTCTTTGGGAGAAGCCAGACGGATTGTAGATTCACCGTCTGAAAAAAAGATTGGATAGATAGCGGCCACAGGGGACCTCCGCTTTTAGCAATATGACTTACGCCAGACAGCAACGCTGCCACCGGGATCTTGCAATAGGGGCAAATCAATCCCGGTACTTTTATAGTAGTGTTATCTGATTAAAACGTAAAAAGAAAAAACACAAAAACTCAAATTAATTTTCGGGTTCCGGATCTTCCACTTCCATATTGTTCACTTCTTCCAAACTGATAATTTCATCGGTGGAGAAGATAGTATCGATATTCAGGATGACAATGAATTCGCCGTCTTTGCGCCCGATACCGCGGATATATTTGGCATTGATGGAATTGCCGAATTTTGGAGAAGGTTCAATGTCTTTTTCAGGAATTTCGATAACTTCCTGCACTGAATCTGCAATGGCACCAAAAATTACCAGATCTCCGTCATCGGTGGTTATTTCCATAACGATAATCCGTGTTTCCCGGTCTGGTTCACGGTCATCAAGTCCGAATTTCTTCCGCAGATTAATTACCGAAATACCCTGCCCGCGGGAACTGATCATGCCTTCCTGATAAATTTCGGCACAAGGGGTCTTGGTAATTTTGGTATATTCCAGAACTTCCTGCACTTTGTATACTTCTACAGCATATTGATTTCCATCAAGCTTAAAGGTTAAAAACTGGCTGTTCACTTTTTCCTCCGGGAAACACTTCTTTCTATTGTAATTTTACTCTACCACAGGAACCTATTCCAAACAAACAAGATATTCCGCTTTACGACAAAACATTAAGCCGATATACTGCCCCCATGAGTGATTCACAGAACATGATGCCTCCAGTTGGCGAAAAAACTGCGTTAGTTGCCATTGTCGGCCGCCCCAGTGCGGGAAAATCAACCTTTCTGAATACCGCGTCAGGAGAAAAAATCTCCATTGTTTCGCCGGTTCCCCAGACCACCCGTAATGCGATTCGCGGCATCGTCAACACTTCCTATGGTCAGCTGGTTTTCATCGACACTCCCGGCTACCATGATTCCGAAAAGAAATTCAACCTGCTGTTAAAAGGCGTAACAAAAGACCAGCTGGCCGATGCCGACTGCGTTCTGTACCTGCTTGATGCCACCCGTACACCTGGCGAAGAAGAACTGAAAACCTGCCAGCTGGTGGCTCCCTTTGCCGCAAAAACCGTTGTTGCCATCAACAAAATTGATGATTCCCATGCCAATACTGCCAAGTGCCGCGTCTTCCTGGAAGAAAACCTGACCGGCGTTCCTGCAGACCGCATTTTTGAGATGAGCGCAAAAGAAGACACCAACATCAACGATGTTCTGAAAGGACTGTACGCCCTTGCCCCTATCCAGGAAAAACTGTATCCGGAAGAATTCTATACTGACCAGGAAGTTGACTTCCGCATTGCAGAAATTGTCCGCGAGCAGGCCATGAACCTGCTCCACGATGAACTGCCCCACGCCATCTATGTTGATATTGCCGATATGGAATGGCGGAAAGACGGCCGGGAACTGTGGGTTCGCGCATTCCTGGTTGTTGAACGGGAAAGTCAGAAAGGTATGGTTATCGGGAAAGGCGCTTCCATGATTAAGAAAATCCGCATGCAGAGTCTTGCCCAGTGTAAGGAGATTTTTGACTACCGCATTGACCTTGACCTGCAGGTAAAAGTAAACAAAAACTGGCGCCAGAAAGACCCGGTTCTTGCAAAACTGATGAAGCAGAACCAGATCTGATATTCATTTGACAAAAGCGCCCGCGGCCGGCACTTCACAATTCACAGCGTTGACTGCGGGCGTTGTACTTTATTTCGCCTTCAATTTTTCAATTTCAGCTTTCAATCTTGCAATTTCAGCTTCATCTTTTGCCCGCTGTTCAGCAGCACCAGTTGCGTAGCCCGACTCGTGCCCTTCACTGAAACCTGAGTCATAGCCTTCCTTGCGTTCTTCCGCCAGCTTCATTTCCAGTGTCATGAATTCGCGCCTCCAGGGGTCGTGTTGTTTGGCCGTTTCAACTGCCCGATTGATATCAGAGGTCAGTTTACTTGAAGGAGTTGAAGTCTTTACAAACTGCAGAAATGCCTTAATATCTGCGTTGTCTGTACGCTCCCATGCACCTGCATTATAGAATACATTGATAGTCCTGTCAGCATATCGTGGGTCATCACTGAAATCAGTCCAAAGAAGCTCATCGCAAACCCTTTTGAACGTATACCGGGGAAGTGATGCATTAAATGGATCATCAAGGCAGATAAACACCACATAGTTTTCTTTCAGTGCATTGTAATCCATAGAACGCTGCAGCTGATCCATATCAAGCATGGCCTGATAGTAGCGGGCTCGCTTTAACAGGTCTGACTTATGGACAGATTGCATTTCAAGGTCAATAATCCGGTCTGAATTTCGGACATAAACGTCAAATCGGACTCCATGAGAATCATAGTCGGGGTGTACTGACTGCTGGAAGTTCAGATATTCAATGTGGTCTACCTGTATGTTAAGCAGCATCTCGATAACTCTTGTGCAGATGCTTTCATCTTCCATGACATGACTAAACATAAAATCATCTGCGAACGTTAAATCTTCATATCGTTTCACGAAATCTCCTATAAAGCCTCCGCGGCAGCGGTCGCGCATGGATGTGCGATATCGCAGCTTGCGAAGCAAGATGCAAGAGAACAAAATACATGGATGTATTTTGTTCTCTTCTCCTTTGCAGGGAAACTTTGGAAATCCTGCATATAGTTATTGGAGTTTTTCGTGAAAAAAATTTGAGTTTGCGGGTGGAAAAGTGAAAAAAGTTTCAGATATCGTGGTTGTTACCACCTGAATGGGCTTTTGCACGCTTATGGGTGGTAACCAGTGTTCAGACCGCCCGTCAGATTTACCACCTGGATGGGGCGATATTGCTGTAGGGGTGGTACTTATTGCATGTTTTTGTTCAAAAAATGTAAGTGCCGATGACATAATTACCACCTTTTTGGGCATAACACCATGAAAAGGTGGTAACCCCAGCAACATTCCCTGACAAATAGTACCACCCGTAATTACGTTTTACCCTTTTCAGGCGGTAATTACGTCATGTTTCGTGTGAAAAACGTACGTGTGTTTTGTAAAATTACCGCCTGTTTTGCAGATAACAGCTTGAATAGGTGGTATTTTTCTTAATACAGGTAGTTAAAACAGCACAAAACTCAAAAACTTTACCGCCTGAATTACGTATTTATGCACTTTTAAGCGGTAAACGACAAAAACAACACTGTAGGGTAGCTGCTGATTTCGGCTTTTTGTGGGTAAACAGATAGAATATCCGTACACAAAAGGGCTGAAATCACGTTGGTGGCAGCTGGATTACGGCTCAGAATGCGGCAGGCGGGTAAAAAGCCGGAAGAAGTCTGCACAAACTGGTGTGGAAGAGTTCTACAGCATGAAATAGAGAAGGAAAGTTCGGCTTGAACAGCAAATCTTTACTTAAAAGCCGAAATTAGCAGGGTGATGACTGATTTTAGGCGACTTATGTACGGCTAGAAAACGAAATTATCTGAAAAAAGCCGAAAACAACCTGCACCAGACTGGTATGGAAACGCTTCACAGCATGAAATAGAGAAAGAAATTTCGGCTCAGAGAGCGGCATGCTCGTAAAAAGCCGAAAAAGTCTGCCCCGATGACTTCTCATATTCGCAGGTCTTTAAGGCGTGAATGAAATATGCTAATCTACGTTCAGTTTTTTCTGACAGGAGCATGAGATGAAACGTTTTTCCGCAGTCCTTCTGATTTCAGTACTGATGATGTGCGGCGTTTTTGCACAGAAAGTTGAAACTGCTGCAAGTTATCCATTTGATAAGCCTTTTGGTTACTGGACAGAATGGGAACCGACTGAAGGCGGTATGCCATTTTTTAATGTAACATTGGTTGACCAGCAGTATGTTTTTTATGCCCATTCTCCGATTACTGGTTACACGTATCATCTAAAGCCTGATGGAACCTATGAACTGGGTGAAAAAGATAAGAATTTTGCTTTTACCTGTACACAGCCAATCAACTGGCATTATGGTGGTATTCGGATTATTGGATTTCAGACAACATTTAATGGTGTAATTTGGAAATATTCATTGACTATGTCTGATCGCAAAGAACCGGTAGAGTTTGAAAGTCTGGTTCACTGCGACTATATTTATTACACTGGAAAAATTCTTTTTGCTGAAGACGCAAACTCCCATGAAATGTTCAGCCTAGAATTCCTCCCCGACGGCAGCTACACAGTCCGGGATGTCAGCGAAACCAAAGCCTGGCTGGAAGACGGAAAAGGTGAAGAACTTGGGTACATTATTGATGAATGGTCATCTATTTGTTTTGGAGATGTTGATTTAAGTACTGTTGATAATTTTTATAAAGATTCATGTTTCAAAAATGCTCATGAAGATGAAATAATAGGGGCTGCATTTGATGCTCTGATGTCATCTAGATATAAAAGGATTGGTAAAGATAGTAAAGGTTTGATATATCTGCAAAAAATGCAAACTGAAAATGGACGTTATCGTTATGGCGAACCGGCTAAAAACATTACATTTGATATCGCTATTCTTGATCCCTGGACCAAACAGGTAAAATACTATGAAGACTACGCCCCCAACGAATGGAATCCACCACGAGATGCTAACGGTAGAGTTATCGGCAGCTACAGCTGGACCGTAGCCCCAGACGGCAACATCTACTTTACCGATGCTGACGTAGAAAAAGGTGAATACCAGATCAAGCGTGTCATCAATCGCTGGTGGGATGATATGGGCATCAATGACCGTATCATTGGCCAGATGAACACCAACCACATTCCGCTCCTCACTACCATGAACGGCAGCCAGAATGACGGTTACTGCTTTGAAAACGACTTTGTCTGGGTAACCGAACAGTCAAAAGACAAGAAGTGGTCTAAAATCAAAAAGATTGATGGACGCGAAGGCTGGGTAGAAACCAAGTACATCGACATCAACACCATGGTGCCGGTTACCAACGCCAGCCTGGGCATCAGAATCGACCAGTCACCGGCCGCAACTGCAGCTGTATCTGCTGCAAAAATCCTGAAAGCTGCAGACAACCTGCGGCTCCGCAAAACCGAACTTACCTCAAGCGAAGTCATCACCACCATGCTGAAAGGTACGCCGGTAAAAATCGTAGCCACCGGCCGCAAGGAAACTATCGATGGCATTACCGGCAACTGGGTACAGGTAGAAGTACAGTCCGGCGGTAAAGACCGCAACGGCACACCAATCCCGGCCGGCACCACCGGCTGGTGTTTCGGCGGCTATCTGGAATAAACAAAAACGCCTGCAGCCTGCACTTCATTCACAGTGCTGACTGCAGGCGTTTTTCATATAGTCATCTTACGCCTTCAGATTTTTCTTTTTCCAGTCCTGCAGCTGAGATTCCGGCCCGCGGGTCAGAAGTTTTTTCAGCATGTCTTCCACCGCAGGGTATGCCTGGCTCAGAATGATGCGCTCATCATCAGTAAAGGGCTGCAGTACGTAGCCGGCAATATCGTTGTGATTGGGCCTGCCGATACCGAACCGCAGTCTCCAGCAGTCTGCACTGCCAAAAGAGTCGCGCATGGAACGAAGCCCGTTGTGCCCTCCAAGACCGCCGCCAAACTTCAGGCTGACAGTGCCGCAGGGCAATTCCAGTTCATCGTGGACAACCAGAATTTCATCCAGCTTGATCTTGTAAAACTGAGCCAGTTCATGAACGCTCTGGCCCGAAAGATTCATGTAGGTAAGGGGCTTCAGAAAATACACCGGATCCCCGCCGTCAGAATAAGGCCGCTCAATCTGGGCAAACTCACCCTTGAACTTTTTCTGCCAGCGTAAATCTCCTGCATAACTTAGTGCATCGCAGAAAAGCCATCCCGCATTGTGACGGGTGTTGGCATACTCCGGCCCGTAATTTCCAAAGAATGCAATCAGCTTGATTTTTGCCATACCGCTTTGTTACCTCACAGACCTTTTGCCTTGGCTTCATCCCACAGGGCATTCATTTCATCAACAGAAGATTCCTTTACGGTTTTTCCCTGTTCGGCCAGTTTCTGCTCCATGTAGGTGTAGCGGCGGTAGAATTTCTCGTTATTGCGGATCATGGCCACATTGGGGTCAACTTTAATCCAGCGTGCCAGATTGATCAGGGTACTCAGAACATCGCCGAATTCTTCTTCAATGTGGCTCTGTTTTGCTTCCGTTTCGTTACCGGCAGCCAGTGCTTCTTTCAGTTCAGCCAGTTCTTCGGCAACCTTATCCCAGACTCCGTCTACAGAATCCCATTCAAACCCCTGTTTGGCAGCTTTTTTGTGCATCTTGTAACCGCGCAGTAAGGGCGGAAATCCTTCCGGTACAGAATCCAGCACGCTTTTTTCCTTGCGGCCTTCTACGCCCTGCTTGATGGCATCCCACTGGGTCAGTACTTCGGCAGCAGTTTTGGCGCCACCTTCCAGTGCATTTACGGCACCTTCGCTTTCCGGGAAAACGTGGGGATGACGGCGTACGATTTTGGCAGCCACATCGTTGAGCACATCTGCTACCTCAAAGGCATCGTCCTGTGCATACATATAGGAAATCATGGTGTTGTTCAGATAGACATCGCCCAACTCTTCCATTACGTGGGGCGCATCGTTCTGACTGATGGCATCAATACACTCGCAGGTTTCTTCCAGCAGGTCGCTGCGCATGGTCTGGGCAGTCTGCTCCCGGTCCCAGGGACAGCCACCCGGTGCACGGAGAGCCTTAAGGGTCTGGTACAGGCGGATAAATGCGGTGCCTGCTGCAACTTCATCCGGAGTAACCGGTACTCCGTCTATTCTCTGTGAAAGGGCCGATTCCGGCATCTGATCTGGTTTCATATGCTTTCATGATACCGAGAATTCTTTCGTATTTCTATATGAAGCACAATCTCAATCAATTCTTGAATAATTCGTAAAACGCTTGTTTAGAAATTGTTTCAAATTTACTTGTATAATCCGTCGCCTTTGGATCTTTGCATACTATATGGATGGTATTATCATCAGATTTATATTCAACTGACCATTTATCAAGAAAAATGATATTATTGGCTTCTTTAGAGAGTGTATGGGAAACATAATCCTGATATTGGACATTTTTATGATATATACGTATGTCATCGTTAGTACAATCAATAAACAGTTCGAATTGTCCCTGGCTGAGTTTATAGCAAAATAAATTTGAGAAACCAAAAATCAATTCCTGAATGATTTTATCTGAAGAGGAAGCTGAAGTATCTTCAGAGATATTTGCTTTTTTTTGACAACTGATAATCAAGCTGCTGAAAAGAACCATCAAGATAAGTGAAAAAATCTTTATACCGTATTTCATTTTTTTGCCTCGTAATCAATAAAACTCTTCATAAAAAATCAGTTGTTTGAGTAATTCATTTCTTAAAGAAATCCTATCATATTCTGATACAGATTCATCCCTCAAGCTATATTTATACAACATATTATTCAAGTTCATCAAAAAGCTCTCAGATGAAAATGAATAGTCTGGTTCTGGAATGGAATCACACCGCCAATCATTGAAAGGATACCGTACAAATATTGATAAAGACGAACTATTATTACCAGAAAACCGATAATTAATTGTTAAACCAAGATTAGGAATTGACATATTTGTCGATAATTGCAAATTTCGCTGACTTCCTAATTCTTTAATGCCTATACTTCCACCAATATCTGCAGAAAAACTCGGTAAGTATCCAATAAATGTTTTATTTCTTTCGTTAAACTCTCTGATAGCATAGGAGTAGGCCAATTCGTAATTTTTGACAATTCCAAACTCATGGATATCGAAATATGACTGTTCTTCGAAACTAGTTTCATCCAAAAGCCTTTTCCAAACCAAAATATCTTTTTCAGTGACAGATATACCACTATATGAAAGGATATACTCTTGAAAAAAAGGTATGCTCTGCTTTAATTGAAATACTTTGTAAGAAGAATCGGCGTCCGAAACATTTTCTTCCAAAAAATCAAGTTGAGTTTTCATTGTTATAAGATTAATTATGTCTGATGTTACTCTTTCAAAATTCCTCTTATAACTATCAAAAAAAGAATTACTATAACTTTGAGAAATAACTTTTGATTGGGCCTTTTGATACGCAGAAATATTAAAATCGTAGCTTATTGAATAATTTAAGGATATCGTCTCCAAATCTGATTGTGCCACTATTGAATCAGTATATGCTGATTCATAAGGGTTATAAACATTGTCAATGGAGTAAATGAAATTTTCAAAAGTACGCTTAATTACGCTACTCAAATCACTTACTTCACTTGCTGACGCCTTGCATAGAGTTACAAAAAGGATAAGGAGACAAATTAATTTTTTTTTCATTTATGTTATACAAATTGACTCAGTTGGAACACATATTCTAGAGTTTTCGAGTTATAACATTAGACCATATGCCTTCATAACGTTTAAATGTGGCAACACGTTTTCCGTTTTTTAGCCCATAAATATATTTATAATTATCGCCAACCTGTAAGCAAGTATAATATCCCGGATTTGCAGTAACTGTAAGAGTTTGAGTTACAGAAAGACCTCTTCTATTTTCAAATCCCCATTGAGATTTTGCGAATTCAGCTGATATCTCCCCACTAATACTAACACTATCTTCCCCATATGAAGTAACTGAATTGGACCAAACAGTAGGTCCTCCACCATAATCTACAATCGTTTCCCAAACATTTCGAACATTTATATGTGTCATGCCCCCATCTGTAGTTGAATAATAGTCTTTTGATGGTGTGCTTCCAGAGGATGATCCACTGTCATCTTTTTTTCCTCCAGCGAAAAGACATGTACTTGACATAATCAAGACAACCAGAATTACTAACACTTTTTTTATTTTCATTGTTAAACTCCTTTTAATTGAATTATAAATTCTTTATTTTTAACTTAAAATAACAAAAAAAAACATGTATCTTTTTTTGATTATTTTGTATAAATATACTATTGCATGAACAAATATTAGTTGATACAGTATGAATATACATTTTAATTGTATATATATTCACTCTTTAGGAGACTACCATGAAAAAATCCGCAGCCCTTATGGCTATGTTGCTGGTTGCCGCTACCCTTTTTGCCGGCGGAAAAAAAGAACAGGTTGTAATTAACGGACAGGAAGACCTGACTGGTAAACGTATTGGTGTTCAGGCTGGAACCACCGGAGAAATGTGGGTTCAGGATAACGTTGAAGGTGCCAAAATCTCTTCTTTCAAAAGTGGTATTGATGCTGCTCTTGACCTGAAGAACGGTGCTCTTGATGCTGTTGTTATCGACCTGGAACCAGCAAAAGCAATTGTTTCAAAAAACAAGGATCTGATGCTGGTAGATGCAACCTACGAACCTGAAGCTTACGCTATTGCCGTAAAAAAAGGTAATGCAGATCTGCTCAAAGTAATCAATGATACCATCGCCACCATGAAAGCTGATGGAAGTTATGAAACTCTGAAAAACGCTTACATGCCTGCAGACGGAAATATCGTTATTCCTGCAAAACTGAATCTTACCGGCGCTACCACCATCAAAATGGGTACCAACGCCGCATTCCCTCCGTTTGAATACATTGAAGGAAAAGATTTTGCCGGTTTTGATATCTGGATGGCACAGTATATTGCTGCAACTGCCGGATGCAAACTGGAAATTGTTGATATGGCATTTGATTCACTGATTCCTGCCCTTCAGTCTGGCACCATCGACTTCATCGTTGCCGGTATGTCAGTAACTGAAGAACGCAAAAAGAACGTAGACTTCTCTGACGCCTACTACGAATCCGAACAGGCTATCATTATCAGAAAGTAGTATCATCAAAGAAAAACGTCGTCAGACGTTTTTCATCTCTAGATAACTACGTAAGGCTACAGATGTGAGCAGTGCACAGCATCTGTAGCCTTTTTTATCCGACTGCCCCCTCTATACCCGAAAATTTCACACCATAACGAAATTTAGTTCCTTTTTTTCTTATCATTCATCCCCTACACTTTTCATAACCGCTGCCGCACAACGTCTCCTCCTTACTACAATATGTGCGGCAGTTGGTATTTTGTGATTTTCCACAAAAATCCATAATTCAGGAAAGGTATATGAAAAACAGCATTTCTTATGCATTACGCGGCACCACCATTGCAGCCGCCTGTATGCTTCTGGCTTTGGCTTCTCTTTTAACCGGATGCGCAACAAAAGTTCCCGCCACTGAAGGATGGCATCTGGTATGGCACGATGAATTTGACGGCAACAAAATTGACCGCACAAAATGGGGATTCCAGCTGGGAACCGGCAGCCAGTACGGATTAAGCGGCTGGGGAAACGAAGAAGAACAGTATTATACCGAAGAAAATGCCTGGGTTGAAAAAGGAAACCTGGTAATTGAAGCCCGCCGCGAAGATAAAGAGGGCAAGAAATATACCTCTGCACGGCTTCGCACCATGGCCGATGACGATACCGTTCTTTTTGCTACTACTTTTGGTAAGATTGAAGCCCGCATCAAAATGCCTGTAGGAAACGGAATCTGGCCGGCATTCTGGATGCTTCCTGCTACTGACGATTACACCGTTTGGGCAGCAAGCGGAGAACTTGATATTATGGAAGCCCGAGGACGTCTTCCAAACCGTACTTACGGAACCATGCATTTCGGGTCTTCATGGCCAAGCAATAAATACACCGGCGGCATGTATAAATTCCCTGCCGGAGAAACCATGGCTGATTACCACGTGTACGGTCTTGAATGGCTTCCCGGTCTGATCCGCTGGACTGTTGACGGTAATGTATTCTATGAAACCAGTGATTGGTGGAGTATGGGTGAAGGAAAATCAGAACCATATCCATATCCTGCTCCATACGATAAACCATTCTATATTCTTCTGAACCTGGCACTGGGCGGAACCTTTGATGCCGGATATTCACCGGACGACAATAATCTGCCTGCAAGAATGTATGTTGACTATGTTCGCGTATGGCAGCGTGATGAACCATACAATATGGACGTAAAACGCCCTGAACCAAAACGCGATTCTGATTCCTTTGCAAAATTCACTGTTGCCGATGAGGTTACCGGCAGCTTTATTTCTGACTGCACCCTGGAAAAAGCAGATACGGTAGCCATGCTTGAAAATGAAATGGATGTACAGAGCCGCGACTGGTACTTCCTGGCACTGAGTGAATTTGGCGGTAAGGCAAGTTCACAGCAGGTAACCGGTGTTGATGGAAACAGCTGGCGTAAAGTTGATGTACAGGCTGTAGGAGAATACAACTACTCGGTACAGCTGCTGCAGCATTTCCCAATTGCCCAGGGATACTCATACCGTGTTGAATTTGATGCCTACGCAGAAAGTCCACGTCAGATTGCCATGAAAGTTTCTGGTGATGCAGATAACAGCTGGGCTGTATATTCCATCGAGTATCACCCACAGCTGACCACTGAACCACAGCATTTTGCATATTTTGTAACCATGGAAAATGCAACTGACCCTTACGCACGTCTTGAATTTGAGTTTGGTCTTGATACCACCAGCGTATACATTACCAATGTTTCAGTAACCGCCGCTGAACTGTAAGTTTATACAGTACGGGTGGATAAACTACGCTTCTTATGGTATAAATATGCATATTTATCCATAAGGAGCTTTTTTTAGTGTTCCAGTCATTCTACGATACCATGATTGCCGCTGACCGCTGGGTTCTGCTGGTGCAGGGGCTTTGTATTACCCTTCTTATTGCTGCCCTGGGCGTTCTTATCGGTACTATTCTGGGTGGACTTTTTGCACTCATGAAGATTTCAAGCAACAAAGTGCTGCGATTTATTGCCAATGTCTATACCACCGTTATCCGTGGCATTCCACTGGCTACCCAGCTGATGATTTTCTACTTTGTTATCTTTGCTCCGCTGGGCATGAATCGTCTTGTTGTTGCAATCATTGCATACGGCATCAACTCTGGAGCTTACTGCTGTGAAATTTTCCGCGCAGGTATTCAGGGAATAGATATCGGGCAGACAGAAGCAGGCCGTTCTTTGGGATTAAGCCAGTGGCAGACACTGCGGAAAATTGTTCTTCCTCAGGCAGTAAAGGCTGTTCTTCCTACCTACACATCTGAATTCATCGTTCTTATTAAAGAAACTTCTGTTGCAAGCTTTATTGCTGTCTGTGACCTGACCAAAGCCGGAGACATGATTCGTAACGCAACATACAACGCCTGGATTCCACTGCTTTCCTGCGCCGTTATCTATCTGTGCCTCACTGTAGGTCTTACCAAGATCTTTGGTATTTTTGAAAAAAGGATGGCAAAAAGTGATCGTAACTGAAAATCTGCATATCAGCTTTGGAGACCTGCACGTACTGAAAGGTGTAAGCACCCGGGTAAAAAAAGGAGAAAAAGTAGTAATTATCGGGCCGTCCGGTTCTGGTAAATCAACGTTCCTGCGCTGTCTGAACATGCTTGAAACACCACAGGAAGGAACTATTTCATTTGAAGGCACACTGCTTACTGATAAAAAAACTGATATCAATAAACACCGGCAGAAGATGGGTATGGTATTCCAGCACTTCAATCTGTTTCCACATCTGACCGTTCTGCAGAATATCACGCTGGCACCGGTTACCTTAAAGCTGCAGACTAAGGCAGAAGCTGAAAAACTTGCACATGAACTTTTGAAAACTGTCGGCCTTGAAGACAAAGCCGATGCCTATCCGGCTACTCTTTCCGGCGGTCAGAAACAGCGTATTGCCATTGTCCGTGCTCTTGCCATGAAACCGGATGTTATGCTCTTTGATGAGCCTACCAGTGCTCTTGATCCGGAAATGGTCGGTGAGGTTCTGAACGTTATGAAGCAGCTGGCAAAAGACGGCATGACCATGGTCTGCGTTACCCACGAAATGGGTTTTGCCCGGGAAGTTGCCGATCGTGTTCTCTTTATGTACGACGGTATTATTCTGGAAGAAGGTACCCCGGAACAGATTTTCAACAATCCGCAGAACGAGCGCACTAAACAATTTTTGCAATCAGTTTTGTAAGAAAAACTAAGGTTTGCAAAAATAGTTTCAACAATTTTTGCAATCGGTTCTCTGAACACGATGGAAATAATTCACGCTGACAGCCGGCATATTGAACAGCTTATGGGAATCCGCCTTGATGCAACTGAAGCCGGCCGTCCCTTATACGCCAGTCTCGGTTTTACCGGTAACTCTGAGGTCATTCTCTGCATCTGTGACAATCTGTGAGATTTTCGCCATTTTACATATAAAACCTCATCGCTCCCAGATGTTTGCTGTGCCTTATATGTAAAAACAAACGTTTTTTCCATCCCATTACATATAAACACCACGCTTCCATCCAGCTACGCTGTATTCACTTCCGGCAAAACTGCCATTTTACCGCTATAACTACATATAAGGGTAATAGATTTACAGGACGTATGCGGGTTTTATATGTAATTCTGAAAAAAAACGTGAACAGTCAGCGCGGATCGTCGTGCCTGCTGAGCGGATTGTCGCCCCTGCTGTCCGTGTAGTCCCAATTATGTTTGGGATATCTCCCCCTCATCTCCTTGCATATCTCAATCCAGCTGTTGCTCCAGAAATGTTCCAGATCACGGGTTACCTGCAGAGGACGGCGGGCAGGAGAAAGCAAACGCAGTACCACTGGCACGCCGCATACTTTTGGGGTTTCAAATACACCGAATATCTGCTGGATAATCACTTCCAGAACCGGCACAACACCTTCTCGGGAATCAAGAACCTCATATACCAGTTTCCGTTCCTTTCCATTGGCAAGCTTCAGTTTGACTGGAACATGCCGGTCAACGTCATCTCCCCTAAGCTGATACCGCAATGCCTGCAGTACCGTTTCTGCAGTAAGTTTTCCATCCCCGGCCATAAAAGGAACAAGCCAGACTGTTGCATTGGCTGCCAAAGCGGCTTCGAGCCCTGCAGAAGTACGATCTGCATTCAAAGACTCAAAAACGGCAGCTACATAGGTTTTATCATGAGCTGCGTAAAACTGAGCACGCTGCAGAAACTGGGTACAGGAATTATCCCAGGGTAAAGAGTGCAGTCCTTTTTCTGCCGCCAGAGTACACCAGGCAGCAGTCCTGTCTTCCGCTGCGGCTGGCACTATACGGGTTGCAATGATGCAACTTCCTATCCGTCGGATTTCCTGTTTTTTTACGGCTGTTCCTTCAAAATACACCCGATACCCCGTTTCCGTATGAACAGAAAGCCAGTCTGCAAAACTGACAGCCACATCGTCAGAGACCACCATATTGTGATTAGAAGGATCTGGTAGCGGTTCAAAATCGTAAATACGGGCGGCACGGTCACCGCTATCACTGGCAGTTACAATAATCCATTTGGGGAATGCAGCGTCGTTGGCATACCGACCTGCCATATCAGGAGCAAGAGTTGCCTGACGACCAGTGTACAGCTGGTACACACCTTTTCCCTGATGAAACGCCAGACGGTCATAAAATCCGGCAAGAAGACAGAGAACACCCGGCAATCTGGAAGCTTCTACAAGCTCAGCCGTCCTGCCATCCGCAGCATTTCTACCTCGCAGCTTACTCTTCAGTTCATCAAGCAAGCGCTTTTCTTCCCGGCGCATGGCATCGCCTCCGCCTGAAGTACTCATGGCACCAAGCCGGGAAGCATATTCCAGAGCTGCATTATTACCGCTGGCGGATTCCAGTGCAACTAATGCAACGCGGGGATGCACGCCTAGAGAAGCAACCTGTTTGCCCCGCACTGTAATGGCACAGTCCTGATCAAGACACCCGGTGTTTTTCAAAAAGATAACTGCCTGCTGCCAGGCTCCGGCATTAGGGGCATCAAGCCAGCTGATGTCATTCATGGAACGGGCACCCCATACGGCGCATTCCAGAACAACCGGCGTAATATCAGCTATCTGTACCTGAGGCAACGCATGATTCACCCGCACATCTGAGGGCTGCCACAGCCGGATACAGGTACCAGACTGCATACGGCCTGCACGCCCCTTTCTCTGGTCAGCACTGAATTCCGTTTCTATTTCTGTATTCAGTCGGTTCATGCCACTGGCAGCATCAAAACGTGATACGCGGGATAATCCGCAGTCGATTACTGTTGTTACGCCGGGGACTGTCAAAGAAGTTTCAGCAATGCTGGTGGAAAGAATGACATGCGGATCCTCAGGATCTCTGTCATAGAGTATGGATTGCTGTTCTTTCAGCGAAACTGAACTATGGAGGATATCAACAGGGACAGAATGCCCCGAACCATCACATAATCCGGAAAGCAGTTCCCGGCATCGGGTTAAGTCTGAAATGCCTGGCAGAAAACAGAGGATAACGCCGGAATAGGAAGTTTCTACAGTACTTCGAACCGCCCTGGCAACAGCGGCAGAAGCGTCAGGTAACCCGAACCGTTTTTCTGCCGGCACAAACTGGGGAGCATATACTACCTCAACAGGAAAAGCACGCCCAGGTACAGAAACAGACTGACAGTCTAAATGCCGGCATAACAGGTCTGAATCAATGGTGGCACTCATAACCAGTACCCGTAACCCATCTGCCAGCTGAACCGATTCCTTTAAGAATGCCAGCGCCAGATCTGCATACACAGAACGTTCGTGAAATTCATCAAGAACAACACAGGAAACACCTTCCAGAAGAGGATCGTCCTGCAGCATTCTGATTAATATTGCTTCAGTAATGACTTCAAGCCGGGTTTCTGATGATACCCGTACATCACCATGTACCCGGTACCCTACCGTTTTTCCTACCGTTTCTCCCATTAGCTGAGCAATGCGCGTTGCAACAGAAACTGCAGCAATGCGGCGCGGTTCAAGCAGATAGATTTTTCCAGGAAATGCATCAAGAAGCCCAACAGGTATACCGGTGGATTTACCGCTACCGGTTTCTGCAGTCAGCACCAGAAATCCACTGGAACTGCTCTTCAGACTTTCGCAGATTGTTGCCAGATGAGGATATATGGCAAGATTCTGCAGATTCAAAAGGTTTTCTGCCATTTTTTTAATGCATTGTTCGCAGATACAAAGGCAAAGGGGATCTCATCAATAGCAGTATCTTTATCTATGGTAATGGTTTTTATTAATGTAACCTCAGATGCCTGCATTTTTGCAGCTTTCTGAAGTCTGAACATTTCAAAAAGGGTTACTTCACACAAGAAATACATATCACAGGTTTTGTAAGTAATACCTTTGTATTCGTATGTATTGGCACAGCTGGTAAGATACTGCAGCTTATCCTGCGTAATGGTTATGCCGATTTCTTCGCTGCATTCACGGATACAGCATTCCTCTGCCGTTTCGTCAGGATCTGTAAAACCACCGGGTAATCCCAGCTTCCCTTTTCCGGGATCTTTTGCCCGTTCTTCAACCAGCAGTGTTCTGCTTTTATCATCGTTTATACAGAAAAACATGACACCGGTAGCAGAAGCAACGTTGTTATACAATACAAGACCGCAGTCATCACATTTCCAGTAACGGTTACCGGGATACTGCAGACCGGTTTTTCCACAGGAAGGACAATACTCTAATGTCATTTTGTAATACGCCCTACCGTTGTATTCAACGAATCTGAAAAAGAAGGAGTTTTTCTGGAATTTTCAAGGCTTTCCCGCGCTTTCATCATGGCCTTAGCCTGATACATGCGCTGGTCACTGTGAGTCAGAACTTTTTCAAAGTCATCACCTGGAGTATATTCTGCAATACCACAGGCAACAGTATATCCAGCCTGTTTCAAACTGTTCTGCATGCTTTGAATGGCAGGATTAATCTGAGATTTTGTCATACGGGGAGCCAAAACTACAAATTCGTCACCGCCAATGCGATACAGCTTTGTTTTGGGCGGTAACGAACCTTTCATGCACTTACAGCAGGTAATAAGCGCCTGGTCGCCGGCATGATGTCCCCAGGTATCATTAATCTGCTTTAATCCGTTCATATCCATAGAAACAACTGAAAAATAGCTGTGCTGCATGGATTTTGCGTCAAGGTAAAAACGCCGGCGGTTAAATACATCCGTCAGTGCGTCCCGGTTATATACCTGGGTGTACAGGAACAGATAATACATGAATACACTGATGGAAACAGATTTTATGATAAGCAGGCGATAGCCATAGACGGTTTCCAGAACCGCAGACAGGACATTTGAAAAAACAATGATAAACAGAACAACTGATTCCGTTTTGTTTGACCCCAGCAGCATTAACGACCACTGAATCAGAACAATCATGTAAAAACCACAGACTGCGAACGGCAGGAAATTCAGCGGTCCACGATGGAATACATTGGTTGCATCGTACCACCATATCCAATGAGTCCAGTAACTGGTAGCACAAAAAAACAGATTTATGAAGGCAGGAATGAGCCATATCATGTTTTTTGGATTTCGCTGGTGGTGAGAACGGTACCAGACGATAGCAAAAACCGAGTACGGCAGAACACCGCGAATAACATAAAAAAAGACACAGGCAAGCCATCGGTGCCATTTAAGTTCAGAGAGGGTTTCATACCATACATTCAGATTATCTACCACAACCATAAGGATGACACCAGCAATGCACAGCTTAAGCATAGTCAGGGTGTAGTGGTCAAATGAGTTATCAGTAAATACATACCAGATAAGAATGAGAATCATGATGATTACACCATAGTTATTGGTAATTATGGTAGACAGATTCAAAATTAATGCCTCGTCTCAACTCGTAATCTTATATTATTCTGCAGTTTTTGTCCGCACAATATAATTAGTATCGATGGGTTTATCCGTAAAAATTACACAATCATGATGATGACTTACCCAATTCATAAGGCATCCATCCTCCGGATTAATCAGGATAAAATCGCGATCTGTAACACTGATGATATCCGGTCCGACAAACTCGATTTCAGTTCCCACATCAATACGATTCATAGCTGAAAGCCGGAAGAAACGTCCCTTTCCTACAGAAACCTTTTCTGTTGCACTGTGAGGAATCTTGTCAGGATGCTCTGCAAGATCAATATCACGGGCCTTGCGTGCTTCCGGATGCATATTTTCAAGATCACGATTAAACTGTGATACCCGCTGATCTCCGGCTGCAAGAAGAGATTCAACTTCGGCTGCAGTCAGTTCATCACCAATAGTACCGGTCAGTTCATAATCGCTACTTGATTCACCAACAGTTGTTTTATCAGCATCTTCACGTGCATAAAAGAAACCGGTGCCAAATTCACGGTGAGCAGCATGGTACAGTTCCTGCACATACGGTTCTGCTTCTTTTTCAGTAATCTTACCGTCCAGCGCATCAAGAGCTTTACGGTAAGCCCGGGTAGTCATGGCAACGTAGTACAGGCTCTTCATGCGGCCTTCAATTTTCAGAGAATCAACACCGGCAGCTTTCAGATCATCAAGGTGATCTACCATGCACAGATCTTTTGAAGAAAGAATGGCGGTGTAGTCATCGCCTTCAAAAACCGGGAAGTACTCACCAGGACGTTCCTGTTCCTGCAGGGCAAGAGTTCCGCTTTTTGCCAGCTCTTTGGCTTCTTCCGGTGTCAGAATGTGATGGGGGTCAAGTTCACGGCCGGCAAGCCGGAAATTCCAGCGGCAGGTATGACTGCAGAAACCACCCTGGGCACTACGTCCCGTAAGATATGCACTCATGAGGCAGCGGCCACTGTAGGCAATACACATGGCTCCGTGAGCAAAACATTCCAGTTCCATCTCCGGAACAGCATCTTTAATCTCCCGTACTTCTGCAAGACTTGCTTCTCGTCCCAGAACAACACGGCTGAACCCGATGTCACGGTACATTTTTACGGCTTCACGGTTCATGCAGCTGGCCTGAGTACTTAAATGCAGCTGGGTATCGGGAAAGTGCTTCTGCAGAATAGGAACGATACCCAAATCCTGTACGATAAAAGCGTCGATCGGATAGGCTTTGAAATAATCGATTTCGCTGAGAAAGTGGTCAATATCCCGGTTGTGGAACGAAATATTCAGGGCACAGTGAAGGCGGCGGCCGGGATACTGGTTTTTCAGCGCAGTAATTTCTTTGTATTCGTCTTCGTAAAAGTTATCGGCTTTAACCCGTAGTGAAAAGCGTTTCAGTCCGATATACGCAGCATCGGCACCATAGGCATAAGCGTACCGGAGTTTTTCGATATTTCCGGCTGGTGAAAGTAATTCCATTCTCTCTCCTGAGCGTTATTATGCGTCTTTGATATGTTTCCCGATAACATCAATGGCAAGATGGCTTTCATCCAGAAACTCATGGGCCATCTGGAACATGTGCATCATATTGGGCCAGACATCAAGGGTATATTTTACGTGGCCGGCTTTCAGAATAGCAGTAAAGCGGCGTACTTCATTAATGATGATTTCCTTTTCACCCATCTGTATGAAAACAGGCGGAAAATCCTCAAGCATAGATGGCTGAATATATTGTGGCGAAACCAGAGGATTTGTCATGTTGGAAGCATAGGTATACATGTTACCTGTGCGCTTCATGGCATCCGGAGTAATAATTTCGTCTTTCAGTTTCTTATCGTGATAAATAGGGGCATCTTCTGAAAAATCAAGCCAGGGCGACAGTAATACGATTTCGCGGATTTTCTGCCGTGCAGATCCTTTCAGACTGAGAGCCAAAGCCAGTGCAATGGAAGCTCCGGAACCATCAGCTGCAATAATGATTTCGGGAGATTCAGGATACAGGGATTTGATGACACGTTTTACATCTTCAAGGGCTGCAGGAAACGGGAATTGCGGTGCCAGTCGGATTTCTGGAAGGATTACACGGGTTGATGATGCATTGGCAATGGAAGCAACAAAGCCACGCCATGCTTTACGGCTGCCACCGATAAATGATCCACCGTGAATATAAATCATGACCCGGTCAGAAGCAAAAACCTGGGGTTCAAGAACATCACACTGAATGCCGTTAATGGATTCTTCAGTGCATTCTACACCTTGAGGAAGAAATGGTTCGTAAAAAGCCTCTTCGATTGTTTTTCTGAATGATTCAATTTCTGATTTTGGCGTAAATACCAGCTTCTTTAAAAGCTTAATAGCACCACTTCTGTTATCAGCCATACCGCAAAGTATAGCAAATAACCGCAGTTCTTGCTATATTTTGCATACTATGCCAATAAAGATTCAATCTGATTTACCAGCCAGAAGCGTGCTGGAAAACGAAAATATCTTCGTCATGACAGAACAGCGGGCAGCCATTCAGGATATCCGTCCTTTGAAAATTGCCATTGTTAACCTGATGCCTACCAAAATTGCTACAGAAACACAGCTTCTGCGCCTTTTGGGTAACACGCCGCTGCAGATTGAAATCTCCCTGGTGCACATGGAAAATCATGTTTCCAAGAACACTGATTCAGAACATCTGGATCACTTTTATATTACTTCGCAGGAAGCGTTAAGCCGCAAATTTGACGGTATGATTATTACCGGAGCACCGGTGGAACAACTTCCTTTTGAAGATGTGGATTACTGGAACGATTTGTGCCGCATCATGGATTATGCAAAAACCAATGTTTACTCAACCCTGTACATCTGCTGGGGTGCTCAGGCAGGTCTGTATCGCCATTATGGGGTACCGAAATACATTCTTAATACCAAGATTTCCGGTATTTTCCAGAATTACAAGACCACTCAGGCAGAACCGCTTCTCCGGGGATTTGACGATTTGTTTCCGTCACCTCAGAGCCGTCACACGGAAGTACGCCGCAGCGACATTGAACAGCATCCGGAACTGACTATTCTAGCAGAAAGTGAAGAATCAGGCGTACTTCTGGTAAAAAGCAATGATAACCGCCAGTTCTTCATGACCGGTCATCTGGAATACGATACGGAAACCCTTGAAATGGAATACCGCCGCGACGTTAAAAAGGGCATGACCAACGTGGCCATGCCAAAACACTACTTTCCCGATGATAATCCATCGAACCGTCCCCTTTCTACATGGCGGAGTATTGCCCATCTGTTTTATTCAAACTGGCTCAACTATTACGTATACCAGGAAACTCCATACGAACTTGAAGGTCTGAACAAGAAATGATTGACGTAACCTATTCCGGCTGGAACCAGGCATTTGATGTTGCCGTTGTCGGTGGCGGACATGCCGGTATTGAAGCCTCCCTTGCCTGTGCCCGCATGGGGCTTAAAACCCTGCTTATTACCCAGACCATCGACAGTATCGGCCGCATGAGTTGTAACCCGTCCATCGGCGGTATTGCAAAAGGTAACATTGTCCGCGAAATTGATGCCTTGGGCGGCGAAATGGGCCACCTTATCGATAAAAGCATGATTCAGTTCCGTCTGCTGAACCGGAGCCGCGGACCAGCCGTTCAGGCCCCCAGAAGTCAGGCAGATAAGCTGGTATACAGCCGCATTGCCCGCACCACCCTTGAACAGCAGGAAAACCTGTACACTCTGCAGGACACCGTTGTTGATATTGAAACCGTTCTTTCATCTACTGAGCTGCCGCCAAATTCAGGTTCACAGGCAGAAGTGGGGACCATTCCCGGTGAGCACCGGGTAGATGGAGAAGCTGTAAGCCGTGCCGCAGACGGAAAAGCCATGCGGCAGAAAATTACCGCTGTCATTACTGAACGAGGCCGCCGTGTACCGGTTCGGTCCGCTGTTCTTACTACCGGAACATTCCTGGGTGGACGCATTTTCATCGGTGAATACGATGCTCCCTGCGGCCGTCTTGGTGAACAGGGTGCTGTAGGCCTTACTGCATCCCTGAACCGCATTGGCTTTACTACCGGCCGCTTAAAGACAGGTACCCCACCCCGCGTAATCCGGCACACCATCGACTTTTCCGTTCTTGAAGAACAGGCCGGTGATGAAGATGTCATTCCATTCAGTTTTGATACTGATAAAATTGACCGGCCCATGGTTCCCTGCTGGCTGGTATACACCAACGCCGATACTCACGCCATTATCCGCGAAAACATCGGCCGCTCTCCCCTGTATTCCGGAAAAATCAGCGGCGTAGGTCCCCGGTATTGCCCGTCCATAGAAGATAAGGTCATGCGCTTTGCCGACCGTGAACGACACCAGCTGTTTGTAGAACCGGAAGGTCTTGAAACAGAAGAAATGTACATCAATGGTTTTTCTTCCAGTCTGCCGGAAGAAGTACAGGACCGGTTTCTGCGCACCCTGCCGGGATTCAAGAATGCTGTTGTTTCACGGCCGGGATACGCTGTTGAATACGATTACGTTGAACCGACCCAGTTGTTTCCCTCACTGGAAACAAAACTGGTTGCAGGTCTTTTTAATGCCGGCCAGATTAACGGAACTTCCGGTTATGAAGAAGCTGCGGGACAGGGACTTATTGCCGGTATCAATGCCGGCCTTTACAGCCGTGCCCACCGTGATGTCTGCGGTCCAGACAGCGGCCATCCTGACCGGGAACGTGATATTCCGTCTTACGAGCCACTGGTTCTGGGCCGGAGTGAAGCCTATATCGGCGTACTGATTGACGACCTGGTAACACTGGGAACAAAAGAGCCCTACCGCATGTTTACGGCCCGTGCCGAATATCGGCTGAATCTGCGCCACGATACAGCCGATGAACGCCTGACCCAGTACGGCTATGATGTTGGTCTTAAGAGCAAAGTACAGCTTGAAAAAGTGGCTGCTAAAATGGCTGCCCGGGATGAAATTGTGGAACTGCTGCGTAAAAAGCCCCACATGGAAAATCCGGGCTACGATGAACGCTACTGGCAGGCTGCCCAGATTGACTACAAATACGAACACTACATTGCCAAGCAGGATAAGCGCGTAGAAAAAATGAAACGTATGGAAAACGCAAAAATCCCCTACGATTTTGACTACGGTGCCATTCCAGGCCTCAGTGCCGAAAGCCGCATCAAGCTGGAAGCTGTACGCCCCCTTACTTTGGGCCAGGCCAGCCGCATCTCCGGCATCCGCACATCAGACGTAATGCTTTTGATGGTGTATCTGAAGTAACTGTAAGAAAAACATTGTCCATACAAAATACCTGTTATTCAGTTGAAATCCGGCTGATGACAGGTATTTTTTTTGAATTTTATAGGCAAAACTGCAATTTTTTTTCTCTCCCGGGCGAATAACTATAACGCAGCGACATTCAATATTGAGCGCTGCGTATTTTTAGTTATGGTTCTGTCCGTAAAAAGTGTTGCTTATTGTCACCCTGAACTTGATTCAGGGTCTCATCATAAGTCCACAAATCTACCGATT
>JAZLGC010000055.1:0-69094 GCA_045616125.1 Treponemataceae bacterium | reverse complement strand
TATGATATTCCCTGAAGTTACTCCATAATCTTAGAGATAATATTACTTTACAATATTGACTAGGAGTATGTATGGCTAAAAATAATGGAACACCCAAACTCTCAAAGTTCGGAATTAAAGTAAAATTTGTTCTTCTTGTTATCGTACTCATACTCATCAGTGTGCGTTTCGTAGGCTCTTCATCTTTCCAGACTGCCCGTAAAGGGATTAACCGCATTACAGATACCCTTCTGACACATCAAGCAGATATGGTCGCAAGTCGCGTACTGGATATTAATGAACAGGAATTTCTTCTTCTTCGGGGACTGGCCCTGACTGATACAATCCGGAATCCTGAAGTACCGCCACTGGACAAATATCTGTTTCTTCAGCAGATTCGTGAGCTTGACCGTTCAAAGTATCAGGGATTGGGATTTGTTCAGCCAAATGGCATGACGGTTGTTGCTCCCTATGTTGAAATGGACTTTTCATTTGCTGATTACTATCAAGCATCAATCAAAGGCAAGGAATTTGTAAGTAATCCTATTGTCAATGATATGGTTGACCTGGAAGAAGGAACTGCAGACAAGCTCCGCTTCTACAGTGTTCCGGTCTATGATTACAACAACAAAATCTGTGGTGTTCTTAACACCATTCTGGTGGGTAACAGTCTGAATACTGTTTCAGGGGCAATTGATATTGGTAAAGGGTATCATCCAATCATTGTTGATATGACTACCGGAGAAGTTGTGGGAGATGCAAACACGGTCCCCGTATTTGACCAGGATTCTGCAAAAACAAACCCGACATTTTCTGCCCTTTGGACAAATCTTGTAAAAGGTGAATCTGGAACCGGTAGATATAAAGGTCCATCAGGTGAAGAAATGGTATATGCCTATAGACCAATCGGTGGAAATACCAGCTGGGCAGTTTTATGTGCTGCACCAATTTCAGCATATAATGCTGAACTGAACCTGATTTCAAAATCACTTGTCAGTGGTTCCATACTGGCTGTAATCATTGCCCTGATAGTAGGAATTATTTCTATCCGTCTTTTGATCCTGCCACTCAAGAAAATCAAAGTTGCCATTGATGACATTTCCACGGGCAATGCAGACCTTACCAACCGTATTCCCCAGAAAACCGACGATGAAATTGGTAAAGTAGTCAGCGGATTCAATAGTTTTATTGAAAAACTGCAGGTTATCATCAAAGGATTGAAAGCATCAAAAGACGATATCACCGTAGTTGGTAAAGAACTGGAAACAACAACCCGCGAAACCAGTGAAAGTATCAATGAAATTATTGCAAACATCGGTGGTGTATCTAACCAGATCAGTGCACAGACCATGTCGGTAAATGAAACTGCAGGCGCCGTAAACGAGATTGCTTCGAATATCGAGAGTCTGGAACGCATGATTGAAAACCAGAGTAACGGTATCATGCAGGCTTCTACTGCCGTAGAACAGATGATGGGTAACATCAACAGTGTTAACACCAGTGTTGACCGTATGGCAGAAAGTTTTGTAAGCCTTTCCGCAAGTGCATCCAGCGGTGCAGAAAAACAGATGAATGCTACAGAACTGATGCAGCAGATTAAAGATCAGTCAGAAACGCTTCAGGAAGCTAACAGTGCCATTGCTGCTATTGCAGAACAGACTAACCTGCTGGCTATGAACGCTGCCATTGAAGCAGCCCATGCCGGTGAAGCTGGTAAAGGGTTCTCAGTTGTTGCTGATGAAATCCGTAAACTTTCTGAAACTTCAACTGAGCAGTCCCGGACTATTGGTGACCAGCTTAATGCCATCCAGCAGTCAATTGAAAACGTATTTATTGCCAGCAATGAATCTAACGCTGCGTTCCAGACGGTTAACGATAAGATTTCTGAAACAGACCAGATTGTGCGCCAGATTAAATCAGCCATGGAAGAACAGGCTGAAGGATCAAAACAGATTGGTGAAGCACTGCATCTGATGAATGACAGTACAGCAGAAGTTCGTGTTGCAAGCCGTGAAATGTCAGAAGGAAACAAACAGATTCTGTCTGAAATTCAGAAACTGCAGAATACAACAATGACAATGAACAGCAGTATGGAAGAAATGGCTGCAGGGGCTCAGGTAATTACTAATACCGGTTCAGCACTCAGTGCCATCAGTGATCGGGTTAACAGTACTATCGCTGATATTGGCACACAGATTGATCAGTTTAAGGTTTGAATTCCAAAATAAACTACCGGCGGGATGAGTTATTTCATCCCGCCATTTTTTTTATGTACCCGAAACGTGTCATCAGGATTTCGGTGTGTTGTGTTTGGCGGCAAGATAGCCGGAATCTTCAAGGTACTTGCGGCGGGTCATAACCAGGGAAATCAGCTCCTGATACATGTTGTAATCCACCTCAAGAGCAATGGGAAAGATATAGAATTCTGTTTCATCGCAGTAACGTTCAATGAATTTAGTATCGGTAACATAGCCTAAGCTGATCATGTTGCTGATACGGTCAGCACATTTCAGTACCTTAGCCTTTTCACTGCCTTCTACCAGAATACGCCGGAGAAATTCCTGTTTAGTACTCCCCTCTTTCTTGGTAACTTCCATAACCAGTTTCAGTACGTCTTCCGCATCTCCACCGATATCAAGAATCTTTTGTGGATCAAAGCCGGGAATATCCTCAATTACGTCATGTACAACAGAAGCCTTAAGCAGCGTGCTGTCTATATACCCGTAGTTAATCAGGATACCCATAGTATCAATCTGATGCCGGAACATATTACCGCCAGCATGACGGGCTTTACCGATAAGTGCCGTTGAAAGCTGGATATAGGGAGCCAGTTCGATATCACGAAGCTGGATCATCTCTTTAGATTCCATGGCAGTAATTTCGCTGGTTTTCATTCCCATATCTGACTCCTTTGCGTTATTAGAAAGAAAAAGGGTACGTAGCGTACCCTTTTATTTTACACCCTAATTACAGTGTTGCGATATATGAACGTAATTTTTCTACACGGCGTGCAGTTTCTTCACGTTTTTCGCGTTCTGCAGCTACTGCTTCTGCCGGTGCATGTTCAACGAACTTACCGTTGAGTTTTGCATCGATTTTTGCCAGCCAGCCTTCTTCCTGGGTCAGTTCCTTCTGGAACCGTTTCTTCAGGGCTTCCTTATCAATAGAAGCATCTACCATAAGGAATGCTTCATAATCTGAACCTACGGTTGCAATGGCATCTTTCGGATTTTCAGTTACAAAGGTAATGGTTGCAATACCAGCCAGCAGCTGGATGATATCGGTCTTTTCCTTACATACTTCTGCAGCAGAGCCGGCGGCAATTTTCAGCGAAATGTTGATTTTGCTTGCAGGATCAATACCACATTCAGCGCGCAGGGCACGAACGTTACGGATAACATCCTGCAGTTCTGCAAAACGTTTTTCAGCAGATTCGTCCACACGGCGGGCATCCAGTTCAGGATAGGGTGCTGCAATAAGCATGTCAGTATACTGTACGGCACATACGGCATCACTGCCTGCTTTTGCACGGCTTGCAGCAATGTCAGCCAGTGGCAGTTTTGCATAGATTTCTTCTGTTACGAATGGCAGGTATGGGTGCAGCAAACGGAGGCTTTCTTCCAGAATGTTCAAAAGAACGCTGGCTGCCCGGTCTTTTTCTGCATCATCACCATTACGGAATGACAGTTTTGAAGCTTCTACGTACCAGTCACAGAACTCGGTCCAGAAGAACTCGTACAGCGCCTGGGCACCATCGTTATACCGGTAGCCGTCCAGAGCAGAACGTACGGTTTCTACACACTTGTTCATGCGGCCGTAAATCCAGCGGTCAAGCTCGGTAAGGTCAGCATAGGTAACCGGTACCAGATTGCGGCCTTCAAGGTTACCCAACAGGTAGCGGCTGGCGTTCCAGATTTTGTTGGCAAAGCGACTTCCCAGTTTGAAAGAATCTTTGTCTACCAGAACATCCTGTCCCTGAGCACACATGAATCCCAGCGTATATTTAACGGCATCAGAACCGTACATATCGATAAGTTCCAGTGGGTCCATACCGTTACCCAGAGACTTACTCATTTTGCGTCCCTGCTTATCACGTACCAGACCGTGGATATAAATATCATGGAATGGAGCTTTTCCGGTAAATTCAAGACCTGCCATAATCATGCGGGATACCCAGAAGAAAATAATGTCGTAGGCAGTTACCAGAGCATTAGTTGGATAGAAGTTAGCCAGATCTTCGGTTTTTCCCGGCCATCCAAGGGTACTGAAAGGCCACAGCCATGATGAGAACCAGGTATCAAGTACGTCTGGATCCTGCTTCAGTTTATCTGCTTTTGCACCACATTTTGGACAGCAACAGGGATCTTCGCGGGCTACAATCATTTCACCGCAGTCCTGGCAGTACCATACGGGAATACGGTGACCCCACCACAGCTGGCGGCTGATACACCAGTCACGGATGTTTTCAAGCCAACGCTGATAGGTATTTTCCCATTTGCGTGGATAGAATACGATTTCTCCCTTGCGCCAGGCGTCCAGAGCTTTGTCTGCCAGCGGCTTCATACGCACAAACCACTGTTCACTTAAATAAGGTTCTACAACAGTGTGACAGCGGTAACAGTGTCCTACCGGGTGGGTTATTTTTTCTTCTTCCTTGAAAAGTCCTGCAGCTTCCAGATCGGCAATTACTACGGCACGGGCATCTTTACAGCTCATACCGCGGTATTTTTCAGGAACGTTCTCATTCAGGGTTCCGTTAGGATTCAGAATGTTGATGACAGGCAGATCATGGCGTTTACCAACTTCCCAGTCATTAGGGTCATGGGCAGGAGTGATTTTTACCACACCGGTACCAAATGCACGGTCAACATAGGTATCAGCAATAACCGGAATTTCCTTATCGGTAAGAGCCAGTTTTACTTTTTTGCCAACCAGTGCCTTGTAGCGTGGATCATCAGGATGAACGGCTACAGCAGTATCACCAAAGAGTGTCTCAGGACGGGTGGTAGCAATTTCAATGCGGTTGCCGCCTTCGTATACGGTACCGTCTTCCAGAGTTACTGATGGAATGGAAGTACCGTCGGCAATTTCATAGTACATGTGGTACATGGCGCCGGGAGTATCTTCATGTTCAACTTCATCGTCAGCAAGAGCGGTGCCACATGAAGGACACCAGTTTACCAGATAGTTGCCTTTATAGATAAGATCACGTTCGTACAGAGTAACGAATACGTCACGTACGGCAGTAGAAAGACCGTCATCCATGGTAAAGCGTTCGCGGGTCCAGTCAACACTGTTACCCAGTTTGCGCTGCTGTTTGGTAATGATGGCGTGGTGTTCTTTTTTAACTTCCCAGGTGCGTTCCAGGAACTTTTCACGACCCAGATCCTGACGGCGAAGCCCTTCTTTCTTAAGACGGCGTTCTACAACGTTCTGTGTTGCAATACCGGCATGGTCAGTTCCCGGTACCCACAGGGTATTATCACCCTTCATGCGATGATAGCGGACTACGATATCCTGCAATGTATTGTTAAGACCGTGTCCCATGTGAAGAACACCGGTAACGTTTGGCGGTGGAATGACGACGGTATATGAGCTTTTTTTTGCGTCTGTGTGGACAGGGGAATCTTTGTCTGAAGATGGCTTAAAGTAGCCGTCTTTTTCCCATTTGCTGTAGATACGATCCTCAAATTCTGCAGGATTGTACGCTTTTTCAAGTTCAATACCTTTCATAATAAAACCTCTTTTGACCGTTCCTGTTGTGTGTAAAAACGCAAATACACATGCACCGCATTCTTGAACAGGATTAGGCCGGATGAATAAAAATATAGATACAATAGTATCAATTTTAGCTGCAAACTACAATAAGAATAAAATGGTTTCAGTCGGATTAAAGAAACACTTTATCAGAAAGATTTCAGTAATAAAAACAGTATTTACGTAAATATTTCCGTCTGATTCGGCGTCTCTGGGTTATACTTTATTCCGTATGGAAGTATCTTCAGATTTTTTGAATCAGTATAACAACGGTGGATCCTCAATGCTGGCTCAGCTCAGTGAGCTTTCTGCAAAATACCGCCTTCTTGAAAACGCAAATCAGTTTCTTGTTGAAACTATTTCTGACATTTCCCAGCTTCTCTCCTACACCGATGCCGATGATATGCTGGATTTTGTTGTCGGACAAATTATTGAAAAATTCATTCCCAGCAGTACGCTGGTTTTTGTTCACCCACCACGTAAAAATCGAGTACGTCAGTACTACTTCAAAGGGGTTGAGCGCCTTGACGGCCAGTTTGAAGAAAACAGCGTAAACGCACTGATTCGCTATTTTGATGATTTTTCATATGACGAAATGAATGCTCTGGGACATTACTCCTTTGACATTATCCAGGGTGAATTATCCGAACACTTAAGCGAAGATCTTCTTGACCTGAATCTTAAGCATATATTTCCTCTGGCAGGTATCGGTGGTGTTTACGGAATCATTGGATTAAGCGACAAAATTCTTGGTGACAATTACACTGAATCTGATTACGCCTATCTGCACCGGATTTTCTCTATTCTTGCAATTACACTGCAAAACGGACTGCATTACGAATCGTCAATCACTGACCCTAAAACAGGGCTTTTCACCTACGATTATTTTGTACACCGTATGGAAAGTGCCATTAACGCAGCACACCGGTACAACCGCATAAGTGCCATGATCATGATTGATATTGACCACTTTAAGTGGTTCAATGACAGTTACGGGCATCTGGCTGGCGACAAAGTTTTGATTGAACTGGCACGCAACCTGAGACGTATGGTGAGAGAGGATGATTGTGTATGCCGCTTTGGCGGTGAAGAATTTGCCATTCTGCTTTCTGAATGCCAGTATGAGTCTGTAAAAGATGTGGCTGACAGGATACGTCGGGAAGTTGAAAAAATGGAAGTTCAGGAAGGCGATGAAATTCTTAAGGTTACCATCAGTCTTGGTGTATTTATCATCACTGATATTCCCAATCTGACGCCGACATACATCACGGAACGCTCTGACCGTGCCCTGTACCACAGCAAAGAAAACGGACGTAACCAGGTTACGGTATTCAGACCTGGTTTGCTTGACAAAGCAGAATTGTCCCTTGGTCCCCACGAACCTGCTGTTGAAGAACAGGATTGACCGGATATCACAGTCAAAAATCCGTCAGACGGCCCGGATAACAATTTTTTCATTGTCTTCCATCGATACTTGTGAGTATATTTAGAAGGCTTTATGTCAGAACGATTAATTAGTATTTTACTTACTTCTTTTACAAAAATTCTGGTGCCGGGCCTTCTGGTTACCTTTCCGTTAACAGTTATTTCATTTGCATTTGCCATGATTATTGCTGTAACTGTGGCTCTTATAATGCATTCAAAAGTGCCGGTTCTGTCACAAATCTGCCGTTTCTATATCTGGATTATCCGGGGCACTCCCCTTCTGGTACAGCTGTACGTTATGTTCTTTGGGCTACCTTCTTTAGGAATCATGATAGATCCATTCCCCTGTGCCATTCTGGTTTTCAGCATCAATGAAGGTGCTTACTGTGCAGAAACGCTCCGCGGAAGTCTGGAAAGTGTTTCAAAAGGCCAGATAGAAGCGGGCTTTACCAGCGGACTGACCTATGTCCAGATTATGTGGCATATTGTTCTGCCACAGGCATTCAGAACTGCATTTCCTGCCCTATCAAACAGCCTTATCAGCATGGTAAAAGATACATCCCTTGCAGCAAACATCACTGTTGCAGAAATGTTCATGGCAACCCAACGCATTGTAGCCCGTACCTATGAACCACTTGCCCTGTATATTGAAGTTGCCCTTATTTATCTGTTGTTCTCTACGGTGCTTACCAGACTGCAGCATTACGGAGAAAAGAAGCTTGATGTTACAAGCCGGGAGGTAAAAGCATGAACGATACCATGATTTCTGTAACCGGCATAAAAAAGCACTTTGGAAATCTTGAAGTACTGAAAGGTATTGATGTATCGATTTCTAAAGGTGATGTCGTAACCTTAATCGGACCAAGCGGCAGTGGAAAAACTACCTTTCTGCGCATTATGAATTTTCTGGAAACGGCTTCAAGCGGAACCATGGATTTTGAAGGAACACCAGTTAATCTGGCATCCCTTGATGGAAAAACCATGCATACACTTAGGCTGAAGACCGCGTTTGTATTTCAGAACTATAACCTGTGGCAGAATAAAACAGCGCTTGAAAATGTCATGATACCGCTGACGGTAGCCCGAAAAGTACACAAAACAGAAGCAAAAGAACGGGCATTGGCTGCTTTACGGAAAGTAAATCTGGAACAGTTTGCCGGTTATTACCCGTACCAGCTTTCTGGCGGTCAGCAACAACGCGTTGCTATTGCACGAGCCATTGTTACCGAACCAGACATTATCTATTTTGACGAACCAACCAGTGCATTGGATCCGGAACTGACCGGTGAAGTACTGGATGTTATTAAAAAACTGGCTGAAGATGGCATGACCATGATGGTAGTAACTCATGAAATGGCATTTGCCAGAAATATTTCAAGCCGCATAATATTTATGGAAAAAGGTGTCATTGTGGAACAGGGATCTCCCAGTGATATTTTTGAAAACCCGAAAGAAGAGCGTACAAAAGCTTTTATTCAAGGGTATTGAAGTAGTAATTCTTTCAAGGAGAAGAAGATATGCAGAAGAAAAACATGCTGAAAGCTGCTGTTGTAGTTTTTGCTGCTCTGGTTGCGTTAACCGGATGCAGCAAGAAAGCTGACAGTGGAGACTTTCTGAGTTCAGTGCAGCAGAAAGGAAAACTGGTTGTTGCACAGGAAGGAACCTGGGCACCATGGACCTTCCATGATGAAAAAGGTGATTTGGTAGGATTTGATAAAGAAGTTGCAGATGCTATTGCTGCAAAACTTGGCGTAAAAGCTGAATTTGCAGAAGGCGAATGGGATGGCCTTTTTGCAGGACTTGATGCAAAACGCTATGACATTATCGTAAACGGTGTTGAATATACTGCAGAACGTGCAGAAAAATATGATTTCACAGAGCCTTATGCCTATATTCATACAGCGCTGATTGTTCGTACTGGTGATGAAAGAATCAAGAAATTTGAAGATCTTAAAGGTATGACAACCACCAACTCAATTGGCAGTACGTACATGGAACTTGCCGAACAGTACGGTGCAAAAGTTCTGGGTGTAGATTCTCTGGAACAGACACTCGAAATGGTTCTGAGTGGCCGTGCAGATGCAACCTTGAATGCCGATGTTTCGTTTTATGATTACATGAGTGTTCACCCGGAAGCACAACTGACTGTTGTACAGCTGACCCCTGATGCATCAAACGTTGTTATTCCTGTACGTAAAGGAGCCGAAAACGCAAGCTTTAAGGCTGCCGTTGATAAGGCTATAAAAGAACTGAAAGACGACGGTACCATCGGACGTATTTCAATGAAATATTTTGGAACTGATTTGAGTAAGTAAGGTCTGCAGGGTAAAAAAAATGGCTCACCATACGGTGAACCATTTTTTTTGTTCAATTAATCTTACAGATTATCAAAAAAACCGTCGTACGGCTTCGCCGTACTTACCGGGTTTTGCAGAGCAAAACCCGCGGACTCGTAACTCTCTTACAGATTATCGAAAAAACCTTTTGCTTTGAGGAGTTCAGCATTCAGGATACCACCGAGGGCGGCACCGCGTTTGGTGTTGTGACTTAATGCAACAAAGCGGATATCGAATACCGGACATTTTCGGAGGCGTCCGATGGTTACAGCCATACCCTTGTCAGCTTCGCGGTCGCGGCGTGGCTGAGGTCGGTTAGCTTCGTGACGTACGATAATTGGATGTACCGGAGCATTAGGCAGGTCAAGTTCCTGTGGAACACCACGGAAAGAGGTCCATACCTTTTCAATTTCTTCAAGAGAAGGTTTTTTATCTTCAGGGAGATCAAATTCCAGAGATACACAGGCAGTGTGGCCGTCAATAACCGGAACACGGTTACAGTGAGCAGCTACCAGAGGACCTGCTGCGTTTTTAATGGTACCGGTTTCGGTATCTACGCATCCCAGAATCTTAAGGCATTCTTTTTCAGTTTTTTCTTCTTCGCCGCCAATGTATGGAACAACGTTATCAATCATGTCAAATGAAGAAACACCTGGGTAACCGGCGCCAGAAACAGCCTGCATGGTGGTTACAATCATCCGTTTGATAGGATAACCGGCCTGCTGCAGAGCAAAGATAGGAGCCATGTAAGACTGCAGTGAGCAGTTTGGTTTTACGGCTACGAAACCTTTGTCCCAGCCATGATGTTTCTGCTGGAGAGCGATAACATCAGTGTGCTGTGGGTTGATTTCAGGAATCAGCATTGGAACATCGTCAGTCCAGCGGTTTGCACTGGCGTTAGATACTACAGGAATTCCCTTTTCAGCATAGGCAGCTTCCAGAGCTTTGATAGCATCTTTGTCCATTTCAAGAGCACTGAATACAAACTTACATTTACCAACTGCTGCATTTACATCATTAGCATCAGCTACGATAAGGTCTGCAACACCTGCAGGAATATTTGCACCAATCAGCCAGCGGTTTTCAACAGCATCTTTATATGCTTTTCCAGCGCTGCGTGGACTTGCTGCAACATAAGTAACTTCAAACCATGGGTGATTTTCCAGGTTTGCAATGTAACGCTGACCAACCATACCGGTTGCGCCTAATACACCAACTTTGATTTTTTCTGACATGTCACTTCTCCATCAGATAAAAATTATTTTCAGTAAAGATATATTAGAGACCGCACTCTTTCAAGGCGTCTTCAATAACTTTTTTGGCTTTATCGTGAACCTCAACCAGTGGCAGACGAACGCCACCTGCAGGAAGACCTTTTACATTCATGGCATACTTGATGCTGGTTGGGTTACCATCAACAAAGGCAGCCTTAAAGAATGGCAGCAGACGGTAGTGAATATCCTGTGCTTTCTTCAGGTCTCCGTTAAGGGCTGCAGTTACCATTTCGGTAATCAGGGCAGGAGCCAGGTTTGATACAACAGATACGACACCGTCACCGCCGGCTGCAATCAGTGGCAGGGTAAGGCCATCATCACCGCAAAGAACGGAGAAATCAGGTTTTACCCGGCTGATGCGGGCAATAACTTCCATCATCTGGCTGATGCTGCCACTGGCTTCCTTAACGCCGGCAATATTGGGCAGTTCGCAGATGCGGCAAAGCAGATCAGTAGGAATGTTTTTTCCGGTACGGCCCTGAATGTTGTAAACGATAATCGGGATACCAACTTTTGAAACAGCTTCAAAGTGACGGAAAATACCTTCATCACTTGGTTTATTGTAATATGGAGTAACAACAAGAGCGTAATCTGCACCCATGTCTTTTGCACGCTGGGCATATTTAACAGCATCTTTGGTACAGTTGGAGCCGGTACCCAGAATGATCGGAATGTCACGTGGGGTTCCGGCCTGTTTGAGTTTTTCTTCGTATGCTTTTACTTCTGATACTACAATTTCAATGAGGCGAACTTCTTCTTCTACTTCATCAAGACAGGGAGTTTCGCCGGTAGTACCCAGTGGAACAAGACCGGAAATGCCGGCTTCAAGCTGTGTACGGATTAACCTGGTCCAGCCTTCATAATCTACTGAACCGTCTGCAAACATTGGGGTTACTAATGCGGTAAATGCGCCTTGTAACTTAGCCATAAAAGAACCTTCTTTGACGACGAAGTTCTGTTGCATCAGCACCCCGTCGTACTTTATTTCGTAAGTTTATGCATTTTTATAGCATTTTTATGCATAAAGTTCAACACACACGGGGTAAAAAATGGTATCAGCTATCCGTGTTACAGGGTACACCGCTGCTTTTTCAGCATCAGCCAACTGCAGCACAAGCAGACAAGTGCAATGGCAATGCATACAATCCACTGGATCAGATTACCGTTCAGCATGAACTGTGTAAATCCATCGTACAGTTCAACGCGGGCCTCTCCCTTCACCTTCATGTTGATGAAATTAGGAACCTGACACAGAATGATGAATACAAAATAGAAGATCCAGAATACAACCCTGCCCCATCGCAGATTGGCTGCGCCAATCAGAACCGATAAACCAGCTGCAACAAGATATACTCTACCTAATCCAACAAACATATCGTTTATAACCTGATACATCTTGGGTCCTTCCGGTTGTAATTTCAAAATATTCAGGTGAATTACTTTTTCAAGCTGCAGTGAAACCAGATTTAATCCCCAGATTACTACTACAGAAATCAACAGGTACACCATGTACTGGAAAAGAATTGATTTTCTGGTTTCACCCATGGACAGCTGCAGATTGAACTTTGAAGCAAGACTCATACCACCCCATAAAAGTAAAAGACCAAAAGATCCAATTCCCATAATGATGGTACCGATAGGAATTGAGGTAGGATTTTCATCCAGGCCGGCAATAATTGCAATCAGAATCTGGCCAAAGGCAAAACAACCGAAGCACATCCACAGAATGCCAATAAAATCTGATTTATACGTTATAAAAAATGATTTAATTTTATCCATTGTTTTCTCCATTCATCAAAGAGATACCTGATATTTTTTCAGGATCTGTTTCAGCCATATCAGTCCCGCAGCCAGACAAATGACATCAACAATCATCGGAATCACTACAACCAGCCAGTTTCCACTCCAGGAATCTATAAAGAACATGAACAAAACGAATGCGACCATGGCAATCAGCATAGAACCAAAAATGGTTACAAAGGGCAACCAGTTCATGCTGCGACCATCAGTTATCAGGCTGATATTCGATGCAAGAAAACTGACAGCAATGGGCAAAAGTTCAACAGTAAACAGGCCGCATACAGCCCATGCACGGTTCCGGATAATTTCATTAAGAATGGAATCCTGACCTTCTCCAGAAGCAGAAACAAACAGCAGAACTCCCAACACCACAGTTGCAGCAACCAGTTGCAGTACCAGTGAAATGATGGTATTAGCCATGACATTTTTACGGGTTTCGCCAAAGGAAAGACACAGTGGAATGTATTCCTGACCTACCATCAGGGAAAAACGGGCAAGAAAAACAAACTGCATCAGTGCATAGAAAGGAAATCCGGCAGAGATAAGATTGTGTACCGATTGAATTGAATCAGCCTGTACGTATCCCATGAAAAGCATATATACAAAACTGACACCGATGGTCATGGCACTTGTTTTGCAAGCCTCAATAATCCAGAAAGATAATGAACGGTTTTTCATAAGTATTTCTCCTTATCCATTACGCTGGATTACAGCAGGCTTTCTGCACCGCAGCGGGCTACAAAGAACTGCTGCAAAGTAGGTTTGGTTATGGTCAGATCAGGGTTTTGCGATAACTGCTGACCTTCTTTCAGAAGAACGGTTACTGTTTTAGAGCGGCCGTTCATATGAGCGCCATACTGTTCCATACCGGCAACTGCTGCATCAACCGTTTCTGAAAGGCCATTTACGGTGTAGGCACGATCCAGCAGTTCAGCAGTATTTTCCTCTGCAATAACAGAACCTTTGTCAATCATCACTACTTCTTCAAATACATTGGAAGCTTCGTCAATAATGTGGGTACTGATGATAAAACAGCGGCCGGTTGCCATGTTTTCGTCAATGACCATGCGGTAGAACTGATCACGGACTACTACATCAAGGCCGGCAACAGGTTCATCCATAAAAGTAAAATCTGCTTTACTTGCCATGGCAATAATGATGGTAATCATGCTGAGCATACCTTTTGAAAGTTTTGACAGCTTCTTTTTTTCATCAAGACCAAAAGCCTTCACCAGTTTTGAGGCCATCTCTGCATCCCAGTGAACATAATGACGGGCTGCTGCATCCAGGTAGGCCTTAACTTTCATGTTGGCAATGTAGTTCTGCTGACCGCCGTTGTTGATTTCACGAGAGAAGCACAGGTGATCAAGACCCTGACGATTCTCCCAAACCGGCTGGTCACAAACGGTTACGGTACCGGTGGTTGCAGGATTCTGCGCGCTCATTATTGAAAGCAGTGTGGTTTTTCCGGCTCCGTTCCGGCCGATAAGTCCGTAGATTTTGCCTTTTTCAAACGTAAGGTTCGTAGTATTAAGAACGGTTTTAATACCGTATTTTTTGCTGATGTCTTTACAAACTAATGCTTCCATATTTTCCTCCAGATTAGTTTTCTTCTGATTTCTGAATCATCTGAATTACTTCTTCACGAGTAATTCCCAAACTTTTTGCTTCTTTTAGAAGGGTTGATACAAATGTTTCCTGAAATTCCCCTTTGCGGCGGTTCAGGATTTTTTCTTTTGCTCCAGCAGACACAAACATACCGATTCCCCTTTTTTTATACAGAATGCCCTGATCAACCAGGATGTTGATTCCCTTTGCGGCGGTTGCCGGGTTAATGGCAAGGGTCCGCGCAAGCTCATTGGTACTGGGGACCTGTTCTTCTTCAAGTACGATGTCCCGGAGTATGTCGTTTTCTATCCGCTCTGCAATCTGCAGGTAGATAGATTTATCATCTGTCAGCACACTACCTCCTTACTTCGGTGGTTCATTACTTATGTAATTAACCTATCATGTAGCGAACCTTCTGTCAACTGTTTTAATAAGTTTTTTTTGTGAATGGCAGCCTTCCGTACAGAACCTGTATCGTCTTCGGTGGTGCAGCCCAATTGGTATTTCGACTCGCTTCGCTCGCTGGCTGCAATACCTCAACGATACAGAACCTGCACTACGGCTGTCATTCACAACTATCTTTATGTCTCATTTCCCCTCATATCCAGTACATGACAGCTTAATCACATGCAATTTGCGCGTGGATTCGGTATAATGATGTACTATGACGCGGTTGCAGAAGATAATTATTGAAAAACTTGATTCCCTGAGTTTGCGGAAAAAACTGAATCTTGTTCAGGTTTTCTGCGTAATTCTGCCGTTGCTCCTCACCGACAGTCTTCTGCTGGTATCTCTGATCCGTACTGAAGCACGGAACAACGAAGAAACCATCGGGAAAATTGCCGATTCTGTTTCATACACCCTGCAGGATGCCTTTGATTACCCTATCCACCTTGCAAACAATATCCACAGCAACCGGTACATTAATGAGTTCATAGTAACAGAACATGATGACCCCTATGACTACTTTGTCCATCAGTTGCAGTTAATGAAAGAATCTCTTTTTGAAACGGTTCTTGCAAAATACAGCTTTAAAACCACCATATTCGCCGATAATGAATCGGTACTGAACGGAGGAAATTTTCAGAAACTTTCTTCTGTTGAAAACTCTGACTGGTACCAGAGTCTGGACGCCAACCGAACTTACAACATCATCGATGAATTCGTCTTTAATTTTACCCAGTCAAAACGACTGATTTCCATAGTAAAAATCATGGACCACTACAGTAAGTCAGCACGGTCAGTACTGAGGATTGACCTTGATTACAATGCTCTGGTCCGTACTCTGGAAAAATCCCGCTTTGAAACCGATATCTACGTGGTAAGCGGAGACCACATTCTGCTTTCCAACGCCATGGAAAACAATCAGCTGCTCGATTTTGCGCCCTTTGACCCGGGAATTGCAGAAAAATGTGCTCTTCATCGTGAAATCGAAATATACGGCACCACCTGGAATCTGTACGTCATGCCCATTCCACTGGCCGTTGCCCATGGTATAACCCGAAACGGAAACCTGATTGTCTTTCTGATTATTCTCAATCTGCTTATGCCATTTGCCTTTACCAGACTTATTAATCAGTCGTTCATTCTGCGGCTGGGAACACTTGAAGAAACCGTATCACGGGCAGCCACCAGCGACAGCAAAATGCCTGAAGTTACCCATATTTCAGGTAATGACGAAATAACCCGTCTTATGAACAGTTACAACAACATGGCTCAGCGAATGAATTCCATGATCGAAAATGAATACATTCAGAAACTTAAACAGCAGGACTCTAACCTGGCACGGCAGAAAGCTGAGCTGCAGGCACTGCACAGTCAGATAAATCCTCACTTTCTGTTTAATGCCCTTGAGAGTATCCGCATGCACTCCGTTCTCAAGAATGAAATGGAAACAGCTGACATGGTAGAAAAACTTGCCCTTATGGAACGGCAGAATGTGGAATGGGGTAATGACAGCGTTAAGATACGTGATGAGCTGAGTTTTATTGATGCCTATCTGGAACTTCAGAAATACCGGTTCGGTAATAAACTGCAGTACCGCATTGAAGTAGATGACAACTGCTACGATTTCCGGATTCCAAAACTGGCACTGGTTACCTTTATTGAAAACGCCTGTGTTCACGGCATGGAAGCAAAAAGCACCAGTACCTGGATTTTTTTAAGGGTGTATACTGATGAAAACAATTTCATTATGGAAATTGAGGATACCGGCAAAGGGATGAGTGCAGAAAAATGTTTTGACCTTGAAAGGCAGCTGTTTTCTGTTACTATGGATACCATACAGGGACGTACCGGGCATATCGGTTTGCTGAATACGGCACTTCGCCTGAATATCTTCTTTGAAGAGCAGATTTCTTACAGCATAGAAAGTGAAGAAGGTTCCGGAACTATCGTAACGTTAAAGGTTCCCTTGTTCACTGCTGATCTGATGAAACTTCTTTCTTAAGGATTGTGTATGATTAAAGTACTTCTTGTTGACGACGAGCCATTTATTATCGAAGGTTTAAGCAAAGTTATAGACTGGAATGAACTGGGATTTGAAATCGTACATAAATCCAATTCTCCAGTGGAAGCCTTTGAATTTATCAGGGAATCACAGGTAGACCTTGTTATTGCAGATATCAGGATGCCAGAAATGACCGGTCTGCAACTGCTTGAAAAAGTGCGCAAAGAAATCAAAAAAGATGTGGAATTCATCATTCTGTCCGGCTACAACGATTTTGGCTATGCAAGAACGGCCATGCAGTATCAGTGTATCGATTATCTTTTAAAACCCATCAATACCCAGGAACTTTTGGGTGCCCTGGCTAAAGCCAGTAAACAGCACGAACAGAAGCAGCTGAACCAGGAAAAGGATGACCGGTACCAGAAGGAATTCTTTACCCAGAATCTTGTTCCCATGCTGTACGGCCAGTTTGATTCAAACAATGTTGCCTACGTAAAAAGTCTTATCGGGGATTGCCCCGACTGCCGGTATATTTCCATTGAGATAAACCCGATGGCGCCTGAAATGGCAGGACTTACTGAAGAACAGAAATTAAGCCATTTGAAACGTCTGTATGATAAAGTGGTAGCGCATTTTCCCCAGGATGAACTGCGGGTTCTGTACCATATTTTTGTCCGGACTGCCAGTTACGATATTGGCCTTATTTTGGACAAAGCCATGGCACAGCGCAGTGTTCTGTATGAACGTACAGAATTGGGAGAAGCAAATTTCATACGTTTTTTGCGGGAACATCTGACAGAAACCTTTGATATGCCGCTGCAGTTCTTTGTGGGTAACAAAGTTCCCGACATTGAGTCAGTCTGCCGTTCTGTCCGCAGTATGAGTATCAGCCGCACCATATCAAATATGGATGCCCTTACCCAACTAAAGCCAGATACTGGCAGCCTTAATCTGGAAGAAAACAAAACCGCAAAGAATCAGGCCGATGCTCTGATAACAGCAGTTGAACAGAACAATAAAGATGAAATCAGAACCAATGCCCAGAATCTTTTTTATACTCTGGAAAAAGCTGACTACACCAATGCAAATCTAATTGTCAGCTATATTTTTTACAGTCTGATACATCTGGCTGATGAACTGGACCAGAATATCAATCAGACTGAAATATTTGAAAGTATCAGCCAGAATGCCCTGGAAGAGCTGTTTCTGGAAGAAAATGCCCGGAACATTGAGCTGTTTCTGCAGGAATTTGCTGCCTATCTGGCTCAATTACGAGGTAATCAGGCTAAGGGATTACTGGCAGATATTGAAAACGATATGAAGCAGAACTACCGGGAAAACATTACCCTGAAAGAATTGAGCCAGAAATATTACATTAATGCGGCATATTTAGGTCAGATTTTCCGGAAACAGTTCAATGAATCATTCAAGGACCATTTGAACCGCATTCGGGCAGAAAAGGCCTGCGATCTTTTGATTAAAACGGATAAAAGAATTTATGAGATTGCCGAGGAAGTAGGTTATAAAGATCTGGATTACTTCATAGAAAAGTTCATCAACTTTTATGGAGTAACCCCGGCAAAATTCAGAAAACAGACGAATACAAGGTAAAAATGCAGGCCACTTCGACAGGCTCAGGGATCCCGAAACAAGTTCGGGATGACAAATAATGCTGTCATGCTGAACTCGTTTCAGCATCCCGGGATGACGCAAGCGCTGTCATGCTGAACTCGTTTCAGCATCTCTGGATGACAAATAATGCTGTCATGCTGAACTCGTTTCAGCATCTCTGGATGACAAATGTTGCTGTCATGCTGAACTCGTTTCAGCATCCCGGCTACTTCAGGACAACGGTAACTGGTTCGTTCTTACTTGCCTCTGCGGCAGCCTGACTCAGTTTTACGGTTCCCTTCAGCCCGCTGGCAGTTGTAATTTCGTACTCTCCTCGAATTCCAGCCAACTCCATACAGCCGTTACTGCCGGTGCGTCCGTCAACACAAGTCCGCCATTTGCCGTTAATAAGGGAATCAAGCCCTTCATAACACAGTTTGGTACTGCCGTCAGTGCGGAGAAGACCGCTTGGCGCATTCAGCCACATACCGTCCTGAAAGTCCCAGGTAGTAAACCCGGTAACCTGCGGATGATGTTCAAATACATGGCTGTACATTTCCATCATTTCCCGCTTCTGGCGTTCTTCGTATTCCATTCCCCAATCAGTTTTGTCATAGTGCCAGTCGTTCAAGTCATCAATTTCCGGCGGAACAAGCGGGCCTGAAACAAGAGTATTCTCTGTAAAATGAATGGGAAGCCCCAGTGGCTCAAAACGGCTTAATACTTCTTCAATTTTGTCGATGCCCCAGTAGCCCTGGTGCTGATGTGACTGCAATCCGATACAGGTAATAGGAACACCGGCATCAAGACTGCGTTTCAGAACTTCTACATAGGCTTCAGACATATTAAAGTCATTAAGCAGCAGATTTGCCGTTGGATTGGTTTTATGAGCTTCATCAAAAACCATTTTAATCAGGGCATATTTACCATGTTCGCGGCAGATGCGGGTAACAGCATTATCATAGCGGTCAAACTTATCCATGATGACTGTTTCGTTAATTACATCCCAGGCGTCAATAAGACCTGCAAAATCCCCTACTTCACGGCGGATACGGGCCAGCTGTTTTTCAAGAATCGTCTTGTTATCATACTTCATGAGCCAGTCTGCGCAGACCGTATGCCAGCACAGCGGATGGCCCTTTAACGTAATATTTCTATCTTTCAGGTACCGGGCAGTCTGCATGATAGGATCATGCATGGTTTTGCCTTCTTCAGGTTCAAAAATTCCCCAATATACCTGGACAGTAGCATAATTAAAGAGTTTCAGCCATTTTTCTGTTTTATCAAAAGCCTTGGCCTTAACATCTTCATCTTTTGCAGTCAAATATTCGACAAATGCGTTGGCAGTGCAGCCAAATAGGAACTCATGATTTGTCAACTGAGCTTTCACTGCAGTTTCATTCACCGGCTGGCCGTTTTTATCCACCAGCCGAACTGTCATCTGTGCACTTCTGCACTGCAACGTATTCATCTTTTTACCCCTTTACACCACCGATGGTAAGACCGGTCTGGAAGTACTGCTGGAGGAACGGATACAGCATGATAATCGGTACCATGGTTACAACACTGGCTGCGGCGCGAATGGTAACAGGAGTAACCGAAGCTGCCGTAGCATTCTTTGCTGAATCTGCACTTCCGCTTTGCTGCATTACGGAACTGAGCAGTTTCATCAACTCATACTGCAGTGTTGTATATTGAGTTTTCAGGCGGTTGTAAATCATGGCATCAAACCATGAGTTCCAATGACCTACGGCAATGAACAGGAGGATTGTTGCATATACCGGTTTACAAAGGGGCGAAATAATCTTGAAGAAGATGGTCATATACCCTGCACCATCAAGCTGGGCAGATTCTTCAAGGCTGTCTGGAATACCTTCCATAAAGGTTCTGATTACCAGCATATTCCATGCACTAACCATACCGGGAACAACATATACCCAGAAAGTACCGGTCAGTTTCAGGTTGCGGTACAGCAGGAATACAGGAATCAGACCACCGTTTACATACATGGTGATAAGCCAGAACAGAGAAAGCTGACTGCGGAACAGATAGTTCTTACGGCTTACAACAAATGCAAGGAGTGCATTTACAAACAAAGCGCTAAGAGAACCGATAACAGTACGAAGTACTGAAATCTTTGCACCAGTCAGCAGGTTTTCCATATGGAATACCGTGCGGTAGTTTTTAAGGGTGAACACACGTGGCCACAGATAAATACCGCCACGAACGGCGTCAATACCTTCGTTAAAAGACACTGCCAGAGTATTAAGAACCGGATATACGGTAATAGTAACAAAGCAGGTCATGAATACAACATTGAATATTTCAAGGATTACTTCTTCAGTAGTCAACTTCATTTTACTTGCCATTTTTTTACCTCGTATCAGAACAGAGATTCTTCACCGACTTTTTTAGCCAGATTATTAAAGATAACGATAAGAACAATACTTACTGCAGATTTGAAAATACCGGCTGCAGTACCAAGAGAGAAGTCATTCTGACTGATACCCCAGTTAAGTACGTAAATATCAATTGTCTGTGATACGCGCTGAACAAGACCGTTACCCAGCAGGTACTGAACTTCAAAACCAACGTTCAGAACGTTACCGATGTTCATAATCAAAAGAATGATGATGGTTGGCATCAGCGACGGAATAGTTACATATTTAATCTGCTGCAGGCGTCCGGCACCATCAATGCGGGCGGCTTCGTACATACACGGGTCAATGGCTGTAATGGCAGCCAGATATACGATGGCATTAAAACCAGTCTCTTTCCAGCACTGGGCAAAAGTTACAATTCCCCAGAACATATTTGGCTTTGCAAAGAATGGAACCGGTGATTTTACCCACCCCAGATGAAGAAGCAGGTCGTTTACGATACCGCTGGCAGAAAGGCTGTCATGAAGGATACCGGTTACGATAATCCATGAGAGGAAGTGCGGCATGTAAGAAATGGTCTGGATGATTTTTTTGGGAGCACGAAGGCGAAGTTCATTCAGAGCCAGGGCAAAGAAAATTGCCATAAAGGTAGTAGTAACCAGATTGATAACACCCATACAGAAGGTGTTTCTGATTACCCGTAAAAATGTTTTATCTGAAAACAGGAACTTGAACTTAGCAAGCCCGATAAATTCTGAATGTAATATACCAAGTCTTGGTTTGAAATTCTGAAAAGCCATAAGCCAGCCGGTTAAAGGCCAGTAATAGAAAACTAAACCGTAGGCTACCAGAATAAGTGAAATAATGATTAATGAACGCTGTTTTTTTAACTCTACCAAAGTTACTTTTGGCTTTGGTTTTTTTTCGACTTTTGCTTTCATGGCGAACTCCTGAAGGTAGGTGGCTGAATCTGCCAGAGCCAAAATAAATGACGGGAACTCTGGCAGATTCAGTGACCCGTATTTCAGGGTCACCGGATATTTTTACTTATTTTTTGAAGGTATCGAGAATAGCCTGCATTTCACCCAGGAAGTCCTGTGGTCTACATTTGTTGTATTCAACCATGTAAGCATCATAGGTTTTCTGGAAGTCTTTAGCCATTACAACCTGTGGCAGCCATTCGTGTTTAACTTCACCCATTTTGGTCCATGCAACACCACCAGGAGTAGCGGTAGTGAAGTTGTTAGAGTATGAGTACATTGGGAACCATGGTCCCAGAGTTTCACCCTGAACTGAACCGATCATGTCTGGGTAGTTACCAGCGCCGTAAGCAGCGAAACATTTCTTCAGAGGATCAGCCATACCATTCTGGAATTCAGAAGGCTGTTCAGCAGGAGACATAGCGTTTTTACCGTCGCGGCTGGTTCCGTGCCACTGTGGGAAGTAAGAGTAGTCACACAGGTGAGAAGCTTTGTATTCAGTTTCTGCACAGCGTGCGCGCTGTTCTTCAGTTCTGTAGAACAGACCGTTTGCATCTACCATGTAGTCAACGCCTTCAACACCCCAGAAGCGGAGGTTCAGCAGTTCCTGATCCATAGCACATTTAACGATGAAGTCAAATGCTTTGTCTGGATCTTTACAGTCAACGGTGATAGCGATACCAGAAGCCTGGTTAACGGTATCAGCATAAGTGTGCCAGCGGTTAACCTGTCCAGCTTTGGTGGTCAGTCCCAGTGGAACATAGTTACAACCAATCAGGTCAAGACCGGTTGATTTGAATACGTCGTTTACGGTGTAAGCGAAGTCCCACCACTGGTCAACCATACCGAGAACACGACCGGTAGACAGTTTAGCGATGTATTCATCGTAAATCTGGGTACCGAATTCTGGATCGATGATGCCTTTGTTGAATTCTTCGTTCAGTTTTTTCAGGTACAGGTAGGTGTCTTCTGAAGTGTTGTAGTCACCGATTTTCATGTTGGCAACATCAACGGTAACTGAACCGTCGTTTGGATAACCAGCCAGGAACTGACCAGCATTTTCAATACAGAAGTATCTCCAGTCATCACAGAGGATGGTGTAACCCATGTTAGGAGTACCATCAGCCATGGTTGGGTTAGCAGCCAGGTAGCGTTCGATTACGTCGAAGTACTGGTCCAGAGTTTTGATTACAGGATATCCTGCCCATTCAAGTACACGTACCTGAATCCAGAATGCTTCATCGTTATGAGTGGTTTCTTTTGAAGCACCATAGGTGTTTCCGAATGGGTTAATCCAGTAGATATGTCCGTCAGGCTGTACGAATTTTGCCCATTCATCTGGGGTGAACCAGGTGTCACGGAATTCTGGATATTTGTTGATATAGTCATCAAGAGGAATAAGAGCACCTGCATCAACCAGCAGGGTCATATCGTCTGAGTCGATATAGTCTGGGTATTCACCACCAGCAATCAGGGTACCGGTAGCTTCAGCAGCAGTCTGACCGGTCAGCCAGGTTTCGTTTACACGAACACCGTATTTTTCAGCAATGATATCTTTAATATCATTCTTTTTGTTTTTTTCTGAACCTGGCATGGTGATGAACATGTCAAATTCAGCTACTTTGTTAGCGGCTTCTTTTTTACCGCCAGCGAAAACAGCACTAGTAAGAGTAAGCAGTACTAATGCAGCAGCAACGATTTTTTTCATCGTCTCCTCCTAAACTGGATTAAATAATTAACCGCAAAGGACCGTATTGGGGTAGATCCTGCGGCATAGGTTTAGGATAAGGCTGGTCGTGCACGAGCACAACGTGACAAAATTTACATAAAATCGGGATAAATTACAGAAATCAGGAAAAAATTCATATTCAGGGGGAAATTATTCCGGTTTTATCCACCCCATACGGATTCCCTTTTCGATGCAGTTTTCAAACCAGGGCTGCAGAGCTGGCATCCAGTTGCTGATAGGTTCCCCTCTCTTTCTCACATCCGAAGCACGCACTACTCCCAGTTTCCATGTATGTCCTTCAGTTACGGTGTTATGCAGGAATGGCTGAATGCGGTCCATGCAGTTGGCATACCGGCTTTCCGCTGTTTCCATGGCTTCAAATTCATCCCACAGACTCCGGAGCCAGCGGCCTGCTTCTGGTGGCAGCATGCCGAAAAGACGGTCTGCAGCGGCCTGCTCCCGTTCTTCTTTTCCTTTATTTGCTTCTGCATCGTAGGCAAAAGTATCGCCGGCATACACTTCAATAAGGTCATGAGCAATACAGATTGCCGCTGCATGTTCTACATTTACCGGTTCCGGGAAATAATCTTTGAATGTCAGCGCCATTACGCCAATATGCCAGCTGTGTTCAGCATCGTTTTCACGCCGGCTTGCGTCACACAGCAGGGTACGGCGCAGAATATGGGTCATTTTGTCGATTTCGACGGTAAAGGCCAGAAGTTTATCTAAGTCCTGAAGTCCGCTGGGGATCAGGTTCCGTTTTGGGTCGTCAGGTTCGCCGGTTTGGGCTATCTGGGTAATGTCTGCAGGGGTAAAATCGCTCATATCTGAAGTATAGCACAAGTTACAGTATTTTGATGCGCACTACGGTGATATCGTCAATACTCACAGAATGGCGTGTAATAAGGGGTTTGACTCGCACAAGTGCTCGCCACGCCAACAGTTCGTATTGCCAATCCCCCCTTCGTGCGCATCAACAGACGGATTTTTTTCGTATATCATGCTGTGCGCTCATGAGGCGGGCTAGAGGGTGCTGAGAAGGCTGCGGCGGTATTCGGTGGGGGTCATGCCGGTTTCGTTACGGAATACCTTGATAAAGTATTTGGTATCCGGAAATCCGCACTGCTCAGCAACTTCATACACCTTAAGACACTGATTTGAAAGCAGCTTTTTTGCTTCTACTACGCGAATCCGTTTCAGATAATCGTTAAAATGCATGCCGGTCTGTTCAACAAATTTCTCGCTGAACCAGGTATAGTTGGAAGACACGTGATTGGCCACCATGGTCATGGTAATTTCTTCCCGGTAATGTTCCCGAACAAATTTCAATGCTTCCCTGATAAAGGGCACTTCACTGGTTTCCTGCTGAATCAGGGCTGAAAGGTAAATGACATAATCGGTAATCATGTATTCCCATTCAGTAAGGCTCTCGCAACGCCAGATATTGGCAATCATAATACCTTTCGTTGTCAGATACCCGTCGCTGTCAGTGTACTCAGTATACCGTTTCAGCAGATTGCTGGTTACTTTTGTATATAGATAACTAAGCATAATTGCTTTCTGCTCAATTGTTGCTTCACGGGGAAAATGGAACCACTGTCCTACGGCTTTTTTCATTTCATCAAGAGAAAGGGTATCAATACGTGCTATGCTTGTTTCATACCGCATATCAAGTGTTGCCATGTCTCCACTGTCTGAATCCCCGTGAAACAGATACACCATTTTTGGGCGCTCTTCAAAGTAACTGTATAACAAAGCTAGCGATGCCTGCCGCTGCAACGCCCGAAGATTTGAAATATTGTTGCTTACACCAGATACACCGGCAACACAACGACCTTTGCCAGAAGCAGTTTCTATAATCCGTTTTTCAACATCATTCATTGCTGAAATAACTACCGTCAGCATGTTCTGCCGTTTTTCAAGCAGGTAATAATTCCGGTCAGCAAAGGCATGAGTCAGAACAAACTCAGGGTCTTTACCGGCAATCTGAAGACATAAGAAACCTTCAGAGATAAAGCTTAAAGGCAAAGCTTCAGGATCGGTAATGGTTCCATCTTTAACAATGGCCTGCAGCTGGGTTTCAGCTCTGGCCTTGTCATTATTCCGCGAATTTTCTATGGCTCCTTTTACCGCTTCAACAAGTTCTTTCCGGTCTACCGGTTTAAGGATATACGAAATGGCACCATAGCTGATGGCTGCTTTTGCATAACTGAATTCATCAAAACCACTGAGAACAATAATAGACGGCGGAGCATCCATCATGTTCAGATTTTTCATCAGGTCAACGCCATCCATTTTGGGCATGCGGATATCAGTTATCACCAGTTGGGTAGGATTATTCCGGCACCATTCAAGGGCTTCTTCTCCATTTCGGGCTTCGTGTAAATCAAGTTCAGCAGAGATGTCGTCAGTAAGGATTTTACGAATACCGGCACGAATCAGTTTTTCATCATCAACAATCAGAACCGTTACAGCCATATATTACACTCCCTTTCCAGCAGGAACTGGAATACGGATTTCTGTACCCCATCCCGCCTGCGATTCAATCTGTATTGAATAATCATCACCATAGAACATATACAACCGCTGCTGAATATTCTTCAGCCCGATACTGCCCTTGGTGGTATCCCGTTCATAGGTTTTATCTGCCAGGTACGACCGGATACCGGCAAGCTTTTCTACTGTCATACCATCGCCATAATCACGAACACACAGCCACAACCGGTCATCTTCCAGACGTGCAGACACGGTAATTTCTGAATCCTGCGCCATAGGTTCAACTGCATAGGTAAAGGCATTTTCAATAACCGGCTGCAATACCATCTTTGGGATTTCGATTCCCTCGCATTCCGGTGGAATCTCAAGATTCAGGGTGATGAGGTAATCATTCCGCAAGTTCAGGATGTATACGTAAGAACAAATGTAGTCAATCTCCTGCTGCACGGTTACCCGGTGAATCCTCCAGCGCAGGCAGTACCGCATCATCCGGCCGAGAACCGTCAGACTTTCTGAAATATCATCCTGATCTTTCAGCACTGCCTGCATCTTGATGGTTTCAAGAACATTATACAGAAAGTGGGCATTAATCTGATTCTGCATTGCCTTAATTTCCGTATCTGCAAGCAGACTCTGCTCTTCCTTGATGGTTTCAATCTGGGAACGGAGCTGTTCTGTCATGACATTAAAGGCACGCTGGGTTTCTGCTACTTCATCGTGGCCATCAACCGTCAGTGTTACATCCATCTTGCCGTTTGAAACCTGCCGTAAACCATCCATAACGTTGTAAACCCGGTCAAGCATGCGGCTTGTTACATACCGGATAACCAGCGAGAACATGATGATGACAAGAGTAAGGATAAAGAATACGCCGATGCGGAACAGCAGTACATTAGTATCAATAGGCTCTGTAGAATTAAGCTGCAGAACCACCAGATTCATGCGGGGAATTTTTTCCCAGCAGAGAATCATTGATTTACGTCCTGCATGAATTATCTGTGAGCCGGTAAGTGCATTTGACTGACTGAGGACCGTGTTTATCTGCTTCTGATATTCGTTTGACAACTCAGGGAATACACTGGGCTTTCCACCGGAAGTTACACTTTCCTTAAGCGTTCCATCGGCATTTGTTTTATACACATAGTCGAATGTAATCAGTTCGTTGTTTTTATCAGTTTCATGCTGATTTCTGAAAAGCTGGGGAAACAGGTCTTCCATTTTTATGGCTACCTGCAAAAAACCTACAGGACGGTTCTGGTGTGTTATGCGCTTGGTGTAGCACATTGATTCTGCCTGAAGTGACAGCTGGTTCCCCAGATAACCGGCCACGTAATTGTAGGAATATTTTGGTAATGAGGACAGGGCGTCTCTTGTTGACTGCAGGATATAGGGCCAGCGTTCAGGTACCCCGGTACTGTCTGCAAATACGCGGATGTCATACAGATCATCAAGGACAATGGCAAGACTTGATAAAAAAGAAGCTTCATTAACAACAGTTTCTACCAGAGCTGTATCTGAGACGGTTTCGGGCCGCATAAGGGTTATGGCAAAATCATCATCACTGCTGATGGCAGTTTCTACACTGACAAAGGTTTCCAGCGTATGCAGAATAACATCTGAATAGTATTGCACCTGAGTGGCACTGGTATTGTACAGGGAATCATACGAACGCTGATGAAACCAGCTGGTACCAAAAAGAACGGCACCAAAAAGAGGAATAACGAGGATACAGGTATATACAAGTACTAATCTACGGGTAAAGCCCATATCCTCATTTTACTGTAAATCTGTTAAAGTTTGAGGTGCAGAATTACGTTTTGGTGTAAAATTTTCGGTTTTTATACAAAAAAACGTTATGCACCCATGAAATTAATGAGTGTGGTAACAGGAGTTGGAGAAAGAACTTTTTCGTAGTTCAGTTCAGGAAGCCCGATTACGCCAAATACTTCAGCAGCCTGTGCCCCACCCTGTTCCAGCAGTTTTTTGGTAGCTTCAAGTGTACCACCGGTTGCAATAAGGTCATCTACAACCAGAACTTTCTGACCAGGTTTAACATCTGCTTTATGTACTTCAATTTCTGCAGTGCCATATTCCAGTGCATATTTACAGCTGTATGTATCGCCTGGCAGTTTGCCTTTTTTGCGGATCAGAATAAGAGGGATACCCAACTTCTGAGCCAAAGGAGCAGCAAAGATAAAGCCGCGGCTTTCTACGGCAGCAATGGCATCAATGCCACTGTCTTTGTAATACTCTTCCATGGTTTTCAGAACCAGGTCAAAGGCCTGCGGGTTAACCAGAACGCCGGTAATATCATAAAAAAGAATCCCTTCTTTAGGGAAATCAGGAACGCGCCGGATAGCTGCGTCGATAATCTGTTTGTCAGAATCATTCAAAGGTGCTTTCATAAGTACTATTTTACTTCAAAACTACGGTGATAACAAGAGAATGAACTCTTAAGTAATTATTAAGGTTTGTAGTTTTAAATCAATTAACCTAAAGTACGCCCATGTATTTTCCGAATTCTGAAAATAGAACTACAGTAAAAACAGTTGTTTTGCTGTGGCATTTACAAAACAGTACTAAAAATATCAAAAAATTGAGTAATTTGGATGGGTATCACTAAAATGCGGAAAGAGTTTTTTACAGCTCTGTTGTTTTTTGTATCAGCAGGATCACTATCCCTGCTATATGCACAGGAAACAACTGAGGTTCTTATAGCCCCACAAGCTGTCATAAAACTATCAAACCCTATTCATAACATTATCTGGAGTAACGATTCATCTCTTTTTGCATTCAGCGAAGGCGACAACATCATTCTTGCAGATTCTGAAACCAACGCCATTTCGGAAATGATTCATACCGGAGGGACTGTCCGTCAGGTTCAGGTTGCCCGAAACCAGTCTGCAGAAAACGAACAGCTGCTGATTTTAAGCGGAAATAACTCTGTTATGCTGCATGCCTTACGAAAAGGTGCAAAAAATGTGTATCAAAGCCACTCCAATGCGCAGGTTACCAGCATAGCCTTTGATGATACCGGTAAATATATTGCCATGGGACTTGCAGGCGGTAACATTACCGTGGGCTGGCAGTTACAGTTCAGTGGAGAACTTTCAAACAAAACAGTTACCGGCCATACAACCGGTCCTTACACCATGAGTTTCAGTCCTGACAGCAAATACATTGCAACCGGAGCCGATGACGGCACTATCCGTGTTGTCAGACTGCAGGATTACAAAACCGTAAACAGAGAAACCTTTGCAAACTATGTTCATGCACCGGTGATTTTCAGTGCAGACAGCACAAGCGTATTCTGCGCCGTAGATGAATGTACCGTAAAACGGATTGCCGTTACCGGTGCCACCTGGATGACAGAAAACAAAATGTATACTGTTGATTCTAAAATCCTCAGTTTTGCACTCAGTGCTGATAACAAACAACTGATTATTCTTACAGAAGATCAGGAATTTAAGTTTTTTGACATTGAAACGCAGGAGTTCACTGGCTTTATTCCCCGTCTTGCCAAAGGTGAAATTGCAGACTTTGCCTTCAGCCAGAATAACAGCCAGCTGCTTATTGGTTACAAAGACGGTGCCATTGTACGGATTGAAGTGAATGAGTACTGGCGCAAAGCCGGTAGTGCTGTAAAAGTTATCTATGAACAGTACATGAGTGACGGCGGAAGCGGCGGCATTGGCCCGGGAAATGGCGGAACAGGGCTTATTTCCTATGGGTACCCGCTGCCACCCACAAGCAAACTTGATTATGTAGATATCAGTGCATCACTGAACAGTCTCGGTATTCTGGCTGAGCCGGGGGCCATGCCCTATAATTTAAATATCATTATCTCAAATCAGGTTCTGCACAATCTGGAATCCATTCCCTTTTATGCGGGCCTTGGCATCAGTTTTTCTCTGGCTTTTCCTGACCATGATTTTCCGTTCAACTACTCGAATTCTGACGGTAATTCAATTCAGTCACCATATTTAATAACTGGAAATATTACGCCGGTTTTTGGTTACGAATATCAGGTGTCTCCCGGGTTTGCACTTTTTACCCAGCTGCAGCTGGGGCTGTCAGGAAATCTTCTCTGGTCTCCCGGCATTGCCAAAAGTGGTCTTATGTTCAGCGGCAACTCTGGAATAAGCGCAGGCGTCATCTGGAACGGATTTAAAGTTCATCTGAATGCATATCATGATTCGGCAACAGGTTTTTCAGCAGGTGGTGGCATCTCATTCAGGATTGCACTGCACGAAGGAGATGCCGCATGAAAAAACAGTTTGCTCTTATCTGCATTTTCTTCAGTTTTGTGATGGCAGTTTCATGCAGTAATGGTCTTACTGATATGTTTGAAAGCTATAACAGTAACTTTACCAGTGCAGATCTTGTAAAATCGGACAATCCCGGTTTTCCGGGTTTTGATCCGGATCTGATGCTTCAACCGGCATATCTTCTTCGTTCAGACGGATCTGTAACATTATTTGCTCCGGTTAACTGCGACAGCTATCTTTGGGCTTTATACAGCCGGGATGACGATAACACACCTATTGTATCTGTTGATGAAGGATTAAAAGGCTACAGCCAGCGCGTTGCATTCCGTTCATCAGAAGATAATCAGCAGGCATTTTCTTTGTATGTACCAGACGAAAACCTCCCCATTGGCACCTATAAACTGGTACTTACCTGCACGGTAACCATTGATGGTCAGTTATTTACTTACACTGATATAACAAGCTTGGTTATTTACGACGCTATTTTAGGAACTTGAAATAATGTTTACACCAAAGTCTATCTGCCACATTTCAAGATTCCTCGTATTGCTGATTGCTGCAGCCTGTTGTACCAGTTGTGCCCCACTCCTGTTTACCCCGGCAGTTGATACAACTGAAACAGTTCAACTTGAAATCAGTACACCTTTTACGGTTAAGAAAAACGAACCTATCATACGTACAATGATGTGTGAAGATTATCTGTCCATTGAAGACGACCATTTGGCCGGTCTTGATGTATACCTGTACGGAATTGCATCTGATGGTGAAGTACTGGAACCGCAAAAACTGAATCTGATTTCAGAAGACGGCAATTTTACCGGAAACACACAGATTAATCTGGGAAAGAAAAAATGGGTGTTAACGGCAGCTGCAATTACAGAAGGTACTATTCCACCCTCTGCAGATACGGTTTTTTCAACAGCTATTCTTGCCGATCAGGTTCAGGTTGATTTATCCCGGTGGGTGCGCACCATTCATTTTGTTCTGAACTCTGACAGGTTAACCACACCAACAGATATATCATTTGGGCTTACCTTAGACGGTTTTTCTGCAGAAGGAGTAACCGTTACTGCCGGTTTATATCAGGTTGGATCTGATATTCCGGAAGGCACCCTGGTTACTCTTTTTGAAGATGCCAATACTGATACTTTTATCAAAACAGGGGTTATTCCCGGATACTACTGTTTCAGGGTCATATTCAATCTGGATGCAGTAAATAAAACTGAGTACCAGGACATAATCCTGATTCAGCCAGGAACAAACGGTATGTATCATACCGTGACAATACCAAACATTCTCGGTCCCGAGTATGCCGTTGCAAGCGGAACAGGAGACTGATGATGTATATATGTAAATCTGATGTAACGATTAACGGTACATCACATAATAAGGAGAAAGAGATGAAAAAAGTGAAGAATCTCTTAGTCGCAGCAGGAGCATTGCTTATTGCAGCAGTAATGCTTACCAGCTGTAATTTTCTGGCTGGAAGTAACGCAGGTACCGTTGACTTAAATAAAAACGGTCAGACCCGTACCCTGACACTTTCTGTAACCAATTACGGTGACTGCGTCCGGTCTGCCAGATCTGCCACAAGCCGTGCCATTATGGCCGATATGTATGAAAACGGTGATTCTGTAAAATTCTGGCTCTTCGGTACCGCCAATGATGGTGAAATCTATGCAAAAGGACCACTTACCCTTGCAGGGCCAAAAAACGGTGACTTTGAAATTGAAATTTCACCAAAAAACTGGAACCTGACCCTTGCAGCATTCCCTGCTGAATATGACGGTTCTTCTGTTGAAAAGACTCCAGCAGCTTCTGACGTAACAAACAAGGCATGGCTTGTAGGACACGCTACCGTAGACTTAAGCCGCTGGGCAGCAACTGCCAAATTCACCCTTACAACCGATAACCTGAAAACCCCAGCAACCGTAGCCTTTGCCATCACACTGCCAGCAACAATCATTCCTTCTGAATGGGACATTACTGCAGGACTGTACAACATTTCTACCGGTACCAAAGTTAAAGCTTTTGAAGGTACTTTTGACTGGAATGAAAGCAACACCTCATCTGATTTTACCCTGTCTGACGTAACCCCTGGTTATTATTCTTTCATGCTGACTTTTAGCAAGACGTTTGGCGGACAGACTGTTGAATACCACTGGAGTGATATCATCAACGTTCTGCCAGGCAAACGCGATTATGAAGACCAGATTATCACTAACTTTATGGGTACTGCCCCAGAAGCGCCAAAAAACGTAACAGTTACTTATACCGATAAAACTGTTTCCAACGGTCACTATCCTGTTGTAGTAACCTGGACAGATGAGTCAAAAACTGAAGACTTCTTTGAAATTGAAGTAGCAGATATTACCGCTGCCAGTGCTTCTGCAACTTCTGTTGTTGCTGCTGATACTGCATGGGAAGCCATTACTGGTCTTTCAACAGTTGCTATCCTCAGTGGCCGTGACATTGACGCCACTACAGTTGATTTCTATCACTCACCACTTTATGCCGGTGGCAGCGTATTCATGAACAGCACAACTGCAACTCTTACCCTTGATACAGGCAAGATTTATGCCATCCGTATGCGCTCTGCTAATACTAATGGTCTTACCTCTGGTTGGGCTTACAGTACACTGGCCGGATTTACCGGAGACTATCTGAACCGCTTTACCTTTACCTATAACAAAGACGGCGGATCAAGCGATAAAACCGGAACTGCAACATTAGTAGAAGAAGGTAGTTATAATGGAACAACTGCAACTCTTACCCTTTGGGATCCTTCAACCGATGATGCTGAAAAAGATGATAATCTGGTAAAGGGCGGCGGTAAGTTCAAGCAGTGGAATCGCATTGCTGCTGACGGAACAAAAGCAAAATACGATACAGCTTCTTACACCGGTTATACTGATGTTGTTCTGGTTGCTTCTTACAAAACAGCTGGAACATGGACTATCTTTGATCCAAAAGACCGCCTGTTCAGCAAGGCTTCAGTAACAAGTGCCTGGGATGGCGAAGAAGTTACCCCTGACGATGGAACCATTACTGTTACAAGAGCCTATGCAGAAGGTGGCACCGGTGCTGATTCCTCTAAGAACAAACTGAGCTTTACCGTATCAGAATCTCAGACCTGGGATTACAATAAAATCTGGATGGTTGTAGATGGCGTTAAGAGTGCTGAAATTGTTCCTGCCCTTAATGGAGCAAACATGGAAGCAACAGTAGTATTCCCATGTGCAGACCTGAGCGATGGTGCTCATGACGTTACACTCATTGCAGAATTCAATGGTGCAAACAAACCAGGCTATGTATCATCAAAATACGTACTGGTTATTGAGAACAATTAATCACTGTAGCTGAAACATTCAGGCGCGTGATGGCGACATATCAGTCCGCCAGCACCCGCCTGATACCAGCTTCCCGGAATTTCCCCGGCGTAACACCCTCATAATTGGTAAACGCCCTTCTCAGCGCCTTTCCGTCAAGATAGCCGCACTGCTGGGCAGTATCTTCTACACTAACCCCTTTTAAGAGAAGTTCCTTTGCAGCTGCAATGCGCATTTCATGAATACGGTCCAGAGCACCGGTTCCGGTGAACTGTTTGTAGGTTCGGCTTAAGTGGGATACGCTTACATCAAAGGTATCAGCAAGACTTGAAACCGTAAGATTGATGTCACGGAAATTCTTCCTGATATAATCATCAACCTGCTCAACCCATAAGGGAGCACTGTCTTCCGATTTGGCTTTATACTCAATAATTTTGTCAAATATTTCATGAATCAGCTGCTTGAATTCCGTAATGTTTTCTACAGCAAACAGTTTTTCTTCATAACTCTGCTGAGAAAACAAGTTGTCATCAGGAATATCCATAAAAGTGGTGATAGTACCAATGAGGCCGTACATACGGTACAGATTCTGCTTCAGGTGTTTGCGGTCTTTCGGAAAGGTAGTGTCAATTATTTCATCAAGAGAACGCCAGGCAGCAACAAAATCCTGAACCTCAAGATAGTTCATCAGACGGCCGGTCTGCATAACAAACCGGTCATTACTGTATTTGTCAGCATATTCTTCCAGGTTACCCAGCTTTACCACCGGCTGGTTTTCGCTGTCATTCTGCCAGAACTGGTTGAACATTAACTCGTCGGTGAGTGTGGTATACACCTGATTCAAAAGTTCGATATTCTCAAGACAATCACTGATGATAATCGTGGGATGAATCTTCATGGTTTTCCGAAGAAAATTCATACAGTCATTGAGAATTTCGGTTACCTGTCCATGATGGGCTTTTGTACAGTGAATATACAGAACAAAATCTTTTCCATCATTAATCAATTCGCCTTTGAACTGACTGAAAAGTCTTTCATCAAGAACATTGCGGAGAACAAATTCCATCAGATCAATGCTGTCGGCATTCAACACGCCCTGCTCATTTGCCTCAAATACGTGGTTATCTTTGGCAATAGTCAAGTGTACCAAAGCGAGGGCAAACACATCGTCTTCTGCATAATTTACCCAATCCTGCATAATCTGGTTTGTTACAGCCGGTTCAGTTATTTCACCATTAAGAACCTGTCGTACGGAAGACTGAATCTGCTTTTTCCGGAATTCCATGTCGGTGGTGTGCAGTTCCCGGTTTTCCTTCTTCAACCTGGAAAGAGCCTTTATGAGATTTTCGTAGGTTTCAGGGAAATCCCCCTGCCCTTCTTCATGCATCATTCCGATTATCTGCTTTACCGGTGCATAGGTGCGGCTGGTCATTCGGCGGGCCATGATAATCGTAATGGTAATGGCCACAGCGGATAATACCAGCGCCACTCGCCAGAAACTTAACAGCCCGGAGAGCAGGTTGTTCTCCGGAATGATTACGTAACAGCTCCACCCAATACCATTTACCCGCTGAAACAAAGTGCGGTAATTGTCACCGTTATATTTTATCTTTATCAGGCTGTCCGACCGGGTATTCGATCCGGAAAGCCCCTGGGTGATTTCATGCAACGGGATATCAATTCCGGCAGCAGATGAAAGAAGAACGGTGTCGTTACTTGCAATAACCAGACTGTTGTCAGGATAGAACTGATGCATCTGGTTAACAACGGTAGAAAGCTTTACGTCTGCTATAATAACAGCCACCCGTTCCCGTTCATCGTTGTAACAGGAACGCATAAAAAGAACAGAACCATTATCCAGAACTGCCGTGGTACCAAGGCCTTTAAAATCGATGAGTCGGTAAAATTCTTCCCGGCTGTAGGGAGTAGACGTAAAAAACAGTTCTATCATGTCGTGGGAATAACGGCGGGTGTTCAGTCCAAAGAGAGAATCTGAATTGATAAAATAAAAGTACACATCGTTACAGTATTGGAAGATACTGGCGTTGTTCATGACATTGGTACGAAATTTGCTTATTTCGTAATTCTGGCGGTGAAATTCATCATCATCGTAATCGGTGAATTTCTTGAACGTGGTGTCATTGGAAAGAACTTCCAGCAGGTTTTGCGTTGATGCACATTGCTGTTCTATAAGCTGCGCAGAAAGTTGTGCTTGTCGCTGGGCAGTTTTGAATACGTCTTCTGATATATACCGATAGAAGTGAAAAAAACCAAGGCCGCAAATGGCCAGAGTTACCACAGCACTGAGAATATATGACATGAAGATTGTGTTGTATACAGATCGTTCAGACTTCTTCTTGAAATAACTGGTATCCACCTGCCGCTCCTTACAAGTGAAAATATTTTATAGTAATTATCATTTTCTGTCACAAAAAAAAGGCCGCTGGAGAAGACGGCTCCAGCGGCCAAAGGAGAGCAACAAATTTTTATATCAGCCTTTAATTGATCCTACCATTACACCCTGTTTGAAGTATTTCATTACAAACGGATAGATAGCAATCATAGGAATACTTGAAATGATGATGGTGCTGTATTTTACCAGCTGTTTGTATACATCAAGGTTTCCTGCATATTCACCGGCAGAAGCACCAGCCTGTGCATTTGATGATGAGTCATTGATAATCAGAATCTCACGCAGAACCAGCTGTAATGGATACAGTTTGCGGTTTTTCAGGTACATGGCAGCCGGAAACCATGAGTTCCAGTGACCAATGATGTAGTACAGAGCAACAGTTGCCATGGTGGCTTTAACCAGAGGCAGCATAATCTTGAAGATGATGGTCAGTTCACCAGCACCGTCAAGAGTTGCAGATTCTTCCATTTCTTTCGGCACGGCAGCAAAAGCAGTACGCATCAGGATAATGTTGAAGGTTGATACACAGGCAGGCAGGATAATTGCCCACCGGGTATCAAGCAGATGCAGTTTATTGATGACGATGTACAGAGGAACGATACCGCCGCTGAACAGCATGGTAAAACTCATAAGGAACATAATGACGTTTCCCCAAAGAAGTCCCTGACGTGACAACACGTATCCACCAATGATAGTAAGAACCATACCGAGACCGGTAGAAGCAACAACATAGAACACGGTATTCAGGAAACCGCGGATCAGCTGCTGGTTTTTGAATACCAGCTCATAACCTTTAAGGTTGAATCCATGTGGCCAAAGTACCAGTCCTGCCTGTGTATTCAGCCAGTTAGGGTCACTGAGTGAACAGAAAAGAACATGAATTACCGGAAGAAGACAAAGAACGCCAAAACCAGTAAGCATGGTGTAGTTGATAGCCTCAAAAATAATGCGTGCAGAAGATTTTCTGATTGTTTTAGTAGCCATTTTTCAATTCCTCTCTTAGAACAGACTGGTTTCGCTGTATTTGCGGCTGATGTTATTGGTAACAACAATCAGGATAAAGTTGATGACACTGTTAAAAAGTCCTACAGCAGTACTGAAACTGTATCCACCTTCAAGCAGACCTTTGCGGTATACGTAAGAAGCAATGATATCGGCCTTTTCATAAATCTGAGGGTTATACATCAAAATGGTTTTTTCATAGCTGGAAGCCATCAGCATACCAACCTGCATAATCAGCATGATAACGATGGTAGGACGAATACCAGGCAGAGTTACATGCCACATCTGACGCATATAGCCGCAGCCATCGATTTTTGCAGCTTCATACAGCTGCTGGTCAATACCGGAAAGAGCTGCAATGTACAGAATGGTTCCAAAACCAAGACCCTGCCACAGGCCGGAGCCGATGTAAATGGTACGCCAGAAATCTGCAACACCAAGAAGGTTACGGTTTTTGCCGGTAATATGGTACATCATGGTTCCAAGAACACCGGTAGACTTACAGAAGTCAACAACAATACCGCAGACAACTACCATAGAAATGAAGTATGGAAGATAACTGATGGTCTGTACTGATTTCTTGAACCATTTTGCTTCTACTTCATTAATAAGCAGGGATACAAGAATAGTAAGCGGAAATGAAATTACCAGATTCCATACATTAAGAACGATGGTATTTTTAAGAAGACGCCAGAAGAACATGCCATGGAAGAAGTCTGTAAAGTGCTGGAAGCCGACGAACTTCTTTACTAATGAGCCAAAAATACCAAGATTCGGTTTGTAATTACAGAATGCCATGGTAATACCAACCATTGGCAGATAACTGAATACTATAAAGAAAACAACTAACGGCAGGATTAAAAGATACCGTACTTTATTCCTTGCAAAATCCTTGCGGATTGCTTCACGGGTGAATTTTTTCTGTTTTATCGGTTTTACACCAGTCTGTGTCATTCCGATACCTCCTTTCTTACGTTTTTTATTGTACGGCACCCCTTTTTTCTGTAAAAGAATCATCTTTTGCACTCATGACAGTATTTTTGCGTTTTAAAAACCCGATTTTTGAGGCATGACGCATTTTTTGCGCATCACGATACGACTCGATTCTGCGCAAAAATTGGTCATAATCCGCAAACACCCAACCTTGTACCCAAAATAATCATCATCCACAATGTAATCATCTGAAACAGTTAATCATCTTAAGGAGGATGAAGTATATGAAATGCACGAAACGTGTATCAGCAGTTATTGCAGCAGCACTGGTTACTGCAACACTGCTCACATCATGTGGTGGTTCTGACAAAAAAGGCGGTACTATAGCTGCTGTTAAAAGTGACAACCACTATCTGACCAACAAAGAGTTTAAGGAAGTTCAGCTTCCACTCACCGAAGAAAAAACCACACTGACCATCTGGACCAGCAATGATGTTGTTACCATGAACCTGTGTGGCGGCGACCTGAACAAGGTTCCATTCTTTGAAGAATTGGAAAAACGTACTAATGTACATATTGAATGGTCTGTTCCAGCTTCTGGATCAGAAACTGAACAGCAGAACCTGCTGTGGGCTTCAGGAGACCTTCCTGATATTCTCTACTATGTAGGTTACACGGATGGTATCGACGCTGCTATCGATGACGGATACCTGTTAGACCTTACTCCCTATGCAGATGCTTTCATGCCTAACTATATGGCAGCTATCAACAACGGTAACCCGGAACTGCAGAAAATGACCCGTACCGACTCTGGCCGCATTGCTCAGGTTCAGTACATCATGCAGGATGAACAGCCACCATTCTACGGATTCATGGTTCGTAAAGACTGGCTTGATGAACTTGGTCTTGATATCCCTGAAACCTACGATGACTGGGAAGTTATGCTGACTGCATTCAAAGAAAAGAAAGGTTGTAAAGCTCCACTGGGTGTATTTGCCAACCAGATCCGTGACCTGGGTGCCGGTTTTGGATTCTGCATGGACTTCTGGGGAACCGATTACTACATTGATAACGGAAAAGTAAAATACTCTCTGTATGACAACAAAGCAGGGGCTAGAAAATTCCTTGAAACCATGAACCGCTGGTATGAAAAAGGTCTCATTGACCCGGACTTTGCTTCAAGCACACAGTTCTGGGGTGACCCCGTACTGGTAAACAACAATCAGTGTGGTGCATTCCTTTCTATGTATACCTTCCCTTCAACCATGTTCGCTGCTGCAAGCGCTCAGGGTGCTGAATTCGTTGCAGTTTCTGTACCAGTTGAAAAGAAAGGCGACAAAGTTACCTTCCGCCGTCCTAACCAGCTGAATGGCTCAGCTTACGTAGTTTCTCAGAAAGCTGCAAAAGCTGGAAAAGCAGAACTTGCTGTAAAATGGATGGATTACTTCTTCTCTGAAGCTGGTGCTCTGTTCTCTAACTATGGTATTGAAGGCGATACCTTTACCATGGTTAACGGAAAACCACAGTTCACCGAAAAAATGACTGCTAACCCTGAAGGCAAAACCTTTGATGAATGTATGCGTTACTACACTGCAGCTCCTGGTCAGCCAGCAAAATATGCAGACTACAAACGCGAAATTGCCGTAATTCCACCACAGTACGTAAAAATGATGGAAGACTGGGGAAAATCAAGCTATTCTGCTTACTTCCCAGGCGGTGCTCAGATGACTGTTGAAGAGAACGCTGAATACGCAAAACTGTACACCGATATTTCAACCTACGTTAACGAAAAAGTTATGGGTCTTATTACCGGTGCTGTTCCAATGTCAGATTTTGATGCTGTTTGCAAGAAAATTGAAGATTCAAACATCAAACGCTGTATTGAACTGCAGCAGTCAGCTTACGACCGCTACATCAAACGCTAAGTAGTGTTCAGGGTTTGCAATAAACCCTGAATAAAAAGGGCTGTCCAGAAAGTTCTGTCATGCTGAACTTGTTTCAGCATCTGCACTATAAGCTGTGTAGAGATTCCGAAACAAGTTTGGAATGACACTATGAACTATATCTTGGACAGCCCTTTTTTTTATGTTTCTGCAAGTGCTGCAGAAACGTCTTTTAATGAGAATGATGTTTCCCCCCGCTGGGCAGCAATCAAAGGGGCACGGTTCAGGATACTTTCTACCAGAGCACAGCTGGCACCACCGGTAATATCCGCAATTTTTTCAGGGGTTACCGATGCATCATAACTCTTATTCTGCAGATACATGGCTGCCAGTGCAGCTCGCGTTGCCTTATCGGGCTGGGGAATATAATAATGAGCATCAAAACGTCCGGGACGTATCAGGGCTTCATCAAGAGCTTCGCGGCTGTTGGTTGCAGCAATTACCAGAACGTCATCATGAGGAGTAAAACCGTCAAGTTCGTTCAGTAATGCCGTTACTATACGGGTATTTTCAGTTTCTATGGCACTACCCGAATAATTTCTTCTGGTTCCAATACCGTCAAACTCATCAATAAACACGATACAGGGAGCCTGTTTCCGGGCCTTTTTGAACAGCATCTTAACTTTCATGGGACCAATGGCCATGAACATACTTTCAAAGTCAGTAGCCTTAGTAGGTATAAACGATACACCTGCTTCACTGGCAAGAGCCCGGGCGAACAAGGTTTTTCCGTTACCAGGTCCACCCTCCAGCAGGATTCCTTTGGGTAAACGGATTCCTTTCTTACGGTATTCTCCCGGATGTTCCATAATGTCCGCAACCTGCATCAGGTCTTTTTTGATGTTGTCCATCCCAACAATGTTATCAAAGGTAACACCCGTACGGTGCTGCACCTTAAAGGTATTGGGGCTGATCAGTTTTGCTACAAGAGTACCAATCACCACGAAAAAAAGACCGTAAAACAGAATATCAAGTACCAGCGAAACTTTTTCTTCCCCACCACTGGAACTGGTTACTGCTACATCATGCATCAGAAGATTTTCATACAGGGTTGGAGAACCGGGATTCGCCGTTTTAACCACAGAACCATCGGTACAGGTCCAGGTAATGGCTTTGGGCGAAATATCAACTTTCGCTATCCCACCTGCCATACTCAGCTCATACATTTCTTTATAGGAACCATTGGGTGCCCCAGGTTCCCACACCAGATACACAACCAGACACAAAAGGGCAGCTACTGCCGCCCCTTTTAACAGTCTGCTTTTAACTGCAGCTTTCAAACTTAACGACCTTCCCCAGCTTCATATGCAGCACGAACTGCTTTTGCCAGCTGGTCGCCGCAACTGGTCTGTTTAAAACCACAGGTAATGCCGGAAAGAATTGATTCAACTTCCTCTACGGTTTTACCTTTTACCAGAGCAGATACAGCTTTAAGGTTTCCGTTACAACCGCCGGTAAATGCTACGCTTTTAATGACATTGTCATCCAGTTCAAGTGCAATATTCGTTGAACAGGTACCGCTTGTTTTGTAATTGTACATACTTACTCCTTTTTATTTATTAAACGCTATTTCTAAAACTTCTTCAATCCGGCTGACCGGTTTAAAGGTAATTCCTTCTTTAACAATTTCAGGAATATCATCAAGATCACGTTCATTCTGCTTTGGAATGATTATGGTCTTTACATGGTTACGCTTTGCAGCCACGGTTTTTTCCTTAAGGCCACCAATAGGCAGTACCTTTCCGGTAAGGGAAAGCTCCCCGGTCATGGCAAGATCCCGCTTGATTTTCTTACCGGTAATCAGGCTCATCAAGGCAGTGGTCATGGTAATACCGGCACTGGGGCCATCTTTTGGCGTGGCACCGTCAGGAACGTGCAGATGAATCACATTTTTGTTGAACCAGTCTGGTTTTACCAGATTGTTCTTGATGGCATACGAGCGAACCCAACTGTATGCAATGCTGGAACTTTCCTTCATAACATCACCCAGCTGGCCGGTAAGCTGCAGTCCGGCAGCACCTCCACCGGCATTGGTACTCATTGATTCAATGAGCAGTGTATCGCCACCCATGCTTGTCCAGGCAAGGCCAACGGCAGTTCCCGGTTTATCAGCCCTGAGTATTTCAGATTCATCAAATACGGGTTTACCCAGATATTTTACCAGGTCTGTTTTTGTTACCGTCAGCGATGCCGAAAGAGCTTTCTGCAGTTCCTTTCTGGCAGCCTTTACCTCCGGCGATTTTTCAGTTACACCGGGAACAGAAAGCGCTGCAGTCAGAGTATTCTGGGCCTGAATAACAGCATTACTGGCAATCAGTTCTGCAGCATATTTCCGGTGGATTTTATCCAGGTTCTTTTCAAAGTTACGAACCCCTGCTTCACGGGCATATTCATTGGCAATGGTTAAAAGAGCATCCTTGCCGTATTTTACCTGATTCTTTTTCAGACCGTTTTTTTCAAGGCTTTTTGGCAAAAGATACCGTTTGCCGATTTCCAGTTTTTCCTGGTCAATGTAGCCGGAAAGCTGAATGATTTCTGCACGGTCAAGAAGCGGTTCAGGAATAGTATCCAGGGTATTTGCCGTAATGATAAAAAGGATGTTTGAAACATCAAACGGAAGATCCAGATAACTGTCACGGAACGTAATATTCTGTTCAGGATCAAGTACTTCCAGCAGTGCTGAAGCAGGATCACCCTGATGACTTTCACCCATCTTATCAATTTCATCAATCATGAATACGGGAGCCTTTGTCTTTACGATTTTCAGCCCCTGAATGATTTTTCCCGGCATGGCACCAACATAGGTACGCCGATGTCCCTTAATTTCTGCTTCATCCCGAAGGCCACCAACACTAAAGCGGTAGAAGGGTTTGTTCATGGCGCGGGCAATTGATTTACCTACACTGGTCTTACCTACTCCCGGCGGGCCCACAAGAAGAATAATGGAACCTTTACTGTCACCCCGAAGTTTGCGTACGGCAAGATATTCCATGATGCGTTTCTTTACATCATCCATGCCATAATGATCGTTTTCAAGAATCTCTTTTGCACTGGCAATATCGTACGCTTCTGCTTCCGGTTCCTGCCACGGCAGGTTACAGATGGTTTCCAGATAATTACGGGTAACAATATATTCACTTGAACTGGGGTCCATAAGCTGGAATTTTTCAAGTTCACTTTCTACAGTCTCTTTAATTTCACCCTCGAACCCAAAGGAATCCAGTTTTTCCTTGAATTTGGCATATTCAGAACTTTTTGCGTCTGTTGCCATACCAAGTTCTTCTTTGATGGATTTCAGTTCTTCACGCAGAAAATATTCCCGCTGGTTCTTTTCAATCCGTTCATTAAGCTCATTCTGAATTTTTTTCTGAATTCTGAGCACTTCCTGTTCTTTTTTAATGAACGTAAGAACGGTTTCCATGCGCTGCCGTACATTAATCATTTCAAGTACACGCTGCATGTCTTCTTTTTCGATATTCAGAATACTGGTAATAAAGTCTGCAATTTTGCCCGGATGATCAATATTAATCATGTTTACGCGCATTTCTTCAGAAAACAGCGGATTATTCTCGCTGATAATTTTCATTTCGCTGATAAGGGCACGGGTCAATGCTTTAACTTCAAAGCTTTCGTCATTTTCATCATCAATATATTCAACAATGGCGCTCATAGGACGTTCGCCATGAAGAGTCCGTTTGATTTTGAACCGTTTGATGGTACTGAGAAAAAGATTAAGGCCGCCATCAGGAAGATGGATTTTTTTTACAACGCGGGCAACAGTACCAATTTTATACAGATCAGAGATAGTAGGATTATCTGTTTCGTTTTTCTGCAGAATAAAACCGATGATTCCATCGTGATCCATGGCAGCTTCTACAGTTTTAATGTCTTCCGGGTCATCCAGCATCAAAGGAGTAAAAATTCCGGGAAAAATAGGACGAGCCGTAAAGGGGAAAATGGTAATGGTTGTTGGGAGTGCCTTTTCCTGAGGCACAATAGTTGCTTGAGACATGCACTAAATATACTGAAAAAGTTATCCAACCGGCAACTTTTTCAGATATTCAGTGCCATACGATTACAGTTTTTTCAGTCGGGCATTCAGGAACACTTCTTCCTGATACCACTCAATAAGCAGACTGAAATTCTGGCTTTCATAGCCGGGAGCCTGAGCCTGCAGTTTAATGACAGAACCACTGATCAGTTCTGAAGCCGGAACGGTACGTAACGGTACGTATTCGCCCTTGTACTTCATGCAGATAACAGCTCCTTCAACAGGTTCGCCGGTTGAAGCGTCAGTAATATCAGAATGTATCTGTAACTCTTTATGCACCGTATCCATGGTAATAACCGGAATTGACATTTCCTTACTGCCAACAGTTATTGATTTCCACCAGACATAGGATCCTGTAACGATTTTTACCCGGTATTCTCCCGGCCGCAGATATACCGGCTTTGTGTGATACAGAGGATTCTCTTCATCGCCAGTATATGACTTGCTGGAAACATCATAGGGGTTTCCGGTAATGGATCTGATAACCGCTCCAACTGTAGAATCCCAGAGCGAATATACCGTATCGAGAGTATGGTGCTGGGAGAAGGTCATCCTCCACTGTTCCAGTTCCGGAATGGTATCGTTATCGTCTTTAAAGAAAAAGGCTTTTATCGGCAGATCCGCGTTTGGCGTTGCAGTCTGGGGAACTTTCATTACCAATGTTACCGGAGTATACCAAGGCCGCAGGATTGACCGGTAAAAGAATCCGACGTGCCACAACCCTGCCAGGAACAACGCTGCCACTGCTGTCCAGAGAATTGTTCTGCTTACAATCTTGAAGATATGCCCCCGTTCCACAAACTTCTTCTCCTGATAGGGGGCCAGTTTCGTACCGACCGGCTGGGAAAGGTTAAATGACAGCTGAGTCTTAATATCATCAATATCGTAATCTGACAGATATTTTTCTACTTTTTTGAGGATAGGCTTTATGGACTGGTACCGTTTTTTTGGATCCGTCTTGAGCATCTTCTTGATAAGAGCACAGATTACCTTAGGAATGGCGCTGTTTTTCTTATCCGGCGGAGTGTAATTTCCCTTCTGGATATCTGCCAGAGTTTCTGCCGTAAATTTACCGGGATAGGGTTTTGTGCCTGTTACCATTTCATACAGCATGACACCCATGGCATAAATATCTGCCCGCTTATCAACGGTATGAGAAGCGCTGAACTGTTCCGGCGGCATATACGAAGGTGTACCAAGGGCAACGCCTGTCTGAGTAAGCGTTGATTCTTCGCCATCAACTTCTGTTGATGCAATGCCAAAATCTGCCAGTTTGATGTCGCCGTGACGGCTCATGAGAATATTTGCAGGTTTAATGTCGCGATGAATAACTCCATGTTCGTGAGCATAGTCAAGAGCACGACAGGCATCACGGAATATGAGCATAGCAGTCTGCGGACTGAGATACCCTTGTTTTCTGATGAGTTTGTCCAATGACATACCATCTACATATTCCAGTACAATGTAGTGAAAATTGCCTTCTACAAAATAATCATGAAGATGAACAATGTTAGGATTTTTCAAATCAAGAAGAATCTGTGCTTCCCGCTTGAATCGCTCAACAATAGTGTTGTTGGCTTTCATGGTAAGTTTCTTGATTACTACCTGACGCTTAAGGCCGGGATGTACAGCGCGATATACAACACCCATGCCACCACGGGCAAGTTCTCCAATAACTTTATACTGTCCTATGGTTGCAGGAACAGTGCCGGCAACAGTTGCCCCGCCAGCAGTAACAGATGCTGCAGTTTTTCCTTGTGTCATCTCTGTTCTCCCCGTTTAACCGGTACATATGCGGAAACATCAAGTATCTGAGTATCAAAATTGAAGTTCTGAATTTTTCCAGGAACAAGCGCTACGTTCATTGCAGCCGGATTGTGAATCTGAACATATTTGTCACCGGCACGAAGCAGATACCGGGCATCAAGAACGGGACGATGGCCACCAAACCAGAGAGCATGCGGATTATCGGGAATAAAGGCGCTCAGCATAGCTGGCACATTCTGGGGTGCAGCAGCTTCATTGGGGGTCCAGGTCAGACCAAAAATGACATCAAGTTCCTGATAGGCGTTGATTATTTCATCACGGGTAAAGATGCGGTTTGGTTCAGCATGAGATGCAAGAAACCATGGAGTCTGAACAAACAGCGGCAGGGATTTTTCAAAAATGTCATACAATCCCAGAACGTTATTACCATATGCCTGCTTCATGAATTCAAACACCATTTCACCTTCAGCGGCAAACTTTTTGAACGCATGATTTCCATTGGAATCCTGATTAAGGATATTTTCGTGGTTTCCCTTAAGAAAGTGAAAGTTTTCTGGAAAGGCAGACTTCAGTGAACAAATCATCATGATAAGGGACAGGCCCTCGCACATTTCTTCAATCATCGGGTTATTGATTTTCTGCCCCTGAAGGAAATAGCCATAAGCTCTGAGCCATCGGTCACGCTGACGGGATTCTGCATGCAATGCATCACCAAGACAAATAAGCCTGATCTGCTTTTTCTGGAGAGCCTCAAAAACAGTGATGCGCTGTACAGGATGAGATGTCATGCGGTGATGATTCTTTGATTCCGGCAGGACTGCAGTAGGAACCGACATCCGTAACACAGCCATCAGGAAATCGGCTCGGGCATGAAGATCCGGTACAATGACGGTTGCCAACGAATCAGAAAACTGAAGGAGTCCGCCGCCATGCCCATCCTTATCCAATGGACGGTATGATGTGTCTTCTGACTGAAGTGCATGAACAGCTTTTTTCAAGGCGCCTTTCAATTCAACACCAGAAGGAAGATTCTGCATTTGAGCATAGGACTCCAGTTTAGACAAAGTCAAAGTGGAAAAATTAAACATTAAATATCCTAAAGTACTAATTTAAACTCAACATATTCCCCGGGGATACTTTCAAGCTCGAGATGTCCGTGATGCTGTTCCGCAATTCCCTGAGCAATGGAAAGGCCAAGACCATATCCACCGGTATCACGGTTTCTGGAACTATCGACCCGATAAAAGCGCTCAAACACTTTACTCTGCTGAGAATCATCAATTCCCTGTCCGGTATTCCGTACCGATACAATGGTCTGTTTACCTTCCTTTTGTACCGAAACCTGAATAACTGAACCTTCTTCTGAATACTTTATGGCATTATCAAGGAAGATGACGGCAACCTGTTTAATGCTGCGTTCATCACCCTTATACATGATATCATCTTTTATATCGGTAACCAGTGTCCGCTTTTTTTCAAAACAGGTCGTTTCGTATGGCAGAATTGCTCTAAGAATGGCATTACTCAAATTAAAGGGAGCTGACTGCAGTTTCTTATTTGCATCCTCAAAACGGGCAAGGGTAAGCAAATCCTTTACCAGAGAATTCATATGATCTACTTCATCCCTGATATACCCGGTCCATTTATTTTCACCGGTTTCTGCAATAAGTACATCAAGATTTGCACGGATACTTGAAAGAGGCGTCTTTAATTCATGGCTGGCATCAGAAATGAACCGCTTCTGTTTGTTGATTACTTTTGCAACCGGTTTTACAGCCCAAATGGAGAAAAACCATCCCAGTATCAGAGAAATCACCAGAACACAGGCGAAAAGCAGGATACATACCTTTGTAAGGTACTGAACGTATTCTCTATCCATCTGTCGTTGAGCACTGAACAGAATTATCAGGCCCAAAGACAGAAATATAAGGCTTATGGAGATGACAACAGTAAAAATATACTTTGCCCTCAGTTTCTTAATGACATCCATACGTACAATCTACAATTCGATTTATAAGCGAAGGTCTTCCAGTGAATAGCCTGATCCACGTGAAGTTACAATTTCAGTCTGCGAACCGATGGAAGCAAGCTTTTTGCGGATGAACGAAATATATACTTCTACGTTATTATATTCAGCGTCCGAATCTCCACCCCAGATTTTTTCGATAATGCGTTCCTTGGTAACAATCTGGTAAGGGTTACGCATGAAGAACTCCATAATCTGGTATTCTTTAAGGGAAAGCTTTACCGACTGTCCACCGTAGCGGAGTTCATGGCGGCGAACTACCAGAGTAAGATCTCCTACTACATAATCTTTACTCTGAATATCACCGCGCCGACGGCTTAATGAACGGATACGGGCAAGCAGTTCTTCTGTTACAAAGGGTTTAGTAACATAATCATCTGCACCGGAATCAAGACCACGGACTTTATCTTCGATTTCATCCTTTGCCGTAAGCAGAAGAACCGGGACATTATTTCCTGATCCTCGAATCTGTTCCAGAACAGCAATACCATCAATTTTAGGAATCATGATATCAAGGACAATAACGTCGTATACACCTTCTTTTACAAGACGGAGAGCTTCTTCACCATCATATACGGCATCAACCAGATATGAATTTCTCTTGAATATTTCACTTAAAGCACGTGATAAATGTTTTTCATCTTCTACTAATAAAATGCGCATACCTTAATTATATCTTATTTTTTTTATATAGGGTAGTCCGTTCTTTCAGTTTACTAAAAGAATTGTTCAGACTAAAATGGAAATATGGAAAAAAACGACACTCCAGAGCAGTTACTGGCAAATCTTGTATCCTTAAGTGACGCATACCTTACAGGGCGTCCAGAAGTTCCCTGCCAGATACATATCACCCTGAAACCAGCTGAATCTTCTGAACCTGCATCAGGAAAACCAGAGGCTGCCGGCGGTGCCAGTACATCAACTATTGCAGCAAAAATTGCCGCTTGTACCCGTTGTAAGCTATGCCAGACACGTATCAATACCGTCCCCGGCATGGGAGTAGAACGTCCACTGGTTCTTGTCATCGGTGAAGGTCCGGGACAGGAAGAAGATCTGCAGGGAAAACCATTTGTAGGGCCTGCAGGACAACTCCTTGATAAAATGCTGGCAAGTATCAGTCTTTCCAGAGACACCAACACATACATTGCAAATATCGTTAAATGCCGGCCGCCAAACAACAGGAATCCAGAACCTGATGAAGCTGCTGCCTGCCGTTCATTTCTTGATGCCCAAATCAGCGTTTTAAAGCCAAAGCTGATTCTGTGCATGGGTAGCGTTGCAGTACGTAATATGCTTGATACAACTCAGGGTATTACAAAACTGAGAGGACAATGGTTCAATTACCGCGATATTCCGCTTCTTGCAACCTATCACCCCAGTGCTCTTTTACGAGATGCTGAATTAAAACGGCCCGCCTGGGAAGACCTTAAAGTATTCCGCGAACGGCTTATTCCTTTGATGCAGGACTCTAATGCGATACGTTGAAACAGTTGTAAATGTACCGGTTGAAGGCAGTTTTACCTATTGCTGTGATGATGATTCGGTGCAGGTGGGACTGCGGGCTGAAGTTACCTTTGGCCGCCGAAAAATGGTTGCCTGCATCGTAAAAGTCAGCGAGACAGTACCTGATAATCTGGGATACCCAGTAGAAAAAATAAAGAAAATTACTCGCCTCATAGATAAGGAACCACTTTTTACGGAAGAACAGGTTCACCTTGCCCAGTGGATTTCCCATTACTATCTGTGCAGCTGGGGAGAAGCACTTACTGCCATGCTGCCATCCGGCAGAAGAGAATCTGATACGGGAAGTTTCGGCTTTGAAGAAGACGATTCCAGTTTTACCCGGCATACCCTTTCAGAAGAGCAGCAGTCCGCCATTGAAGGCATTTTGAATACGGCAGGACCGTTATACCATTATCTGTATGGACCGACAGGCACCGGTAAGACTGAAGTATTTCTTGGAGCTGCTGAACAGGTTCTTGCATCCGGGAAGGGGGTCATTTATCTGGTACCGGAAATTGGTCTTACCCATCAGGTAATAGAAGCAGTTTCCCGCCGGTTCGGTAACACCGTAGCTGTTATTCATTCATCACTGACACCAAGCCAGCGCCTGAAGGAATGGCACCGGATTCTTAACAGGCAGGCTCGGGTTGTCATCGGTGCCCGCAGTGCCGTATTTGCTCCGGTACCAGATTTGGGGCTGATTATCATTGATGAAGAACATGACAACTCTTATAAAGCCGGCAATACTCCACGATATCATGCCCGTCAGGTTGCCATGAAACGGTGCATGGATCTGCACATTCCCCTGGTTATGGGCAGTGCAACGCCCTCACTTGAAGCATGGCAGCAGATGGAAAAAGGTACCATATTTCGCCATATCCTTACCCGCCGGCTTGCGGGAGGAAAACCACCTGAAATTCAGGCTATAAACCTTTCAGACCAGGCAAACAACCCTGTGAACGGTTGTCTGAGTCCGGTACTTGAAGATGAAATCCGTAAAACCGTTGCTGAAAAGCGACAGGTCATCCTCTTTCTGAACCGTCGGGGATACGCACACTTCTTTAAATGCAACAGCTGCGGCTACGGACTTACCTGCAAAAACTGTTCTGTTTCACTGACCTGGCACAAGGCAAAAAACCGCTTTATCTGTCATTACTGCGGATACAGTGTTCCCGTTCCTACCGAATGCCCTGAATGCGGATCTTTGGATGTGGGATTAGGCAGCTTTGGAACTGAGTATATTGAACAGGAAGTATCCACGAAATTTCCGGAAGCAAAGGTAGACCGTCTTGATACGGACACCATGAAAGACAAGAAGGAACTGGAAGATAAACTTGCCGCTTTCAGAAGGGGCGATACAGATATTCTTCTGGGAACCCAGATGGTGGCAAAGGGACTGAACTTTCCGAAATTGAAACTTGTTGGTGTCGTTATGGCCGATACGGGGCTTATGCTTCCCGATTTTCGTGCTGCAGAACGTACCTTCTCACTTATTGTACAGGTTGCTGGCCGGGCCGGAAGATTCTTTCCTGACGGGAAAGTACTGGTACAGAGTTATAACCCTACCCGTCCTGCCATCAGTTACGCAGTGCAAAGTGATATACAGGGATTTTATAAAGACGAGCTTGAAATGCGGCAGGAAATGGGTTTTCCTCCCTATGCACGGCTTATGCGGCTGGTTTTCAGAAGCGCACAACCGCAACTGGCAGATGCTGCAGCAGAAGAAACACTGACGATACTGGAAAGTATTGTAAGCCGCTGGCAAAAAGAAGTGCCGGGATTTCCACAGGTTGATATCATGGGACCCACTGAGTGTCCGCTTGCCATGATTGCTGCAAACCACCGGCGGCAGATTTTACTGCGCTCTGCCAACATCAGGGCACTGCAGGATATTATGCACGCCTACATAAAAATGAATGTACCGCTTCAACACTGTTATCTGGAAATAGATGCAGATCCCGTCAATCTGCTGTAAACAATTGTGCCAGTAAGTTGGATTGCCATTCTGTCAATCCAACGTCGGCCCACGCCGGATGCCGTCAAAACCGACTTCCCATAAAAACAGACCGTTGGCAGGAGCCGTAAAGCCAGCCATCTTTCTGTCCTGAGCCTCAAGAATCCGGCGGATGTAATCATCATCTTTCCCTTTTTGTTCTGCTTGTATTATGGTCCCGGTAATAGAACGGACCATGCGCCATAAAAAGGCATTGGCACTGATTTCAAAGACCAGTTTTGGGCCGTCCATATAGAAGTGGGCTTTTTCAAGATACCGCCGTTTACTGGGACTTTTATCACCGGCAGCAGAAAAAGTAGTACAGTCAATTTCTCCATGCAGGCAGGAAGCCATCCGGTTCAGTTTATCAACATCAGGCTGACGGAACAGGGGCCAGACATACCGCATTTCACTGGCAGGTACGGGGGTATCACACCACATGAAATACCGGTAACTGCGCCGGGTGGCACTGAAACGTGCATGAAAATCATCAGGTACCTGCCGGGCATTCATAATGCGGATATCGTGAGGTAACAGGGCATTCAATGCAGCCGGGTAATTGCCAACGGGAATGCTGTCTATGGGGGACATAAAAGTTACGGCCTGGCCCATGGCATGCACACCGCTGTCCGTACGGCCGGAACCTGCAGCATGTATCGGTTCCTTGTGAATCTGAGAAAGAACTTTTTCAAGCTCTTCCTGAACAGTTCTGGCATGGCCGGTTTCACAGTCATTTTGCCGCTGCCATCCGCAGAAATCGGTACCATCATATGAAAGCGTTAAAAGTATATTTCTCATGAGATTGCAGTCTATTTATTGGTCTTCTTCTTCGTCATCATCAAGATCGATAATGTTTGCTTCTGCCAGAGTCTTCTTCAGGTTATCATACAGATTCCGTGAGTGCTCAAGAAGCGGCCCCGGCTTACTTTTTGATGATTTTCCAAGACCAAAGATACGGGCTATTGATGACTTATTCTGTTCTATGGTCTTTAATCGTGCCGGAGCATCCTGTGTCTGGCCATATTTATATTCAAGAAGAACATTCAGATAGATAACGCCATCATAGCCGTAGTTATGATCAATATCCGGTCCGAAATTCCCGATACCAGCAATGCTTTCTTCATGCCCCATTTCTTTATCCATGGCCTGCTGATAATAAAACAGTGCTTTGCGGTAAAAGGTCTGCTGAATGAAATCAAAGCCGCGGCCAGGACATTCTTTATCAATATCGCCGTTCAGCCATGCAAGGCGAAGGCAGATCTGAGCTTTTTTTATCGTAGGTGAATAATCAGGCGGAAAATCTTCATAGGTTAAAAGTGCCATGTAATATGCTGCAGCACCGTCATACAAGGTACGTTCATGTTTGAAATTATAATGGGGATAAATAGTTTCAACGGCAGCAATACGTTTTTTTTCATTATCCATAAGCACATGCTGCAGGTTCTTGTCTTCAACAATATTGTTGAAATCTGCCCAATACATGGCAACCTGGCAGGTAGGACAAGCCCCGATGGAATACAGAAGCGGATATACCGCACCATATTTTGCACTGGGCTCATAGTTACGGCGCAGCTCATCAGTAAGATTACCGGCAATCATGCGGCCACCACCAGAAAGGAGCTCTTCTTTTCCAAAGTCCTTCTTACAAACAGGACAACGAACTTTCTGTTTACTGTAAAATGTAACAGCCAGTTTTTTGGTATCTTTATCGTCAGCTTTTGCCATTTACTGCTCCTTTTCTTCAGTTTCAAGAACCACAAATGCCACTGCAGATTCTTTTTCATGGGATAATGAAAGATGAATCCGGCTTACGTTCCGCTTATTACACGCATCTTTTGCAGAATTCTGCAAAAAAAGTTCCGGTTTTCCATTTTCTGCATGAACAACCTGAATATCTTTCAGATTAATGTCTTTAAGTCCAATTCCCAAAGCCTTTCCAAATGCTTCTTTTGCAGCAAAGCACGCAGCAAGGCTTTCAAGGGAGCCGAATTTTCTGCTACGACAGTAGTCATATTCATCTTCAGCAAAAAAGCGCAGTCCCTTATTTTCATCATCAAGAAAAGACTGCATTCTGCTGCAGTTTACAATATCAACTCCGATACCGGCAATCATCAATTCCCGCCAACCGGTCCATCACTGCGGTCTGTTTCAGAACCGTCATTCTCAGGAACTTCAGATTCCTCCGGTTCTTCAACATCAATAAGACGGGCCACAACTACTACATCATTCGGTTCCAGTGAAACAGTAGAGAATACTGAAGAAACACCGGCTACAACAGGTACCCGGAATTCGCCTTCTGAATGTATGGAAGAACCATCAATAAACAGTCCAACCGGAGAAGATGAATAACGGTCAAGGGAAAGCTGTGGCCCGGATATGGTGACAGAACCACGTCGTGTTCTCAGTTCATATTCAAAACGGTCACTGGTATTCAGAATTGCCATTGGCACATTGCTGAATGTTTTTTCACCGACAGACTGCTTTATTTCTACGGTAACCGCAACGGAATCAGTAGAATCCCAGTCAAGACCATTCTTTACAGAATACGGAGAGACAGACTCGGTAAAAGTTTCTGTCCTGTTACTGAGAAATACGCCATCAGTATCCAGCGTTGATACAGAATCAACAAGACCGGAAGCACCAACTATCCGTACCATTGATGGTTCAGCAGTTACCGAGGCTACTTCATAGCCATAGGGAACTTCACCTACCAGAACCGGTGAAACAGGAACATAGCAGGCTTTCCTGCTTTCAAGAGTCAGGTTAATTTCTGCCGGCGACAGTTCAACATTCAGGATATTAAGAGCAACAGCCTGCTCGGACATATCAAGATGAACACGGCTTCGTACTTCGCCGGCATCATATTCTTCTGACAGATCAATCCAGGCAGTAAAGTCTTCACGGCTCATGCGGTTTATGTCAGCTGCATCACCACGAAGGGTTACCCTGACATATTTGTCAACCGATCCTACTGATACGGTACTGGTTACTCCACGAATTTCCAGAGGAACTGTTATAACCCGGCTGTCCAGTGTGGTCAGCTGGTAATAAGCATACAGGAAAAGCGCTGCACAAAAGGCAATTACTTTGGCAGGCCAGTTATCAATAAGTTTTTCAAGCTTTGGAGGTAACGTCATTTGCAGGGTCCTCCTCAGTATATGAGTCTGGGGTTATTTCAAGCAGAGTTTCCAAGGTTCTGGTTGTCTGTTCAAGGGAAAGGTCATAATGCAGTTTACCATCGTAGCACAAACTGATGGCACCGGTTTCTTCGGAAACTACCAGAATAACGGCATCGGTTTCTTCGGAAAGTCCCAGTGCAGCACGATGACGGGTACCGAATGTTTTCTTGATATCATACTGCTCTGAAAGGGGCAGAAAGCAACCGGCAGCAAGAACTTTACCGCCTTGAATAATCGAAGCACCGTCATGCAGCGGCGTATCATGACCAAAAATGGTAACCAGAATCGATGATGTAAGATCAGCGTTAAGACGGGTACCGGTATCCATAATGTCTTTCAGGTTGGTTTTACGCATAAAGACTGCCAGCATACCGCGGCGCTGTTTGGAAAGGATTTCAGCGGCAATCAAGACTGAATCTACTGTAGTGTGTTTTGTCTTGGTTCCCAGTTTGAACCAGTTGCCCTGTCCAAGCTTCAGAAAGATTTTGCGCATTTCCGGCTGGAATACGATGGCAAAACAGATGAGAAGTCCTGGTGCCATGGTATTCAGAAGCCACAGCAGGGTTGAAAGATTCAGCGCAAGTGCCACCGCATAGGCAATGAAAACCGTTGTTAAAACCTTGATAATCTGAATACTCTGGGTTTTATTTACCAGAACATAGGCCTTGTACAGAATGAAGGTCAGAACCCCAACATCAATAACGGGCCGGATATAATTATACAGCACCAGAAGCTTATCAAATGCGTTCACTCATATACTCCAGTACGGAAAGTGTATCCCGTGTTTCCGCAACATCATGTACCCGCAGGATAGTTGCACCCTGCTGTATGCAGAGAAGATCAGCAGCAAGAGTACCTGCCAGCCGCAGTTCAACAGGCTGCCCGGTCATTTCACCGATACAGGTCTTGCGGGAAAGCCCCATAAGAATCTGGTCAGGCCGGCACTCTGAAGAAAAACTTTCCAGTATCCGGCGGCTTGCATTCATCAGTGCAACATTGGAAGGCAAATCCTTTCCAAAACCGATACCGGCATCAAGAATGATTTTCTCCGGTGCAATACCATGGGCCACTGCGTACTCAAAGCGCTGATGCAGATACTCCTGAACAACCTGTACCACATCAGTATACACCGTGTTCTGTTGCATTTCACGGGGAATTCCACGCTTATGCATGAGAATCACCGGGGAATGGACAGAAGCACAGAAATCTGTCAGGGTATCGCCTCCATCTTCAAGGGCAGATACATCATTCAGAATATCGGCACCAAGAGCAAAGCACTGTGCAAAAACATTTGCTTTTCGAGTATCAATTGAAATAATAACGTCTGATTTTTTGCGGATACCTTGTACTACCGGCAGCAGTCGGCGGAGTTCTTCTTCTTCCGATACATATTCACTTCCCGGTCTGGTTGATTCGGCTCCCAGGTCTATGATTTCAGCACCCTGCGCCACAAGTTGCAGCGCATATTCAACGGCTTTCCGTGCAGATTCGTCATCTGTCTGGGGAATCCGGCTTCCTTCGTAAAAAGAGTTGTCCGTTACATTGACAATACCCATAATCCAGGCACAATGACCTGTTGTTTTCACACCACGGGCAAGATACAGAGGTGGAGCGCTGGTCATCTGAGTAATTCCTTCATTTTCCGTTCAAGATGAGCAGGAGAAAGATGTGCATCTTCAAGAATTTCTGATCGTTTTCCCTGAGCAATAAAACGGTCAGGGAAGCCGCATACTGCTGTCTGTTTCGGCTGGCCACTCCGGATCAGAAGACTTTCCAGATAAGTTCCGATGCCACCAATGCGAATGCCGTCTTCTACAAAAACGATGCGGCTGTACTGGCTTGAAAGGGCAACGAAATACGATTTATCAAGAGGTTTGAGGAACCGGAGATTGTAGATGTCGCAAAGAATGCCCTGTTCTGCAAGAGAACGGGTTGCTTCTGCAACTTCAGGAAAAATGCCACCGGTGCAGACAAACAGATTCTCAGTATGATGATGATTTCCATTGGGGCCACGACCGGGAATCAGCACGCCTCTTCCCTGCTGGATTGATTTTGAAAAAAGATCCTGTTCCTGTGGACACGGTCCTTTGGGATATCTGATGACTACAGGAAAATCCTGCTGAACGGCCCAGGAAAGCATCAGCTGCAATTCTTTTCCGGTAGCCGGAGCCAGCAGTGAAACATCCGGAATAGGTCTGAAAAGACTGATATCAAAGATACCCTGGTGAGTTTCGCCGTCATCGGGCACAGCGCCAGAACGGTCGAGAACAAATACTGCACTTACTTTCTGCAGTGCAATGTCATGAATCAGCTGGTCAACGGAACGCTGCATGAAGGTTGAATATATTGCAACAACGGGTTTCATGCCGCCACGGGCAAGACCGCCGGCAAAAGTTACGGCATGCTCTTCTGCAATACCAACGTCAAAAAAACGATCCGGATATTTCCGTGAAAAATCAGTCAGACCTGTTCCCTGTGTCATGGCTGCGGTAATGGCGCAGATTTTTGGGTTTTCATCAGCCAGCTGGCATACTGTATTACCGAAAACACTGGTGAATGTGGGTGTTGAAGCAGGTGTAATTTTCAGTTCACCGGTCTCAGGATTATAGGGACCAACCCCATGAAATCTGGAGGGATTTTCCTCGGCAGGTTTATATCCTTTTCCTTTTTTGGTAGTTACGTGAACAACAACAGGACGATGCAGTTTTTTAACCCGATTAAGAACCACATCCAGTTCTTCTATATTGTGACCATTCAGTGGTCCTACATATTCAAAACCGAGATCGGCGAACAACGTATCAGGGAAAAAGATTCCCTTAATACCACGCTTGAACCGGTAAATACATTTGGTAAAAAAAGGTCCGCCAGGCAGTTTTTCAACAAGACGGTCAAACACCCGTCTGAATCCCTGATACTCACTGGACATGGTAAGGCGTGAGAGATAGCGGCTCAAAGAACCGGTATTGGCACTGATAGACATGCGGTTATCATTGAGAATGACAATCAGGTCCTTGGCACTTTGTCCTGCATGAGACAAGGCTTCAAAGGCCATTCCGCCGGTAAGAGCACCATCTCCAAGCACAGCAATGACTTTGCCCCTCTGATTTTGAAGTTTACGGCTCATTAAAAGCCCTAATCCCTGGCTTATTGACGTTGATGCATGTCCTGCATCAAAAAGGTCGTGTTCACTTTCGGTGTGGCGGGTGAAACCTGAAATACCGTCTTTTAAACGCAGAGTATCAAGCTCAGCATTACGACCCGTAAGGATTTTGTGAGTATAACTCTGATGACTGACATCCCAGATTATGGCATCTTCCGGACTGTTGAAAACCTTATGCAACATCAGGGTTAACTCAACGGCCCCCAGATTACTGGCAACATGTCCACCGTTCTTGCTGGTAACTTCGATAATCCTTTTACGGATATCAGCAGCAAGATGACGCAGCTCATCATATGAGAGATTCTTTATATCTTTTGGAGATGAAATATCGTCCAGTTGCAAATCAAAATAACGCTAAGGTGCTGAGAGTAAAAAAAAGCCGCAGTTTGAGTCGTATGTAACAACCAAATCTGCGGCCATTTACTAAGCATAGTCACAAGCTCACACGCGGAACAGTGCTCCGGGTATGTTACTTACTTACTCTTATGCCGATTTCTTCTAAGCATCTTCTTACGCTTGTGAGTAGCGATCTTCTGACGCTTTCTTTTCTTACCACAGGGCACTATAGCACTCCTTAAAAAAACTTAGGATATTCTATGCAAAAACGACTAATGCGTCAATAGCATATCAATTGGTCAGCAACATTCTATCGTTGGCAGTTGCATCTCCACCTACCTGACCGAATTTTGCCAGCAGGTCTTCCACTTTCAGATTTTTCTTTTCTTCGCCCTTAACATCATAAATGATTTTTCCGTCCATCATCATAATCAGACGGTTACCATATTTGATGGCATCCTTCATGTTATGGGTAACCATAAAAGCAGTCAGATGGTCGCGGGCAATGAATTCTTCTGTTAAATCAAGTACCTTGCGGGCAGTTTTAGGGTCAAGAGCTGCAGTATGTTCATCAAGAAGCAGCAGTTTTGGCTTCTGCAGGGTTGCCATAAGCAGGGTCAGAGCCTGACGCTGACCGCCTGACAACAGGCCTACTTTGCTCTGCATGCGGTTTTCAAGACCAAGATCCAGAAGTGCCAGTTTTTCACGATACAGTTCCCGTTCTGAATTCTGAATCCCCCATTTCAGGGTACGGCGCTTACCACGACGCATGGCCATAGCAAGGTTTTCTTCAATCTGCATGGTTGCAGCAGTTCCCATCATAGGATCCTGGAAAACACGACCCAGATACTTTGCACGGAAAAATTCCGGTTTATTTGTCAGGTTTTCGCCGTCAAGTACAATAGCTCCGGTATCAGGCATATGAACACCCGCAATCAGGTTCAGCAGGGTTGATTTACCCGCACCGTTACCACCGATAACCGTAACAAAGTCTCCGTCATCAAGTTCCAGATCAATGCCATTGATGGCACGTTTTTCAGTAATGGTACCAGGGTTGAATGTTTTAGTAATATTGGTAATTTTGATCATTTTTCTGCTCCCTGTTCAGCAATGCGCTTATGCCGGGCAGAACGTTCCTTGATAACCGGCATAGAAAGTGCGATGGCTACGATAATGGCGGTAAACAGTTTCATATCTGTTGATTTAAGACCAAGCTGCAGAACAACTGCAATGATAATACGATACACAACAGACCCTAAAAGGGCAGAAAGCAGAATCCACCAGAAACCGAACCGGTTACCGAAAATAACTTCGCCGATAATAACTGATGCAAGACCGATAACGATGGTACCGGTTCCCATGCCGACATCTGCATATCCCTGACTCTGGGCAACAAGTGCACCGGAAAGGGCAACAAGACCGTTGGAAATCATGAGTCCCAGCATTTTAAGGTTATCGGTGTTGATACCCATGGCAGTAGCCATACGCTGGTTGGCACCGGTTGCACGGATGGCAGATCCCAGTTCCGTACCGAAGAACCAGTACAGCAGGGCAATGAGAATTACGGCAAAAATGGCTCCGACAAAGAGTGAAGCCACCGTTGATGTCATGTGCATGTTTTTCATACAGAATGACATGATAGTCTTAACACCGATAAGTGGAGTATTTGCACGGCCCATAATGCGGATATTGATGGAATACAGCGCAATCTGGGTCAGAATGGACGACAGCAGAATGTTGATTTTTAATTTGGTGTGCAGAAGGCCGGTACAAAGACCGCAGAACATACCTGCAGCAAAAACAACCAGCAGCGAAACCATGGGATCTACCCCATGAACAATAAGAACAGCAGTTACGGCACCACCGGTAGCAAAACTACCGTCTACAGTAAGGTCTGCCATATCAAGAATTCTGAAAGTAAGATAGAGGCCCAGTGTCATGATGCCCCAGAGAACACCCTGAGAAACTGCCCCTTCAATAGCAAGTAAGATTCCCATAATGGGGGATAGTATACAGCTAATCTGTAAAAGAATGAAGTATTTATAAAGATTTTTAGTATTGATAAAAGGGAAGTTAGTTTTTTCTCTGTCACACCTGTTAACTGGAGAAGGGAGGTTAAGTGTGCCATTTTACGTATTGCGCTCTCACTCAGTCAGTTTCTGTTGATATGTGGTGAGACAGAAGTGCCCAAAAATCCACAAATATTGATAGAAACAGGAAGAAACGTCACACTCTCGCTACAAATAGTTGGATTTGAATGTGATAACCTGTCATTTTTGGGATGGGCATCAACCACTCCAGTAGAAAAAGGGAACTGAAAAGCACATTCGGGCTGCCGCCCGTCATAGCTAAAAAAAATCCGCCATGGACGGCGGATAATACGTATGCGAGTTTTGTGAAACAAAACTCGGTAAGGTCAACTGGAAGGGATTCCAGTTGACCGACGACTTAAAGGTCGGCAGGAATGGTAATACCTAACTTAGCAGCAGTCTCTGCATTGTACTCGAAGGTACATTTTTCCAGGTATTCGATAGGCATTTCAGCAGGTTTTGCTTCACCTTTCAGGATACGAACGGCCATGGCTGCAGTCTGTTTACCCAGTTCGTAGTAGTCTACACCGTAGGTAGCAAAACCACCGGCCTGACACATACCGCTTTCACCACAGATGGTAGGAATGCCGTTTTCGTTGGCTACCTGAGCAACGGTTGCCATACCGGCTGCAATCATGTTGTCGGTTGGAGCATAGATGGCATCAACTTTACCAACCAGGCTCTGAACTACCTGCTGGATTTCGTTGCTGTTTGATACGGTTGCATCAATGTATTTAAGGCCCTGAGCATCACATTCAGCTTTTGCCAGGTTAATCTGGAAAATTGAGTTCTGTTCGCTTGAGCAGTACAGCATGGCTACGGTTTTAGCTGATGGAATCAGTTTTTTCAGCAGCTGGATCTGAGCAGCACAAGGAGTAAGGTCAGAAGTACCGGTTACGTTGGTTCCCGGCAGAGTATTTGATTTAACCAGGTTAGCTGATTCTGGGTCAGTTACTGAAGAAATCAGAACAGGGATATTGCTGGTCAGGTTGGCAACAGCCTGGGCAGCAGGGGTAGCAATGGCGAAAATCAGGTCTGAACGGTTGTTGATCAGTTTCTGAGCGATGGTTACACAGTTGGCCTGTTCACCCTGTGCATTGTCGTAACTGATTACGATATTCTGGCCGTCTACGTATCCGGCTTCTGCCAGACCGTCTACAAAGCCTTTGTAGTTGGCATCCAGTGCGCTGTGTTCAACCAGCTGGATTACACCGATTTTGATTTTTCCGTCGTCTTTTTTTCCGCCTGCGAATACTGATCCGCAGAGTACGGTAAGAGCAGCAAGCACCGCAAGTGTTTTTTTCATAGCAGTCTCCAAATTATGAGTATCTTTCTCCATTCCTGCATCTTCCGGCAGGAACAGAATAAGTATAGGGGATAACCTGACTGCTGTCTATAATAATACTGCAGTATCTGAAGTATTATTAAACACCGTACTGCCGCCCTACCCTTACAGCTGGATCCAGTAGCGTTCCATCATGCTCTGCTCGTCTTCTTCCCAGACTTCGTTTTCCTTTACGCCGCCGTTGTTCATGATGCTTTTCCGGCTGCCTTCGTTATCGGCACGACATACCATCAGTACCCGGTCTATGCCAAGATTGCGGCATACTTCAAGTCCCTGTCGGATCATTTCCGTAGCGAATCCCTTACGCCGTTCAGAAGGCCGTATGCCGTCTCCGATATGGCCGCCGGTTGCCAGAAGGCCTTCGTTAAGGTAGTGGCGGATGTTGATGGCGCCTACAAAGATGTTCCGGTCCACGTCCAGGGCAAAGAGGGTTGTAGAAGGGACATGGCCTTCTTCGCCCGGTTTGTAGTCCAGGTGTTCTACGTAATAGTCGAAGTTGTGATAATCGTTTTTGAATATGGCAGAAGGCGAAGTGTGCCCTTCGGCAGCAATCCATTCTGCCATCATGTCTTCAAGCTGCGGTTTATAGGCTTCCGTCAGCGGAACGAGTTTCAGGTTCATTTTTGTTTCCCTCATTGAAAGCGTTACCGTATACTATCACAGGCCCGGTACGCCGTCACTAAAGAGGTGCTTTACGGAGCCAGTTCTGCCTGCTTTTTCCTGCTGAAGCTTTTCAGAATCAGGTCATATGACGTATCAAGCATCTGGCGGACCAGTTCATCGGGAACCTGCCCGTCGCAGCGGATGCTGTTCCAGTGCTGGTGGTTCATGTAGTAGCCGGGAAGAATGTCGTCATGCAGGGCTCGGAGCATTTCTCCTTCTTCCGGCGGCAGCTTCAAGGTCAGGTATACGGGGGTCTGAGATTCGCCGTAGCAGACAGCGGCTACCAGTTTGTTTCCCAGAAGGTAGCGGTCCCAGTTCCAGTCTGCCTGATAGTCTTTTGTGACGGATGCTTTCTGCATCATATAGTCGTCAATCCAGGGGTAATTCATGCCAGTTCCTTTTGGGGTGCATAACGGATTTTTGTCATACGGGTATGATAGCACAAAAAAAGCTGACGTCAGGGGAAAGGAAATTGGCTGGCTATTTCCGGCTTAAAAACGATAAGGTGGAATTATATCCGTAGGGTGGATGGCAGAAATTTGAAAATGTATAGTGTTTTCCGGCTGAAAAAGGCGTTTTTGTTCAAATAATCCGTACGATGTCAGAGGACTTCAGACTAGCAGAACAGGCATGTCTGTCACTGATCTGCTTTTTTCCGGCTTTTGAAGAAAAAACAGCGAAAAAGCCGGAACGGCGGTGCAGAAAAGGTGTTTTGAATCATTTGTGAACGGATTTTCAGCACACTTACACGAAAAAAGCCGGAAAGAGAACATAATGCAGGGAAACTGCAACTACTCCACCGGAACGAGCACATAATGCCGGAAATTGCGGTGGGGACTGATGCGTTAGCGCTGTGCAGGGCGTGGAGCGGCGGAGCCGCGAACACGTTCCGGAGCAACGCGGAGGAATGAGCGGATAGCGAACCCGGAACATAGCGACCCCGTCAGGGGGAACGCCCTCGCCATCAGAAATCCTCTTGACACCCCCCAGGGGTGGGGTTATATTCATAACTATGAAAGCAGACAAAGAAACCATTACCCGGCTGGTAAAGACAGCGAGGGGACAGCTTGACGGGATTCTCAAGATGATTGAAGAAGACCGGTATTGCATTGATATTTCAAATCAGCTGATGGCGACGGATGCCATTCTGAGAAAAGCCAACACACAGGTACTGCAAGCACACGTCAGCGGTTGTGTGCGTGATGCTGTGGACTGCTGCTGTGACAGCGAAAAAGACACAAAAATTGCAGAAATAAACGCCATTCTGGAGAAGCTGGGAAAATGAAAAAACTGACGCTTACCGTTACGGGTATGACCTGCGCCGCCTGTTCCAGCACCGTTGAACGGGTAACCCGAAAAATAGCAGGGCTTGATGCGGTTTCCGTAAACCTTCTGGCCAATAAACTGCAGGCAGAATACGATGAATCTGTGTTTGAAACGGAATCGGCTGCCGTTGCCGCCATTACAGAGGCGGTAGAAAAGGCTGGATATGGGATTCTGAATAATAGCGATGTCGCCACGGATAACGGAGGAACCACGGGCCAGGCTTGTACCGCCGGGTCTTGCGGCATAGAAAGTTCTGGCGGGAACGGCGATATTGCAGACGAGCAGACCAAGGCGCTGAAAAAGCGGTTCATCTGGAGCATCATCTTTCTGGTACCTCTTATGTATCTTTCCATGTTCAATGCATCGGTTCCCAGTATGGCATCGGCATTCTTGCAGCTTTTGTGCCTGATTCCCATTGTGTGGGTGAACCGGGTGATTTTTGAAAGCGGTTTCAAAAGCCTTAAGGCGCTGCACCCCAACATGAACGCCCTGGTGGCGCTTGGTGCCACTGCCAGTATCCTGTACAGTCTGGTAACGTTTGTCCTTACTCTGGTAAAACTGGAGCAGGCATATCTTGATCCATCACTGATGACCCATATGGCCCACACTGCGTCGGGTGCCCATCACGGCATGAACATGACCGGCATTTTCGGAAGCACCTACTATTTTGAAGGCGCCGGCACTATTCTGACGATTATTACCCTGGGAAAATGGTTTGAGTCTCTGGGAAAAAAGAAGACCGGATCTGCCATAGCCCGGCTGGTTTCCATGACGCCCCGCACTGCCGTGGTTTTGCGTCCTGCAGCAGACGGAAGCGGAAACGGTAGCGGCACCGGCCGTGAAATAGAAGTTGAAATTGATGCAGCCAACGTTGGTCTGGGAGAAACCGTCGTGGTAAAGCCGGGCACCAGCGTTCCCGTTGACGGGACAGTGCTGCGGGGTCAGAGTTCCGTAAACGAAGCAAGTCTGACCGGTGAAAGTCTGCCGGTGGAAAAGGCTGCCGGAGACACGGTAAAGGCTGCAACCTTGAACCAGAACGGCGTGCTCTATGTTCGGGCTGATGCCGTTGGAAAAGACACCAGTTTTGCCCGGATTATCGCTCTGGTAGAAGAAGCTGCCAGCGGAAAAGCCCCCGTTGCCCGCATTGCTGATACGGTGGCCCTGTACTTTGTACCGGCCGTTATCGGCATTGCCCTGATTACCTTTGCCGGATGGCTCATTGCTGGTAGCGGCGTAACCTTTGCCCTGACCTGTGCCGTTGCTGTTCTGGTAGTAAGCTGCCCCTGTGCTCTGGGTCTTGCAACTCCGCTGGCCATTATGGTGGGTACCGGGAAAGGCGCTGAAAACGGCATTCTGGTGCGGAACGGTGAAGCACTGGAACTGTTGAGCCGCATTGATACGGTTGTTCTGGACAAAACCGGTACTGTTACAGAAGGAAAGCCGAAGGTTACTGATGTACTGACCGCCAGTTCTGATGATACACGGCGGGATCTTCTGAACACGGCATATGCCCTGGAAAAGGAAAGCAGTCATCCGCTGGCTGCCGCTGTGGTAGAATATGTGGAGGCTGGCGGTTCGGGGACTGCTGGCGGTACGATAGCGGCTGGCGGTGCCGGGGTCATTACGAATTTTGAAACCCTTGGCGGGAAAGGCGTTCAGGCTGATATTGATGGCGTCCGCTGTTATGGCGGAAACCAGGTGTTCATAGAAAGTGTCCTGTCACAGGGAGAAACGACTACCGGTTCGGATCCGGACGCCGGCAGACTTTTTGTCCGGGCTGTAGAACTGACAGGTCTTGGCCGCACTCCTCTGTTTTTTGCCCGTGATGGCCGCCTTCTGGGTGCAATTTTTGTAGCTGACCCTATCCGGGCCACCAGTGCAGATGCCATTGCGGCCATGCAGAAACAAGGCAAAAAGGTGGTACTCTTAACCGGTGACAACGAAGTAACGGCCCGGGCCGTTGCAGCTCAGGCCGGCATTACTGACGTAATTGCAGGAGTGCTTCCTGACGGTAAAGAAGCTGCTGTCAGGCAGCTGCAGGAAACGGGCCATACCGTTGCCATGGTAGGTGACGGCATTAATGACAGTCCGGCCTTAACCCGGGCTGATGTGGGCATTGCCATTGGTGCCGGTACTGATACGGCCATTGAAAGTGCCGGCGTTATTCTGGTGCGTAATGACCTGCAGGATGCTGCCGACGCACTCCGGCTGGGAAAAGCAGTGCTCCGGAATATCAAGCAGAATCTGTTCTGGGCGTTCTTTTATAATGTGCTGTGTATCCCTCTGGCAGCTGGACTGTTCTTTACCGCTGCCGGCATCCAGATGAACCCCATGTTCGCTTCTGCCGCCATGGGGTTAAGTAGCCTGTTTGTTGTAAGTAATGCACTGCGGCTCAACTTTTTTAAGGCGATGAAAGCAAAAAACGGCGGTCGTCTGACATCCGTGCCAGATGACCTTACTGGGGTTTGCGATGCAAACCCCAACATTTCGCCGGCGTCCATGCCGGCACAGACTACACATAATTACAGTAAGGAGAACGACGGTTCTCTGACTTCCCTGTCAGAGAACCTTACCGGGGTTTGCGATGCAAACCCCAACGATACGCCGGCGTCCGTGCCGGCAGAAAACTCACCAATCGTCACAAAGGAGATGACTATGAAAACTGTAGAACTTTCAATTGAGGGCATGATGTGCATGCACTGCGTTGGACACGTAACCAAAGCCTTGAACGCCATTGAAGGCGTTACCGCTGAAGTAAGCCTTGAAAACAAAAACGCCGTATGCCAGGTAGCAGACGGCGTTTCCAACGACACTCTGACCGCTGCCGTCGTTGACGCCGGTTATCAGGTGGTTGCCGTTAAGTAACCACTGAAAGGCGAAATCTGTCAGAACAGATTTACCGGCGGGATGGGTACTGAAAAAAAATTGGTGAAGCCCGGTATTATAGTTTCCTTGCCGGGCTTCACCAATTTTTGCATTTACTGTCACGCATCCCGCTCTGTACCTTTTTCTCAATTCTATGATTACCGATACCGGTTCAGTGGCAATGTACTAAGAATTCTCCAGACAAAACAAAAGACGCAAAAGTAGTAACAAATGACTGATATTTGACTATCTATTACTACTTTTTATCTCCTATTTAGAATCAACCATCGTTTCAATTACCCAAATATAATAACAAATTGTTCTTTTTACCGTATTTATTACTACTTTCCTAACGAAATAAAAGCGGCAATATATATCGTATGTGAAAAATATAGTAACAAATACCAAATTTCAGGCATTTTATTACTATATTTCACAATTACTCATACTAATCCGTCGTTCAGAACAAATCCAGGGAGTTATCAAGATAGATTGCCTCCCGAACCTGCAGCTGGTATTCCGGTTTTGTCAGGTAATAGAGCAGGAACTCCAGAATCAGGGCGCTACCCAGACTGCGGCCTTCTATCTTGAAGTTGGTAAAACCGGATGCCAGATACCGCTCCCGCACTGCCTCCCGGCTGATAAAGCCCGGATTCTCCATGGCCTTAGAGAACACATAGCCGCCGTCCCGATCCGGAGAGCAGCAGTCCCATTCACCACAATCATTTCCCAACGCAAGGGCACTTACGTGCTCATAACATGCCTTCCGCTGATAGCAGCCAAACCAGCAGCATTCGTTACAGAGGAACTCCACCTTATTCTTCAGATTCTGCGGCAGGGCCGAAAGCTGTTCCAGACAGGGGTTCAACCGGAAGTCGGGAACCACGTAGGAAAACTCCGGGCGGTTAAGTTCTGTGGTAAAGGCAGTGAAATCAGTAATGACTTTGGTGGTTGAAGACACCAGATAGAGAGAGGGATAGTGCTGTCTGATATATGACGCAAGCAGATCGCTGTGGACAATAACGCCATTGCCTGATACAGAAGCAAAAAGCTCACAAAGCCGGTTACACTGGCGGTCAGAAAGATGTTCTTCTGTAAGAAGGGAATTGCTGAAAGTCAGACGGGCTGAGATTCCGTATTCCCGGCAAAGGGCAAGTACCTGTTTTTCTATGCCGTTCTTTCCGTAACCTGCCCGTCCGCCGCCCCACAGTGCATCTGCCGGAGCACCGTAGATACTGCCGATTTCAACCCAGTCATAAAACCAGTTACGATGTTCTTTCCACAAAGGCAAAAAAAGCCGGTATAAATCGTAGAACTCAAAAAGCCCGGGCAGGTGGAAAACGGCCTGTTTCTTTGACGACATCTGGCCCCCACCAGATTCATCCGTACACTCATCCAAAAAGGCATCATAAAACTCATGGAGCAACCGGTCCCGTTGTTCAGCAATTTTCCGGGCACTTTCGGTATTCAATAGATCTTTCAGCAAAAACAGTTTCTCATCAAAATGAGAAAGGCTTTCGGCTAAACTCCTCCCTTTCTTTCCGCCATAGGCAAAGGTCCGGGCAATGCCCACAGCTCCCATAGCATCAAGGCGGTCGGCATCCTGCACGATACAGCCTTCTATGGTGGCAGGTTTCCGTCCCTTATTTTTACTGAAAGAAATCCCATCAATGGCAGCAATAACCTGATCCTGCACTTCTGACGGCACCCCACGAGAGTTCATGATGCTCCGGGCGTTGGCATAGTTTTCCGTGTGGAACAGTTTATGGTCGTCAGCATCATGCAAAAGAGAAGCCAGCATGACTACCTGCCGGTTGCAGGATTCACCTTCTGCAATCTCCAAGGCAGTCTTCAAGACACGAAGACTGTGCTCCACGTCGTGGCCGGTAGATTCGCCTTCAAAGAGCCGGTGCAGATCCTGTATGACGGTCTGCTGCAATGTGTCATCAATTATCATATTCCGAGTGTACCACGCCGGCCCAGTCGTTGCAAAAGCTTGCCAGACCCACTACTATGCAGAAAGAGGTGCTTGTTGCTGAATACGCTCTACCATCCTTTTGGATTGTACGTACAGTACAAAAATCTTCCGGCATGCTGGGTACGGTCAAAAACGCTCGATATCGTCGCTATCGGTGAAGCCCGGTAAGGAAACTATTGGATCCGGGCTTCAACGATTTTTGTACGCTACATCCCCGCCTGACCCTCGTTTTATTCAGCAACATTCTCCAAAAATGCAACATAAGGACAAAAAATATGGAAGAATCATTACAGACTATCGAGAATCAGGTGGCAGATGCTGTAGAGCAGGTTCTTACGGCACACCCCGTTCCTAAAGGGGCTATCTTCGTCATTGGCTGTTCATCAAGTGAGATTGCCGGCGGACTTATCGGCCATGCATCAAGTGAAGAAATCGGGCAGGCGGTATTCCGTGGTGCACGACGCACCTGTGAGGCTCATGGGGTGTATCTGGCTGCCCAGTGCTGTGAACATCTGAACCGGGCCCTGATTATTAATCGGGAGTGTGCAGAACGCTATGGCTATGATGAAGTCTGCGTTGTCCCGTGGCTGAAAGGCGGCGGATCTTTTGCAACGGCTGCCTACCACGGATTTGAACATCCTGCCGTAGTAGAACACATCAAAGCCAGCGCCGGCATCGATATCGGCAGCACCTTCATCGGCATGCACTTAAAGGATGTTGCGGTTCCCTTCCGGCTTGCAGAAAATCATATCGGCAGTGCCTACGTTACGGCAGCCTTTACCCGTCCCAAACTGATCGGCGGTGAACGTGCCCGGTATAACTGAGTAAAAAGTCATGAAAAAAGTATATCTTCTCTGTTCTGAACACGAAGAAAAAGGTAATTTCACCATTCAGGCGTATTACGAAAAACTGATGGAAATACAGCCGGATTGCATTTTTGAAGAAGTGCCGGTGAACATGTTTGATGATATCTATCTGCATCACAAGTTTCATGACAGCCTTGAGGTTGCCGGAATCCGCCGGTATCTGGAGCACCATCCGAACACCAGACACTACGGTATGGACATCGACCGGCTGCCGGAGGTTTCCCGCATGCTGT
>JAZLGC010000054.1:0-6331 GCA_045616125.1 Treponemataceae bacterium | reverse complement strand
ACTATATATAGTTCATGCTGCCGCATGAACGCCGGGCTTCAACAATTTTTGCCTGTACTGTCCCTCCTCTCGATTTGTGGTATTCCTGTCCAATCCTCGTTGTTGTGTAGCATTCAGCAACACTTTTTACGGACATAGCGTATTCTTTTTACTTCTTCCGCAGAAATTCCAGCTTGGTTTCGCTTAAGATAACGGCACAGAACATGAGCACACAGCCCACAATGCCGCGCGCGCCCAAAGTTTCTCCCAGCATGATGACGCTTGCCAGCATGCCGAATACGCTTTCAAAGCTCATAAGAATGGCGGCGGTACTGGCAGGTACGTATTTCTGGCACACGTTCTGCAGCAGGTAGGCCAGCATGGTGCTGCCAAGACCCAGATACAGAATGCCCGTTATGGCGCCGGAATCAGTTACCGCAGCAACCGGGAATGCGCCTTCCAGAATCGGGGCAGAAATACAGGACAGCACTGCCGTCAGAATCATCTGCAGAATAGCCAGGGTAATGGGGTCGCAGTCTTCGGCGTAGCGGGCAATGTCCACAATCTGCATGGCATAACAGAACCCGCATACCAGTGTCAGTACATCACCGATATTTACGCTCAGGTCGCCCTGCAGCGAAAGAAAGCCGATCCCCGTAATGGAAAGGATGGCGGCCACCACCGTGAATCCATCAGGCTTTTTCTTAATCAGCACCCAGTTGATGAAAGGCACCAGAATGACATAAATGGTGGTAAGAAAGGCATTTTTTCCTGCAGTGGTATATTTGCAGCCGTAGGTCTGGGTAACATAGGCCAGAAACAGCCAGACACCGATAATAAGTCCGCTTTTCAGCTCATGACGGGTAACGTGGGTAAGTTTTTTCCAGAACACAATCGAAAGACAGATACTTGCCAGGGTAAAGCGGAGGGCAACCATCCAGATGGGCGGAATCAGGTCAAGACCGTTCTTCACAAAAACAAAGGCAACACCCCAGATAACGGTAACCAAAAGCAGTCCCACGGACGAAATGACAGTTCGAACTTTTGAATTCATATTCCTATCGTACCGTAAATCAACATGGTATTACAGTACCTATGCGGCCGGCTGATTCAGGGAGTATACTGGAACTATGATTATCGAACAGAACAATATATTTACTATTCATACTGACAACACAACCTATCAATTCAAAGCCGGCGATTACGGCTATCTGGAACATATCTATTACGGACCGCGCATTTCCGGTGCGGCAGATTTTCTTGTTATTCCTCAGGACCGGGCCTGTCAGATAAATCCACGTCAGGCAGACAACAACCGCCGGTATTCGCTGGATACCATCCCGATGGAATACGGGTTTCAGGGGGTAGGGGACTTCCGGTCGCCAGCATTTGCCGTGCGGTACGAAGATTCGTCATGGGGTACCGATTTACGCTATGTGGGCTACGAAATCCAGAGCGGAAAGTACGGGCTGCCCGGACTTCCGGCGGTATATATTGATGATGAAAATGATGTCATCAATCCTGTGGCGGTAAAAGAAAGCGATGGAGCACAGACATTACGTGTGTTTCTGGAAGACCGCGTTTCCGGCATTGAAGTAACATTGTTCTATGGCGTCATCCCTCACCTGGATATCATCACCCGGTCGGTTGCTGTTACCAACCGAAGCGGCCGCACCGTCACACTGACAAAAGTGCAGTCTGCCTGTGTTGATTTTGTTTCCGGCAACTTTGATGCCATAACCTTCTACGGCCGCTGGGCTCAGGAACGGAACATGCAGCGCTCAGCCGTACAGCATGGCCTTTTCAGTGTTGGTTCCAGCCGTGGCGGATCCAGCCTGCAGTATAACCCCAGCCTGATTCTTTGTGACCATGACACAACGGAACAAACGGGCCTTGCATACAGCATGACATTGATGTGGAGCGGTAACTGGGCTGCAGAAGTAGAAAAAGACCAGACTGACGGCATCCGTATAACCATGGGTCTGGGAACTCAGAATTTTGCCTGGCCTTTGCAGCCCGGAGAAACCTTCTGGGCACCGGAAGTCATCATGAGCTGCAGTACTGCCGGTTTCAGCGGTATCTCCCACAACATGCACCGCTGTATCCGCCGTCATGTGTGCCGGGGACCGTTCCGCGATGTACGGCGGCCCGTGCTGGTAAACAGCTGGGAAGCTGCCTATTTTGACTTTAACGGTCAGAAAATCATAGATTTTGCAAAAGATGCCGCAGCCTGCGGTATAGAAATGCTGGTTCTTGATGATGGCTGGTTTGGTAAGCGCGATAACGATGAATCAGGTCTGGGCGACTGGTTTGTCAACGAAACAAAACTTGGTATGTCCATGGCTGAAATGGTAGGCGCCGTAAATGATGCCGGCCTGCAGTTCGGTATCTGGTTTGAGCCTGAAATGATCAGCGAAGACAGTAACCTGTACCGTGCCCATCCGGATTACGCATTCTGTTTTCCCGGTCGTGAACCTGTCCGCGGAAGAAGTCAGCTGGTGTTGGACTTCAGCCGTGAAGAAGTGCGGGCATGCATCTTTAATCAGATGTGTGCTGTCATTGATGCCGTCAACGAAGGCTGCGGGGCTGCTTTTGCCGGCAATAACGGCGTACCTCGTGGTATCCGCTATATCAAGTGGGACTTTAACCGTGCCATCAACGATGTTTTTTCCGCATCTGCCGCCAATCAGGGGCAGGTGTGCTACAACTATGTCCGTGGCCTCTATGATTTTCTGGACCGCCTTGAAAAGCGCTATCCCCAGATTATGATTGAGGGCTGCAGCAGTGGAGGCGGCCGCTTTGATGCCGGCATGCTCTATTACACACCGCAGATCTGGTGCAGCGACAACACCGATGCCGTAGATCGTACCCGCATCCAGTACGGCACCAGTTTTATCTATCCGGTCAGCACCATGGGCTCGCACGTATCTGCTTGTCCCAATCACCAGACCGGCCGCAGTACTCCGCTTCATACCCGCGGTGTTGTTGCCATGAGTGGTTCCTTCGGCTATGAACTTTCCATCGGAAAACTGTCAGCAGAAGAGCAGGACCTTGTCCGGCAGCAGATGGCAACCTTCAAGAATCTGCAGTCGCTGCTGCATGACGGCACCTACTACCGGTTGACCTCGCCCTTTACCAGTCCGGTTGTGGCCTGGAGTATGGTAGCAGAAGATAAATCACGGTTCCTCCTGAACTTTGTCACCCTTGAAGCCCATGCCAACCGGAATACCTGCTACATCAAGTGTGCCGGTCTTAAGCCCGGTGCTATTTACCGCGAAACTGTCACTGGCGATCTGTATCCAGCCGAAGCCCTGATGTATGTCGGCTTCCCGGTTACCGGGGAGCGGGAGTGCTCCCGTATAGAGTATGGGGCGGAGCAGTTATTATTTGTGGAGCAGGGTGCTTTTCCGCGCTAACACGCTCGGCCGGCTGCGCTCCTCGAACCTGTGCGCCTTGCATCTGCTCCCGCATCCAACCTCACTGCTTGTTATGCCAGCGGGGCATCTGCGGCGTTGCTGCTACACTTCTCGCGGAGTTTTGCAGGGCAAAACTCCGTAAGGTGAGGCGCAGCCTCACCGACAGATTCACAGAGAAACAGCACAACCCAGATAATAAGACCGTAGAGCAGGCTTAATCCTGCTGTGGCCAGATTCATTCTCAGATGCACCGCATCCACTGCTGTGTTCAGAATCAGAATAATCTGGCAGAGCGTAAGTGCCCCGCTGAAAGGGAGAACCAGTTTCCGTAGGAATGGAATTACCGCGGTCTTCCGGCTGACCAGAATACTGCAACCCGCAAGGAACACCGCAATAATTGCAAAGGTTGGCGCATCAAGAAAACGCATGATGCCTGCTTCGTTTCCTACAAAGAACAGCAGTGCCGCAAAAATCACGCTTATCCCTATCATCATAGCTCCCGGGATACTCTGTCGCGCTGACAGTTTTCGAACCTTCTGGTTTTCCATCAGCAGGGACATCATATTCTGTTCCGCTTTCTGCTCTGTTTCTCCAACCCCTATCTTTTCGCCGGCCAGCAGCTCATTCATGGTAATTCCCAGCAGTTCACAAAGATTTGGAATCACTGCAATATCCGGCATGCCGTTGCCGGTCTCCCACTTGGATACCGCTTTGTCGCTAACACCCAGTTTTTCTGCCAGATCCCGCTGGGTCATGGCCATCTCTTTCCGTGCAGCCTGAATAAATGCCCCGGTTTTTCTCTGATCCATACGTCCTCCTGTGGTGGTTTTCATGAAGTTACCTCAGATTGTAGGGTGGGCGCAGTCACCCCGCAACCTTCGCTCCGTAGAATGGGCTCTACTTTTAGAAGAAAAGCAGGAAGATTTGCACTGCAAAAATCAGTAAGGTGTGGTAGCTTGTTGCTTCACCGTCTAGTAGTCAAGTGCATTTTTCAGCGTTGATTCAACCAGACTGCTGCTAAGGGGGTGCGCCTGAGATTCTGTGGTAATCAACAGTGTATCACCTAGAAAATAGCCGGCTGCGGCATACATATGCAGTTTTTCTACAATCTCAGCTGCATATACAGGATCTTCAAGCCGCCCAAAGTGTTCAAGAATCAGCTCCCGTCTCCCGGCAACATCCAGAATGGTAAAATCAGGATAGAATGTCACTGTTCTTTTTGGCGTTGCTGTTTCCGCACTATGACCGGGAATGGTCTTCAGTTTCAGCGGGTATTCGTAGCGATACGGAATGCCCAGCCGGTTCAAAGTATCAGCAATAATCACTTCGCTTTTTGACCGGACCCGTTCACCTTTTGCCGTGTACAGTTCTGGTGTGTCTGGCAGAAACGGACGCCCTTTCCAAGTGACCAATTCCCATTGGGCTACAAATTCCCGGTCGCTTTCAATATATGGCTGTATCAATTCCCGCCGCCACGGCTCATCAGTGAACAGTTCGCTGGCCCTGACTTCAGGACATTCTTTCAAAAAACTATCTATGGAAGCCGTCAACTGTCCAGCCACCTCCACAATTTTTCTGTCATAGTCGCACTGAACATAGTTTTTTATAAGCTGCTGGTCTTTGGTAAGAGATAAATACTTTCCGTTGCCGGGATGTTCCTCCGTAACAAGGAAAATCCTGGGGTGCAATTGCTCCGACTTGCCCTTTGTCTTCACAACACGAAGCCGACCTTTCGGTGCATTTTTCAACGACTCTATAGCTTTTTTTCTTATATTTTCAGAAGATGCTCTGATTATGGCAAGACGTTTTCTGATTTTCTGCATACCATGAGTATATCATGACCTAGGTAAAAAGTGTGATGGCCGAAAACGAAAATAGGGTAAAAAATAGTAATAAAACAGTGGAATATGACTGTTTAGTACTACTTTTGTAACGTTTATGGCCGGATAACTGTCAGATTTCAGATGAAGCGCCGGTGTTAGATAGTAATAAATCAGTAAAAATATGCAATTTATTACTATTTATGAGGTAGATAGGCTGATTTGATTAAGGAATGTAGTCTCAAAAGTAGTAACAAAACGTTACTTTTATACGAAATATTACTATTTTTTGATATTTATGGAGGGGAAAGCCTTCCCCTGTCTCCAAAGTCCTCACTTGTTCAGCAGGATGCAGAACATTGTCCTGCATCCTGCTTCACCCGCTCCGGTCTTTTCCGCCACCCCTTCTGCGGGCTCAAGCACCGCCCGCAACGCCCGCTCTACAGCCGTTCCATCATGTTCAATGTGCGGCAGCCCATCTGGGCATCTCGTTCCTAGGCGCCTTGCAGCTGTTCCCGCAGACAGCCTCATGATTTGGCTGCCTGCGGGATGTTTTACAAGACAATCATTCAGCTAAAAGAGCCGCTATTTCTTCTGGAGTGAAGTTTTTCTGAGCTCTATGCTGCTGATTTGTTGCGTCTTTAGAAGTAAACCACTTTTCCACTGACGCGACTCATTTCAGAATTTTTTTCTTCCGTTACGAATACCTCCCCCCAAGAAGAAGGGTTATTGTCGTCAGATGACAAATTATAAGTAAGTTCACCTAATAGAGTATATTTTTTATTACCTGTTTTAATCCATCGCGAATTATCATTTCCCTGATTATTCAGATAGTTTGCAAATTCCTCATCTAAAGAATCGCAGTCGGCTGTCAGAATAAGTCTAAGAATACTGTCTCCATTGGACTGAACATTGTAACTTATTTCAACAGAATCTACAGAGAATGGCTGTTCTGGACTGATTGTGTTTAACAATGTAACTGATTCAGTAATTGCATCGTTAATTTTTGCAGGTGTGTATGTGGTGGATGCAGTGAGCAATGATAAATTGTCAAGATAAACAGTCTTTGCATTGAGTGTTGGTTCATCGTTGCAGATGAAAGAAATTGAATAGTCT
>JAZLGC010000053.1:0-16124 GCA_045616125.1 Treponemataceae bacterium | reverse complement strand
CTGACAAGTTCAGTGAACTGTTTAAGTTAATAATGCCTGGTGGCCATAGTGGAGAGGTAATACCCGTTCCCATTCCGAACACGGAAGTCAAGCTCTCTTACGCCGATGATACTGCCTTCGTGGTGGGAAAGTAGGTAGCTGCCAGGCTTTTTTTATGCCCGGATGGCTGCCGTGCGGCCGTCAGGGCATAAAATTGGTCTACAGGCTACCTATCAGGTTGCTCTAAGGTTTTCGATAACCATTGATATCTGGCAACCTGCTAAGGTGCGAAGCACCGTCGGGAGCTGTCAGGCTTTTTTTTGTTTGCGTGGCTTTTCCGCTCTGGCTGCGTTGTCTGGAATCCTCGCTGCTCAACGACCGGCAGGTCGACTCCGCTGCTGCGGTTCCCACCACCTTACCATAACGAAAAATCAAGACTCACAAGACAGTCTTCAAAAGTAACGGTAACCGCACGAAGCGCAGCTTTGTGATAAGGTGGCGGAGCCACCGACTAGCTGCCAGGATTTTTTTAAGTGAGGCTATGTCCGTAAAAAGTGTTACTGAATGCTACACAACAACGAGGATTGGACAGAAATACCACAAGTCGAGAGGATGGACAGTACAGACAAAAATTGTTGAAACCCGGCGTCCATGCGGTCAGCATGGACGTTATATAGTTTCCATGCTGGGATTCACCAATAGCGACGGTCGGTTGGGTTGCATGATGCAACACAACCTTACTGAGTTTTGCTGATGCAAAACTCAACAGTTGTAACGTCATTTAGAGCGGTTTTGTATGTGCTGGCAATCCGGTAGATTTGTGGACTTATGATGAGACCCTGAATCAAGTTCAGGGTGACAATAAGCAACACTTTTTACGGACATCGCCTTAAGTGAAAAGGTTACGTAACAACCATTTACGGTCGGAACAAGATTGAGTTTTATAAACTGTTAAGAATTTGTTTTCGTTTAGAATCGTATTCTTCTTTTGTTATCATCCCTTTTTCATAGAGATTTTTAACTGATTTCATACGAGATTCCACATCGAATTCAGCGTTTTCTACGGAAATTTCTGCTTTCGTAAATGGTTTCTTCGAAAAACCTTGAATTATCGAAATTGTGCCCATGACAACAGCCATTAGGGTCCAGAATATGCCAAAAAGTCCAAATGAAGGTATTACAACAAATAAGCCTATACCTCCAAATATAAGTATTATGGCAATTCCTAATATACCACCAAGTCTTCTTTCAGTGCCCTGTTTTACTTTTATTTCTTTTCCCATATTAAATCCCAGTCAGGTCGATTATCGTGAGTAAATTTTGCAGTTTCCTTTACTGCCTGACAATACGTATCAGAGTAAACAACATGGTTACTTATTCTTCTTTTACTATTGGTTTTTAACTTGTCCAGTTGTTTAATTGTCCAAAGAAGGACAAGAAAAACGGCTAGGAGTGGTATAACTATAAGAAAAATGGAATGCATAACCAGAATCCTCTGTAAAACAGTATAACACAACTATTATTTGCATCATAAAAAACGGTCAGATTTTTTTTTCTTCCAATATGGTAAGAGTGTAGTACAATTTAAAACATAATTTGTTAAAGGAGTTTGGTTTCATGGAATTACTGGACTATGAGAAAAAGCATTTGGAAATACTTCGGCCTTTATTAGCTGAATGTACTGTTTTGTTAAAGTCCAATGGGGACTTTCCTTTGGAAGCACCCGGTAAAATTGCTGTTTACGGAAGTGGAGCACGTAAAACCATTAAAGGCGGCACCGGATCTGGAGAAGTTAACGGCCGCGTTTTTGTGAATGTTGAGCAGGGTTTGAATGATGCAGGTTTTACAGTAACTTCAGGGAAATGGCTTGATTCGTATGAAAATGCAAAAGTAGAAGCTCATAAAGCATGGTTAAAAGAATTACGTGCAAAAGCTAAGAAGGCGCATAAAAACGTTATCATGATGGCAATGGGCGCTGTTGAAACAGAACCTGAATACAGTTTCCCATTAGATGCCGAAGGTGATGTTGCAATTTATGTACTTTCCAGAAATTCTGGGGAAGGTAATGACCGAGTTGTTGAAAAAGGTGATGTTTTACTGACAGACACAGAAACTCGGGATATTAAAATTCTTAATGACAAGTATGCAAAATTCATGCTGGTATTGAATGTTGGAGGTCCAGTAGATCTTTCAACAGTTTCTGATGTTAAAAATATACTCGTTCTTTCTCAGCTTGGGGTTGAAACAGGCGGTGCTTTAGCTGATATTCTGTTGGGTAAGGAAAACCCCAGCGGGAAACTGACTACAACTTGGTCTGCATGGAAAGATTATAAGGAAATTGAATTCGGGGATCCTGATGATACTCACTATACCGAAGGTGTATACGTTGGATACCGGTATTTTGATTCAGTAGGGAAAAAAGCACTATTCCCTTTTGGTTACGGTAGTTCATATACTACGTTCTCACTGGCCGGCAGTTCAGTGTCAGTTGATGGTTCAAAAGTAACCGTAAAGACAACGGTAACCAATACCGGCAGTATGGCTGGTAAAGAAGTTGTTCAGGTATATGTTTCAGTTCCTGCCGGGAAACTGGACCAGCCCTATCAAACTCTTGCTGCCTTTGTTAAAACCAGCAAGCTTGCAGCCGGCAGTTCAGAAGAAGTATGTGCCTCATTTGATCTTTCAGACATCGCTTCTTATTCAGAAACAGATGCATCCTGGATTCTGGAAGCCGGCAAATACGTAGTCCGCGTAGGAAACTCCAGCGTATGTACTACCCCCTGTGCCGTTCTTGAACTGGCAGAAACCATTTCCGTACTTAAAGCTAAGAATGTTCTTGGTAAATCAGAATTTGCTGCTGATTGGAAACCTGAAAATCCTGCAGCAGTAGAAATTCCTGCTGATGTTCCAGTTATCTCAATTGCTTCTGACGTTATCACCACAACCTCTGTAGCTTATGATTCAGAATATCCCGTGGATGACGAAATTAAAGCACTGACAGACGAAGAAGTAGCGCTTTTGAATACGGGAAATTTCCATGGAGCAAAAGGCGCCCTCAGTGCTATTGGTGAAGCTTCAACCATCGTAGCTGGTGCTGCCGGTGAAATCAGCCGTGTTCGCGACTTCCCGGCTTCTGTTATGGCCGATGGTCCTGCCGGACTTCGTCTTGCACAGAAATACTACACCGATGCAAAAGGTAGTCACAGCCTCGGTTCTCCACTGCCTGAATCTATGTCCGAGTTACTGGGTGGATTCCTTGGTTTTATTCTGAAACAGATGACTCCAAAGGCTCCAAAGAATGCAGAAGTTAAATCTCAATGGTGTACAGCCATCCCAATTGGAACCGCCATTGCTTCCAGCTGGAATACTGAGCTGGCTGAAGCCTGCGGTGATATTGTCGGTGACGAATGTGAACGGATGAACGTAAACTACTGGCTGGCTCCGGCTCTGAACATTCACCGCAGCATTCTCTGTGGACGTAACTTTGAATACTTCTCTGAAGATCCACTGATTGCGGGCCGTTTTGCCGGTGCCATTACTGCAGGTGTTCAGAAACATAAAGGTTGTGGTACTACCATTAAGCATTATGCTGCTAATAATCAGGAAACAAACCGCTATGGAAACAACGCCCACGTATCAGAGCGTGCCATGCGTGAAATCTACCTGCGCGGATTTGGTATCTGTGTACGTGAAACCCAGCCTAAGTCAGTAATGACTTCCTACAACCTGCTGAATGGTATTCATACTTCTGAAAACCGCGGCCTGATTGAAGACATTCTGCGCTCAGAATTCGGCTTTAAGGGTGTAGTAATGACTGACTGGGTTATTTCTATGATGGTTGATAAGAAAGCTAAATACCGGTCACCTGACTCTGCACTGGTTGCAGCAGCTGGAAACGACCTGATGATGCCGGGTAACTATGGTAACTGGCAGCAGACGTTAAAAGGTCTGAAAGAAGGCAAAGTAACCCGTAAGCAGCTGGATATCAACGCAACCCGCGTTATCCGCATGGCTAAGTACTTTACTGAAAAATAAGAAATTTGTTACCAGGACCCTTCGACAATTCAAGGGGCCTGGTAACGAGCATGCGGAAGGGGAGACTTCCCCTTTCTCCCCTGCATCAATTAATCATCAATGACGTTGTCTTTAGTGATGTTTTTGAGCCATGATTTACTGAAGTAATGTTTCAGTACCCATGGCCATTTGACAAATTCATCAAGGCAGAGGAAGAAATAGACCCACATGACGGGCAGTTTCAGAACAAATGCAGTGATGAGTCCGGCTGGTACACCGTAGCCCCACATATCGATGGTGTCACAGATAAGACCAAAACGAGTATCACCACCAGCGCGGAAAATTCCGGCAATGAGAGTGGTGTTTACTGCTTGTCCCATACAATAGTAGGTGTTGATGAGAAGCATACCTTTCAGGTATTTCAGGGCAGTAGGCGTCAGAGAGGCGTAATCCAGTACAAAGGGGATTGAAACCAGAACCAGTAAACCTGCTACAACACCTGAAATAACGGTGATGATCATATAATCTTTGGCAGCCTGCTCAGCTTCTTCCATTTTCTTTGCACCAATCAGGTTTCCAACGATAATGCCGGCAACACTGGCTACTGAAAAGCACAGAACGGTAGCAAACTGACGGACAACGGTAACCAGCGAGTTGGCAGCTACAACGTCAGAACCAAGGCGCCCCATGATGGCAACATACACACTGAATGCAAGTCCCCAGGATACGTCGTTGAGTAAGGCTGGAACTGACATTTTGAAGAAGTCTTTGGTCAAAGTGCTGCTTTTGATGAACATGTAGCGAAAGTCCAGTTTAAGGTCTTTGTTGGTAATGGATACCCAGGCACAACCGAACACGGTGATGATGCCGCTGGAAATGGTAGAAGCCAGGGCAACGCCGGTGATACCCAGTCTGGGAAGTCCGCACCAACCGAAAAGGAATGCGGCATTAAGAATGATGTTAAGGACAAAGGCTACGGCGTTGAGGATGGTACTGATTTTTACCTGGTTAACACTTCTGAGCAGGTAGAAATAGGTAGTAGAAATGGCCTGGAATACGTAGAACAGGGAAATAACCCGAAGGTATTTGGAACCTTCTTCAATAAGAATGGAATCATTGGTGTAGATGCGCATCATCTGATTTGGAATCAGAACGGCACCCAGTGCAAGAATGGCAGACCAGATAAGAGTTACCTTTAAGGTAATGCCTTCAATGGCTTTGATGGCCTCCCAGTCTTTTTTACCGAAGTATTGTGAAGAAAGCAGGACACCGCCGGAACAGGCACCGAACAGTACCATAAAAAGGATGTTTCCCCACTGGGAGGCAAGGGATCCGGCTGCAATGGCAGTCTGGCCTGCTGCATTAAGCATGATGACGTCAACGCTACCCATCATGGCAGAAAAAAGACTCTGGAGTACCAGAGGGATAAGCATTTTCAAAGTGGTTTTTGTGAACTCTTTATTCATAGTATGAGTATAGCAAAGAGCTGTGATGTGAAGTAAGGGTGGCTTGGCAAAAAATAAGGCAGATTAAAGTACGGCTTGGAAAAATACTATTGAAAGAAATATACGGAATTATAGAATAAGAGAACGTGCTATGGAGGGATGTACCATCCCTGGAACTGAAAACTCTGTTACAGGCTCAGAGTTTTGTGTTGCTGTTTTTGCCTGTAGAGAAAAGAGGAAAAAATTGGAAACTAAACTGCGATTATCCAAGTTTATTCTCCGCGTTTTACCAGTGTACCTTTTCGGCGTTGTTTCAATGGTAATAGCGGTTTTATTGGATATGGTTTCTCCGAGAATTATCGGACACATTGTAGATGATGTAATTGTTGCAAAACAGATTGAAAAACTTGCCCCGCTGCTATGGGGAATCATCGGCGTAGGTGTTGGACGTTGTGTCTTTCAATACACCAAAGAATTCTGTTGTGACTGGGCCGGAAGCCGTATGGGTTCAGATATCCGCATAGACTTGTTCGGGAAAATCCAGGGACTAAGCGCAAACTTCTTTGACGGCATCAACAGCGGTGAGCTGATGGAACGTGTCCGTGATGATGTTGACCACATCTGGGATATGGGTTCTTACGTGCTGATTCTGATGGCACAGGTAGTGCTGCACAGTACGGTCATTCTGGCATTCATGTTCAGTATGAACTGGAAACTGAGTATCCTGCCGACGGTTGCCATGGTCATTGGTGCCATGATTGCACTGAAGATGGAAAAGGTGCTGGATGACAACTGGGGAAATATTGCGCAGGAAAACTCTGAAATGAACAATACGGCCCAGGAAAACCTGACTGCAGTTCGTATTGTAAAAAGCTTTGTGCGAGAAGATTTTGAAATTGAAAAATTCCGCAAGCACAACACCCGCTATCGTGATCTTCGGTTCAATCAGTCAAAACTGTTCGTACGGTTTTATCCGGTCATTCAGGCTATAACCCATATTCTTCCCTGTATTGTATTTGTTCAGGGCGGTATTCTGGCTATTCAGGAAGAAATTTCTGTCGGAGAACTGACAGCTTTCATACAGTATTCCATGAACATTATGTGGCCAATGGAAATGCTGGGTTGGCTGACTCAGGAAGTTGCCAGTGGAAAAGCAAGTGTGCAGCGTCTGAATAAGATTTATTCCGAAATTCCGGCTATTACCCAGAAGGATGATGCTGTTACGAAGCCTGTTGAAGGTGCAATAGCCTTTGAACACGTAAACTTTAAGACAGATAAAGGGCTAGATATTCTGAAGGATGTAAGTTTTGACATCGGAATAGGACAGACCTTGGGAATTATGGGAGCCACGGGATCTGGAAAAACTACCATCATCAACCTTTTGACCCGTACATATGATGCCACAGGTGGCCGTATTCTGATGGATGGGGTTCCAATTACCGATTACGATCTGGGCGTGCTTCGTCGTTCAATCAGCTGTGTTATGCAGGATGTATTCCTGTTCAGTGATACTATCGATGCCAACGTAAAACTGGGGCAAAAGAATATTCTGGAAGATGATCAGGTTGCCAAGGCTATGGAAAAGTCCTGTGCTGCAGAATTCGTTTCCAAAATGGAAGAAAAGCACAATACGGTTATTGGTGAGCGCGGTATTGGGTTAAGCGGTGGTCAGAAGCAGCGTATTACTATTGCACGCGCATTTGTACGCAATGCTCCGGTTCTGGTTCTGGACGATTCGACATCGGCCCTTGATAGTGAAACTGAACAGGAAATCCAGAAGACTCTGGCTGGAATGGAAGGCATGACGAAAATTATTATCGGCCACCGTATCAGCGCAGTTCGCCGGGCTGACAAAATTATCGTTCTGGATAAAGGTTCCATTGCTGAATGTGGTACTCATGAGGAACTGCTGGCAAAAGATGGTCTGTATGCTGAAACGTACCGGACCCAATACCCGGAACGTGTGTAAGAAAAGGAAAAGAGATGGCTACAAGTTATAAAGAAGACGAACATATCGTTGAAAAACCAAAGCTGGCAACCCTTGCCCGCTTATTCAAATACCTGCTGAAATATAAATTGCAGGTTACTGCCGTGTTCTGTTTGATGCTGGTTGGTACGGTGGTTCAGCTTTTGAACCCGACTTTGGTGCAGAAAGCAGTAGACGGTCCGATTGCCGGAAAAGACATTCCGGGACTTATCAGGATTTCCGTTATCTATGCAGTAATCAATATTATTATGATTCTGGCAATAAAAGCCCGAATGCTCATTATGTCTAAAACCAGTAACACAGTTCTGATGGAACTGCGTCAGGAACTGTACGAACACATCCAGACTTTGGATCTGACGTTCTTTGACGGCCGGCCAATGGGTAAGATCCTTGCCCGTATTATCGGTGACGTAAACAGTCTGAAGGAAGTTCTGGATAATGCTGTTACAACTTTTATTCCGGATCTGGTAACTATTATTGCCGTTGTTGCCATTATGTTTACCACCAATGCCCGGCTTGCAGCTGCAGCATTATGCAGCTTGCCGTTGATGATGGTGGGGCTGTTTGTTATCAGTCTGAACAGTTCAAAACACTGGCGGGCAAAGAGAAAGAAGAGTTCAAATCTGGCTGCTTTCATCAATGAGGATTTGTCAGGAATAAAGATTATTCAGAGTTTTAAGGCAGAACCGGAGACCGATGCTACGTTCCGCCAGCTGGTAGAAGAAGACCGCGATGAATTTATAAAGGCAGTAACCTGGGCAGACGGTTTTGGTGCAGTAACCGATTTGTGTTGGGGCATTGGTACTGTCATGCTGTATTTTGTGGGTGTTAAGGTATTGGGTGTTGAAGGCGTTTCTATCGGTACGTACATTGCGTTTGGAACGTACATGGGTATGTTCTGGCAGCCTATCATGAACCTGAGTAACTTCTACAATCAGATTATCCGATCCGTATCAGGTGCTGAACGTATCTTTGAAATCATGGATACCCAGCCGTCCTTTAAGGATGAGCCAGATGCACGGAAACTGGATGAAGTGGAAGGAAATGTTACCTTTGACCATGTTACGTTTGGATATGAAAGGGATACACAGGTTCTTCGTGATGTCAGTTTTGAAGTAAAAGCTGGTGAAACCATTGCATTAGTAGGTCCGACTGGTGCCGGTAAGAGTACAGTTGTGAATCTGATCAGCCGATTCTACGATGTTCAGGGCGGAAGCGTACAAATTGACGGTAACGATGTAAAAGAAGTGGGACTGCACAGCCTGCGGTCGCAGATGGGTATTATGACACAGGATAATTACATCTTCAGTGGAACAATCCGGGATAACATCCGTTACGGAAAACTGGATGCAACCGACGAAGAAATTATCGAAGCTGCTAAGGCAGTTCATGCCCACGAATTCATAATGAACATGAAAGATGGGTATGATACGGAACTAACCAGCCGCGGTGGTGAACTGAGTAACGGACAGCGTCAGCTGCTGGCTTTTGCCCGCACCATGATCAGTAAACCAAAGATTCTGATTCTGGATGAGGCAACGTCCAGTATCGATACAAAGACAGAACAGCTGGTACAGGCCGGTATTTCTGAACTTTTGAAAGGCAGAACCAGTTTTGTCATTGCACACCGTTTAAGCACCATTCAGAATGCAGACCGGATTTTTGTCATTGACCAGGGCGGTATTCTGGAAAGCGGTACTCCGGCAGAACTGTATGCATCAAAAGGTGCCTATTATCAGCTGCTGGAAGCAAGCCGGGCAGAAGTAGCGTGAAGTGTTGACATAATGAAGGGGAGCGGAATGCTCCCTTTTTTGTTTTTGAAAGGGAATATGTAAATGGAAATCCGGAAAGAAAAAGAAAGTGAATATCTGAAAACTGAGAAGATGGTTCGGGAATCGTTCTGGAATAAATATCAGCCGGGATGCAACGAACATTACATGGTGCATGTCATGCGGAATCATGAGGCGTGGCTGCCGGAACTGAGCCGCATTGCTGTAGTAGATGGAGAAATTGCCGGTGTCATCATGTACTTTGAGGCACAGATTAGACAGGCTGATGGCACTAGGGTTAAAGTTGCATCTTTTGGACCACTGTGTGTCAGCCATAAATTCCGCGCCATGGGTGTGGGCATGAAACTGATGAAGGAAACGCTGCCTTTGGCACAGAAAGCCGGATATCCGGGAGTTCTGATCATCGGAGAGCCGGACTATTATCCAAAGGCAGGATTCATTCCGTGCAAGGACCGGGGAATTACCGATGAAGAAGGAAACTCCTGGAGTGCCTATATGGTCTATGAATTTGAAGAAGGCGGCATGCAGATTCCCGGTATCATGGAAGAGCCCTATGACATTACCGATGGCATTCCGCCGGTACCTCCTGCAGAATACGAAAACAGGTTTGCGAACTGGAATAGGGCAGTGCTTCCCTGCCAGTTTGAGTATCCTGCTCCCTGCGATGAAAACAACGGGTATCATCTGATTCGTGAAGAAGAAAAGCCGGCAGAGTTTGATGCACTTTTTGCAAAGGCCGCTGCAGATGAGTGCGGGGCTACTATCCGACAGAATGTGCAGAGACACGGATTCATCATCAGAAACGGAGATACAGCAGTGGGCATGTGTGTTATCAGCACTGAGAATGAAAAACCTGCAGTAACTCATATGTGGCTGGAAGAACCGTTCCGCGGCAAGGGCATTGAAGACGATATAACAGAAACCCTGGCAAAACAGAACGGGTAATGGTGTGCTGAAAAGAAAGGTTCTGATACCCGGCGTAATCGCTCTAGTGGTGCTGGTGGCAGGAAGATAACAACGCCAAAGCAAATACCACGACAACGGAACGGCAGAACTGGAGAAAAAGATTCAGTATAATCTGTCTGTAGAGCTGCAGATTATTGATGAGACTATTACTGATCAGAAGGTACATGATGCCTTTTATCAGAATGTACTCGATTTATGTGAGTGGGAGCGGACGGTAAAAAATATGGTCTTGCAGAATCAGGTGTATTGGAACTGACCTCTGTATTTGTTTCGTGGTAAAATAACAGTCCATGAACGTGTATATTGATTTTGATGATGTACTGTGCGAAACGGCACGATTTTTTGTGTTGCTGGTAAAGCAGATGTACGATATCGATGTTCCCTATGAAAACGTGAAGTTTTTTGATTTACAGAAGTCTTTTGGATTGACGACGGAACAGTACGAAAAAATGATGGTTGAGGGCCATGTGCCGGAAGTCCTGCTGAACTACGAGGAAACGGCTGGAGCTTCGGCAGTAGTAAACCGTTGGATAGATGAAGGGCACAACGTACATATCATTACGGGGCGCCCTTATAGCGCATATGAACCCAGCCGGCAGTGGCTTGATGCCCACGGTTTGAAGCGGGCAAAACTGTTCTGTCTGAATAAATATGGCCGCGATGCCTTTATCAAGGACAGCACGTTCAGTCTGGAACTGGAAGATTTCTACCGGATGCCCTTTGACTTTGCCGTAGAGGATTCACCCATGGCATTCAAGCACCTGGCGCATCTGACTGACTGCACCGTTGCTGTTTTTGCCCGGCCCTGGAATCAGACTGCAGAACTTCCTGGCTCCAGATACCATCGTTGCCCTGACTGGAATGCCATAGACCGGCTGTTTCAGAAAGTCGCAGCAAAATCCGACAGTTAAGCCTTGGGTAAGTTAATGATTACAAAAAGTGTGTCATTTGAAAACGCTTATGAATTTGCACTTGCATTGTGCATGGATGACCGGTATCTGGACCCCTATCATCATACTCCGGAAGATTTATGGGCTGCGGTAAAGCGCTGTTTTGAGCGGGATGACCGGGATACCTTCTGTATTACCAGCGGTGATGGAATTATAACCGGACTGTTTTCTTTTCTGAAAATTACAGAAGAATCATATCTGGAATCTGTTATGGTGCTGTCGGATGATTCCGGAGCGTGCAGGGAAATGTGGAATTACCTTGTAGAACAGTATCCCGGCTGGCAATGTGATTTTGTCTTTAATCCAAGAAATAATGTTGTTACTGACCTTTTAAGAGAAAAAGAAGGTGTGTTTGAAATTGAGCAGATATCCATGCGGTATGAAGGAAATCCTGCTAAGTTAAAAACACCTGAATGTATTGTTCCATACGAAGCAAAATACATTTCCGAATACTGTGCACTTCATTCAACCGATGTATGGTGGACTGCGGAACGGGTATTGGAGAACCCTGAGACTTTTACGGTATTTATCGCAGTGGATGGAGAAAAGGTGGTTGGGTATATCGATGTGTCTCACGCACCTGAAGAGGCTTTGATTTCTGATATCCGGGTGGCAAAGGAATTCCGGAACAGAGGATATGGCCGGAAACTGCTGCAGTATGCACAGAAAGAAATGAAGGAAAATGGAGAAAAGTGTATGACTCTGCAGGTAGACACAGTCAACGAGGCTGCAAAGCATCTGTATGGGAAATGTGGATTTCTGCCGGTGGAAAAAGAGAATACGATAACCGTACATACCACTTTATTTTTACATCCGGATAAATGAATACGGACATCGCCATAAATAAAAGGAGTTTGAAGTTGGACGGAGTAACAAATATTGATGATTTTGATACCTGGTTTGGGATTCTTTGTACCCTCAATAAGGACCAGCTTGGTGAAAAGGGACTGAAAATTCTGAAAAACGCAGCCCCTCTGTTTGAAGAATGGCATAACCATATTTGTGAATCATATGATCAGCAGATTGAAGAACTGCAATCAGATTTGGAAGATACCCAGGATGAATCGACGTATTACGGTCTGCAAGGTTTAGTTAATATTTATCAGGGTATTTTTGACGACCTGAAGGAAGCTGTATCTGAAGTAAATCTGGAAGAAATGGAAGATTCATCTAATAAGGATCCTGTAAAAGATGCATTAATGGAGTTTTACAGCAAGGTAACACAGATATTGGAAATATATGACGGAATTGATAATTAGATCAAAGGATAGAAGCGTTACTATCAGCCTGGAATAGGCATTATCTGCTGTTGGCAGGTATAATTGCTGTATGAACACAAAACGTTGCGTGAACCTGATTATCGGGCCTGCTCTTTTTACGCTGATTGTACTTGCAGCACAGAATTTTATCGGTACGAAACCGGCTCAGGGCGTGGGTACCGCTGTCTGGATGATTTACTGGTGGATTACCCGTCCGGTGCATATTACGGTTACCGCACTTCTGCCTGGTGTCGTTAATGCCCTTTTTGGCATCGTTCCTATGGATTCCGTTATCGGCCAGTATTCATCTGGAAGTATCGTCCTTATTTTCGGTTCCTGTCTCCTTACCGCTCCCTGGGCTTCCATCGGTCTGGACCGTCGTATCTCACTGAAAGCCTTGTCCCTTATCGGACCTTCCATGAAATCTCAGATTGCAGTCTGGCTTATTTCAGCCATCGTGCTGTCTAACATGATGCCAAACGTGGTAGTAGTGGCTATATTCACCCCTATTGCTGTTTCCATGCTGAAAGCTGCCGGCTATGAAGATATCAGGACCTGTGAACCGGCTGCTCCTATTCTGTGTGCCATCGCCTGGGGCTCTCAGGTTGGAGGTGCCGGAACTCCGCTGGGGGGAGCCATGAACATTCTGGCTATTTCATTCCTTGAACAAAGTACCGGCAAAGAATTCATGTATATTGACTGGCTTACCCGCATGATGCCCTATACCATTATTGCAACGATAGTGGTACTGGCCATGATGCTGCTTCGCCCCATGAAGGTAACATCTTTGGAAGGCACAAAAGAGTATTTCCAGAAATGCTATGCAGATTTGGGACCGGTTAAGCGTGATGAAGTTATCAGTCTGATTCTTTTTGTTACTGCCATGCTGGGGTCATTTCTGCGTCCTCTGTATGCGGATATTCTTCCTGGTCTTGTTCCGGCCTACCTGTTCCTGCTGTTGGGATTTGTTAATTTCCTGCTGGTTGGCTCAGATAAAAAGGAGCTGCTTTCCTGGGAAACTGCCCAGAATGAAGTGATGTGGGGAATGCTCCTGCTTTTTGCCGGTGGTCTCGCCTTGGGGCAGATTCTTACCGGCTCCGGTGCCAACGATGCCATAGCTGGATTTATCGCCAGCCGTAACATGAACAGTGAATTTGTCATGGTTACGGTTTTTGCCCTGTTTGGCTGCGTGATTTCTGAAATGACCAACAGTACGGTTTCGGCCGCTGTTACGTTACCCATTGTTATCGGGGTAACAGAGAAAATGGGCTTGAATCCAATTCCGTATATGTTTGCTGCCACCATGGCATTGAACTATGAATCGCTGCTGCCTGTATCAGTACGTGCAATTACGGTTGGCTACGGCCTTGAACCTGGTAAGCTGATGAAAGACGGAATTCTGATTACGTTGGGACGTATGGCAACTGCTATCATTGTAGGATTTGCCTTTATCAAACTGTGTCCCTGGTTCAGTGTGCTTTCTTAAACGTACGTTTTTATGCCTTTTTTTGTTTTTAAGCTGAAAACATCACTATACTAAGATGTGGAGGCTGAAATGAAAAGCGAAAACCCTGTATGGACAATGGCATGTACTGAATCACGGTTCTATGCTCATCATTATTACGCAATTGCTGCCGATGAATGGGAAGCACTCAAAGAAGAATATGATGATTTCCCATCAGATTTTTATGGGTATGACGATAACGACCAGAAAAAAATCCTTGGAAAAGTAAAAGCGATCAGTACCGATTCTCTGCATCTTCTTTCCGGACTGTCACCGGGGAAAATCATTCAGATAAAGAAAAACGGTGAAGTTCAGGAAAGCTTTGCCCACCAGCCACTCTGGAAATATCCTATAGGACCTGCAGAACCCTGCTGGACCATTGATGGTGGATGGGGTATTGAGCATATCAAAAATACCGTTAAGTATCATGGCTACAATATTGCAAAATGGAACCGTGACGATACCACAACAAAACAGGTACAGCGTTTCTTTGCCCGGAATGAGGGATCTGTTTTTGTTGATGTAGTATATGAACGTCCCCAGGGAACCTACGAATACGCTATTTCATACGAAGATCTGGAAACCATTGATATGAAAAAGTTCTCCTTCAGTTTTGTTGATGTGCCGGGAGATTACCCGCATTTTGAAAAATTCTTTTATGACGGCTACTTTATGAACCGGATTACCAAGGTTCGACCGGTGGTTTCTGTTGATGTAAAAGTGGTAACCATTACAGACGTTGAACAGTGATTTCAGTACAATATAGTCATGACTACAGAAGAACTGGAAATTTTAACCCTTGGAACAAAAGAACTGACAGGCATTTTTGACGAAATTGCCCCGGTAACCAATGAAGGCTTTGATATTGAAAAAGTAAAGGCTTGTATTGTCGATATGTCCGGCTGTATTGCCAATGAAGAAGAGCGGACTGCATTTCTTGCCTGGATGGAGGAGCACGAATTTTACACATCGCCTGCATCTACGAAGTTTCACGGTAATTTTGCAGGTGGGCTTGCTGTTCACTCTCTGATGGTTGCCTATCAGGCACTGAAACTGGCGCCGGCAATTTTTGCTGACTGGATGAAATCGAAATTTGCCGGACAGTATACCTTTACTGCAGAAGACATTTTTGTTGCGGCACTATCCCATGATTTTTGTAAGGCAGGCTTTTATTCAACCAGTTACAAGAACACAAAAGACATATTCGGTAACTGGAAAAAAACTCCTTATTACACGGTTAAAAGTGATGTGCGCAATCTGGGGCACGGGAATGAATCGGTATTACTGCTGCTTGATTCCATGCCGTCATACCTGAAAAAGCGGCCGGTTCTTGAAGCCATCAGCCGGCATATGGGATTCAGTGACCTTACTGATACTGAAAAAATGAATTACTCCAATTTTCTGCAGAATCCACTTGTTCTGCTGATTCAGATTGCAGACCAGAGCGCATCTGGCTGGTACGACTATTAATTGGTACGCTGTATGAATGAAAACGCCAAATGGGTAGCCACCTGGGGTACTGCAACTTCTATTTCTGACCGTAAGGAATGTGTCTATGCAAAGGATTTGACTTTGCGGTATCCCATTCACTGTTGTTTTAATGGTACTAAGATACGGCTGCATTTTTCAAACCTGACTGGCAGCGAGACAGTAATTCTTTCTAAGGTGTATGTTGATTCAACTCCGGTGACGGTACAGGGAAGGGACGAACTGGCCATTGCTCCGGGAACAGAACTGGTATCCGATGAAATATCCTTTCATGCAACTGCCGGTTCAACACTGACTGTCAGTATGTATCTTGGTAACTGTACTCAGATGAATGCAGGAACTCTGGTCACCGGTCCTTTATCAGGCGGCCAGTATGCCTATGGCGATTTTGCTGCATCGGATGAACTTCCGGCAGATTTGACCCGCAATACCAGCTGGTACTATTTTCTGAACACGGTAGATGTGCTTACCGCTGATGAGGGAGCACGGGCTATCTGCTGTTACGGGGACTCCATTACGGCTCAGGACTGGCCCGACTACATGCAGCTGGCTCTGGAGAATCGGGGTCTGCAGAATGTGGCCGTGGTGCGCCGTGCTGTGTGCGGTACCCGTATCCTTCGCCAGTATGACTGCATTACCTATCAGGCATATGGTCTGAAGGGTGAAACCCGGTTCCCCATCGAAATCAATGTGGCCGGCTGTGATACTGTCATTATCCAACACGGCATTAATGACATCATTC
>JAZLGC010000052.1:0-25031 GCA_045616125.1 Treponemataceae bacterium | reverse complement strand
CACCAATAGCGACGCTAGCTAGCGGTTTTGCATGTACTGGCAATCCGGTAGATTTGTGGAGTTTTGATGAGACCCTGAAACTAGTTCAGGGTGACTATAAGCAACACTTTTTACGGACATAGCCTTACAAAATACAGTTCCTTAATATTCCGTTCAGCTTCAAGTCCCTTGTGCTCAAATTTGGTTTCCGGCCGCCATTCCTGGTGAGGAGCAAAGCCTTCATAGGCATTTTTCAGGCCGGGAGTTGCCACCAGTTGTTCCAGGGCAAATTCTGCATAGGGCTCCCAGTCAGTAGCCATGTACAGATACCCGCCGGGAGCCAGTTTCTTTGCCAAAAGGTCAGTACGGGGCCGCTGCACCAGGCGCCGTTTATGGTGTTTCTTTTTAGGCCAGGGATCTGGGAAAAAAATATGAAAGGCTGATACAGAACTATCGGGAATCATGTTTTCCAGTACTTCAATGGCGTCATATTCAATAATGTACAGGTTGGTAAGGCCTTTTTCGTCAATTTCACTGAGGAGTTTTCCGACACCCGGCGTATGGACTTCAAGCCCAATGTAGTTTTTGTCAGGATTCTGTTCTGCAATGATGGCGGTAGCCTTCCCCATGCCGAATCCGATTTCTACGGTAACCGACTGTCTATTTTTGAATACATCTTCATAATTCAATATGTTTTCTGCATAGGGAATACACCATTTTTCAGCAAGATTCTCGTAATTACGGCGTTGTGCATCGGTCATGTGGCCGGCACGCTTTACAAATGTATGAACCGTCTTTCGATGAAGCAGCGGTTCCTGCCCTATTTCCTGATTATCACTCATATCTTTTCCTCAAAGTCAAAATTACTGGTCTTGTGATTCTTTTACATATACCGGTGGGTACACATACAGAATACGGGTATTACTTTTCAATACATATTTTCGGTATAAAACAGCTTCCGGATATTTACGCAAAATAGAATCAGCAGACAGAAAATCATTGGTCATCTGACCTGCATAGAGAATACGTCTGTCTTTATCTTCGACAAGCACATTTCGCACCGTGTCTTCTTTTTGCGGCAACTCGTAGTTCTGTGTGCTTAATGAAAATTCTGATGTAAAGTGCTTACCACTTTTTTCATACCAGGTAGCAGTATAACTACCAGCCGGAAAAGTTCTGTCAGTAGGTCTGAAAGCCGCGTACCCTGCGTACTGTGAATCATCATTTTTGCCGGTTAAAAAATCAAGCTGACCTGTTTTCCAGGTAAATCCTGAATCCTTATGAGTCAGTATTAATGAATCCAACCGCCAGATATCGCCAATAACTTCTCCATAAAAAGAAAGAAAGGCTTCTGGTTCTGTCTGATTCTGCTCATAGGCAAAAATAACACGGGGATATACTCCGGAAACAGAAATATCGGTATTAGAGCAGGAAAAAAGCAGAACCAGAAGAACCGTTGAAATACCGGATACAAGAACTTTAATAAACCGGGAACTCATGTTCAAAAGTTGAATACCAGATTAATTACGGTAAGGTCACGGGCAGTAAACTGATTTACCAAAGACTCAAACTTTACATTTACTTTCCGGCAGGCTTCATCAAGATATGACAGATAGTACAGACCTAAGTCAGTAGAGGCTCCACCGTCATTGGAAAGTTCGTTGTAAAAGTCGATAAGGTTCTTCTTACCGATATCGGCAGCTGTTTTATTCTGGATACTTTCCTTGAACTCCTGGAATTCGTCACTTTTATTGTACAATGTAATCTGCAGACGTCCCTGTTTACCGATAGATAGGGATCCACCACCTAATTTCCAGCTGATGAATACAAATTCATGATTTGCTGCCAGCTGGTCGATAATTACTTTCCGTTTTTTAGGATCAAATACTGCAGTCATTGCTTCTTCTTCGTCATCGCGGAACATATCTTTGGCAACTTTCTGCATATTTGCATTTTCACAGTTCAGGGCAAGCTCAATAACCATAAGACTGATGTATTCTGCAATTTTGCTTTTTTCCATGTACTGCTGGATTATCTGACGAATACTGCTGAGGATTTCTGAAAAGCCTTCTTTTTTGTAGAACTTAACGATGATATACCAGTTAAAAAGACTCAGTCTGTTCAGAAGTTTCTCTGTCATCAGCAGATAAACGTTTTTTTCTTCCGGAGAAAGGGAGGCATCGTTAACGATGTGCTCGTAGATAGGACGAAGAATCTCAGTTCGTGCCTGTTTTATCAGTGGTGCCCGGTTTGTCATACGGCTTCGGAGTTGAGCATCAGACATGGCAGTTTTTTCATCAATGAGCTGGGCAGGATTGGCACGGTTCCAGCGGTGAACACACTCAGAACTTAAAAGAACGGAACGGACTTCCCTGTCGAACTGTTTATACAGCAGCGAATACACCACCAGTTTGGAAAGGTCCATGATTTCCTGACGTGAAGATACGAATTCTGGCATTGAAATTTCAATTTTTGAAACATAATCAACCAGAATCATGCTCTGTAAAGACAGTGGAGCAAACGAAGTTAATGCAACCCCGCTTTCTTCTATATTGTCTGCCAGACGAAATCGGGCCAACTTTTGATTACGACTGATAAAATGAGAAACACCTTGCTCTGTCAGCACAACTTTAATAGGCAGATCAAGCAATGCCTTTCTATCCTGAGCCATTTCTACTCCCAAACTACATTTTACATTTAGTTACATTCAGGTAATTAGTAATTAAACAAAAGTATAAACAAAAAATCCAGTTTTGTAAAATGATACCTGTGCACGCCTTCTATCTTGACTTGAACACTCAGTCACAATAGTTTTTACATATGCAGTCTTTTTTTCAGGCATTGTCAGAGTCACAGGAAACACTTCATGTTGCATTACTCATATCAATTACTGCTATTTCTCTTTTTGCTCTTTGTGGGCTTTCCTTCATGTTCGGTAAAAAAAGAAACAACAACAAAACGGAATTTCTGAAATTCTTTTTCCTTATCCCCCTCTGGCTCTTACTGCTGACCATTTTCGTCTACATAGGACAGCTGATTACTGAAAGGATTCTTCCAGACGCGGAACAGTATCCCCTGGCATCTCAGGTTATGTCAGGAGCCTTTGGAGTCATTGGTATCGGATTTATAGCTGAACTGCGCTCTCTTGTACCAATACCGGAAACAAACTTTTTCTATGGATACCTTATGTCGATACTGGCGTTGATAAACATAGAGATATTTTCTGCCATTCATATGCCCCTGGTTGTCATGTTTTCCGCTGAATTCATCATCATCTATCTTTCGAGAACATCAACAAAACCAGCTCTCATCGGCTTATTTCTGGCAGTGATGACAATTCCTTTCATACCGAACTTTATATCAAAATGGCAGGGTAACAACCCATATCTTCTGTCGTTCACTTCTTTTTATCCATCATTTAAAATTTCGTTTCTTATGTCCTGCATCATTCTTCCATTTCTGCTTCAATGTGTACGATACCTTATTGGCCGGGGATTGTGGCATCGTATTCATGGTTCCATACTCAAAAATGCAGTCACCGGAACTTTGTCACGGTCATTATTCTGTTTTATTGTCATGATTATTGTAGTGGTGTATGTAAACAGCCATCCGGTAACTTCTTCGGCACCATCATCATTATCCCCTGCTGATTCCGCATCATCCACAGTGTACCTGCACTATGAGGTCTCCACAAATTACGCAATAACAGAACACCGTATCATTCTAAAAAGTACTACGGACGTAAGTCGATATGACATTTCTATTTCGTTACCAGACAAGCCGCAAATGCTTTTTTCAGAACAGGAATATACAGAAGAAACCAATTCCGTGATACACTTTACGATAGATAATCCGGAATCCGTTTCAGATACCATATTTTTTACCACAACGGAAACTGATCCGGGTACTGTTACCGTTGTCGCCTTAGACAGCAGATTTTACCGTATTCCAGTTGAGTTTATTCAGTGAAACAAAGACAGATTCTTCATGTAGACCTTGATGCATTTTTTGCCTCCGTTGAACAACTGGATTTTCCCTCATACCGTGGAAAACCAGTCATTGTTGGAGGTCTGCCCGGTGACAGAAGAAGTGTTGTTTCTACAGCATCCTATGAAGCAAGAAAATTCGGTGTACACAGCGCCATGCCCACAGCAAAGGCATATCAGCTATGTCCACAGGGGATTTATGTCCGGGGACGGATGGAACGGTATCATCAAATATCCCGTCAGGTAATGAATATTTTCAGGGATTTTAGTCCTGATGTGCAGCAGATGTCTGTTGATGAAGCATTCATTGATATTACCGGAACAGAACTGCTATTCGGCAGTGCAGAAACTACAGCGAGAAAAATTAAGGAACGGATAAAAGCTGAAACTGGTCTGACAGTTTCTATCGGTGTTGCATCAAACAAGTATCTTGCAAAAATTGCCAGCGGCATGGATAAACCGGACGGTTTGTATGTTATTCCTCCAGGAAGCGAAGAACGGTTTATGCTGAGCTTACCCCTCGACAAATTGTGGGGCGTTGGAGCAAAAACACGAAAACGATTAAACGACATGGGATTTTACACCATCGAAGATATCCATCAGGCTACGCTTCCTGGATTAATGCAGATTTTTGGTGAATGTACGGGCAATTATCTGTATCAGGCAGTGCGGGGCTTGGAAGCAAACGGATTTGATGATGAGCCGAAAAGCCGTTCCATAAGTGCAGAAAACACCTATTCGTTTGATCTGACAGAACGTGATTCCATTCTTACCGCCCTGCTTAATTTGAGTTATACCGTGTATTTCAGACTTCTTTCTGAAGGATTCTGCAGTAAAACCGTTCACTTAAAAATACGGTATGAAGACTTTTCAACCGTCAGCATTCAGGAAACCTTACCCCGTTATATTTCCAGTTCTGATGATTTTTATGAACGGGTTGTGGCCCTGTTTGACAAAAAATATGACCGTACCATGGGTATCCGGTTATTAGGGGTTGGAGCCCAGAATCTGGAAGTTGGGATAAATGGTGAACAGAACGAGTTATTTGATTTTGGAGAAGGGAAAAAACGGGCAGTAGAAACTGCCATTCTGGAACTTCAGCAGAAAAATCCGAAGAATCTGGTAAAAAAAGCCCGTCAGTTTCTTTCCTGTCTGGCCCTTTTTGCATGCCTTACGGTTCCTTATCAGGACCTTTCTGCAGCAGATCGGGGAACTTCGCTCTTTCATTATGAAAAAGACGATACCGACATAGAATTTATTTCAGAAGGTACCTGGGAAAGTACTGTAACTTCTACCGGATCATTGACATTCCCGAGTTCCGGAAAACCCTTTTTTCAGCTTAATCCATTGGTCTATTCACAGAAAGCAGATTTAACCTTGTGGTTCATGCTGCAGAACAAATGGTATTTTGAAACTGATTTTGCAGATTCGTATTCTGATACTGCCGTTAGCGCCGGATACTATGGAGATGGTATTATCCAGCATATACGGATTGGCAATAACGGTATTTTTTTCCCTGAATACAGCAGCCTTGCCATAGCAGGAAGTGACCGTATCTCTGAATCAGTTAACAGTCCAGGCATCATGGCTTCCATGGGAAATGACAGTTGGAAACTGGATGCCATGGTACGTTTTGAACAACTTGACCATTGTACCCAGGTATGGAATGGCATGAATGCAGTAACCAATACTGATACAGAACTATCCCAGTGGGAAAAGGATACATTTTTCTATTTTCCTGATCCGGGAATTCTTCACGAAATACAGAGCATTTGGGTAGAAGATTCATCGGGGACTTTTTTTGATAAAGATGGTCTGACATACCGGAAACTTTCTCCTGCCCAATATCTTCTGTTACCCAATAGTGGATCTGTCATCTTTATGGAAAACAGTGTTCCATCGGGAAGTTCCATACTTGTTGAATTACGGCCGGCAGGAAAAAATCTGCTGTTCAATGCATGGAATCAGTTAACAACTGATATCAGCTGTACATTCTCACCCTTTTCCATTGAGGATTACTACGATGTTACCAAGCCGTTATTTACTTCATTGCAGCAAACAAAAGAAATGGCTTCTCAGACTGCACTGACAGAAGAAAACTATCTGTATCTGCGTTCCGGCCATTCTTTTTCTCCATTTGCCGATTGTTCCCGATATCAGAGAAATCAAAACTCAGATTCTGTAACAGCCTCAATAGTATTCAGCGGCACCGGCACTACCAATGCAAAATATGACGTTTTTACAAACAACGGTCTGATTTCCTGGCTTCAAGTTGCCCCCTCATCCGTTACAAACAATGCTTCCTACCGTTTCCCACTTGCCGGCGATTTTCCTCAACTTTATGTACGGGGCAGCTCTGCCATTCTCAGCTCAACCACTGGTCTGGTTTTACGGGAACAATCTGTGGTACCGGTTGAGTATTACAACATTGGAACAAAAGCAATCGGTACCACTGTTACTGTCCGTAAAAATGGAGTTGTTATTCCAGCCCATTATGAAGCATCTTCCGGAATTGTTACCCTGGATACTATCCCCAGCCCCTATGACACCATCACCATATCCTGGAATGAGCCGTCTGAAACAGCTCAAAACCCGATTTTGCACAGTGCTGTAGGATTTTCACTTCCCATTACAGAAAACACTTCATTTAATGCAGCGGCATCAGTCATGTGGCCCTGGATTACACAGGCTTCATACAGTACACCGGACAATTCACAGGAAGGATCACTGCTGTTGTCGGCAGCATACAGCGGTAACCTGAAGTTTCAAAATAGTTCCGTATCATTCAACTCTATAACAGGGGTCACTGCATCAGTTACTGATGTAACCGGAATCTGCCGTATCGAGGGATTTGATACAGGTTCTACTTCCCCTTTGATTTTCGGAACCGGAGCCCTGCCGGATGCAAAAAACAAACAAGTACAATACACTGTTTCACGTGTTAAATCTGAACTGCTTCCCAAAGACCAGCTTACCAGGTCGGGATATGAAGTGACTATTGAATGGAATGATGCTGAATCTTTTGTGACACCGGTTGTATTTTCTCAGGGAGCTCAATATCTTCATAAAGCTCAATTAGTGTCATTCTGGGTAAAAGGAAGTACTGAATCGAATTCTGAAATAGAACTTTACTGGGGAGAGAACAAAGATATTCTTATAGATCTTATCCCGTATTTAAATGATCAGTGGCAGAAAATATCCGTATCTCTTACGGAAAAGAATCGTCAGATTCTAACAGAAGAAACTGATGTTTTTTTAAGTATATCCTCTGCCGCAGGCACTACAACAAACGGTAATCTGATTCTTTGCGGAGATTCACAGGGCCTACGGGGAATAACCTTACGTGCAGAAGGAACCAACTGCCATTCCATCATCTCTGAAATAAAAACACCACCAGCAACGGCACTCTATCCGACATCCCTTTCATGGTTATCAAAAGAAACACCCGTTCAAGCTTCTTATTACACAGGCTGTGTGGACAATTCGGAAAAAGATGCCGTCATTACTTCCGTTGAATTAATGAAGCCTTTTTCACTGGCTGACTACAACACTGTACAATGTCTCTTCATGGTTCCGGAAACCTGTATCACGGCTCCTGATGTTACATTGGAACTGCTGTCTGATACCGACGATGTTCTGGTAACCATTCACGCAGAGAGGGATACATTGCAGACCTTGGCAGGAAAATGGATTACCTATGATTATCAGCTGACTGCCGAAGATAAAACCCTACTTGCCTCAACTCCAGTCAGTAAACGCAGGCTTACTATGACAGTTCCTGCAGAAACAGCAGAAAATAATGCCTGTTTTGAATTGTGGTACGATGAATTATATGCATCAGGAATGGCCAATGAATTAGTACTCAAAAATTCCACATCCGCAGAATATACCAGAATAGCCCCCCTTTTCACGATAGGATCTCTGGCCTTTTTCTCGGGTTCTACAGTGTCATTATCTGCAGATACCAGCTATGCACCTCATTCACACACCATGCCATCACTTACAGCAAACGGTGCGCTTTCAACAACGATTCCGTTATTCAAACTATCAGGTTCCATTGGTCTTGAAGAAAAAGATTCAACGCTGAATGCAGTTCAATGGGGATACAGCATCACCACCGATTCAGATACCAGAATGGGAACCTACCTTCAGGCTGCAACCAGATATCATACTGATGAAAAAAAGGGAACGACATCACGTGCTGATGCAATCACTTTCTCCATTCCCTTTTCTGAAAAGGCACATACCATAACAGTATCAGGGGCAACCGAATTATCCTCTACTCAAAAAAAATGGACTCAGCAGGCAGATGCTGCTGCCACCATTGCACTAAAAACTGCCGTTCCCTTGTCTGTTTCAGTTTCTGCTGGTGTAAAACAATCGGTACTTGATTTTCTATCACCCCTCTGGATCCCCACCGTAATCCAACAGTATTCAACCGGTTTCTCACATGCAGAAAAACGGTCAGAACAGATATCTGGAAAACTTTCCCTTGATCTTCCGTTTTTATCGATCAAACCAGCCCTCTCAGTTACGGTTGAGGAGAAAACAGAACCAGCAAAATCAAATTCACTCAGCAGGATGCAAACAGGACTGAGTATCCCCCTGTCCATTGGTAATCACGAGGTAACCGCAGAATATATTGAAACCGCTTCATTATCAGAGGACATTACCGGTTTACTATCCTATGGTGATGATTTCCGTGCTCTTGCAGATCGAACTTCTGCTCTTTCAGACTTACTCTTCAGCGTACCATTTATTCAGACTGAACGGGCACTACTGAAACAGCAGACGATTATTTCTGATAGTGCAATGATGTCTTCCCGGGAAGAAATCCGTTTTCTCTGGAAACGGCCTGCTTCTTTTACATATCTTGATTTTTTACTGCCATCATCGTTGGAAAGTTCTTTCGGAACAGAGAGAACTGCAACTTCATTAAGTCTTGGAAAAAGCCGGTTTCTGCAGAATTCCCTATCCTTTGCATCATTTAATAATTTACCCATTGACACCATTCAGGATGAAACACTTACCACCGCAACAGCCAGACTGAATAACGGTATGTGGTCTGTATCCGGAATAATTGCTGAAACGGTTATTTTTGATAATGGTGCGCAAATCAGCCTTATAACCAATGGTTCACTGATTGCAAACACGAAAAAACAGATTCAGGAAACAGTAACGGTAAAACATCAATCAGCCAAAATCGATGGGATAAGCAGATATTTCCATGAAGAACAGGGTACCTTTGAATACGGCACAACCGGAAAAGCCGATACCCTTCAAAAGCACAATACGCTGCAGGTACAGCATTCTACAACAGCAGTCTTAACGGAAAACCTGAAACTGTCAGGTTTGATTAAGCTATCCCGTGTCTCAGGACCAGACTCTGTTACATACAGTTACACCGTATCGGTTTCAGGAGCCCTTTCATATTAAAAAAGCTCCCCTGAAAAATTATTCAAGAGGTGCATAATACCCGGTACTTGCCCGTCCGCTACGGTTCATCAGATATGTTTCAAGCTCGACAGGCAGATATTTACGACCAAAATCATTTGGCATATTGGAAGTAAACTGCAGAACATACAGACCGGTATTGATGCTGCGTAAATCCCGGGCTATGCCGTCAATTCCTTCAGGACAATACAGGTAATAGGAATCTCCTGTGGTATTGTCCGTAAGATACTGCAGACGATTATCAAGGGCACCGTTACGGACATTAACATAGGCAAAAGAAATACCGTTGTTGGCAAGATAAGCACTGAGTGATGCCAGTGAATATCGTGAAAAAGATGTATCCGATGATTCACCATTACCAATATAGATTATGGCACGTTTCAGTTCGCCGTTAACCAGGTCGTTGGCTGCAAGTCGTATCGCCAAATCTGTAGAAATATTTGAGGCATAAGCGGTTTTCAGCTGTGACATCTGAAATGCCGTAACAGAACCGGGAGTTCCTATAAGCTCTGTTGCAGGTATTGCACCGTTACAGACAACCCTGATTGTTCCTAAACCATCCATACCGCGGGCAATGGACGTTACCGCATCTGCAACTTCAGATTCATAGCGGGACATGGCAAGAGAACGGTCAATAATAATGGTTATATCTACTGCTTCGTTAAAATCGGCATTTCCAAGAAATGTCTGATTCGTCACATTATATGAATCTTCCGTAATAAGAAAGTTCTGTTCAGTCAGGCCGGCAATGGGCTGACGTTTTCTGTTCTGAACACGAACCTCCATCTTCACAGTGGGGAACGAATCCGCATTAATCCGGACAATATCAACAAACAAACCGCCAACCAGTTCCGACATTTCTGCAAGCACATATAATTCACCGCTGTCAAAATCTGCAGCAACAAGATTACCATTGGCATCCACATCAGCACATGTCAGACGAGCCGGACCATTTCCTGTGTTGGCTATAACGGTAATGGCACCGGTATCCGGATCAATGACAAGAACCCGGTTTGTATCACAGGCAATCAATCTGCCGTCACATACCCGCAGAGCTTCAGGTTTTTCCAGTGTATCCGGGGAAACGAGTATCCCAAGGTCATTACCGGAAAGATCGTGCATGTATACAGCACCAGTTACCCCATCACTGACAAAAACACGGTTGCCATATACAGCAATACCGGTAGGTGCAATAAAGTGTCCGAAAGCAAACAGAAACTCACCTGACCGGTTAAATACACAGACACGGCCATTGCCAAAGTCAGTGACATACATGTTCTCAGATTCATCTTTTGCCAGATACTGAGGGCCAAGCAGCTGTCCATCCCCTCTCCCCGTCTCACCGAAAGATGAAACATACCGACAGTTTGCATCCAGGAACGACAAACGGTCACCTGCATATTCAGAAACGACTATAGTTCCATCTGACAGCCGCAGCATATCCATAGGCCGGTCAAAACCGTTAATCGGTCCGTTACTGCGTTCAACAATGTGTCCGTTGGCATCGTACCGGAGGATTTCATCAGAACCGAAGGCTGCAAGCCAGAATGATCCATCGCTGTTTGGCAATATGGAACTGGGATAAGAAAAATACAGAATGCCGTCTTTTTCCTGGGGATAATTCCCCATTTCCACGTATCTTTTATCAGAGACAGTCTGATTTGAAATAATCCGTCTGTTCTCAATTATTTCAATCAGGTTTTCAAGAAGTCTGTTCTGCAGGACAGTACCACCGGTTCCGTTCTTGTAGGCCAGTTTCCACTGCTCCAGAGCTTCCCCTTCCAGACCGGCACGATAGTATGCCTTACCAAGCCATTCAATAATCAGGTTTTCTTCTGGTAAATAAGACAGTGCTTTTTCAAACTGTAATACGGCATCATTATATGCACCACGGTAATATGCCAGCACACCATTACGAAACTCGGATTCAGCAAATCCACGGTCAGCAAGGGTCTGTCCTTTTACAGGAACTGCATTGATTACCGAAAAACACAGTACAAAGAGAACCGTAAGAAAATATTTTCGTTTTGTAATATCAGAACCATTCATCTATTTATAATTCCCGACACGTTTAAGTATACGTTTTATTCAGTTTATGAAACATCTGCCTGAGTAATAACGGCAAGATGTTCTTCGATATCATGTAATGCAGAGCTTTCCGTTACCTTTTCACGGGCACGCCGGATAAAGGTTAAGGCTTCTTTCTGCAATCCCATCTTAAAATACACCCATGCCATTGAATCAAGGTAAGCTGCTGAATCAGGATTACTGTCCAGAGCTTTCTTGCAGTAAAACAAAGCTTTTGTCAAATCTTGATTCATGCAGGCAAGACAATAGCCCAAACCGTTCAAGGCAGTAGGATTATTTTCATCAATTTCCAGCGCCCGCTTATACAATTCCAAAGCCTCATTCTGCTTTCCTTCAGCCCAGGTAGTAAAAGCAAGCACATTCAGCGTGGGAACAGTCTGATAGCCGCTTTCCATAAGTGAATCAAGCTCATATCGTGCAAGCCGTGGTCTGTCTGTTTTGGCATAAATCATGGCAAGAGTTAACCTGCATTGACAAATTCTGTCATACGTATCATCTGTTTCAGATTCAGAACCTGACCCACTGGCAGTTACCACCTGTTCCAAATATAACAGTGCTTCTTCATAGCGGTTTAATCGTGCATAACAAAGCCCGATGTAATAAGCAAGTTCCAGAGATGAGACTCCAGCTCCACCGTTAGTATCAGGATTTATTCTGTCAGTTGATAAAAACAGAGAAAGTGCATCTTTGTAATTCCGCATGCGGTATAACGCTACGCCTTCCCTGAAAGTATCTGATCTGCTGGTATCAGGCATCGTTTCCTCCCACAAAAACGCAGTACCCTATCGGTTTTTAATCAGTATTACTAAAATTCAATGAAATGAGCACCATCAGATGGCTCAATCTCATAAAGAATCGGGCGGTACCCGAAAATCCTTTCGTATTCCTGAAGCCGGTTTTTATATGTTTCAACATCGCTTTTTTTCAAAATTGTGTAAAGACAGCGTCCAAATCCTTTTCCGGTTATACGGGCACAGGCAGTTCCACTGTGAGAATCCACATTCTGATCAATTTCGGTAACACGCTTTGCAAGCCAGTCGATTTCCGGACAGGAAATGGTATACATATCACGCATATACTCATGGGATTTGTTAACCGCATGGGCAAACTGACCGAAATTCTGATTACGTAAACCCAAAACTGCTTCATGAACCAGTTTATGTTCTTTCATGATACAGTTCAACCGGCGGCGGTTATCTTCAGAAAGATGTTCCAGAACTTCCTTGATTTCAACTTCGTTTTCTTCGTACACAAAATAGTCACCGAAAATAGGATCATGTTTCCGTGTTTTCAATTCAGCCATAAGGACAAAATTCTCCGTGGTACGGACAGAATCTTCATTCCAGAGTGAAATACGCTGAACCCGGGCATCGGTCAAAAGAACTGCCCAATCATTAAAATCAAATGGAATAACGGTATGGGTATTTTTCCAGTGATCTGTCAGAAGACAGGTACCTTTCTTACCAAAAAGGCAGGCATTGATATCAGCCTGATAATTTCCCACATTCAGATATTCAATGTTTGCAACTTCTATGGTTTCAAGAAGCTCTTCATCAGTAGTATCAGGGGCAAAAAGTTTTTTATACGCCAGAGCCGTTGCAACTTTTATGGCAGTATTAACCCCAAAACCTGCAGAAGGAAGAACATCAGAGTAAACGGTTATATTCAAACCTGTGGTAACAGGTACCGTTTCAAGGTACGCTGCAATAACAGCCTTTATGGAATTTGCCCAACGGTCTTCACGGCGGTATTTCAGACTGGAAAGGTTACACCGTTTACGTTCCTTCAGCTGGGGGAAATACATCCTCACCACATTGTCATCACGGACAGAAGCCATAAGATACACCGGAAGATTAACGGCCATAGATAAGGTAGTGTCTTTGAAATACCAGGAATGTTCACCAAGGAGATGGAAACGGCCAGGCGCAGATACGACTACTTGAGGACGCTCATCATATTCTGCACAGTGTGCTTCGATACATGTAAGGTCGATACTTTTTGTATCCGACGCCGTTTTCATGATTTCCCCACCTCAAGCACTTCACGATGTTGAATAATTGAAATACTTTCTTATAAAATACTATCTTAATGAAGCCAAATTTACAAGTTTTTTTTTATGCAGCCTTCTCAGCTCTCCTTCTCTCTCTGGGTATTCCGAATGAAATACTGACCTTTGGCTCGCCGCTTCTCGGACTTTTTGCACTGGTACCGCTCTATCATGCTTTTTCCCTGACAAAAACACCGGCACAGGCGTTCACCTGCGGGGCTGTTCAGTTTTCCATAACCCACCTGCTTTCAAGCTTCTGGCTGTCAAAATTCCAGGACTTTGCAATTCTTACTCTTGGTCTTACCACAATCTGTTACATAGTGGCAGGCGGTATCATTGGATTTGCTCTGTATGTTCCCTTTGCCTTTACCCGGTCAGGAACACAGCAGTTGAAAGAAAGGTCCGGAACTGCAAAATTCAACAGTTCAGAACGTATTATCTGGTTTGCTGCCGCATGGACTCTGCATGAATGGGGAAAATCAACAGGGTTTCTTGCCTATCCCTGGGGAACTCTCATTCAAACTGCCTGGCGTTGGCCATTGATTACACAGGTTGTTGCATTAACCGGCACCTGGGGCATCAGTTTTCTGTTTTCTCTGTTTAATGCCGTTATTGCTGAAACCCTGGAACAACTTCCCCTTAAGAAAAAATCTGCCAGTCTTTCCCGCATTGCAGCATTCTGCATCTGCCTTTTTGCACTCACCACTGTGTACGGCATCATCGAATACACAAAAACACGTACTCCGAAAGAATACATAGATACAGTAATGGTTCAGCAGAACGGAGATTCCTGGACCGATGGTGCTGATAAACTTATCAGAACATCACAGCGCCTGACAGAATCTGCTGTTTCCCAGTCTGAGGGAAAACCTGATCTTATTGTCTGGAGCGAAACAGTATTGAACTATCTGCTGCCGGATTACTGGTACTGGTATGAACGTCATCCTGCGGCATATCCACTGCAGGAAAGTATTCAGGATATGGGCGTACCCTATATCATCGGTGCCCCCTGGGTATTTGACAGCGAAAAAGCACAGTATGAAAATGCGGCAGTACTCATTAATGAACAGGGTGAAATTCTGAAGCACCACGGGAAAATACATCTGGTACCTTTTGCAGAGTCAATTCCCTATTCCGATAAGAAATGGATGCAGAATCTTATGGAACTGGTAGCAGGATTCAGTTCCAGCTGGACCAGCGGAAAGGAATATACCATTTTTGACATTCCTGTTAAAAGCGGCAGAACGGTAAAAGTTTCAACACCAATCTGCTTTGAAGACGCATTCCCTGATGTATGCCGTCAGCTGTATTTAGCCGGCTCTCAGGTGTTCATCAACCTGACCAATGATTCCTGGTCAGAAACAAACTCTTCGGAGATCCAGCACTTTGTCATTGCGTCCTACCGGGCTCAGGAGTACCGAACTACTCTGATCCGCAGTACCAACGGAGGATATTCAGTAGTTGTGGATCCCGCAGGCCGGATTCTTGCCGACATGCCCCTTTTTGAAGAAGACTCTCTGCGTGTCATGGTCCCGGTATATGAACATGCCTTTACCCCCTATGCCATTTTGGGAGATTGGCTGCCGGCAGCATGTGTCCTGATTATTCTGTACCTGCTCGTACAGTTAGTCTGCTCTTCCAAAAATGGAAACCAAAAAAATTTAAAAAAAAATTCTGACTATTGACATCGTACTAACCCTTGATTTCATCAAGGGTTAGTCACTATCACCCGAAAAAAACACACCATTTTTCACCCTTGCAATCCATATATTTAGTGTTATAGTATAAAACAGGACGAAAAACGACACTAAATCTAATAAAGTTCGAGGTAAACATGCGCTGTCCCAATTGCGGGAGTTTAGATGACAAGGTACTGGAATCACGCACCATGGCACAGGGTGAAAGCATCCGCCGCCGTAGAGCCTGTGTTTCCTGCGGGTACCGTTTTACCAGTTACGAACGAATAGAAGAAAAGCCGTTTATGGTTGTTAAGCGGGATGGACGCCGTCAGCCTTTTGACCGGACAAAGTTGGAAAAAGGTATTGAACGCGCTTTGGAAAAGCGTCCGGTTTCTATGACCACCATGGAAAACCTGCTGAACGATATTGAAGACAAAGCAATAATGAAAGGTCACAGCACGCGTGAAATTTCCACCGAGGATCTGGGAGATCTGGTTCTTGAGGAACTGAATGCCGTAGATAAAGTTGCCTATATCCGGTTTGCATCGGTATACCGTCACTTTGAAGACCTGGATGAGTTTATCAATGAAGTTAATAAAATTGGGGGGAAGAAATGAGTGAGCAGTCTGTTTTTCCGGAATGGAAAAGCTTTCTAGGCACAAAAGATGATCCAGAGACAGCCATGGTCATCAGGCACGTTGTAAAACGGTCGGGGGAAATCAGGGATTACGACCGTTCAAAAATTGCTACAGCAATCGGAAAAGCCATTGAAGCTGTAGAAAAATACTCAAATCAGGACAAAGCTGAACAGCTGACTGATGCCGTTGAAGACCGTCTGCGTCTTATGATGGCAAGCCGTCATGCACACTCAATTCCCGCCATTGAAGAAATTCAGGATGTTGTCGAGACAGTTCTTATCGAAAATCACGAAGTTGCAGTAGCCAAGGCCTACATTCTCTACCGTGCCAAACACGAAGCAATCCGTGATACCCAGAGCCTGATGCTCGACATCAATAAGACCATGGATGGCTACCTTGCCCAGAGTGACTGGCGTGTTAACGAAAATGCCAACGTAAACTTTTCTCTGGGTGGTCTCATTCTCCACAACTCAGGAACCATTACTGCCAACTACTGGCTGAAGAACATTTACTCAGAAGAAGTTGCAGAAGCACACAAGACTGCAGCATTCCATATCCATGACCTTTCAATGTTCTCCGGATACTGTGCAGGCTGGTCTCTCCGCCAGTTGATTGCAGAAGGTCTGGGTGGAGTTCCTGACAAAATCACCTCTACTCCGGCAACCCACCTTTCTACTCTGGTAAACCAGATGGTAAACTTCCTGGGTATTCTGCAGAACGAATGGGCCGGTGCACAGGCATTCTCGTCTTTTGACACGTACTTGGCTCCGTTCATCAAAAAAGATAACCTGACCCCAAAGGAAGTACGGCAGTGCATCCAGAGTTTCCTCTACGGTGTTAATACTCCAAGCCGTTGGGGTTCTCAGGCTCCATTCACCAACGTAACACTGGACCTTACCTGTCCGGATGACTTAAAGAACAAACCTGCTATTGTAGGCGGCAAAGAGCAGAACTTTACCTACGGTGACTGTCAGAAAGAAATTGACCTTATAAATAAGACTTTCATTGAACTTCTTATCGAAGGTGATGCCAACGGTCGTGGTTTTGCATACCCTATTCCTACATATAACATTACCCGCGACTTTGACTGGGATTCAGAAATTGCAGAACTGCTGTTCCAGATGACCGCCATGTACGGTACTCCGAACTTCCAGAACTTTGTCAATTCAGATTTGAATCCAAGCGATGTTCGTTCAATGTGCTGTCGTTTGCAGCTTGACAAACGTGAACTGCGCCGTCGTGGTGGTGGTCTTTTTGGTGCCGATGAATTCACCGGTTCCATTGGAGTAGTAACCATTAACCTGCCTCAGATTGGATATCTGGCAAAAACTGAAGAACAGTTCTTTGCCCGTCTGGATTACCTGATGGATCTGGCAAAAGAAAGTCTCTGTACAAAACGCAAGGTTATCCAGCACCTGTACGATGGTGGTCTGTTCCCCTACACCCGCCGTTATCTGAAAACCCTTACAAACCATTTTAATACCATCGGTCTGTGCGGTATGAACGAATGCTGTATGAACTTCCTTGGTGTTGATATTGTTAATCCACGTGGAAAGGCTTTTGCTGAAAAAGTTCTGACCCATATGCGCGAACGCATGCAGGACTATCAGGAAGAAACAGGAGACCTGTTCAACTTGGAAGCAACTCCTGCAGAAAGTACCTCGTACCGTCTGGCACGCCACGATAAGGAACATTATCCGGATATCATTACTTCCGGCGGTGAAAACCCGTTCTATACCAACTCAAGTCAGCTGCCGGTAGACTATACTTCCGATGTATTTGAAGCTCTGGATCACCAGGAAGCTTTGCAGACAAAATATACCGGTGGTACCATGTTCCACGTATTTATGGGAGAAGCCGTTAAAGACTGGAAAACATGCCGTGATTTGGTGCGTGCAATAGCATCGTCATATCGCATTCCATTCTTTACTATTTCACCAACCTACTCAATCTGCCGTAAGCATGGATACCTGCCAGGCGAACATTTTGAATGTCCAAAATGTAAAGCTGAAGCAGAACAAGCACTGAGAGAACAGATTGCGGCTCTTGAAGCAGAAAAAGCTGCACTTCAGGCTGCTGAAAAATAAACGGATACCGGTTCGGGGTTTCTGCAGAAGGAAATCCGATCCGGTTTTTACAACGAAAATAACACTGTATATAATGTTACTAAACAACACTATATATAGCGTAGATATAGTGACAAAGTTATAAAAATCCACTATATTTAGGAAAGAACGTTATAACAATAACCGATACTGTCAGTGACAGAAACCGGTACTACATATCAGGTACAAAACGTTTTGGGAGGAAAAAGTTTATGGCAACCACACGCACCCTTAAGGAAGTAGAAGCAGAACTGGCACAGGCTAAAGAGGCCCTGAACAACGTAAAGGGATCTGAAACGGAAGTTTACGCCCGCATCGTTGGTTATTACCGCTCAGTACGCAACTGGAATAAAGGTAAACGCGAAGAATATGGCGTTCGTAAAATGTTCGTATACGAAGGTGATGAAAATCATACGGAACCAGCACCTGTAGTTGTTGAAACTGTAACTCCTGCAGTAGAAACTGTGGTAACTGAAACTCCGCTTTGCAACGGTAACAGCGATATTGTAAGTTATGAGCTTTTTGCCCGCAAAACCTGCCCAAACTGCCCACCGGTAAAAGAATATATGGCTTCAGTTCCAGCAGCCGGAACTCTGGTGGATGTTGATACAGAGGCAGGACTGGCTCGCGCTGCAGAACTGGGAGTTTTTGCTGCACCAACTGTTATCATGTACAACGCACTTGGTGCAGAAGTAGCAAGAGCACACAACGTTCAGGAACTTGACGCTGTTTTCAATGGCGTTGCAGTAACCTGCTGAGCATCTTACCATGCTGCAGACAATGCAGAATAACAAAGCCGACACCGATCAGAACAATTCTGAACGTGTCGGCATGCTTATAAAAACATCATTAGTTGACTACCCGGGGCACGTGGCAGCAGCTGTTTTTTTACATGGCTGCAATTTGCGGTGCCCTTATTGTTATAACACCGACCTTGTAACAGGAATTCTCCCATCTGACGCAGCAACCTATAGCGAAATCATTGCTCATCTGGAAAAACGCCGTAACGTTATCAAAGGATTTGTTATTTCTGGAGGAGAAGCCCTTCTTTCTCCATGGACAGAAAAGCTCATTCATGATGCCCGTTCTCTGGGATATTTAATCAAACTGGACACCAACGGTATGGCAACAGACCGCCTTCGGAATCTCATGAATGATCCAGCCCTTTGTCCTGATTTTATCGCATTAGACATAAAAACATCACCGGAAAAATACAGCATGCTGTTACCCGGCAAAGTTTTTGATGAACAGGGAATTGCAGCCCTTGCACAAACTATAAAGGATTCCATTGAACTGGTAAGTACCCTCCCTTCTTCAAGAAGAGAATTCAGAACTGTCCTGGTGCCACCCCTTGTATCCGAAAAAGACATCGCAGCCATCGGACAGCTGTTACCAGAAGATGCATCATGGCAGTTTGCAAACTTCAGGAATGATCATTGCGTAGACAGACTGTATGAAGGTATTCCACCGTACATCAGTAAAGAAACAGAAGCTCTGGTTACTCTTGCAAAACAGTTTGTGCCGAATGCGGTCTTACGCTGATTCAGTTCCCTTTCATACAAAAAAGTATATATTTTTTCAGATATACTTGACTAAAAAAATGCTATTTGATACATTAATGACATCACGGCGGCATAGCTCAGTGGTAGAGCATCCGGCTCATATCCGGCAGGTCATAAGTTCAAATCTCATTGCCGCTACTAAAGACTGTACATTACGTACAGTCTTTTTTTTATCTTCAACCCTATCCATAAAACAATGACTATGTCGATAAAAATAAGGCTCTGTCCGAAAAAAATACTAAATACTACTCTGATGCTGTTATCGTCTCTTTTCATTTCAATACACTTGCATATTTATACGCTTTATTGGTATATTTAATAATAAATATACGGGTTTTACCTAAGGAGATGTATAAATATGACATACGAAACGTTCGACGCACCTTTTAAAGGCAGATCACTCTTAAATTGGATTGACTGGACTCCAGAAGAAATCACCACCATGCTGAATATTGCACTGGACAATAAACGTGCTAAAGATGCAGGTGAAATTCATCAGCGTTTTGTCGGAAAAACAGTAGCCATCATCTTTGAAAAACGTTCAACCCGTACCCGTTGTTCCTTTGAAACTGCTGTAGGAGAAGAAGGTGGTCATCCGGTATTCCTTTCTCCCCAGGACATTCAGATGGGAGCAAAAGAATCTGTAAAAGATACTGCCCGTGTACTGGGAAGAATGTTCAGTGGCATTGAATTCCGCGGATTCAAACAGAGTCACGTTGAAGAACTTGCCAAATACTCTGGAATTCCAGTATGGAACGGTTTGACCGATGATTTCCATCCAACACAGGCTCTGGCTGATATCATGACACTCCAGCAGCATTTCGGCCACTTGAAGGGATTGCATGTTGTTTACTCTGGTGACGGTAGAAACAACGTAGCTCGTTCCCTCATGCTTATCTGTGCAAAGATGGGTATGCACTGTACCATCATCACTCCATCGGAACTGAATCCTGACCAGCAGATTCTTGATATATGCAAACCTTTTGCACAGGCTTCAGGTTCAAAAATTACTGTTACTGATAATATTTTACTTGTGAAAGATGCAGATGCAGTTTACACTGACGTATGGACTTCTATGGGTGAGGAAGCATTAAAAGAACAGCGGACAAAGCTGCTTGCTCCCTACCAGGTAAACAAAAAACTGATGGAAACAGTCGGTTCTCAGAAGACAGTTTTCCTTCATTGTCTGCCTGCCGTGTTAGGTGAAGAAGTTACTGAAGATGTGTTTGAAAGCGAAAACAGTCTTGTGTGGGAACAGGCTGAAAACCGCAAGCACACCATCAAAGCCATTATGCTGGCAACACTGTAATTGTCAGCATAGGACCAAAAGAACAACACTCATTCTGATTTTTCTGGAGGAATTTGAATGAAAAAACTTCTTGCAGTTGTACTGTCGCTGCTGGTATTCACCGGTATCGCATTTGCTGAAAAAAATTATGAGGAAAGCAACTATTCATATGTGAATGTTCCTATTCTCAAGATTTATGAACATAACAGTGCTTATGTTATTATCTATCAGGGACACGGCGTTACTGCCCGTCAGGTAGCCATTCCAAAAAAATGGTTCAAGCAGGGTTCAGAAGAACGTATCGGAAAAATCCGCAGCCTTCCTAAAGGATTACAGCCATATGTAACGTTGATTTACCGTGAAGGTGAATTCTCTAACATCTGGCTTACTGTTCCGGCTAATCATTCTGATTCTGTTTGGGGAACATTGCATGGCAACGATTCCCAGCTGCCTAAAGAGATTGATCCGGCAACTATTGCATCAACACTCTGATTCTTGATATAAACAGTGCAGAAATATAAAAATCCATCCAATACGGGTGGATTTTTTTGTATGTCGGATTTTCATTTTAAGGAATAATTATGCAGAAAATTTCAGAGAAACAGATAGAATCTTTTTCTCAGTTCGTAAAAAATCATAAAGCATTTATCATTGCAGGTCATAAAGAACCTGACGGCGATTGTATCGGTTCATCACTTGGTATGGAGGCGTTATTAAATAAGCTGAATAAACCTTGTACGGTTTTAAATGCAGGTCCTTTCAAAAGAAGTGAATCGAAAGCCTGGGAAAAATATTTTAAAGGCCAGTATACTCTCCTTACTTCCTCTAAAAAAGAAACAGGTCTCATTATTGTAGACTGCTCAGAAACATACCGGCTTGGAGATATAGAAAACCAGGTAACCGGCTACGATACCTTTATTGTGGATCATCATAAAACAGCAGACATCAATTTGCCGGATACCATAATTGATCCTACCGCCCCTGCAGCCTGTCTTTTAGTGCAACAGTTATATGAGGCTCTGGTTGGGCCTGTTGATACTGAAACTGCCTCAATTCTTTTTTTCGGGCTGGCCACCGACACCGGCTTTTTCAGGTTTCTTGATACAACAGGCAGTGATACTTTCATGGCAGCAGCACGCCTTGTTCAGTCGGGTGCAAACCCCAGAACCATTTACGATGACATAACAGGGGGGAAGCCCTATTCTACCCGCAAACTACTAGGTTCTATGTTGAGTCATGCTGAACGGTATTACGGCGGTAAACTGGTCATTACCTATGAAACCATGGAAGATACCCGCTTATGGGGGCAGGAAGGACGTGACAGCGATGCTTTGTACTCTACACTTCTGGCTGCAGAGGGCGTTGAAGCCGTAGTATTTGTACGACAGGAAACATTACAGACCTGTACCATAGGATTACGAAGCCGAAATGACATTGATGTCAGTCTGGTAGCTCAAACCTTTGGCGGCGGCGGTCATAAAAATGCTTCTGGATGCAGCACCGAAGGAACCCTTGATACAATAATTCCAAGAATTAAAAAGGAATTTGAGAGATTTTTCTGAAAATTCTCGTAGAAACAGCCAGTCAATACCGACTGGCTGTATTTTTATACTGTTTTTTGTAATTGGCACGAAATCTGCTTTATGTGTTGCATAGACCATTTTAGGAGAAATGCAGTGATTTCACTCGATGCCATTTACGCAGATTTTAAGAATAAGAAAACCACATTACCGGAAACCGTCAATAAGATTATCCGTCTTATGTATGAAAATCCGAAATATTTCCAGCTTGAATCTTTCTCGCAGGATAACCTTCAGGATTTTATGGTATTCTGTCACCCTCAACTGAGACTAATTATCCAGAAATACGATGATTCCCGAAGTTCCTTTGCAACTTTTTTTTCGTACTGCATCTATATGCAGAAAAAAAGATTTTTTAAAGTGTATTACCGTAACTATGCCAAACAAAAGGCCATATCTGAATATCTTGAAGAAGAAACAATGACCGATGCTGCTGAAGTTTCCGCATACAAAAACAATGTAGATTTACAGGATATTTTGCCGCCAGAAACCATTTCTCTCGACATCATCATGAAAACAATTCCCGGATTTTCCCGTATACGCAGCCTGACTCCCAAACAGAAACTGTTAATTCTGACTCTAAAATCATGTTCTTTCATATCAGATAGTCAGGTTCAGCAGATTGCCCAAATTACCGGAATGAAACTTGAGGATCTGTATTCCATGCTCGACACAGTAGAAAAATCGCTGAATACCAGAAAAAAAAGAATAAACGAATGTAACGAAAGGTTGAACAAAGCTTGGTTATGCAAGAAAAAACTGAAGCTGGAACTGTCTGCTGCAGAAGAAAATTCCTGTCACAAAGAAATACTTGAACACAGCCTGCATGTTCAGGACAGAATACTTGCGCTCTATCAGGAAAAATCAAAAGAAATTCCCTATCTGTGCCCTACCAATAAAATTATTGGCACTATCCTGCAGGTTTCACCTACAGCTATTTCCCATTTTCTTAATGTGTTGCATGACAAAAATCCAAAAAGCTATATACTGTAAATTATGATTATCTACGCTGCAACCGGAAACCTTCACAAAAAACAGGAATTACAGGCACTTTTTGCACCTCATACTGTATCAATTCCAAAAGACCAGGGAATTTCCTTTGATCCTGATGAAAACGGACAAACATTTATTGAAAACAGTCTGATTAAGGCAAAGGCGCTGTACGAAATAGTCCATAAACCAGTCATTGCTGACGATTCAGGTATATGTGTTGATGTTCTTGATGGAAGACCAGGAATCTATTCGGCCCGCTATCAGGGGAAAAACGGTTCTATTACTAACGAAAAAATTGATGATTCTAAACGTAATATCCTGTTACTGGAAGAAGCGTGGGAAGAAGCCGACAGAAAAGGCGTTAAACGGGATCAGATAACGGCAAGATTTGTGTGTGCCATGGTACTGTATCTGGGACCGGATCGTTTTTACTGCATTCAGGAAACTATAGAAGGACATCTTGTAGAAAGTTTTGATAAAATCAGTGGAGATGGCGGATTTGGTTATGACCCGATTCTGTATCTTCCGGATTACGGAAAAACCATTGCAGATCTTTCAGCAGAAGAGAAAAATGCCATTTCTCACCGCGGAAAAGCAGCAAAAAAACTTTCACTTCTGCTGTAGTTTTTTCAGCTGCTTACATTCCCTTTCTGAAGAGAAATACTTTATCAGAAAGGGATTTTTCATATTGAAGACCTGCTTTTAAGGCACATTCCTGCAACCCCTGAAGAGTATAAAAAGTAACGTGAGTAGGATCAAAACGATACCACCAGCTGCCAAAAGACGATTCAGGATTATCAGGCAGCAGATTTGTTCCAATTACCGCAAGTCCACCAGAGCGAACCATTCGGGACAGTTTGCTGAAATCCGCAACAGGATTTTCAAAGTGTTCTGCAACTTCAAGGCAGGTAACCATATCAAATCCGTTTTTCACATCAATTTTCTCCAATCCATTCTCATTAAAAAACGGATCCCACCCATAAGCATTTAAACCTTCTGATGTCATAAGCTGCACCAGACAAGGTTCCGGTCCGCTTCCATAATCAAGCACCGATTCAGGTAAAGAGTTACAGGCAGAATAAAAGGCATCAAGCGAAAGCTTCAGGAATGATTCCAGATACTTCCGGTACCCTTCCTGTTCCAGAGAATTTTCATGAAGCAGATAGCGGTTTTTCTGCCCTTCATTAGAAAGACGGTAATCAGGATGCAACATAATTGATCCACATTCAGGACACTGACAGTATACCGTTTCCTTTACAGAAAATGGTTCGCATTCTTTTTTTTCACATACCAGACAATTCATGATAAAAAAATACTAAATTTTGATTAAAGTTTCAGCACCTACTAACCGATATAATAAATGAGAAGTTACACCCTACCGATGTACTTCCCAAAACGTGTACGAGAATATTCACGTATGTAGCCTTGTAAAAACTTACGTGAATATTTTTGTGCATCTAAAACGGACAACACGGATGTTGTTCAAGACATTTCCATGGAGGAACTATTATGGTCATCAACCACAACATGACAGCGATGTATTCCAATCGTACTCTGGGCGTTACCAACAACGCACTGACAAAAGATATGGAAAAACTTTCTTCCGGCTCACGCATTAACCGTGCCGGCGAC
>JAZLGC010000051.1:0-9499 GCA_045616125.1 Treponemataceae bacterium | reverse complement strand
GGGTTAATGTTACTGAATGAGACTAAATTACCTACTAATTGTGAAAAACTACGATTTGATAAGTAAATTTTTTACATACGGTGGTAAAGTTGGCATGAGTACACTTTCTGTACAGATTTGTATCTTTATATATTATATAGACTTGTATTTTTGCTGCACCTGGCGGAACCGGCAACTTTTTGCAGTGGATACCGGCAATTTGATCAAATTTGTGTGAAATCAGGAAAAAATGCTGACTAATGGCAAAAAAAATGTATTTGGTAGGTATTTTAGGTAGGATGGTGACCGCAATACTGCATATAAAACCTCCTTAAAACTCCAAAATCAATAAACCTGTAAATGCAATTATCGTCAAAAAAAAGCAGGCTCAATTCATCAATGAGCCTGCTGAGCGACGTTATCGCGAAAAAAACTGATATCCCGAATACTTCGAAAGGCTAATAACGGCGCTTGTTTCGGAATCTCAGATGCTGGGGGAATTACATTCTGAACAGGTATTCGTACTGCCCATGCTCCATTGATCTCATGTATTTGTTTGAAGAATCAATTTCTCCACCGATAATAGAATCTTTGAACGTACCCATTTCTGGAGAAATTCGGTCTGACCAGTTACCTGAATCCTGAGTCATAGCAAAAACAAGTTTTTTTGGGTTGGTAGTTACTTTTTCTACGGTAATGTCTTCATCTTCATCATCAAACTCTGCAGAAATTTCAGAAATTTCATCTGTTGTAAAGTCACTTCCGTTATCCTTAGTTAAAGTATATGTAATAAAGAATGTAAGTGAAGCGTCTGTTACATCTGAATTAATAGACAGTATAAGTGCTTCTGTCATTTCGGCTGTGATACCATCGTCTGTGTCTTTGTCAGTTTCTATAATCTCAATCCATTTGGTATTTGCCAGGCGGGTAAAGTCAAAGCTGGCGTCAATGGTGGTCCAGGTTAATGAATCTGCATTTGCAGGAGCGGTGTACTTTGAGTAGTCAATGGTTGCAGCAGTTACAGGTGCTGGAGTTTCTGGTGCTGGTGTTGGATCAGGATCTGCAGGCTGTGGACAGGCAGTCAGACAGAAAATAGCTGCCAGAATCATCAGCAGCGCAAATAAACCGTTAAGTTTTTTCATGGGTTTTTCTCCTTGGATAGGGAATTGATAGAAATATAAAAACGGCGAGCAAAGCGATGCCGTTTTTATAGGATTTTGTAAATCCTATACCCAGTTTAAACTGGGTGGCCCGCGGCGCGCCGCTGCGCTAACTTTGAAAAAGTGTGGTGAAGTGGTCAAATTTACACTGAAAAAGTGTTGTATACAGGTCGTTTTTACACTGAAAAAGTGTATAATGAAGGTATGAAGCGTTTAATTATGGATCAGTTGATTCACTGGAAAGAAAGTGAATATAGAAAACCGCTGCTGCTTATGGGAGCCAGACAGGTGGGAAAAACCTGGTTGATGAACGAATTTGGCAAGCTGTGCTATAAGAAAGTTGCCTATGTTACTTTTTTCAACAACTCCAGAATGAAATCGGTATTTGATTCTGATTATGATATTGAGCGACTTTTACTGAATATCAATGCAGAAACCCATATCGCTGTAACACCTGGGGATACGCTCATCATTTTTGATGAGATTCAAGAATGTCCTAAAGCAGTAGAATCTCTCAAGTATTTTTGCGAAAGTGCTTCCGAATATCACGTGATTGCAGCAGGTTCATTGTTAGGCGTTGCGATTCACGATGGCATATCGTTTCCCGTTGGCAAAGTTGATCAGATGCATGTCTATCCGTTATCCTTTGAGGAATTTCTTCTTGCCGCCGGTGAGGAAACGTTGGTAAACGTGCTGTTAGAAAAAAAATATACGTATCTTGCCGACTTAAAGGAAAAGTACATCCACTGGTTACGCAATTATCTGTACGTTGGCGGAATGCCTGAAGTTGTTTCACGGTTTTTGGCAACAAAAGATTATGATACGGTACGACAGTTACAGAATCAGATTCTGGAACAGTATCGGCTTGATTTTGGAAAACGGGCAAAAAACGAGTTTAAAACGCGGATTGAGCAGGTTTGGGACAGTTTACCGGGGCAGCTTTCAAAAGAAAACAAGAAATTCTTTTTTGGGCAGATAAAGAAAGGTGCCCGTATGAAGGATTTTGAACTTGCTATCCAATGGCTATGCGATGCGGGACTGGTATATAAAGTTACCCGTGTTACAAAGCCGGGTGTCCCGTTGAAAGCATACGAAGAAATTGAAGCTTTTAAGTTGTTCCTGCTGGATGTGGGGTTAATCGGTGCCATGTGTAATCTGAATTCGCAGACGGTTATCGAAGGCAATAGAGCATTTGTTGAGTTTAAAGGTGCCTTGACGGAAAATTATGTTCTGCAGCAAATAAAGGCAAATACGACATACAGAGTGTTTTATTACGCCACCAGTGATGCAACATTCGAACTTGATTTTCTGCTGGACACTGAAAAAGGGCCACTTCCAATAGAGGTTAAGGCTGAAGAAAACCTTCGGGCAAAAAGTTTTAAAACATATTGTGAAAAATATGCACCGGAAATTGCTGTCAGAACTTCTATGGCAAATTACCGTGAAGAATCGTGGATGACAAATATTCCGTTATATGCCATAGGTACGATATAAAAAAACAGCAGGTTACATATTCAGTGAACCTGCCGTATTGAGAATTACGGAATGTGATTACATTTTGGTATATATCGCGTATTCAATATTATCATTTTCATCAAGTCCGTTAAAAAACTTCAGTTTTGTTTTTGATGAATCAATGTAACAAAAATTGAGAACATCGCGGAAAGTCATTCCTGAACCTGCCAGCTGAGTAGAAAAATTACCCATATTCATGGTGAAGGTAAAAACAAGTTTAGTATTGTCGGTAGTATTCTTATCCAGAGTGGTACCTTCTGGGAATTGCTCCAGTGTAGAATTAATTGATGCCGAATAAGTAGAAATTTCATCTTCAGTAAATGATCCACCGTCATTTTTAACAAGAGTCATTACAGTCATCATAGACAACGAAGCATCTGTTGCATCATCGTTAAAGGAAAGCTTTAGGGCTTGAATCATTTCACTACTAACATTAGCATCAGCCTCATCGCTAATAGTTTCAGTGATGGTCATCCATTCAGTAGAATAGAGCGCTGTAAGGTCAAAATCAGCATCAATTGCAATATATTCTTCTGTAGGTACTGGAGTTTCTGGAGCTGGTGTTGGATCAGGATCTGGATTTGCAGGCTGTGGACAGGCAGTCAGACAGAAAACAGCTGCCAGAATCATCAGCAGCGCAATCAAACCGTTAAGTTTTTTTATAGGATTTTGTAAATCCTATACCCAGTTTAAACTGGGTGGCCCGCGGCGCGCCGCAGCATAAACTTTGAAAAAGTGTGGTGAAGTGGTTGAATTTACACTGAAAAAGTGTTGCTGAATGCTACTCAGCAACAAGAGAGTTACAAAATGCCGCAATCCGGTAGATTTGTGGAGTTATGATGAGACCCTGAAACTAGTTCAGGGTGACAATGAGCCACACTTTTTACGGACATAGCCTTTTTTTTGGGGGCGCTGTGGGTTAATGTTACTGAATGAGACTAAATTACCTACTAATTGTGAAAAACTACGATTTGATAAGTAAATTTTTTACATACGGTGGTGAAGTTGGCATGAGTACACTTTTTGTACAGATTTGTATCTTTATATATTATATAGACTTGATGCTTTACTGCTCTTGCCGGGGCTACGTACCTTTGCGGTGTATACTCTCAAAATGATAGATTTTGCGTTGGATAAAGGTAAAAATTTACTGACTAAAATCAAAAAATCGGACTTTGGTAAGCAATTTTGGGTAAAAGGTATAAAAAGGATACTTCGACAAGCCGCTGAGAATCTTCGCCAACGGCTCGTTGCGAATTAGGGATCTTCCAATTCCTGTTTCCGGGTAAATAACTAACGATGAGATAATAATCATCAAAGCTAGGAATTCCAAAGGAAATTCCATCTGGAGAATTTGCAGCTATAAAACTATCAGTTGGGTTTACGTTTTTACAGCCAAAATTCTTCAGAATAGAAACATTTTCGCTTTGTTTGATAATCCATCCATCAGCACTTACTGCAGTAATACATACGGTAAGCATCAGCAGCACAAGAAAAAAAAATGGCGGCCAGGATGGCCGCCAAATAGCTATGCGGGTTTCGCTTTGCGAAAATCGACAGTCATTTTGTAACAGGACCCTTCGACAAGCTCAGGGCTCCTGTTATAAAAATCTCAGTTATGTTCCAGCCACAGAGTTTTGGTTGGTTGATCGCAAACTTCGCTTGGTCCGTAGTACTGGATGGCACCTGGGAACAGGTAATTAGTGTTAACGGCCCATTCATCGCGGTGAGCTGCGTATTCTTTGAATGGTTTTCCATCCAGTTCAACCAGTGCCTTGCGGATTACTGGTTTTTTAGAACCGTGGCGCTGTTCCATGTTCATCATCATGGTCAGTGGGATACCACCGGCAGTCCACTGGTCAGCAGGAGCGGTCAGGTTACGAACTGATGACAGGTAACCGGTAACGCCTGAAGCAATCAGAACGAATGCGTTGTAACCCAGTGCATAGCAGTAGTCAGCATCAAAGTTAGATGGGAATGCACAGCGTCCTTCGTAACCAAAGAAGTGGCAGTATGAGCTGAATTTACCTTTGTAGGTACCTTCTGCTTTCATTTCAGCCAGGCGGTTTTCTACAGACAGAGCCAGCAGTTTTTCGGTTTCAATACGGGAAACCTGAACGTTACCGTGTGGGTCACGGTCAGCCAGGAACTGAGCAGCAATTGCATCTGGCAGAGAAGCGAAAGTTTCGTAAGAACCAGCGGTCAGGTTAGCTTTGAGCCATGCTTTTTTAGCAGCAAAGTCAGCCAGAGCGTTGAATTCGTCAGCTTTCAGAGCCATTTTGTCGTTCAGTTCTGCAATAAGAACTTTCATTTCAGGAATGAATTCTACCAGGCCTTCCGGGATAAGAACTACACCAAAGTTTCCTGCACCTTCAGCACGTTTTGCTACAACTTTAGCAATGTCGTCGGTAATCTGGCGCAGAGTCATTTTTTTAGCTTCAACTTCTTCTGAAATCAGACAGATGTTTGCCTGGGTCTGCAGTTCGCACTCCAGAGCAATGTGTGAAGCAGAACGACCCATCAGTTTAATGAAGTGCCAGTATTTTTTAGCAGAGTTTGCATCGCGTTCAATGTTACCGATGAGTTCTGAGTAAGTTTTACAAGCAGTATCAAAACCGAAAGAGGTTTCAATTACTTCGTTTTTCAGGTCACCGTCGATGGTTTTTGGACAACCGATAACACGGGTGTCTACGTTGTTGGCACGGAAGTATTCAGCCAGCAGGGCAGCGTTGGTGTTAGAGTCATCACCACCGATGATTACGATAGCATCCAGCCCCAGTTTTTTTGCGGTTTCGGTAGAAGCTGCGTACTGTTCTGGAGTTTCAATCTTGGTGCGTCCTGAACCGATGATGTCGAATCCACCAGTGTTGCGGTATTCGTTGATGAAATCATCAGTGAATTCTACATAGTCACATTCGATGAGCCCTGATGGACCACCTTTGAAACCGTACAGGGTAGAAGCTTTGTTACCAGCTTTGATACCGTCATAGAGACCGGCGATAACGTTGTGTCCGCCTGGAGCCTGACCACCAGAAAGGATTACACCAACTTTAATCTGTTTTGCAACGTCTGGGTTGTTTCCTTTAACAACAGTTGCAACTGGTTTTCCGTAAGTGTTTTTGAAGAGCTCTTTGAGCTCAGCCTGGTCAGCTACTGATTCGGTGTCTTTTCCGAATTCAACTTTGATGTCGTTCAGGTTGTTTTTCAGAACGGCTGGGAGCTTTGGCTGGTAGCCGTAGCGGGCTGTCTGCAGTGCAGATACCTTTTTCATGTATTACTCCTTCTATGACGGAAATGCAGCAAATGCAGCAGAACCATCACAGTAAAAATTGACTAATGGATAGTATTTTACCGAAATCGGCGTCTTGTAACAACAGATATTGTATGGAACTTGCAGAGAGAGTATCTTAGAGCCATGCAAAAGAGACACGTTTCATTGAGATTTTGCTTTGCGTATATCAGCCTTTTCGTACTCATTGCACAGTTTTTTATATTTCTTTCGTTTCCCTATACCCGGTCTGGTTTTCGTATCGTTACCCTTGATACCTGTTTTTCGGTAACAGACATAACGAAAGGCAGCCCCGCCTGGAATGCCGGCATCAGAAAAGGAGACACCTTTACGGAAATCAACGGTGTTTCCATTGAACAGGCTAATGCTCCCATGTCAAATACGGAAGTGTATGAACTGTACAGTACCTTCTACGGATTCGATACACCCATAACCCTGAGAAAAACTGATAACACGGTAGTTCAGATGGTTATCCCTTCCGGCGCCTCTCTCTGGAAAAAACTGACAACTATCTGTATGAACAACCTGATTACATTTCTCGTTGGCATCATGTTCATCGTTCTTACGGTATTATGCCGTCCGTATTTCAACTATTCACCGGATACCGGCTCTTTCATCACTTTTCTGTGTTCTACCGGTATCTGCATCGTAAATAAACTGGCGTATGTTTCTAATCCCCTGTGGTATTCAAACCTTAATCTGATACTGTACGAAATTTCTGCCTGCAGTATGGCCACCAGTGCGTTATACTGCGTGCGGCATTTTCTGCGCATTTCCTCTGCCAGCTTTCGTTCCATTCAGATTCATACCTTTATCACCCTTATCCCCAGGGTATTTCTGATTTTTTGCCTCATAACCCATTATTTCAGCCCCGTAAGTATCTATGATTCGGTTCTGTACCGCTTCTGCGAAGTTCTTATGGTGGTTGCCCTGCTGTATATGGCAGTGTCATTTATCTGGCTGCTGCGTCATATTCCGCGGCAAAGCAGTATTCTGCTCAGATTCTTTCTGCTGGCATTGATATTTTCTGTGCTGCCTCTGGTGGTGTATCAGGTTCAGCATCTGGCTGCCAATATGCAGTGGATTGTGGAATCTCAGGCATTCTACGAAGCCGTACCATTGCTTTTTGCACCCATTGCAGTTCTTTGTTCATTGATTCAGGCAAAAACTTTTTCTTTTGATGTGTATTCCGGAAGAATTATGAATATCTGGTGCTGTTTCATCTCAGAGCTGTTGATTCTTCTGCTGCTGAATCCAAGTCTGGATAATACATCAAATGTTTTTATCGGGTTACTGATTTTTACTCCGCTGATTTTCGTTCTACTGGAAAATAAACTGTATGCGTTCCTTTTCCCGGAAATTGAAAAAAGGGAAGAGATTATCCAGACCCTTGAAAACAGCGTATTTCTTTCTACGGATATACAGAATATTTACGAAGCAACTGCAGATTGGATTAGTTCTGTGCTCCACCCGTCATGCATTTATTTTTACCGGATGAAAAAAGGCGAGGCGCCATTACTGTTGTACCGGGTTCACAGCGGTGATAAAGAAGAAGATGTTAAACGGATAAAAGGAATGGTTGCAGACCGTATGGCACGGCCACGGCAGAAGGATCGTGTTATAAATCATGCGTCATATGGTTTTTCCGTTCCTCTGTATCGTGGTAATGATCGGTATGGGTATATGTTCATTGGTGACAGAATTGCACCGGAATCGTACCGGATTTCCGGAATGTACAGTACGTCAGAAGTGCGGCTGATGCAGATTGTAGCAAGAATTCTTATGGAAGCCATTATCATGAGCGATATGCGGCAGTCCAGAAAACGCAGTTACGAACTGTCTGAATCAAATGATGAACTGACCCGCGAGATTGGCACCAAAGAGCGTCAGATTCTCAGATTGCAGGATAAAACAGTTCTTGGTATGGCAGTGATGGTTGAAAGCCGGGATAACTCAACGGGCGGACATATTAAGCGTACCTGTGCAGCGGTTCATATTTTTGCTGACAAACTTCTTGAAAACCCCGATTGTCCCAAAAGCCGGGATTGGTTTGACATGGTTGTACGGGCTGCAATTCTTCATGATCTTGGAAAGATTGCGGTAGATGATCAGATTCTTAGAAAAGCGGGGCCTTTTACACCGGAAGAGTACGAAAAAATGAAGCTTCATACGCTGGAAGGTGCCCGGGTTGTAGAATCGGTGCTGGAAGATGTGGAAAACGAAGAATTCAAGCAGATTGCAGTGAATATTGCCCATTATCACCATGAAAAATGGGATGGAACCGGATATCCGGAAGGGCTTATCGGGCCGGAAATTCCCCTTGAAGCACGCATCATGGCCTTTGCCGATGTCTTTGATGCCTTGGTAAGCAAGCGTTGCTACAAGGATGCATTCTCATTTGAGAAAGCATATTCTATCATTGAAAACGATCTGGGTAGCCATTTTGACCCTGTTCTTGGAAAAACGTTCCTTAAATGCATCCCATTAATGAAGGCACTGTACTCGGTAAAATAACATAATCAAATGATTTGGCGGGAAAGTGTTGATTTTTCTTTGCTCTTAACGGCACTGAAACGTATAGTTTAAAGACTATGTCGATAGGAAACAGAACGTTTTCATTACGGATAATTTTTGGCTATCTCTCGCTTTTCCTCCTTGCAGCGGAATTCATTGCTACATTGAATTTTCCGTATACCTGCAGTGGGCTTCGTATCCGTTCTTCAAGTGATGTTTTTGTTGTTGATTTTGTTTCCCGTAATGGCCCGGCAGCAGACTGCGGTTTTGTACCCGGTGATGAGTTTCATTCAATGAACGGCATTACCAGGGAATTCCGATCAACTCTTAAAACCGTAGATGATGTAGAGAAACTGTACAGTTCGATTTATTCCTTTGATACTCCCATTGAGTATGTTAAAGAGAACGGAGACGTAAAAATTCTGTGCATTCCTTCTGACATGAGTTTCTGGACCAAACTGCAGTGTCTTGATACTGATGATATTGTTCTGTATGTAACCGGATTCTTTTTCATCATTTTTTCATTGTATTGCCGCCATTATCTTGATTACATGCGGGATGCAGGGTCGTTCCTGACACTGCTGTACTGTATCGGTCTTGTGCTGGTAAATGGATTTACCAATACGTCAAATCCCTATTGGTTTTCTGTTGCAAACGAAATCATCTATCAAATCTGTGCTGCAGTAATTGCTGCCAGTTGTATTGAGTGCGTCTGCTATTTTTTCAAGCTGACAACGGTAAAAGACTCAGTCATAAGGGGGCAGCGTTTTGCTTCCTACATTCCGTTCTGTTTCCTGTTTTTCCGTCTGGCTATCATCCCCATTGATCCGGTACCCGTGTTTGACTCCGTTTTTACTACCATAACAAAGGGGCTCATGTTCGTGGGGCTTTTATGGCTGATTGGTGCATTCATCTGGCTGCTTCATCATATTCCCAGACAGTCAAGTTCAATGCTCCGGTGTTGTCTTATGGCTCTGTCTTTCAGTGTTCTGCCGCTGTTGAGCCTTCAGGTTCAAAACTTATTCAGTTCCAGTTACTGGAT
>JAZLGC010000050.1:0-23841 GCA_045616125.1 Treponemataceae bacterium | reverse complement strand
CAGTATGACTGCATTACCTATCAGGCATATGGTCTGAAGGGCGAAACCCGGTTTCCCATTGAAATCAATGTTGCCGGCTGTGATACCGTCATCATCCAGCACGGTATTAATGACATCATTCACCCTGTAGGAGTAGAGGTAAACAGATTCCGTCCCATGAGCGACCTGCCAACGGTAGACGATATGATAGAAGGTTACCGGCAGTTCTATCTACCCTATGCCCGACAGCGGAATCTGACGGTGCTCAGCGGTACCCTGCTGCCTATTTATGGATGGAGAACCTATGCGCCGTTCCGCGAAGAACTGAGGGGCGCATTTAATCAGTGGCTCCGGACTGCTTCCGATTTTGACGGCTGCATCGATTTTGATGCTGCTGTGCGGGATTCCTCTCATCCTGAACAGTTCGCACCTGGTTTTGACAGCGGAGATCATCTGCATCCCAGCAGTGCCGCCTATAAAGCCATGGCCGACGCCGCTGTTGAAAAACTGATTACCGGTTTCCAGTGAGAAAAGAAAACCTTTTTCAACAATGAATGTTATTTGTACACTATACTGACAGTGGAGGATACTATGATTACTGATGAACTGAAGACTGAGCTTATCAATATCCTGCAGGAAGAACTGATTCCTGCCATGGGGTGTACGGAACCTATTGCACTGGCATACGCTGCTGCCACCGCCCGTAAGTACTGCAAGTTGCTGCCCGATTCTGTAGTGGCCTACTGCAGCGGCAACATGATTAAAAACGTGCGCTGCGTAACCATTCCCAATGCAGAAGGCATGGTGGGTATTGAAGTTGCCACTGTTCTCGGCATGATTGGCGGTGATGCCGGCCGGATTATGGAAGTGCTTGAAGCCGTAACGCCGGAAGATGTAGAAGCTACCCGTGCCTACATTAAGGCTGGTAAATGCCGGGTTGAGTACCTGGATTCTGAAATCCCCCTCCACTTTGTCATTGAAGCAAAAGCCGGCTCTGACACCGTTCGGGTAGAAGTCCGGAACGGCCATACCCATATTGTGTCTGTCATGGTAAACGATGTTGAACAGCTGGAAAGTGCTTCCGGGGAGAATGACACGGAAGATGCCGATGTAACGACTGACCGCAGTGTGCTTTCCATTGAAACCATCAAGGAATTTGCTGATACAGTTCCTGTCGCTGACATTAAAGCCCTGTATGATAAACAGATTCGCTGCAACATGGATATTGCCTACGAAGGTATTTCCGGCGAATACGGTCTGAATCTGGGCCGTACCATCCGTGAACAGTATCCGGACGGTGTTGTTACCCGCATGAAAGCCTACGCCGCTGCAGCATCAGAAGCCCGTATGTCAGGTTGCGACATGCCCGTAATCATTACTTCAGGCTCAGGTAATCAGGGTATTGCATCTTCTGTGCCGGTCATCATTTACGCCCGGGAAAACAACATTCCTCAGGAAAAACTGTACCGTTCCCTGTGTTTTTCAAGTCTGCTGACCATTTATCAGAAAGAGTTCATCGGAAAACTTTCGGCATTCTGCGGGGCAGTTTCTGCCAGTTGTGCTGCTGGGGCTGCCATTACCTATCTGTGCGGTGGTTCCATCAAGCAGATTACAGACACCATCGATAACACCCTGGCAAACATTCCGGGCATTATCTGTGACGGTGCAAAAATTTCCTGCGCTGCCAAAATTGCATCTTCCATTGATGCTGCCATGATGGCTCACTTTCTTGCCATGCGGAACAAGGCCTATGAAGCCTATACCGGTATCCTGAAAGAAGATGCGGGAGAAACCATCAGTTGTGTCGGCTACATCGGTAAGGTAGGCATGCGGCAGACTGATAAAGAAATCATCAACATGATGCTTAAAAGCTGACGGTGTGGGATTCTAAAAAGGATATAAAAATGGATTACAAAAAGTATTTTGAAGCCCGGTTTACCGGGGATGACTATGACTGGAACTTTGCTTCAGGGCTGACTCTGACCGGTAGCAGTACCACCTTGAGTATAGATGCCGTAGGAAAAGACGCAAAAGGAAACGTTTTTGCCCTTTCTGAAAGAAAAGCCGGTAATTCCGGTGCCAGCATCTTTTCTACGTCTGTAACGGTGGCACAGGACACGACCCTTGAAATGATCAGTGCTCTGGCATTACAGGACCTGCACTTTGACAGGGTTCACCGGCTCATGACTTTCTGGAGTGAAGAATGCACCCTGAAGACGGATACCCTTGATACCCTGCAGCTGCGGCCAGCCTGGGGTGCCAACGGTGTCCGCATGGAAAAGTTCTATAACGCAAGCTCTGCTCCCAATAAAAAGTTTCATCCCTTTATCTGCCTGGAAAACTCAGAAACGGGCGAGTTTCTGGCCCTGATGATGGGCGGAGGAAATCCCTGGCAGTTTGAACTGTTCTGGCGGGTAGACCGATATCATCTGGTCTGCGGGCCGGCTGACTCTGATGTGGGACACTGGCGCAAGAACCTGAAAGCCGGAGAAACCTTTACCACCGACAATGTGTACGTTGCTACCGGCACTTCTCTTGAAGACGTGTGTGCCAAACTGGTTGCGGCTCAGTCTCCTGATTACTCAAAAAACGATGACGGCATGCCGGTCATATTCAATGAATACTGCACCACCTGGGGAAATCCCAGCGAAGAAAACGTACTGAAAATACTTGATTCTCTGAAAGGCCGGCCGGTAAAGTATTTTGTTATTGATGCCGGGTGGTATAAAGAAAACGAAGAATGGTTCTGCGACCAGGGCAACTGGAACGTAAATACAACCCTGTTTCCCCACGGCATGAAAACTGTAACAGATAGTATCCGGAAAGAAGGTCTTATTCCCGGCATCTGGTTTGAAATGGAAATTGCGTCAAAAGGTGTCAGCGCTTTCCATCAGACCGAACATCTGGTGCATCGGGATGGAGTTCCCTTATCTGTAGGCGGCAGCCGTTTCTGGGACATGACAGATCCCTGGGTAGACACTTATTTGACGGAAAAAATCATCAATTTCCTTCGTGACAACAACTTTGGATACATCAAAATCGATTATAACAGCCAGATTCCTCTGGGGTGTGACGGCTATGAATCGGTGGGAGAAGGATTACGGGCCCAGATGGCAGGAACCCGCCGATTCTTCCAGAAAATCAAGCGGGAGCTGCCGGATCTGGTCATTGAGCTGTGTGCTTCAGGTGGCCACCGCATGGTACCTGATTTTCTGCAGCTGGCAAGCCAGGCAAGTTTTTCTGATGCCCACGAATGTGACTACATTCCGGTGGTAGCCGCCAATGTGCTCCGGGTAATGCCGGCGCGGCAGAATCAGATCTGGTGTGTACTGCACGGCACAGACAGTAAGGAACGGGTTATCTGGCAGCTGGCAAACGCCATGCTGGGCCGCATGTGCTTAAGCGGTGATGTGTACAATCTGGCAGACTGGCAGTGGCAGCTGGTGGATGAAGCCATGGACTTTTATCGGGAAGTAGCTCCGGTTATCGAGCATGGTACCATAACGCGCATTGAAAATACGGCAATCTGTACATCGGCACCTACCGGGTACCAGATTGTGGAAAAGGTCTTTGGCGATAAAAAGCTGACGGTTATGCACCGTTTTGCCCAGTCACCGGAACTATCTCTGCCGGCCGGAAAAACTATCCGCCAGTTTGGCAGCCTGAGCGGAGACTGGACCGCAGCAGCTTATCTGACGGTTTTGTGAATAACCCAGCGAACAGCCCCTGGACTGCTGCAGAGTTCAGCAAACAGCTGTTCTACTGTAGCTGCCAGTGGTGTTTCATACAGATTCAGACCAAAAATATCAGAGCGTATTAAAATGGGCTGGCAGACAGCGTGAACATCAAAGGGTTTCCCCAGTTTGATACCTGCAACCAGCGGAGTTATTTCTGCCAGCAGGGGATCAGGACTCAGTTCAAAAGATGCTCCCGTATCATTTTTTGCCATAAGATATCGCAGCCACAGAGCAAATACCAATGGAATAACGCGGAGGGAAGAAAGATTGGTTCCCTGCTGCAGGTAAGCCTTAACGGTCTCACCGAAACGGATGGGCAGTTTCTGGCTGGTATCGCAGGCAATTCGCTGCGGTGTATCGGGCATAAAGGGGTTAGGAATACGGGTGTTTATTACTTCGTCAATAAACTGGCGGGGAGAAATAATTCCCGGGTCAACTACAACCGGCAGTCCTTCTTCGTATCCCAGAATTTCCACCATCTTCCGTAAATCCTTATCGGCCATTTCTCTGGAAATCAAATTATAGCCTAAAAGACAACCACTGATTGCCAGTGCTGTGTGTAGGGGATTCAGACAGGTGCAAACTTTCATTTTCTCAACTTTGTCGACGGTTTCTCGGTCCGTAAAGATAATACCACCCTTTTCCAGTGCCGGCCGACCGTTGGGAAATGCATCTTCTATGACCAGATACTGACATTCTTCAGCGTTTACAAAAGGGGCTACATATGTCTTTTTAGCCGTAATAACCGGTGTCAGTTCCTCAATGCCGTCATCTGAAAGAATCTTTTCAATGGCAGCATCCGGGCGAGGGGTAATCTTGTCAATCATTGACCAGGGGAATGATACTTTTGCCGGATTGGTACACCAGGTAAGGAACCCCGGCTTACACAGGCCGTTTTTTTCCCATGCTTCTGCAAAACCTAAAACGGCAGATTTCAGCTTATCACCATTGTGGGAACAGTTATCCATGCTGACCATGGCAAGAGGCATCTCCTGGCCATTGGTAAAGCGTTCATACAGCAGTGATACAACTTTCCCCATATACGACTGGGGCTGTGCAGGTCCGGTTTTCATATCATCTGCAACAAAGGGTGCTGTTAATAGATACCCTTTTTCGGTAATGGTAAACGATACCATCTGCAGACTGGGATTACGGAATATTTCTTTCAGCCGGTTCCAGTCTTCGGTATTGCTGCTGTCAGCAGTAAGGGATTCAATAATCGATGCTACCACGGTTTTTTCGACAGAACCGCTGGCTTTTAAGGTTACCAGTGCCCCGATATTATCATGGGGGCGATACATTTTATCGATGATTTCATAATCGTAGCCTTCTGCAACGATCAGTCCTCGGTCAAGAACACCGGTATTCAGCAGATTCTGAACAACATTGGCCTGAAAAGCGCGGAAAATATTTCCGGCTCCAAAATGAATCCAGAAGGGGTTTTCATTTGTGGTTTTCTGTACAGCGGCCATATCGAATGTGGGAAGACTGTAGCCCTTGGATATCCATGAGGAAGTATCAGAAAGTCCTGAAAGTGAAAGTTTCATATATATGCTCCAGATTTGGATAAATTCGTAGCGTTCGGAATATAATACTGCACAGTTGCCGAGAGGTTGCACCCTACGGAATACAGAATTCATCCCTGCAGATTTTATCTTTTTACGGACATCGCCTATCTTTTTATGTTATGATACGGCCATGAAAATTACCGGAAAATCCGTACTGTTGTTTGACCTTGATGGTACTTTGACAGACCCTGCAAAGGGAATAACCAACAGCTTTATCCATGCGCTAACCCTGATGGGAAAAGAAATTCCTTCTTATGAAACGTTGTGCAGTTTTATCGGACCGCCGCTGACAGTGACCTTCAGGGAAAAACTGGGATTCCCGGAAGAAGAAGTGGCAGATTGTGTCCGTAATTACCGGGCATACTATGCAGAAAACGGCATTTTTGAAAACAAAGTATATGAGGGTATTCCGGAGTTGCTTGAAAAACTGCAGTCTGCAGGATACCGTATTTTTATGGCCACATCTAAGCCGGAGCCATTTGCCCTACGTATTGCTGAAAAATTTGGTTTTGCCAGATATTTTGAAGGAATTTGTGGCAGTGCGCCTGATGAATCACGGGGGCGTAAGGCAGAAGTTATTGCGTATGCCTTGGAAACGGCTGGATTGACAGATGCCGATAAGGAAAAGGTTTTGATGATAGGCGACCGGTTCTACGATGTAGAAGGGGCAGCCGAAATGGGACTGGACTGTTGCGGTGTTCTTTTTGGATATGGAGACCGGAAAGAGCTTGAAGATGCCGGGGCAAAGTGGATAGCAGAGACTGTTGAAGAATTGAAGGAGTTATTGATATGAAAGATTTTAACGAGTATGGCGATTATATTGCAGAGAAAGCAGCAGCGTTGCTGAGCATTGATTCACCAACGGGATACACTGCAGAAGCCGCAGCTTGGGTACGGAAAGAGTTTGAAGCGCTTGGCTGTAAAGCTGAAATTACCGGAAAAGGCGGTGTAATTGCTGAACTTGCTGCAGGCTCTACGGATGCAGGACGTGTCAATGGCATTCTTCTTGAAGCTCATACTGATACATTAGGTGGTATGGTATGTTCTGTTAAAGGAAATGGCCGGCTGCAGCTGACAAATATTGGCGGTATGAATGCCAATAATGCTGAAACGGAGAATGTTCGGGTAGTAACGAAATTCAACGGGGTGTATGAAGGCACCTGTCAGCTTGCCAATGCCAGCATTCATGTAAACGGAAAATACAACGAAACAGCCCGCAGCTGGGAAACAGTGGAAGTTGTGTTGGATGAAGATGTGAAAAAGGCTGAGGATGTGGCAAATCTTGGTATTGGAGTTGGGGACTTTGTCTGCTTTGACCCGAATACCCGCATTACAAAAACCGGTTATATTAAGAGCCGCTTCCTTGATGATAAACTTTCTGTTGCCATTCTTCTGGGCTATGCAAAATATCTGAAAGATAACAACATTCATCCGGAACGTGCTGTATACGGCCACGTTACGGTGTACGAAGAAGTTGGCCATGGAGGATCTGCCAGTGTACCAGCCGGTGTTACTGAAGCAATTTCCGTTGATATGGGCTGCGTAGGAGAAGGACTTACGTGCACAGAACGTCAGGTAAGTATCTGTGCCAAAGACAGCCGCGGACCGTACAGCTATGATGTTGTTAAGGGGCTTATTGAAGCTGCAAAAGCTACCGGTGCCGATTATGCTGTTGATGTATACCCGTTCTATGGCAGTGATGTAGAAGCAACATTAAGCGCTGGTTACGACATTAAGCATGGTCTGATTGGTCCTGGTGTATATGCCAGCCACGGCTATGAACGCAGCCACAAAGACGGTGCCGTAAACACTCTGAAAGTGCTGGCCGGATACATTAAATAAATAGGGGCTGTATGCTGATACCAGAAGAAACGTTTACCCTGCCATCAGGCGAAACACTGATACTCCGCAGCGTGACAGCGGAGTACGCCTTGCAGCTGGCAGAACATCGTACGGCAACATCCCGCGAAACCTACTTTATGGCCCGATATCCTGAAGAATGCCGGTATGACCTGGCAGAACTGAGTGATACCATCCAGCAAATGGAAGACAGCGATACTGAGTTTTCTGTAACGGCTTTTGATGGTGAGACTATTGTAGGCGATTTATGCGTGCGCCATATCAGCGGCCATATAAAGACCCGTCACCGCTACGGGCTGGGCATTTCCATCCGGAAACAGTACTGCAACGGGGGACTGGGTAGCCGCATGATGGAAATTGCCATGGAGACCGCCCGGAAAAACGGCATTATGCAGGTGGAACTGGGCGTCTTTGACGATAATCCCCGCGCCATTGCCCTGTACAGAAAAAATGGCTTTATCGAATGGGGACGCCAGCCCCGCGCCTTTCAACTGAAAGACGGCACCTTCCACGATGAAATCATGATGGTTCGTAGATTTGATGACTGAAAATCTGCGGTATAAGGTACCGGCTATGAATTGTGAGATAAAAAATGAATAAAGAAGACAAAGCAGAAAAACTGTTTTCCAGTGGGTTCCTGTGTTCACAGGCAGTATTCGGATCCTATCTGTGCTGCGGCTTGCTCCACTGTGATATTTCAACACCAGAAGGCCTTTCTTATGCCAGGGAACACAATCTCTTTACGGATACCTGCCCTAAGATGGTCAGGTCAGCTGTGGAGATTCTTGAGAAGGTCATACAGACTGGGCTGCTTTCTTGACCAGGTTGACTAGGCGGCATACACTATAATTAGTCAGGTTGACTAAGCGGAGGTATGTATGTGCCAGGTGAATGTTCTTGAGGCCAAGACTAATTTTTCAAAACTGCTTGCCATGCTTGAACGGCGCGAAGAAAGTGAAGTGATTATCTGCCGGAATGGGACGCCGGTGGCAAAGATTACGCCCTACGAAAGAGATCGTTCAAAAGCCTTTGGAATTGCAAAAGGTATGTTTACCGTTCCGGATGATTTTGACGACATGATGGCTGATGAAATAGCTGAACTGTTCGGTATGAATGGCAATCACCATGATGATTTACTGGATGACCTTTTTCCCAGGAAGGAGGAAATCTGATGGATTTTCTTCTTGATACTCATATAGCGGTCTGGTATCTGCAGGGCGATCAGCGGACATCATCAAAAGTTAAGGAAATTGTTGCAAATCCGCGTAACCGGATTTACTACAGCATTATTTCTATGTGGGAAGTGGCACTGAAGCATACGGTCAATGCTGATAACCTTTCTATGAGTGGAACAGCGTTTCTTCATTGGTGCGAGCAGGCAGGTTTTGAAAAACTTGCGCTTGATGACCGTCATGTCTGCGCACTGGAAACCCTGCAGCAGCATCTTGATGCAGACGGCAAGCCTGTTTTTGACCACAAAGACCCCTTTGACCGGATTCTTCTTGCCCAGGCAAAAGGTGATGGCATGACACTGCTTACTCACGACATAAAATTCAAATCCTGGAATGAACCCTATTATCAGATTGTGTGATTACAACTTGATTCAGCAGCGGTTTGTAAGAAGTTCCATAAGGCTCTGGTATACCCGGTTGGCATACCGCTGTTTAATGTCTTTTCTGCTTATTCCGGCAACTTCTTCTTCAATAGTAAAGTCAAAGCAGTTGTCATCAATGCAGATACAGTACCAGGCAGTACCCTGAATGGAACCGGGATTATTGGGATCCTGATTACCGGTGGTTCCCGTAATACCTACAGAGATGTCAGCGTGGTGCCGGTTCCTGCAGGCAATTGCCATGGCCCGGGCGCACTCTGCAGAATATACCCCGTACCGGGTAATAATATCTTCCGGTACACCACAGCGGATTTTTTCTTCATTGGCATAGGTAACGTCACTGCCCATAAATATGGCAGAGGCTCCTTCTGTGTCCGTAAGCATGGACGCCAGCAAGCCTGAGGTACAACTTTCCATAAAAGTAATGGTTTTATGTTTACTGATGAGCAGTTCCGTTACGTTCATGAATATCAGATTTTCTCTTTTAAAAGCATAACGGCTTCTTCCATGGTAATACAGTCTGCATAGCGGTCTGGCCACATGAATTCATTGTAGTAGCGGTATGCAATGTTTCGTGGAAAATAATCATTGTCTTTTGTAGAATTTGCCATGCCAGGCACAAAAATATGATATCCCCGTTCAAAGGCACCTTTTACGGTGGCATCAATACAGTAATCTGTCTGAACACCGCAAATCATCAGTTCTTTCTCGCCTTTTTCCTGCAGATATTCGCTGAGTCCGGTTTCCATGTGGAATGCGCTGTTTACGGTTTTATCAAAAATCCGCTCCTGTTTCTGTGGCGCAAATTTTGAGTAAATCTCCCAGTCTGCATCTCCTTTAGTGAATCCGCTGCCTGGCCCATCATCGTGACGGATATATACTACTTCTATGTCATTTGCGCGGGCTTCGGTAATAAGCCGGCAGATATTTTCAGTAACTGTTTCAAAAGCGTACAGGCTTTCGTTCATTAAACCTTTTTGAGTATCAACAACTAATAATGTCATGATTCGTATTTTCTCCCAATTCAGTATAACACGCAAATCAGGAGGAGTGGTGGAATCAGCAGCTTTTTCGGGGAATTACAGTGGCAGGCAGGGTAATAGTCATGCCGTTGGAAAACAGGTTACTCTGCATAATCATTTCAACAGCCTTAGCACCCATATCCCGTTTGGGCACGTCGATGGTGGTAAGGGGAGGATTGGTATATTCTGCCATTTCGATATTATCAATGCTGATTAAGGCAACTTCCTGAGGAACGGCAATATCGGCTTCATTCAGGAACCGGAGAATTCCGATGGCAACTTCGTCGGAACCACAGATTATGGCGCGGGGGAGTTTTCCGGTGGCAGCCTGCTGGCGAATGGCAAAATAGCCCGTTTCCATGTTCATGGCAGGCAGCAGCTGCGGTTCTCCTAACTCATGGTCAAAGAAAAACTGTTTTACTCCCTGAATACGGTCATCTTCATGGCCAATGTAGGCAATGTCGTTGTAGCCACGATTTAGCAGGTATTCTCCTGCTTTGTAGGCGGCATTACGGCGGTCAAAAAATACGCTGGATAAATCATCGCATTTCCAGTCTACGCAGATTACTTTTTCCAGACGCTCTTTAATCCGCTCAATAATCTTTACGTCTTCCGATGTTTTGATGCACAAGTCAGACGCAATCAGAATAAGTCCGCCGATTTCTTCTTCGTGAATCAGGTCATTGAACAGAACAGGATCCTTCAGTTCATCAAAAAAACGGATGAATGCAACGTGGTAGTTGTTTTCGTGGGCAGTTAAATGAATGCCTTCAAGAATTTCAGTGTAGTAGGGACGGCGGAATACTTCTGCAGAGCTCAGAACAACACCAATCTTATGTGAAACAAAGGCTACATCACCCTGCTGTAAAGCTTGAGCTGCCTTATTAGGGCGATATCCTAATGCTTCTATGGCGTCAAGAATGCGTTGTCGTGTTTCAGGGGCAACACTTCTGTCAGTGTTACCATTGATGACATAGCTGACCATGCTGCGGGTTACGCCAGCCATTTTGGCTACGTCGTTCTGTGTTACGTTTTTGTCCACTGATCTGCCCTTTTTTTCTGTCATATTCTACCACGGATTACTGTTTTATTTAATACGGTAGCGGAAGTGGAACGGTGCAAAGGGGGAAGTCTCCCCCTCGCTGCAGCCCGCCCTGCGGTCTTCCGCTACCCCCTCTGCGGGGCACTGCGTCCCCGCAACGCCCCCGCTGTAACGTTACCGTCAGTTGGCGGCAACGTAGGATACGGTAACGGTACCATCGGCTCCAGCAAGATAGATACCGTTTGCTTTGTACGATGCAATGGCATCTGCATCGGTAATGACGGTGCTGTATCCTCTAATAGATTCATCCCAGAAGTTTTTCAACTCAATTTTATTTGCATCCCAATCTGATGCAGATGAAGTAATGGTTGCCCATCCACTGTCAGCACTTGCGATAAACTGAACTTTCAGTTTTTTGATTGACAGACTGGATAACGTATTTACGGAAACGATTTCTGTTAATGATCCACTCAGACTTGTGGATGTGAATAGTGTGGTGTAGGTATCGGTATCAACAACCAGAGTCAGACTCATACCACTGCTCTGAAATTCGCAGTACTTGGTGTATGTTACGTTGGAAACTTCATTTCCACTTTCATCAGTAACGGTAAATACCATCTTGTTGAACCAGCCGGCGTTGTTGGCGTACTGTTTATCAAGAAGTACTGTTGCAGATTTTCCGTCTTCAGCTACTGTTGCAGTGGTATCAACGTATGTTCCGTCATCTGCACCGTAGTGAACAGATACGGATCCACCGGGAATTTCAAATCCGGTGAAGGTCAGGGTAAGGATAGCTTTTTCAGAAACTACATCACTGGCGGTCAGTGTTACGCCATCTTCATCATATTCAAACCAGTCAGCGTTCCATCTGCAGGCAATAGCATTTCCGCTTGCATCAAGCAGTTTGATTTTTGTATGGTCAAATCCAACCCAGTCTTCTGAAGTTTTTGCATACGTCTTATCACATTCAACAGTGGCTTTGTAACCGCTGATGGTTGCAGTAACTTCTGGGGCATAATGCTCGTCACCGGCATCGTTGCCAGCCCAGCCGTACTGTACTTTTACTGTTTTAACGGCGTCTTTGTTGCTCAGTCCGCTGTAATCCAGGGTAAGAACCATTACATCAGGTTCATCACCACTTACCGGGTGAGGACATCCTGTCAGCAGCAAAACCATGGCAATCAGTGCCATCACAATACTTGTACATTTTTTCATATTATTCTCCTTTTACTGCCAGCACCTTTAAGGATGGCAGCATTTTCCCGTTGGTATCGAACAGGGCCTGGTTTTCCCAGGAACTGTCCATTTTGTCTGTTACGCCCAGATAAGCGCCGCCCCAGTAGAACACACCGGTTCCACCTTTCTGTGCGGATTTTTCAATAATTTCGCGGATAACACCGGCCTGGTTTTCTACGCTGGCTGTAATCTTTCCATTGGTAATGCCGGCATAGGTGGTCAGATTTTTTGCCGCAACAGGTTCCTTATCTATCCAGAACTCATTGTGGGTGTTGTCCATCCAGACTGAGGTGTCATAGCAGTAGGATGTTTCTGCAATAACCGCTTTCTTTTTGTAGGTGGTAACAATGGTGTTGACGTTCTGCTGCAGTTGGGTAATGGTTCCATGGTCTTCATAAAAGGGGTAATAACTAAGACCTACCACATCACAGTCAACTTTGCTGATGAAATTGGTGTAAAACCCTGAAAGAATTCTGGTATTTCCACCCCGGGCCATATGCAGCATAATCTGGCAGCCGGGCAGGGTACTGCGCACGGTGCTGGCTGCTGTATTGAGAATGGTCGCACTGTCAGCAACAGAAACTGTACATCCCGCATTGGTCTTGAAGATGCCGCCTTCCATTTCGTTACCAAGCTGTACCATGTCTGGCGCGCATCCTGCTGTTTTCATCTGTGTCAGAATGCCACCAGTCCAATTGGCAACTGCGGCAGCAAGTGCGTCTACGGTGCTGATAGACTTCCACATATCAGGACATTTCTGCTTTTGGGGATCAGCCCAGTTGTCTGAATAGTGAAAATCCAGCAGCAGTTTCAGCCCGTTGGCTTTTGCCCGTTTAGCCATAGCAATGGTCCGCTCCAGATTGTTGAATCCGTAGGGCTTCCACTGGGCATTCATTTCTTTGGTGTAATCGTTCCAGATTCTCAGCCGGATCCAGTTCACGCCGTTATCAGCCAGAATCTTGAAGATATCGGTTTTCTTTCCGTTGGCGTCGTAAAAACTAATACCGGCTTCTTCCAGAGCTTTTACTTCGCTGGCATCAAAGCCACGCATAAAGTCTGAATCCAGTTTTGCAGCAACCGGTGCATAGGGCTGAAAACCAGAATCAGAATTGGAATTATCTGGGGTTTTCAGGCTGGAACTCAGTCTATTTTGCAGAAACTCACATGAGGAAAGGCATAAAAGAGTTGCTATACTGAAAATCAGGCGGAAAAATACGGTTTTACCATTCATAACTTATTCCACTACCGGTGTTGCTGTAGCAGCACTGCCATCAATAACCAGCACCATTTCTCCTGCGGTTAAATCAAGATTATCAATGTAAAAGTTCCGCATAACGCCGGCATCTGACCCGTTCCCCGTTACTTCCGGGTACCAGCCCCGAAGCCACTCACCGGTTTTTACCAGAGTAAACTGAATGTTTTTTTCTGCTATCAGAATTGGTTCAGATGTTCCACTACCTTTTTTCATGGTGATGGTAGTCTGCGTGTTGTCCCAGTTGTTGAAGTTTCCGGGGATGGTATACTGGCCGGAAACAGTGTCCGGAAAGTTTTTGAACACAAAGGTTACTTCTGTTGCCATTTGATTATGCAGTCCGTTTACATCAGCACAGCCGGCCAGAAGAAGGGTGCAGGCCAGCAGCAGAAGAATGGATTTCATTTTTTTCATCATTGACTCCTTCACTTTTTTTGTCGTTACTGCAGGTCCCAGATACAGCCAATGCTGATTTGACTGGTAGTTGTGTCACTGTTCAGGTCGTTCAGCAGATAGGTTCTGTGGGTGGCCTGATTCAGGCTGTTATCTGCCCGATACAGAGAATACTGGTTTTCTGAATAGGGGTTCATACCGTAGGTTCCATGCAGATAGAGCATGGGATTACCCGGCATACTGATTTTTTTAAGGCTGAAACCGGCAGCAATGCCAAAGGGCACCAGTGTAGGGTCTGCTTCTTTTTTAGAGCGGATAAGGGCACCTGAATGAAGTGACAGCCGGTCGCTTACGTCAACGTTGGCCATCAATGAGTGATATATCATATCAACGGGGTAGGTATTACCGCTTTTCCAGCTGCTGTATTCGGCTTTTACGGCGTAGTCCAGGGTAATCTTATTCAGATCAAAAAGCCCTTCGCTTATGCACTCAATGCCGGCTTCTGAAAAATACGGAACAATTTCGCGGCCGCGTTTGCTGGTCTTGTACGAAAGCTGGTCTACATTTATCAATGCATAGCTGCCAATGGAAACTGGCAGATCAATAACCTGTTCCAGATTTACATCAAGATTCAGCTGGTTTGTCAAAGTACGCAGGCCTTTGGTAAGGTCAGCGGTTTCGTTGATGGTAAACCGTTCATCCAGCTGCAGGGTAACAACGTTGGAAAAGTTAATTGCTCCGTCAAAGGTAGCGGTTAATGAGTCGGCATGCAGATTGTCGTAGGGGGCACTTTCGGCACCCCACACGGAATCTGCTTCGCTGCCGGCATAGCTTACGGTCAGGGTTGCATCAGTCATTCCTTTCTGCCAGGTGAACCGTCCTGCACCTGCCCATGCATTACCGGCGTCCGAAATATCAGTACCAAAGGTTTTCAGACCGTGAGCTTCTATGGTCAGGTGAGAAGTTGGTGCATAGCTGATATAGGCTGATGCTGCGTTTTTGTTTTCCTTGTTGTAGAAAAACAACTCTTCCTGTGTAGTGTAGCTGCCAAAGGTTACTGCACCGGTTACGGTGTCGTTCCAGGAAATACTTGCAATATCATAGGTTCCGTAGGTGCCGCGTGTCATGGAAAGTCCTGCCAGAACATCAATCTGGAACGGTCCAATTTTCTGCCAGCCTTTACCGTTGGTAATTTCTGTATACCCTTTTCCCACATCAGGCCAGCGGTCAAGAACGGTGTAAATACCGGTCCAGCTGGACATACCGTTCTTTCCCAGATTTCCGTAGCCAAATCGTACGTTTGCAGCTGTGGTCTGAATGGTAAAGCCCATTTTATTCAATGAACCAACGGAGTTTTCGTTGGCATTGTACAGCGGACTGAATGCCAGCGATGCAAAGTCCTGTAATCCATCGGTCCAGGTAACAAGTGGTGCATTGGCGCCCCAGCTGTTGGCCCGGTACAGGTATTTGTCAAAACTCCATACGCCGATTTCTGCATCCAGATGGAATGTGGGAGTAATATCGCCCCAGAACCACCAGTTGGCATTTGACTTGAGGCGTGAATCATCAATTTCATAACCGGATTTTTCCCCGGTTGCCAGATCGCGGATAATAGCATCGGTATGGCTTACGGTTTCAATCCAGATTCCCTGAAGGATTGAAGAGCGGTTTCTGCCACCGGTGACAGCCCCGCCTTCTTCATCATCAGAGATGGCATAGGTCAGGTCTTCAGATAAATCAAGAAAGAAATCGTCTTCTTCCCAATCATCTGCTTCCTGAGCCCAGAACATGGTTGTCAGAAGCAGTGTGCAGCACAGTGCACTCAATACTTTTTTCATGGTGTCTCCTATGTTTTTTTGATGCTGGCGGTTAATCTACTTTGTATAGTTCAACGTCATCAAAATTGCCCCAGTTGCCGCTGTTGGTATCCAGGTAAATGGTGATTTTTACCTGCTTGGCGGTTACAGGAATTTCAATGGTGTACTGCTTCCAGTTCTGCCAGCCGGTGTTTTCGATTTTTGCTGTGATCTGTCTGTTGGTTCCGTCAAAGTCTGAGGCAATAAGGCGGATCTGGTTTTCACCGCCACCACCCATGGCCCAGATGGAACAGATATAGGTACCGTTTTCAATGCCGGAAAATTCACGGGTAAGGGCAGATTTAAAGCCCTGTCCCAGCCAGTATTTGTAGGTCCAATTACCGGTGTGAGCGTTTCCTTTGTTGTTTTCAACAAAACAGGCGGTGCTGCTGCCGTTCAGTTTCCATTCCCCCAGTTTGCCGCTTTCCCAGCTGGCATCGGTCATCAGGTTCACTTTGTTTGAAACTTCTACCTTCACTTCCGGGTGGAAACTGCTGCCGGCGATGGTACCTTTCAGGGTAACGATGCCGGTGTCTTTCTGATTTTTCCAGTCGTAGCTGTCCCAGGTAACGTTTACCAGGCCTTCACGGTCATTGGTAAATACTACTTTTACCTGTTTGGGCAGTTTTGGTTCCTGGGTCGGTTTTGTCAGCACGGCTACGGTGTCAGCCATGGCATAGGGAACTGGTGTTTCTTTTGCTACGGAAGCAGAACCACCCCATACATTGCTGACAGCACCCTTGCCATATATCAGATTCCATACGGCCATGGAAGGCAGAACCTTACCGGTAAAGTCGAACATGGCCTGGTTTTCCCAGGTATCGCCTTCTTTAGATGAAAGACCTGCTCCGGCAACGGGAATCCATGCTGGTTCCCAGTAGAACACACCGGTTCCGCCTGCTTCATGAACGGCGGCAATACAGTCACGGATACAGGTTGCCTGACCCTGAACCGATGGCCGGTATCCGGTGGCGTCTTCGCTGAATGTCTTGAATACGTTACCCTGATCATCACCATCATCCTGGGTAAAGCCATAGGCGGCTTCCATGACCATGGTTTCTTTGCCATAGCGTTTTGCCAGGTCTTTCATATTTTTCTGCAGGTCGTCATAGGTGCCGTGCCAGTAGGTGTAAAACGAAAGGCCGATAACGTCATAGTCAACTTTTGCTTTCTTGATTTCATCAAAAACGGTACGGTACAGGCTGTTATCGCCGCCGTCTGCCAGATGAATGACGATTTTCATTTTCTGGCCTCTGCCCTGAGCTGCACGAACGCCTTTTGCTGCTGACTTTAAAAGGTCAGTAAAACCTTTAAAGCCGCCAACGGCATCGTCTTTTTCATCGGCCCAGATTTTTCCCAGAGGCCAGCAGAAACCATTATTTAATTCGTTTCCTATCTGAACCATGTCGGCGCGGGCTCCGGCTTTTTCAAATGCCAGAAGGCTTTCTTTGGTATATTTTTCTACGGCGGCATTCAGTTCTTTGGCATTCATGCTGCGCCATGCTTTTGGTGTGTTTTGTTTTCCAGGGTCTGCCCAGGTATCTGAGTAGTGAAAGTCTACCAGCAGTTTCATGCCGGCATCTTTTGCCCGTTTTGCCAGTGGCAGGTCATTTTCTACGCTGTTGTTTCCACCGCCGTAGGGTTTACCGGCAATTACTGGAGTGTGCCATACACGAAGGCGTACCCAGTTGACACCGTTCTCTTTAAGGATGTCAAAAAGGTCAGTTTCTTCGCCGCGTGCGTTGTAATACACGCCTCCTGCTTTTTCAATGTCACCCAGTGAGCTGATGTCTACACCGCGAATAAACTCTTCCGGTAATCCAGGAATGGGTTCTACAAAAATCTGCTCTTTTACTGCTTCTGCGGCTGGGGTGTCCCAGGCAAACAGAGTAGCGGCACACAGCGCAACTACTGCAGCCAGCATCACCATTTTTTTCATATACTGTTCCTCACTTTAATTTTTGGCTATGTCCGTAAAAAGTGTTGCTTATTGTCACCCTGAACTTGATTCAGGGTCTCATCATAAGTCCACAAATCTACCGGATTGCCAGTACATCCAAAAACGCTCTAAATGACGTTACAACTGTTGAGTTTTGCATCAGCAAAACTCAGTAAGGTTGTGTTGCATCATGCAACACAACCGACCGTCGCTATTGGTGAATCCCGGCGTAGAAACTATGTATAGTCCATGCTGACCGCATGGACGCCGGGCTTCAACAATTTTTGTCTGTACTTTCAATCCTCTCGATTTGTGGCATTCCTGTACAATCTTTGTTGCTGAGTAGCATTCAGCAACACTTTTTACGGACATCGCCTTATTTTTTTTTACGTGTAATCCACACGCGTTGATATAACGGTAGAGAAAAAGAGCCGTCATGGCTCTTTCTGTTCTCAGCAGCAGCTCCGCTGTACCTGATGCATCGTAATGCAGTCAACACTGCACAGATTGTCAGTTCGGGGCTCTTCCAGATAGATTTTTGCATCGGATTTCAGTTCGTCGATTTCAAGAATCAACGTCTGCAAGGCCTTGCCGTACCGCTTCATGCCCACAACCCAAGGATAGTCAGCACCCATGTAGATGGAGTCATCAAGCAGGGTACCGTCTTCCGTATACAGACGGGCGCAGTTACCACGGTAACTGATCTGCAGCAGCAGATCTTCTGTGTTCCAGGCAGGAACGGCCAGCTTAAATCGCCGGGTTCCGCTGTTGCTTTCTGCAGAATCAACAGGATCAGCAGCAATAGTGCCGGCGGCAGTTGTTTTTTCATACACACGGGTAGTTCCGTCGGTAAAGAATACGTCATCGGTAATAATCAGTTCTTCTCTGCCATCGGCGCCGCATACCTTGTGGGCTTTCAGCGCCTGGCTTCTGGGCAGGGTAATAATCTGAATGCTGTCGTCACCGGCTTCAGCAAACTGGTACAGGGCCGGGTCTGCAGTAGCAGCAGTGCATTCAGTGCGCTCTGTTACCTGTGTGCCGTAGAACACGTAGGTATTGCCGTTCAGGAAGCACAGTGGAGAAACCGTTGCGGTCTTAAGCAGGTTATTCCCCAGCTTCATGTTGAAGGGCAGAAAGAAATAGTCACCGTTTTTGATGTCCATGGCAGGAAACTGAACGGGCTCACCAGAACCGACAGGGGTACAGCTCAGTACTACACCAGTATGGTCTGCCTGCGTCTGGTGCCGTACATAGTTGTTGACAAAAACGTAGCCGGTAGCATCTGGTTCATCCGGGTTGTAGCGCCATGAGGTACGAAGGTCAGTACTGTTATCTGGCTTTAATGGATTGTTTTCCGGAATAAAGGCTTTTGTAGCACAGAAACTTTCTCCAAAGTCGTGGACAAACAGGCTGAACAGTCTGATTTCATCATAGGTGCCGTTGGGGCGGCCGTACTGTCCTAGTGGGGCGCGAAAGTCGTAATTTTTCACCGGCAGGTCGTTGATATAGCCGGTGCTGGTGTTTTCTTCCAGAGTGGTCAGTTTGCCTTCCGGGTTCTGTCCGCCGTGGTACATGTAGTATCCCAAAAGGTTACAGCCGCTACCCATTTTTGTCAGGGTCATGGCACCGATATCTTCCGGCTGTGCAACGGGACGGCGGCGGTAGGTAACCTGCAGACCGCCTCCCAATTCTGCTGTCAGATAAGGGAACTTACTCATATCAAAGGTAATGGTTTCCCCCAATCCGAAATCACAGCCAATGGCGTGGTCGTTCCGTTCATAGGTAAATACATAGTTACTGCTTGGTTCAATTTCTTCCGGGCGAAGATCCCAGGGTGCGTCACAATAGCCACCCATAACCGGAAGAAGCCCACCAGTAATGGCTCCACCCCAACCGGTGGCAGTCCACAGGGGAACATCAAAGCCGATTTCTTTTGCCATGGCAGTCAGGTGCTGCATGTGGTATTCGCCGTCAGCTCCCTGCAATCCTCCACAATGGCCAAACTCGTTTTCAATCTGAATACCGATAATCGGTCCGCCATCTTTCAGCTGCAGGCCTTCAACCTGCTTGAAGATTTCGGCATAGAATTTCCGTACTTCGGCAAAGTAACTTTCGTCGTTGCTTCGGTATTTGGGGCATTTTGTCAAAAGCCAGTCAGGAAAACCTCCGTTCCGGGCTTCGGCGTGGCTCCAGGGGCCAATACGCAGTACCATCTTCAAACCGGCTTCGGCAATGGCTTCTACAAATGAACGCAGATTCCGCTGTCCGCTCCAGTCAAACTGGTTTTCAATTTCTTCGTGATGAATCCAGATTACGTAGCTTGAAACAATATCAACTCCGCCTTCTTTCATCTTTAATAATTCGTCTTTCCATTCAGCCTGGGGATAACGGGAATAGTGCATTTCTCCCATAATCGGGAACCAGCGCTTACCGTCACGAAACAGGCTGTGATTGTCAAAGGTATAGGTGGTCATCAATAATCCTTATTCTTTTACTGCAGCAGATCCCATACTCAGCATCATGGATTTCTGGGTAAACAGGAAGAAAATCACAAATGGAATTGCGATAATCAACGATCCTGCAGCAAAGTTTGTAAATTCGTTTTTCTTATCTGTTACAAAGTTGAATAATCCCAGGGCAAGGGTCATTTTATCGGCACTGCGGAGAACCATTTTTGGGAAAATAAAATCCATCCAGGGACCGGTAAAACTGGTAATTCCAAGGAATGTAATAATCGGTTTGGTAATGGGCAGAATGATGGTGCTGTAGATACGGAAGTGGCTGGCACCGTCAATGCGGGCTGCTTCATCCAGATTTTTGGAAACTGTATCCATGTAGCTTTTTACCATCCAAGTGTTGTAGGGGATGTTTCCTGCAACGTATACCAGAACCAGCCCCCACAGGGTATCAAGACCGCCGATTCTCAGCAGAATTACGTAAATGGCAATCATGCCGACAAAAGACGGGAATATCTGCAGAATCAGCATGCTCATGAGCAGTGTCTTTTTTCCCAGGAACTTAAAGCGCGAGAAAATATAGGCACTGAGGGATGAAATAACAACAGTGAGGGCAGCGGTCCATACGGAGATGATCAGAGTATTTTTGAACCACAAGCCGTACTGGGTCTGATTGAACAGGTACTGAAAGTGCTTCAGGGTAAAGCCGTCGCCAAAGGGAATGATATTCAGTGCTGAAATACCGTTTCCCGGGCTGAATGCGGCGCTGACGGTGTATACCAGCGGATAGAATACACACAGGGAAATGATGATGAACAGCAGATAGATAACAGTTTTGTTGACAATCTGTAATGTGCGGTTGCTTGAACGTTCCATTATACTTCGCCCTCCTTAAATGCTTTGGTACTTCTGAACTGATAGATGGCAAATGGTGCCAGAACCACAAAGATAAGAACAGCGATAACAGATGCGTAATCGTATTTCTGCAGGGTAATGGTCAGCTTGTAAATCCAGGTAACCAGAATATCGGTACCACCGGCGTTGGTGATGGTTGAGTCTGCAACGGTCGGGTTTCCTCCGGTCAGGAAGAAAATGATGCCGAAGTTGTTGATGTTGTGGGTAAAACTCATGATGATCAGCGGCATGGTCTGGTAGAGAACCAGTGGCATGGTAATATGGCGCAGACACTGGGTAGAAGATGCACCGTCAATGCGGGCTGCTTCGTACATGTCTTTTGGAATGGCGGTCATGGTACCCATACTGAGCATCATGAAGTAACCGAAACCGGCCCACAGGTTAATGACTACACACATAATCTGGGCAAGAGTGGCATTACCAAGCCATGGGATGTTCCCGGCAAAGCCCAGGGCCTGCAGGGTTCTGTTAACGGTTCCAAAGGTTCCGTTCAGCAGGTTTTTCCAGACCAGCATGGTGATAACCGATGGAACGGCATAGGGTAGAATGAAGATGAACCGGAATACGTTTGCCAGTTTGATGCCGCTTTCCTGCAGCTGAACAGCAACCAGAAGACCGCCGAAATAGCAGGTAAATGTTGAAGCAACTGCCCAAACCAATGTCCAGATGGTTACCCGCAGGAATCCTTTTGACCAGGTGGTGCCACCAAACATTAAGTCTTTAAAGTTTTTCAATCCAACCCAATCAACGGTGTTTTTCGGCGGAATGTGTTCCGGAGCCGAATAGTTGGTGAATGCAACGCACACACTGAATACCAGTGGTACTACAACAAAAATAAGCAGCATAACAAGACAGGGTGCAAGACCTGCCAGTGGAAATGCAGTTCCACCGATTTTTTCCAGCGAAGTTTTCTGGCTGGGGAATCGGCCGGTACGGCAATAGTTTTTGTATGAATCTTTTGCGCTGCGTACGGAAACAACATACAGAAAGATGAACAGTGCAATAACTGCCAGCACCAGAATGCCGTCAATCAGCATGAATATGGAATTGCTTCTATATTTAACAGCCACATTTGGCTGAGGATCTCCCAAAGTTACTAATTCAATGATTTTATGGATGGTAAAAGGCAGAAAACCGATGAACACTGCTTCTGCCAGGGCAAAAAAGGCGCCCTTAACGTATTCTTTTAAATAGAGCAGGTGAGAAAGTCCCATAAAACAGCATGCAGCAGCATGTACTTTTTTCTCGTCAGCTCCGTTCGGATTAATTGTCATGGTGGAAATCTCCAGGGGCGGGGGCTGTCCTGACTGTGCTATTCAGTTGTCATTCCGAACTGTGTTGGTCACACGTCATTCCGAACTGTGTTGGTTACATGTCATTCCGAACTTGTTTCGGAATCTCTGTCTTATTGACGGAACAGATGCTGAAACAAGTTCAGCATGACAGTTCTGATCAGCATGACAGTTCTGGTCAGTATGACAGCACTAGTCGGACAGCCCGATTTGTTACAAGGATGGAGCAGCCATCCTTGCATTTTTTACTTAGTTACCAAGAATAGCGGTGTCACAGGCGTCAAGTTCAGCCTTAACAGCAGCGCCATCCCAGATGTTTTTAGATGCATTGTTCATTGCTTCCCAGAAACCAGCCATGGTAGGAATTGATGGCATTGGGAATGCATAGTCCAACTGCTGCAGGAAGCCAGGCATATATTTGCTTGAAACTTCTACAGAAACTGAAGGCATTGCACCAGTCAGGTCAAAGCGCAGTTTCTGCATTTCCGGAGTGGTAAGGAATTCTGCGAATTTAGCAGCTTCTTCAGGGTAGTCAGTGTAAGCAGATACGAACATGGCACGGGTACCAGAGAAAGTTGCAGCAGGAGTTGATTCACCAGGAAGTGCTGGAACTGGAGCAACATTGAATTTGATACCGGCATCTTCAAATGCTTTTACGTTCCACAGACCGGTAATGTGCATTGCAGCGGTTCCGCTCTGGAAAGCAGCATCACAAACGGCAGTCCCCAGGTCAGCTGCTGGAACATTCAGTACTTCATGCAGATTCTGGAAGAAAGTCATACCTTCTACAGCGGCAGCGTTGTTCAGGTAGGTTTTGGTCTGGTCAGTACCTTCTTTACCGAACAGGCGGTTACCTTTCATACTGGTGAACAGAATGGTGTAGTAACCGTTACCTACGTCCATGAGGAATCCGTATTTACCAGGATTTTTAGCATTGAATTCTTTAGTCCATTTTGCAAGTCCTTCCCAAGTGGTAGGAACTTCATCTTTAGAAATCAGGTCTTCATTGTAGAACAGAGCGTAGGTTTCTGCAGATACTGGGTAACCGTACATAACACCATCATAGGTAAGAGCCTGTGAGCAGGCACCCAGAACGTTAGCTTTTACAGTTTCTGGATTAACGGTTTCAAGAACGTGACCGGCAGTTACCAGTTCACCCAGTTTGTCGTGTGGAGCAGCAAACAGGTCTGGTCCAACACCTGCAGGTCCGTCAAGAGCGATCTGACCGGCAGCATCGCCAAGTTCAACGTTTACAAATTTGATGGTTACATTTGGGTTTGCCTTGGTATAAGCTTCACCAGCCTGGCGGATGAATTCATCTGGTCCCAGGGTAGATTCCCATACGGTAAGGGTGATTTTTTCAGAAGCGGCTTTTTTTGAGTCTTTTGAACCGCCTGCGAAACACAGTGAGATTGCGAGTACTGCGGCAACAGCACTGAGTACTAATTTTTTCATGTATATCCTCCTGATGAAAAAATGCAATTGTAATTTACACGTTTAGTTTACACGTGTTGATAAACGCTGTCAAACTTTTTTTTCCTTTTTTTTCTGAAAACTCAAATTTTTTTTACGGCAGGCGCATATATACATATATGAAAACTATTCTGGCTGCCGTTGCTCTATTTGCAAACGGTAGCATTAAGGAGGTGTCATGCAGAAAAGACACAGAATGCTGCTACCCA
>JAZLGC010000049.1:0-28761 GCA_045616125.1 Treponemataceae bacterium | reverse complement strand
ACATGGCTACGATCCGACTTCTGACTTTTTCTCAGGCTCCTGTTAATGAACTTGACAACCTGATTTTTACACAACTGTCCTATCTGGATTTTTCAGATTATGTCCCTACGGACTTTGCTCATTCCATAAGCATTCAGGAACTGGCTAAAAAGGATTTTTCCAACCGCAAGCCCATGTATCCCAAACTTATGCCGTTACTCTACGCCTGTGCAAAAACAAAACGGTACCGCAATGTCCGTGTTACCGGATTTTCAGACATTCTTGATCCTGATGTTACCATTCAGTTTTCTGCCATGACATTCCTTATTGCACGGCGTCTTGCTGTTGTTGCATTCCGGGGAACCGATACCACCTTAACCGGTTGGAAAGAAGATTGTTATCTTGCCCTTACCGGGCCCACTTCTGCCCAGGTAAAATCAGCAGAATACCTTACGGAAGCCGTTACCAGCCTGTGTCGGTGGAACCGCCGGAAAGTTATTGTTGTGGGGCACTCAAAAGGCGGAAACGAAGCCGTATATGCGCCGGCATTTTCAAAATCCGCCGTGCAGGACAAAGTTATCAGCATATATAATTATGACGGACCGGGATTTGATGCAGACCAGTATCCCACATCTGTTTTTGGCCCGCTGCTTCATAAAATCTACACATTTGTACCGGAACAGAGTATTGTAGGTATGCTTCTGAAACACGAAGAAAACTACAGAGCAGTTAAATCCTTAAGCTGGGGGATTAACCAGCATGACGTATTCAACTGGTATGTTAAGGGAAAAACTTTTGAATTTGCAGAACTTTCCAGCATGTCGACGACAATACAAAAAGCTGTTGAGGACTGGCTTCTTGATCTTTCCCTTGAAGAACGGAAAACCTTTATTGATACCCTCTTTGAAATGATTGAAGACGCCGGTATTACCCGTTTTCAGGACTTGCAGGACCGTGCGTTACCTTCAATGCTGCTGATGATGCCTCAGGTACACCGCCTTGATCCAAAGCGGAAAGAACTGATGCGTACGGTACTCCGTTCTCTGTTTGTCAGTGTTATAGAAAACAGAAACTAAAAAAAGCAGAAAACCGATGAATCTTGAACAACTGAAAAAAGAACTGAATCCGGAACAATTCCGTGCCGTATCAACTACTGACGGAGCACTTCTCATTATTGCCGGTGCCGGCAGCGGCAAAACCCGTGTTATTACATTCCGTATCAGCCATATGCTTGATGTAGGAATACCGCAAAGCGCCATTCTGGCCCTGACCTTTACCAACAAAGCTGCCCGCGAAATGGAAGACCGTGTTAAAAGCCTGACAGGCCGCAAACTGCAGAACCTTACCGTCTCAACATTCCACGCCTTTGGTGTGCGTATTCTGCGGCAGGATATCGACAAACTGGGCTGGCGTACCAATTTTTCCATTTACGACGACACAGACCGAAACCAACTGATTAAAGAAACCGGCCGGGAACTGGGCTTTTCTGCAGATTCTCTTGACGTGTACAAAATAGGCAACCTGTTTTCAAACATAAAAATCGGCCGATGGAACTGGGAACACGCCAATGATGCATACCGGCAGTTATACGAAAAATATCAGGAAGGATTACAGCTGTATAACGCCGTAGACTTTGACGACCTTATTACCCTGCCTATCCGCCTGTTCAAAGAACATCCTGAAGTACTTGCAAAATACCGGGAACGGTACAAGTACATCATGGTTGATGAATTTCAGGATACCAGTCTGCAGCAGTATGAATTCATGCACCTGCTGGCAGACAAAAACGTTGCCGTTGTAGGTGATGATGACCAGAGTATCTACAGCTGGCGCGGAGCCAACTACGAAAACATCCGCATGTTTGAACGTGACTTTCCGGAAGTACAGGAAATACGTCTGGAGCAGAACTACCGCTCAACAGAAACCATTCTTGCCGCAGCCAACGGTGTTATAAGCCACAATACCAACCGTAAAGACAAAAGCCTGTGGAGTGGTAATGGAAGCGGCCGCCCCATTGAAATCTACATGCCCGAGAATGAAGCGGCAGAAGCAGATTTTATTGCAGAGACCATTCAGAGTATCTGTATGCAGGAAAAACGCAATTATGATGATTTTGGCGTCCTTATCCGGGCAAACACCTTAAGCCGTGCCATTGAAGAAGCATTTCTCAACATGAACGTGCCCTACACCATGAGCGGCGGTACCAGCTTTTTCCAGCGCAAGGAGATAAAAGATGTGGTCAGCTATCTGCGGGTTTGTGCCAATCACGACGATGATATCAATCTGCTTCGCATTATCAACACCCCACGGCGTGGCATTGGTAGAAGCTGCATTGAACAGCTGAACATTGTGGCTGCCAACAAGAAATGCAGTCTGTGGGATGCCATTGAAACTGTCCTTTTGTACCATAATGGCGGAGTACTGCAGGACAATATCAATGAAGAAGCGCTGATTGCAGAAACCTACAAAGACGATTACATACCGGAAGGCGAACTTGGTTCTGAAATGAACGGATTGTTGAATGATGATGGCAACAAGCCCCGATATCTTATGGAAACCGATTACAAGCCACAAAAGGAAGCGGTAAGTTCAACAGGAGAACTGTTTGCAGACGGAGAGCTTGGATCAAGCACGGTTGCAGGCTATAACGGGGCACTTTCTGCCAAAACCATTGCAGACCTGCAGAGTTTTCATGACCTGATTGTCCAGCAGCGTCAGGCATTGCTGGGTGGTAAAGGCGGACTGAGCAAAAAAGTGCGGCAGATGGTAGAAGATCTTAACTACTGGGACTTTCTTCTTCTTGAAAACCCCAAAAGTGATAAGGCTGCCCGTTTTAAGTATCTGAATATTGAAAACCTGATTAATGGTATTGAGCAATGGGAAAACAACCCGGATAACTTTGATACCGGTCTGTATGCATACCTGAACCGCATAACACTTTTAAGCCGTGATGATATGGAAGACGACAGCCTTAAGGGCAAGGTTAACCTGATGACAATTCATGCGTCAAAGGGTCTTGAATTTCCGGTGGTATTCATAGCCGGCTGCGAAGATGGCATCATTCCCCACGCCCGCAGTCTTGAAGACCAGGAAGGCGGCGGTATTGAAGAAGAACGGCGGCTTTTCTATGTCGCTATTACCCGTGCCCGGGACAAGTTGTACTTAAGCTGCTGCCGCCACCGACGGAAGATGCAGAGCGTTGTGGAATGCACCCCATCACCCTTCCTGGATGAAATTCCAGCCGGACTTGTTGAATATCACGAGCCACAGACCGAAGTTTCTGAAGATGTGGCAGTAGATATTCTTCAGGCAATGAAAGCACGTTTTGCCCCACCACCTGAAGAAGAAAAACTATTATAATTCGCTCACTTTTACGATCTGGAACCCACTGTCCTGAATAGCTGAAATAAGCACATCAAGACTGTCATACAGATAGTCGGTACGGGTTCCGGAACTTACACCAAGGCTTACAGGAACGATACCGCCTTCACGAACTCGTGCCGTTACAGCTTCGATAATCCGGGCACTGGTATAATACTCTGCACCGTACCGGGCAGTTTCTTCCAGTGTGCCCATATCAAGAACTGGAACAGTAGGCTGAATAGACCGGTACCCTGCATTGGAGGCATACCGGTTGATTTCTGCCGTTGACTTATACAGTGGTGCATGCCAGGCCAAAGACAGTTCGTTGCCGGTAATGGCAAAGAATTCATCTTCATTACGGGCAAGACCGCTCCGGATGTAGTTTTCATCGGTAATATAGCTGGTACTGGTTAAAGAACTGCTGGAATTAAACATACTGGCACATTCATGACCACAGGCAACAATTTCCTGCACACCGCTTGGGAACCGGCGGATAAATTCTCCGTTCAGGAAGAACGTAACCTTCAGATTGTACCGGTCCAGTGTCCCCAAAACCTTTGTAAGACCATCAGCATTATCAAGACCGTCAAGTACCAGTGCAACCTTCGGTTTTTCTACAGACCGCTGACTGAACAACTGCGATAACGGCCGTGTTTCACTCATGCCGCTTAATGTACGTACATACACAGCATTGGTATAGGTTTTATTGCGGCTTTCACTGAGGAATACCCGGTAAAATGCGTTCTGCACGCTGGGTTTTCGGTTGATGCCACCGGCTACAGCATCCCAACTGTTCCGGGTTTTGTTATATTTCCAGTTTCCTGCCCCGTTACTGATAAGAATGTCCCCTGTTTCACCGTTCCAGCCGAACTGTTTGGGCTGTGACAGAAACAGTACAGAACTTTCGTTATTTGAACTGTTCCAGACACGGGTGGTTTCATCACCACCAATAACCATTTCCGTTTTATTTATCCACTTGTAACTGATTATGGATTCACCACTGTAATCTGCAGTCTGTACCCAACGCAGCAGGTCATAGACATGGACTGATTTTTCATCCATGAATGCCAGATACTTTCCGTCGGGACACAATGCAGGGTTACTGACAAACGAAGGAACCGGCAGAGAAGTAAAATAGGTGTTATTGTGTCCGGCGTCTACAGCCAGTTTGTATACAAAGCTTTCCCTCTCGCCGCCATGAAGCATTTCTACCCACACAATGGGCAGCTGGTCAGTCTTTAACGGGCCGGTGCGGATATCAGGAGTCCAGAAAACATAAAAGGTAATGGCGCTGCCCGGTACATTGACAAAAGGATAACTGAACAACGTAGTTGCATAGTCAAAATCTGTGCCATCAAGTTCCATGTACCACAAGGTACGGTTGTTCTGAACCAGGACCAGCGCAGTGCACTGTGCATTTGCCCAGAAATGGTCTTTCTGGCCGTCAAACGGTGTAATAAGTCGGCCCTGAACAGTTCCAATACCCAGCATATCGCTGTACATGGAACGGATATTCAGTTCAGAAGTACCAATGGTATACACAAGGTCATGGTAAATATATACCAGCATCTTTTCGCTGGCCCAACATACATTTGAAATAAGGCCAGCCCCGATTTTACGGAATTCTTCTGCATTACGGGCCGTTCCAAATGATTCAGTGGGCTTGATGAAATACAGAGTAGTATCTTTTTCGTAAATGAGTACTGAACCATCGGGAGACCAGAGGACCGGCAATGCTGAATAACTGTACTCTGCGTTTTCTACCAGAACAACACTCTTATTAGTACGAACTTCTTCCAGGACAACATCACCGCGCGCAGCAGACTTTTTGTCAAAACGGCACAACCAGTTACCGTCAGGGCTGATACTGACAGCTTCCTTCACCTGCGGAACGGCAAACATATCCTGTACGGAATCTTTCCATGACAATGTTCTGGTTGAACGGTCATACTCAGCAATGCCATGACCGTTATTCACCTGAATTATCTTACCGCCGGCAAGAACTGACACCTGTTCAGGAAAACAGGTTAACAGCTGAGGAGCTTCTGCTGCAGCAACGCCTTTCTGGGTTCCTATTGCAGCATAATACAGATTTTTGTGAGGTACTGTTGCCGGTGTTTCTGTTTCGGCAGTAAAAAGAACGCCGTTTGAACTGTTCAGATCAAGGTTTCCAAAAGTTGTTTGTGCTGATACTGCCCATACAACGGCAAAAGCCGCCGTTACAACAGCGGCAGCCTTACGTATTTTATTTTCAATCATAATCGGTCTCTTCGCATGGCAAAAATGGTAAATTCTTTTTCAAGATCATCCAGCTGCTGGGTAATATTTTTCAACCGGTTACTCTGCATTACCGGTTGACCGGCGGTTCCGGAATTTCCCGAGATACGGCTTCGGGAAGCTCCCACAGGTACCAGTTCTCCGGTAACCTGTGAAACACCACACCAGGGGCAAAATACAAAATCTTTAGCAATCGTTCTGCCACACTCGCGGCACAATCCAGGAAGCTTCATTGTTTCCTCCATAAAATCAGAACTTAATCAAAGTCTGTGGATCTACCAGTTTTCCGTTTTTATACACGGAGAAATGAAGATGCGGGCCTGTTGAATAACCGGTACTGCCTACCAGCCCCAGCTGTGTCCCCTGATCCACAATCTGACCGGTTTTAACCGATGTTTTACTCATGTGGGCATACAGGGTCTGATATCCGTTATCGTGAGTAACAATAACATAGTTACCGTATACGTTAGTCCAGCCGACAGTTGCAACACGGCCACTTTTTGCACACTTAATGGGTGTACCCGAAGCAATGGCAAGATCAAGACCAGTATGATTACTCTGAACACCGGTAAAAGGATCAGCTCGCCAGCCGAAATAACTGCTGATGCGGTAGCCACTGCCCAGCGGATTCATGAAAAGTTCTCCCAAAGCCTGTTTCAGCGTATTGGAATCCAGACGCGCACCGGGAATAAAGAGCTTCTGCCCTTTCACAATGACTGATGTTTCAAGATCATTCACATCAAGAATATCTTCTACAGCAATCCCATATTTTGCAGAAATAGCTGCAAGACTTTCTCCGTTTGATACCGTATGTACGATGCCATCCGTATTCGGAATGGAAATAACCTGACCGGATCGCAGGGTACGCACATTCTGGATATTATTTACCGCAATCAGGGTAGAAATATTTGAAAGGCCGAATTTCTTACTGATAGAGGAAATTGATTCACCTGATTTTACGGTATACGAAGTATAAGTAACTGCTTCCGTAAACGGTACAGAACCATCTACTTCAAAAAGATTTCCTTCTTCGTCAAAATCATCGAAAGAGTTTTGATTAACAAATGCCTGCATGGCATTGAACATCAGTTCATTTTCCTCTGCCGCAGGATCTGCAAAGGCCATTGATTTTGGCAAAGATTGAGCCGACTGCCAGCAGAAGAATCCTATAACGGTAAAAAGGCCAGCTGAAAACAGTGCCAAAAGCAGCCAACGTAAACGCCAGATAACCCGGACAATTTCATCAAATGAAAAATTTATATCGGCAAATACAGACGTTACCGGTTGTTCAACAGGCATGGCTATGACCATACTTTCTGTACGTCTTTTCTTTTTTCTGTTCACTTCATTCTGAGTCTTTAACAGCGCATCAAGAGAAAGGGCTTCATAGCCAGTATCTTCAAGTACGCCGGAATTCAGATAGCTGATAATTTCCATATTCAGTCTATCGACAGAACATACGGGCTCTATTAGAATAAATCCAAAAAATTTAAACCATTTTTAATCTGAAACTATGAATACATCGGAATCTACTCCAGAAAAAGAATCTCACACCACTGTCATCATCCCTATACTTGCAGGTCTTGCGTTAGCTGTCCTTCTCCGGCTTTTTGTCATTGACATCAAGGTTGTATCAGGACCTTCCATGAATCCAACCATTGCCGACGGAGAACGGATTATTACCTGGCGGTTATCCTACGGCATCATCAAACCGGAAAAAGATGATTTTTTTGTCATGTGGAATACACCGCAGGTTGGCGATATTGTTACCTATTATGTAAATGGCAGACCGGTTGTTAAAAGATGTGTTGCCACAGAAGGAATGGCAATAGCATTTTCAACGGATTCACGCTATAGTTTAACGGTGGGGAATACGACAATTCCTCTTACTGAACAGCAATATCAACGCATTAAGTTTGATACCGTTGTTCCTTCGGGAACTTTTCTTGCCATAGGTGATAATTACGAAGAATCTGTTGATTCACGGGACTATGGCTTTGTGTACAACCACTGTGTTACCGGCAAAGTGCTGTTCAAGTAGTTCACGAGTATGGAAGCAGACTGAAAGTTATGGAAATAAACGGTTATTTCAAAAAAACACGGTTAATCCTCATTGCACTGGCATTTGCACTGTTTACCGGTTACATTCTCTGGAATTTCGCATCACTTGCATTTACGCCAGTCAATAAAGCCGTTAAAAGTGTTACTAAGGTAGAACGAGGTTCCATATTGGACCGTTCAGGAAAACCACTGGCCGTTGATACAACTTACTACGATATTGCCATTACACCCTCTGTTTTCAAAAAATACCTTACTTCAGCAGGTCCTGCATTTGCTTCCATTCTGGACATGACAGTACCGGAATTGACGGAAAAAGTAGAATCTGCACCGGCAACATTTACGTATCTTAAGAAGAAAATCACACAGGAAACAAAAGACCAGCTTTCAGACATCATTTACCGGTATCAGGTGCAGGGTATCCGTTTTGATGCTGTGGCCGGCCGCATCTACCCTGAAAATGCACTGGCTTCTCAGGTTGTCGGCTTTATGGGAACCTCAGGCACCGGGCTTTCCGGAATGGAATATGCCATGCAGTCTGTTCTCACCCCTGATCAGCCAGCCCTTGATACGGCCTTTCAGACAAGCGGCAGCACTGATACGGTGCTCCGTGGAAAAAACGTATATCTGACCATAGATTCAACCTTGCAGTACAAACTTGAAAAAGTTGTTCAGAAAACCATGGAAAACACCGGGGCTGAAAGCGTCATGCTTATTGCTGCAGAAGCCAAGACCGGTGAAATACTTTCATACATCAGCGCACCGGCAGCAGATTTGAATACCTACAGTCTTTCATCAAAAGAAGAACAGATTGACCGGCCTGCAGCCTATGCCTATGAACCAGGCTCTGTATTCAAGATTTTTTCCGTTGCATCCTTTCTTGATATGGGGGGAATCAGCCCCGAAGACCGGTTCCTCTGCGACGGACGCTTTGAAATTACCGGAAAAAACGGTGAGAAAGCCGTAATTAACTGTCTTGACCACCACGGTTGGCTTACTGCCCGTGAAGCCCTGGAATACTCCTGCAACGATGTTCTTGCCCAGATGAGTCAGACTGTTGATTCAGAGAACTTTCTGCAGTACCTGCGGACTTTTGGTTTTGGAAGCAAAACAGGAATCGAATTACCTTCTGAAACCCGCGGCTCCCTAAAAACCACCAGTGACAGACTGTGGTCCCTTCGTTCAAAACCCACTATTTCCATTGGACAGGAAATCAGTGTTTCTGCCCTTCAGATGGTACAGGCTGCAACTGCCCTCGCCAATGGCGGAACACCAGTGCAACTGACTCTTGTTTCACAGATTACTGATTTTGACGGAACCGTCGAATATGAACATCAGCCGGTCTTCCGGGAGCCGGTTGTCAGTGCAGATACAGCCCGTTACATACTTGACTTCATGCATACTACTGCCCAGAAAGGAACCGGTTCCAGAGCAAACATTAAGGACATTTCCATCGGTGTTAAAACAGGAACGGCCCAAATGCTTGATACGGAAAAAGGCGGCTACAGTGAAACAGACTTTATCTCCAACTGTATGGCTGTTTTTCCCGTTGAAAATCCACAGATTATTCTGTACATGGTAGTTACCAAAGCCCAAGGCGAAACCTATGCAGGCCGTATTGTAGCTCCTGTTATCGGAGAAGCCGCCGACATCATCATTGATCATCTGGGTATGTTCAGAAGTGGTGCCGCCTCCTACATCCACAATGGTAAAGTTACCTTCTACACCGGTCGGGCACAGGAACTGACCACCACGGTACCAGACTTTACCGGTACCCCAAAAAAACTGCTGCTGCCTCTTCTTGAACGGAAAGACCTGAATATACTTATTCAGGGAGACGGTTATGTGGTTTCACAATCACCACAGGCAGGAACACCGGTTACGGAGAACATGAAAATTGAGCTCTACCTGCAGTAATATCTCTACTCCCCTTCTTGAAAAGAATCTCCAGCTTTTTAAAACCAGGTTTCCCCAGCTTTTTGATATGTGCCACACGGAAATTGAAACCCTTATGACACAGAAGGAACCAGATCTGGAACTGCAGACTGCCAGAAACGGTATGCCTACCGCCCGCCGGGACGGCATTCTGCTGCACTCTGCCTATGACCCGGTACGTGAAGCAGACCGCGACATTGCCGCATGTTTTCCGGAGGGAAGTACCGTTTCTGCACTGGTACTTCTTGGCATAGGGCTGGGATATCATGCGTCGGCAGCGGCCCGGATGTATCCCAAAGTCCCCCTGATTATCGTAGAGCCTTCCCTGCACCGTCTGCTTTCCGCCATGAGCGTTACTGACCTTTCAGGGCTCTTTTCCCACGCTGAACTGATGATCTGTCCCGGACTCCGAACCCCTGCCATTATCAGTCTCATTGAACAGCATGACATTGAACATTGTGCCTGTATTAACAAGACATGCCTTCAGGGACATGCATCATCATATTTCACCGGTCTTGTAAACCTTATTCAGCGTAATAAGGATAAGAATTCTACCAACCGCAGAACCCTGAAAAAATTCAGTGCCCTCTGGTTCCGGAACATGTGCCGCAATACGGAAATGCTGGCCGAATGCGATGGAATTACCCGGTTCAAGGATTGCCTTCAGGGGAAAACACCAGCAGTTGTTGTTGCGGCAGGACCAACCCTTGATACGCAGCTGGAACTGCTGGCAAAACTGCAGGAAACCTGCCTTGTCATCTGCGTTGATACAGCACTCAGGGCATTACTCCGTCATCATATAACGCCCCACTTCATCATTCTTTGTGACCCTCAGTATTACAATGCCCGGCACATAGAAGGCCTTGAAGCACCAGACAGTATCCTCATTACAGAATCTGCCGCATACCCGTCTGTTTTCAGATTCAAATGCCGGGAGATTGTCCTTTGCAGCAGCATGTTTCCCCTTGGAGCCTACATTGAACGCCAGATCGGGTCAAAAGGAGTTCTGGGAACAGGGGGTTCCGTAAGTGCTTCAGCATGGGACTTTGCCCGATACTGCGGTGCCTCTGAAATTCTCCTTCTCGGACTTGATCTGGGCTTTCCTGAAAAAAAGACCCACACCAAAGGATCTACCTTTGAAGAAAAAACCTTCAGTGTTTCAAACCGGACACAACCGGCAGAGACATCCTTGACCAACGTACTCTACGGCCCCCTTACCCTGAAAAAAACAGACTACTCCGGAAAAGAACTGCTTTCAGACCGGCGCATGGAGCTGTATGCCTGGTGGTTTGAAAGCAAATGTCAGGAATATGCTTCCCTCCGGACATATACCGGATCCCCCTCCAGTATTGCCATTCCCGGAATAGTTCCTGCAACAGAAGAATCCCTTTCCCGGTTCAGTAACCCGAAAAATCCCTTTACCGCAGAAACCGTTCTTACCACACCTCAGGATGCAGCTGCCATGCGGTTTCAGCGGAAAACGGCATTACAGCAGGCTCTGGAACAATTAAAAACATATCTGCTACAACTGGAAACCATTATCAGAAAAGCAGATACAATGACGCAATCTCCCGCCCTGACACCATCTGAACAGCAGAAAGTACTTGATGCCCTTTCAGAAACAGACCGTGCTCTTGCCCGCTGTGCTGTAAAGGAATTGCTGTCACTGATTTTCCCGGATACGGAAGATCTTCAGTCTGAATTTGCCCGGATTACAGTATCTGCAGAACCGGAATCTCTTATTCCCTGGAGAACTGCTATGGCCCAATCCCATCTGATATATCAACAGGTTCTTACCGCTATTCACCGGTGGCAGAAGTCCCTTTTTTAGTATTTCTGCACTTTTTTTTGTAAATCCCCTTAAGTTTTTTTCCGCCAGCCCGATGATAATAATGTCAGGACAATAACACCGACCGGTGAGCATCCCACCCGCTCAAGACATCCAGACGGTCGGTTATCCTACATACCACCCTACCGGAAAACAGTGAGAAGTTTTCCGGTTTTTTTTTATTCACCTGTTATCATACTGGTAGAAACTGCCGATAAATGAATTGGAGTTGTCTATATGAACAGTTTTGCCACCAACCAGTTAAAAGCGGAAACATTCTTCTCATCAGACTTACTGCTGGATAAGAGTTTTATGCTCCTCCCCTATACTTGTCCGGTAACGGAAACTCTGTTGAATGAATTAAAAGAATGGGATTTTACTGCAGTTATAACCGAAGGAACCGTTACTACCAGCGCTTCTGTGGCATCTGACACCCCTGAAATTGAAACAAACACTTTTACCAGCAAAGCATCCTCATCAGAAGAAAAAACCATTCTTCAGAGTTGTACAGAAGAAGCAAAAAGTTCCTTTGAAGCAGCAAAAAATCTGATTCACGCCAATGATTCTGAAGATGCAACGCTTGAAATTGTAAATAACGTACTGGATAGTTTCTCTGAATTTGTAAACGCGGTATATACCAGATATGCAACTCATACAGAAATTGATTACGAATCCCTGTCTGTTATCGTTAAAGACCTGTGTGTCTTTGTAAAAGATAACCGCCGTTTTGTACTCCGCAGTCTTGATCAGAAAGGCACAAAAGGACGCAACTTCCTGGTTTCCCATGCAGTACGTTCTACAATCTATGCAATTTCCATCGGTATGCAGCTGCGCCGCCCTCTTTCAGAACTCATTGAGCTGGGAGTTGCCTGTATCCTCCATGAAATTGGTATGATAAAACTTCCTGCCCAGTTATACATTTCAAACAGACGTCTTAATCCCAATGAACGGCGCCTTCTGTTTGCCCACCCGATTCAGTCATACAATATTCTGAAAGGATTTGACTTTCCTTTAACAATATGCCGTGGCGTTCTTGAACATCATGAACGGGAAAATGGTACCGGATACCCACGGAAGCTGACATCTCAGGATATTTCACCTTTTGCCAAAATCATCTCTGTTGCCTGCTCGTTTGAAGCGATTACCGCTCCCCGTATGCATAAAGAAGCACAGACTTCCTATGATGCCATGGTTGAAATGTTGAGGAATGACAACAAAGCCTATGATGCTACCACTATCAAAGCACTTCTCAGCTGTCTTTCCCTGTTTCCCCTTGGAAGTTTTGTATTCCTGTCTAATGGAAAAGTTGCACAGGTTGTAGACATCAATCCTGCAAACAGCAAAAACCCCATTGTTGAACTTGTTCTTGAAAAAGATAAAGAAGGCAAACCTGTTCTTCTGCAGACTGATAACACCACCATTGCCATCAGACGTGCCTTGTCCAAACAGGAATCAGAAGATATCCGTAAAATGATTGAACAGCGTCAGGGAAAAGCGTAAGCAGATTGCAGGCAAATCAGATTTCCAACTGTTCCGGTGCCCGTCGGTCGTGACCCTTTGTCCGGTAGTAATCCTTTTTACGGATGTACATAAGGGCATCTGCATCGGCCACAAGACGTTCCACCATTGAACCATTTCCAATCCAGCTGTCACCAATGCTGACAACAGGCTTCTCTTCCAGAATTTCCAGAGTCTTTCCAATGATTCTATGGAAAGCACGTTCTTCAATATCGTGAACGAATACCACAAATTCATCGCCACCAATCCGGTATACTTCATGGCGGTAACAGTCAAAGCAGTGATCCAGGAAATGCATTACATCAACAATCAATTTATCACCTGCTTCATGACCACTGGTATCATTGGTATCCTTTAATCCGTTCATGTCAGCAAAAACAACACCAACAGACAATTCAGCCTGCGCAGAAAGTTTTGACAGATCTTCAAAATATGCCCGCCGGTTCTTGCAGCCAGTAAGAATATCCTTATAACTGCGGTCATACAGAATATCAGTATACTGTTTTTTCAGCAGTGTTTCAGAAACGCAGGCTGCAGCAGATTCAATGAGGAATGTTTCCTTCAGGTTAATGCGGGGATTATCAATTCCGATATATCCGGTGATAACACCATCATGAATAAACGGATAGGCTATAAGAGATTCTATCTGCTGTTCATTCAGGATTTCATATTCAGAAGATCCGGGTTTCAGTTCCCTGTTCAGATTCGTCAGAGTAACAAAACCATTACGTTCAAATAGCGGCCACCAGCGTTCATTTACAGAAAGTGGAATATACTGAAGATTCTGAATTTGCGGTATGGCATTTTCAGAACACCATTCATAAGTGTTGTTCTGCACTTTCTTTTCATAATCTACGGTAAAAATGTAGACACGGTCACCGCTGTAAAAGTCACCGATTATTCTCAGACATTTGTTTATGGCCGCATCAAAGTCATGAGTCTCAGTCAACAGTTTTATCAGTTCTACAAAGGTTGTCTGTACCTGAAGTTCATCAGAAAGCTGCACAATCCGGTCCTGTACCAGATCCATCTTCCGGGCATGATGATTTATCATAATAAACAGAAAGAGAATGGAAACAAGAGCAAGAACGATGACAGCGGCAACAGCGATATACAGTTCCTTCAGTACCTTATCTACACCGACATAGGTGATGAGGTACCAGGGCACTTCTTTCATCGCAATAACATTAACATAATATGAAACACCATCCAGAGTATCAGTTATGCAATCACCTTCACTGTACAGCCGTAATTCTTCCAGATGTTTATCCATATCTGACGGATACAGATGTTCCCCAATACGGTAGCCCGTTGAATTAGCAATGATGATACCTTCATCTTTTGAAACAAACAGTCCGCCGGAAATTGCTCCGGTGGAAACCATTTCTCGTGCAAGTTCATTAACGTAATCCAGATACAAATCTGCTGCCATAACCCGTACGTCACTGTTCTGAGATGATCCCCAGGGATAGTTCAATCGGGAAGAAACAGTAATACAAGGTTTATCCAGCATGACATCGGTATAGGGTTCTGATATAACAAAATCATTGCTGGTAAGAGCCTTTTTATACCAGGGTCTGCTTGCAACCACGTAGTCTGGTTCAGGTTGGTAGGATGTCGGCTCAAGCATTACGTTTTTGCTGGTTCCTACATAGACGCCAACAGGAAAATCGTCATGAACGCCATGAGAAACAACAATATAGTCGAGGATATCCTGATCGGTCTTGCAGCGTGCTTCAAGGTAATTGCGATATACGGAAAGTTTAGATTTTGTGTCAGAAATCCAGGAATCAACAAGAAGAGATTGGAGTTGGGATTCAGATCGAAGCTGTTTTTTTGCAAGTCTGATGACGACACTTCCACTTATGATGGAAAGGATAACAACAAGACCTAACATTATGGGAAGAATAGAGACAGCTAAGGTTCGGTTCCATTTATGTGTTGCAGAAATACCAGTTTCCATCAGTTTGAGTATGCCACAATCATTAGAACCCAGTTATTAATAATCAACAATGGAACGTGTTTTTTTAAGATTTGTTATGATTTACTCTGTAAATAGAAGTCGGGCAAGCGGGATTTGAACCCGCGACCTCCAAGTCCCGAACCTGGCGCGCTACCAGCTGCGCTATTGCCCGATACCGTTATCCGGTGATAAAAAAACAGCCCATCGGAGTTTCCAATGGGCTTAGCGGGAGCGACGGGGCTTGAACCCGCGATCTTCGGCTTGACAGGCCGACGCGATAACCAGCTTCGCTACGCCCCCGTTTGTGATACTCACTATAAAGAAACCGATAAAAAGTGTCAATAACCTGTGTATTAAAATTACAGAAATTGCGTTATCATTCTTCATATGAACCATTCAAAAGTTTTCCGTTTACCAGTTATCGTCTTATCAGCTGTTGTTCTTTATTCCTGCGCATCTGCACCTGTACAGAAAGAACCTGTATCCATTCCAGAACAGACAGCAGAAGATATCCTTTCAGGATTATCAGTTCCGGCATCACAGGAAACCGATACAGAGAGTCCTTTGACTACCGTAACCATTGAAGCTTCAGAAGTTGTCATAACTGCGGAACCTGAAAAAACAAGAATCATTAAACATAAGGGCACAGAAGCCGGTATTAATCTTATTCCACTCTGGGTTGATGCCTACCTTTCCGGCGGTACAGAAGCCGTAGCTTCAATGAAAGAGTTTGAAGACAAAATCTGCTATGTAAACGAGGCTTCTTCATTACAGCTATCAGAAGCTTATGAGCAGGCTCTTGCTGAAGTTCCTGACGGGGATGCCAGCGAAGTTGCCGGATGGTGGATGCTGGTTCATATGCAGGATGCAGAATCACCGGAAAACAAATTTCAGGACCGGTATTTCGTCTATATTCTGTATACCAGTCCCAAATCAACAGAACCATTGAATTGACAGCCTTTTTCAGCAATGATAAAATCTTTCGGATATTATTCAATAAAAGAAGGATTTCATTTTATGAAAAAGACTGCTTCTGCACCAAAAAAACCAAGAAATCTTGGTATTACTATTGGTTCAATCATCATTCTCGTTATCTCAGTGGTAACTTTCATTTTTGTTCCTGCCATGGCTGATAGAGCAACAAACGAAGATGCTCTGGTGTTCGGTACCTATGACGGTAAAAAAATTGAATACAAATCAGGAACTGTATTTGCCAACGCAGCTGCAAATTACGCACAGGACCTTCAGAATCAGGGCCGTAACATTGATTCATCTGCCTACTACGAAATTTTCAACTACGCATTCAACTCTACCGTGCTTACCATGGCATTTGAGAATGCTGTAAAAGACAGCGGTTATATCGTTCCTGATTCACTTATCGAACGCAACATGCTGCCATACTTTCAGGACAGCAACGGACAGTACTCTGCAAAAATCTTCCGCGATACTCCTGACAGTACCAAACTGCAGATTCGTGATGATGTAAAAAACAGCCTGGTTTACAGCCGTTACCAGACTGATGTAATCGGTGACCAGACTAGTTATATTGCTGCCAATAACATGTACGGTTCAAAAGTTTCTTCAAAAGAAACTCCCTTCATTGACGAAATGGGTAAAAAACAGCGCAGTTTTGAAGCTGCCGTATTCAACACCTCTGACTACCCTATTTCAGAAGCAGAAAAATTCGCTGCAAAAAATCTGGACCTGTTCACTACCTATGACCTTTCAGCCATCGTTGTTCGCGAAGAATCTGAAGCTAAAAAAATTGCTTCTCAGCTGAGCAAGAACGAACTGACTTTTGAAGACGCTGTTTCAACCTATTCAACCAAAAACTACACCAGTGTTGAAGGTAAAGTAAACAACAAAATGGCTTATCAGCTGAAAAACATCTTTACTTCAGATGCTGATTACAACACCGTTACAGGGCTCTCAACCGGTGCCGTATCTGCTGTTATTCCTGTAGCAAACAACAGTTATGCAATTTTCCGCTGTGACTCAGCAAAAGTTGCAGCTGATCTTTCTGACGAAAACACCCTGCAGACCGTACGTACTTACATGGTAACCTACGAAGCAGGTATCATTGAAGACTACTTTGTAGCCGTTGCAAAAGATTTTGCAGCCGCTGCTGTTACCGAAGGATTTGCCAGTGCTGAACGCTTTGGCGGTACCACTTTTGAACTGCCGGCATTCCCGGTAAACTATGCAGAAAACCCACTGCTTAGTTCAGCATCAACTGAAACCCTTTCAACTGCAAATACCAATGTAAACTTCCTGACCACCGCATTTGCTCTCTCAGAAAACGAAATTTCAGCTCCTGTAGTTATGGGATCTAACATCGTAGTACTCCGTATGCTTGAAGAAACAGAAAATGAAACCACCAGTATCAGTTTCCTGTATCCTTACTACGCTTCTCAGTATGACGCAATGTCAATGCAGAATGCTATTCTGAGCAGCGACAAAGTAAACAACGATGTTCTGAGCGTATGGTTCTCTAACTTCTACGGAATGTAATGAATCTCTTCAGAATTGAAGAAAATGAACCCTGTCTGGTACCTGCCCGGCAGGGTTTTTCTGTATTATACAAAAAACGTTATCTCTACAGCCGTTTTGATCCGGAAAAGGCAATACTTCAACAGATAGAAAACCTTTCCATCCAACCGGAAACACTTATTCTGGCATTATCCCCTGCTGCAGGCTACGGTCTTGAGAAGCTACTGGAAAAACTTCCTGAAAACTGCCATATCCTTACCGTTGAAAACGACCCCTATCTTTTTGCATTCTATGCCCGAACCTGCTCCCGTGCAGCCAGACTTGATTCCAGGGTAACCAATACTTTTTATACAAATCCCCTTGAAACATCCGGTTATATCTGTGGAAATCCGTTTGCGCCATCACTGGCTCACTTCCGGCGGATTTTACCGATTACATTCAGTGGTGGCGTTGACCTGAACCCTGATTTTTACAATGCAGTAACAAACGCAGCTACAGAAACCCTTTTTACGTTCTGGAAAAACCAGCTGACTCTGCAACATCTGGGTAAACTGTACACAACCAGCTGTCTGCGGAATATACCTGCCATGGTAAGTTCTGCCATGACTCCCTTTCCAGTTGGTTCGGTCAACAAACCGATTCTTGTTATTGGGGCCGGTCCCAGTGCCAACGAAACGCTTGACTGGCTTACACAGCATCCTGAAATCCGGGATACCCTGTATTTGCTTTCTGTAGATGCAGCGGTAACAGCACTTACCAGCCGAAACCTGACATGCAATGGGGTTGTTGCCGTAGAATCACAACTGGCCGTTGAAAAAGCCTATATCGGCTGGAAAACTGCTGATACTGGTCAGCCACATCTGTTTGCAGACTGTGCTTCACGTCCGGCAGTAATCCGGGGGTTCAGACAAGTCAGTTTTTTTGCCACCCGATTCTGCGACACCACTCTGTTTGAATCTTCTTCATGGGTTATCAGATACCGGAATCTGCTTAATCAGCTGCACATTCCACAGATTGCGCCTCAAGGTTCTGTGGGTAATACTGCAACAGAAATTGCACTGCTGTTACGCGCTGACAACATGCCGGTATTTGTGACCGGTGTTGATTTTTCATATGATGCCGGACAAACTCACGTAAAAAACGGACCACAATTTACTGCTCGCCACACACATTCAAGCCGTACAAAAACTGCTGACAATTATGAATCAGCATGGAATGATTCAGCATTACACCGGCAAGGAAAGCAAAATCATATACAGATTACTACCCCCAATCTTGAAGGATATGCCACATCTTTTGCCGCCACCTATCATGATACTCCCCTGCTCTTTGATCTGGGTTCAACCGGACTTTATCTTGGCATTCCCCAGATTTCACTGGAACAGGTAAAACAGTTCTGCAACTCTCTTCTTACTGATTTAAATACTGGATTTCCGGCATCTGAAGGGGCTTCAACAAACGAAAACCTGCAGAGTGGTATCAGATTGCTGATGCAGGAAAAAGAACGACTAACGGCCATTCTCGACAGTCTTACCCATAAAAGCAGTTTGGATACCGATACTCTTCTGTCTCTTATAAAAGATAGTGCATACCTGTATATGCATTTTCCGGACAGTGTTTCAGGCGTACGAAATGATCCTGACTTTTTAAAAAGAATAAAGGCCGAAGCCACCTGGTTTCATAAACAGGTAACTGCAGCCTTAAACGAGCTGAATCAGCAGGATTAGCAGTAAGTGTCCTGCAGCAGGAATTCAGTCTTCTTTTGTCTTCAAGACAGCAAGGAACGCACTCTGCGGCAACTCAACGTCACCAATCATCTTCATTCGTTTTTTACCTTCCTTCTGTTTTTCCAGCAGCTTGCGTTTACGGGTAACATCCCCGCCGTAACATTTAGCCAGAACGTCTTTGCGGACAGGGTTAACAGTTTCTCGGGCAATAATCTGTGAACCGATGGCCCCCTGAATGGCTATTTTAAACTGATGGCGGCTGATTTCTTCTTTAAGCATTTCGCAGGCGTGGCGGGCACGTTCTACGGCGTTGCCGCGGTATGCCAGCTGCGCCAGTGCATCAACCTGCTTTCCGTTAATCAGAATATCAACCTTAACCAGATCAGTATCACGCATATCAATGATTTCGTAGTCAAAAGACGCGTACCCACGGCTATAGCTTTTCAAGCGGTCGTAGAAATCAAAGAGAACTTCTGAAAGAGGCATCTCATAAATAATTTCTACACGTTTTTCATCAAGATACTGCATGTTGGTCTGCACACCGCGTTTTTCAGTACACAGGGAAATAATGGAGCCAAGATATGTAGCCGGTGTAATGATAGACGCTTTGATATATGGTTCCTTGGCACCGCGGATACGTCCCTGGTCAGGATAATTGGCCGGGTTATCAACATAGGTTACTTCTCCGTTACTCATGGTAACTTCGTACCGTACAGAAGGTGCAGTAAAGATTACAGCCTGATCAAAGTCACGTTCCAGACGTTCCTGAACAACTTCCAGATGGAGAAGTCCCAGGAAACCGCAGCGGAACCCGTATCCCAAAGCCAGAGAGTTGTCTTTTTCATAAACAAGAGAAGCATCGTTCAGCTTCAGTTTTTCCATGGAATCACGCAGTTCTTCGTAGTCGTTGGAATCCATAGGATAGATTGATGAGAAAACAACCGGCTTAACATCCTTGAAGCCTGCCAGCGGTTCTTCTGCCGGATTTTCTGCCAGAGTTACCGTATCACCGACGCGAACATCGGAAACCGTTTTGATACCGGCAATGATATAACCAACATCACCGGCGTTCAGTTCATGGGTCTGTTCCAGATTAATCTTGAAAACACCGGCCTGCTCTACGCGGTAATCAGTGTTGGAAGACATAAAGCGGACAGTCTGACCTTCTTTAATGGAACCGTCCAGCATACGAAGATGAACAACAACACCGCGGTACGGGTCATAATGGCAGTCGAAGATAAGGGCACGGGTTTTGCCGTCGTTGTTGGTAGTAGGTGCCGGAATCTTGGTTACGATGGTTTCAAAAAGATCATCAATTCCTTCACCGGTTTTTGCCGACACCAGACAGGCATCATCCGGGTCCAGCCCCAGGTCATGCTCAATCTGATGCTTTGCAGACGGAATATCTGCAGACGGCAGGTCAATTTTATTGATTACCGGTATAATTTCCAGATCCTGCTCCATGGCCAGATACATATTTGAAAGTGTCTGCGATTCAACCCCCTGAGAAGCATCCACCAGAAGCAGCGCTCCTTCGCAGGAAGCAATGGCACGGGAAACTTCATAGGAAAAGTCTACGTGCCCGGGAGTATCAACAAAGTTCAGTTCGTAGGTTTTGCCGTCTTTTGCAGTGTACGGAATGGTTACTGCCTGGCTTTTAATGGTAATGCCACGTTCACGTTCAATATCCATACTGTCCAGAATCTGGTTCTGGAAATTGCGGTCATCAATAATTTTTGCTTTCTGGATAAGGCGGTCTGAAAGAGTAGACTTACCGTGGTCAATATGAGCAACAATACAGAAGTTGCGTTTAAGAGATAAATCAGTCATTTGGCTTAGATTTTAACGGTATTACCGTATGGTGTCTAGTTTAAGGGAATGTCCTCGTTTATGCGGCGTGTTCCAAAATACCAGTCATTATTTTTGCTCACCATGTACAGTACTCCATCTATGGTTCTGGAAATCGTTACCGCAGGTTTTTCACCGGCTGCCCGTATGGCTTCCGACCGAAGAATCTCGGCAATATCTTGCAATTCTTCAATAACTCCATCATTTTCGCCAATCCAGTAAAAATCATGAGTTTTATCGTACGCAACAGAAATGGGAATACCATTAAATTCAACTTCAACTGCACCAATTTCATGAACCGTTATGGTAATGAGTTCATCCTGAAGAGGATCGACAATAGAATATGAATAGGCATTATCATCAGCATAACGGACGAATTTCTGACTGTATGAACCATCAGCCTGAGTATCCCAGGTTAACGTTTCAGTCAGATCTGCATCGATATCATATACAAATCCCTGTAATTCAAGAGATTCACTTTCTATTTCCATTCTTGAAAGACGGATTACCGCATCAGGAGTAAATGGTCCATACAGGCGACGGGTTAGTTCCATGTCTTCATCAGACGGTTCCCCATTCACAACTTCAAAGTACTCGGTTACATCATCAAAGCCATCACTGTTCAAATCTGTAACGCGTTTTACCGGAATACTGTCTGTAAAGGTAATAACAGAGCGGTCATGCTGAGGAGTAATGATGGTGCACTGCAGAATTCTGCCATTATCCAGCTGATATTCAAAATCATGGGACATGGTAATATCATAATTCAGATTCACCTTCCAGGCGGCAGGCCGTAACTGGGCTTCATCCGGAATATCACCAGTATATTCACTAACAGGCACATAAAAATCGCGGCCAGTTCCGTTATTTGAGATAAATGGGCATGGTTCCACGGTAATGGAAGACCATTGTACCGTATCAGGCAGCAATTCCCAGCTCATAATGCCGGTGTGCACGGAAGCAACAAACGGATATCTGGCGTACACCACAGTTGCATTCCGATTGTTATCAATAAACTGACGGGGAACACCGTAATCAAAGGCACACTGCCAGTCTGCCTCCCCATCACGAAGAGCATCGCAGACCGCCATGAGTGGGCGTCCGTCACGATACTGCACGGTAATAGAGCCCGAATCATCACTGTCAAGAATCATGACACCGCTGAATCTGGAAAGCCATTCCTTGAACGACTTCTGAGCCGCAACACTTTCAGCTGAAGTATCGGCAGAAAGCACTGCTGCAAAATGTTCCAGTTCCCGGTAATCAATGACATTACTGCTTAACAGCTCAAAACGTTCTATGGCTTCATCCGGGGTAAGATAGGTAGCATGAAGCCCCTGGGCAGCATAAAATGGTACACGTTTGTTCATGGGCACCCATGATGTATACTGTTTCAGAAGTTTCAGAGCCTCACTCCGGGGAACAAAAGCTGATGCATACAGATAGAGTTCAGGATCACTGTCTCCCCAGTTTTTAAGGTTACTGATAAGTTTTTCACCTGTTGCAGCTGCAGCCGGATCAAAACCGGCATTTTCACCGTTTATTACCGGAACTTCTGAAGTAAAGAACAGTTTTGGAAACCGTATATCACGGGGATATATGCGCCAGATACTTGAAATAAGAGCCCGTGCGTCTTTCAGGTTTCCGGTTTTGTAATAACAGACACACCGCAGATACTGGGCATCGGCAGTAAGCAGTTTTGGAGAAGCATCAAGAAGAGTCAGCGTATCGGCGTACCGGTGCTGGGCAGTATATTGTTCAGCAAGTGCCAGGCGGACAATGTCGTATGAATAATTGTAGAACGAGTTGCTTTTCAGGGCTTTTTCATAGTACGACTGCACTACTGCAAGAGTTTCATTTTCACGTTCTGCACTTAATCCACGAACGTACAGAGCATCTGAACAGTTCTCATTGTAAGCCAGTGCCATTTCAGCATAACTGATGGCAGTTTCAACAGCATCTGAAACATACGATTGAATTGCCAGATCTGCGTACCGCTGGGCAGTACGCACATGTTCCGGAAGAATGGGAGCGGTATTCTGTGCATGGAGACTCATACTCAGTAAAAAAGATACCAGTACTGAACAGATACACACCTTTTTAAACATACACAGCTCCCAGAAAAATTATTCTGCAGCGCACACTGCAGGTTCAGAAGTATTTTCAGAAATTACAGCAGGCAATCCCAGTAACTCCCTTATTTCACTATCGGCCAGGGTTTCTTTTTCCACCAGCTCATGCGCCAGTTTATCAAGCATATCCCGATGGTCAGTGAGAATAGCCAGGGCACGCTGCAAGGATGCATCAATCAGTTTCTTTACTTCCCCATCAATACGGGCTGCAGTTTCATCGCTGAATTCCTTATGGCGGCCGATTTCCCGCCCCATAAAGATTGGTTCATCTTCTTCACCATAGGTTACTGTGCCAATTTCAGGACACATACCCCATTCGCAGACCATACGGCGGGCCAGCTGAGTAGCCCGCTGCAGGTCGTTGGAAACACCGGTAGTTGTATCGCCATAGGCCACCTGTTCGGCAGCATAGCCACCCAGCATAATGACCAGCTGATCAGACAACCAGGTGCGGGTACGGCTGTAGGAGTCTTCTTTTGGAAGCCCTATGGTAAGCCCCAGAGCGCGGCCCCGGGGAATAATGGTAACTTTATGCAGCGGGTCACAGTGTTCCAGAAAGTAGTACGGTAAAGTATGACCACTTTCGTGATATGCCGTCATCTCTTTTTCTTTGGGTGAAATGACCATGGTTTTCCGATCAACACCCATAAGGATTTTATCACGGGCATTTTCAAAATCCTCCAGGGTAACGCTTGCCTGGTTATTGCGGGCCGCAAAAAGAGCTGCCTCGTTTACCACATTGGCAAGATCTGCTCCGCTCATACCCGGAGTTGCACGGGCAATACGGGCAACGTCAACATCTTCGCTTGTCTTAATCTTTTTTGTATGAACAGAAAGGATTGCCTCACGTTCCCTGATATCAGGAAGTGACACATGTACCTGACGGTCAAAACGTCCGGGACGCAGCAGTGCCTGATCAAGAACGTCCGGGCGGTTGGTAGCAGCAAGAACGATAACACTATCGGTGGCGGTAAAGCCGTCCATTTCTACCAGCATCTGGTTCAGGGTCTGTTCACGTTCATCGTGACCACCACCAAGACCAGCACCGCGGGCGCGACCTACCGCATCAATTTCGTCAATAAAGATAATCGAAGGAGCCATTCTGCGGCCCTGTTCAAAAAGATCGCGGACACGGCTGGCACCAACACCGACAAACATTTCTACAAAATCAGAACCGGATATATGCAGAAAATTAACACCAGCTTCACCGGCAACGGCACGGGCCATCAGGGTTTTACCGGTTCCCGGAGGTCCTACAAGAAGAACCCCTTTTGGAATTCGGGCACCCATTTCCTGGTATTTCTTAGGATTTTTCAGAAAATCTACAATCTCAGCCAGTTCAGTCTTTGCTTCGGCCTGACCGGCAACATCATCAAAGGTAACCTGGTCCTTGCCGTGTTTTTCAAACAGACGTGCCCGGCTTTTACCAAACTGCATGCCTTTTGAATTCTGGCTGGCATTCTGACGCAGAATCATAATGAACAGAAGAATCATCAGGACCGTAGGCAGATAGTTAAGGATTGTAGCCAGAAGACCTGGAGAAGAAATATAGCCTTGAACATTTACATTATGTTCTTTAAGCAGAGGAAGCAGCGAAGCATCATCATAGGGAATAATGGTTGAAATATCAGAAGTTTTACCGTTGGCTGCACGTAGTTTGCCGGTAAGGCTGTTGCCATCAGCGATACTGACAGAAATTACCTGATTCTGTTCAACATACGCCAGAAAATCTGAATAACTGACTGATTTTGCGGGTGATGAGGTAAAAAACATAACCACGTAGGCAACAACAGTTATCGCCATTAAAATCAGAACAAAATAAAAAAAGCTTTTATCTTTTTTAGGTTCGCTCACCTGTTAACTCCTTGAAGCACAAACCAATCATCAAAACCTGCAGGTGCGCCCCAAATACCGCGAACCTCAGTATCTTCAATTACTGGAATCTGACTTTTTATGTTCTGAGGAACTTTCCATTCTGCAAGAATTTTAAGAACCCCTTTTGATGTATTATTTTTTGTCCTGATTGCATCAAGACTGGTTCCATTTCTGAATACAGCCGGTAGCTGGAACAAACCACTGACCACCCCCGATTCTTCATGACGGGCACGATAAAAAACATCAGTCTGTTTTTCAACGCGTATCTTCCCTGCCGGAATCTGGTACTCACCTTCTTCCGTAACAAGACAGCAGAAACCATCAACAGCAGACCGCAGTTCTGACTCTAAAGAAAGCGTAAGAGTATCTGAATCAACTGAAAACCGTATACCACAAGCTGTTACTGTTTTTTGCGTCTCAGCAAATGCAGCAACCGTTGCATAGGGAATCCGTCCCTTTACAGAAAAAAGCCTCAGACCATTATACAGGATTCTGATACGAACTGCTAATGGTTGCGAAAGAAATGATGGTAAATTTGCTGACGCGATATTTGTTGTGGCATTTGTCCACGGACAGACAGCCGAAAGAGCCTCGAAAGCCGTAGTTTCAAGAGCTGCTTTCTCAGCGCCTTTGAGCACGGCGGTGTCCCACCCGGAAAACTGCTCGTTCAGCAAGGGAATCAGGATGTGCCGGATTCGGTTCCGATAGTACGCAGTGTCGTTATTTGTCGGATCTGTCCGCCACATCAGATTATAACTCAAAGCATACTGCTCAATATCTGATCTGGAAACTGACAGAAGCGGCCTGAAGTAAGGTTTACGGTACCGGGCAATTCCTTTTATTCCTGACGAATCTGAACCTTGAAGGAAACGTTCCAGTACCGTTTCCAGCTGGTCATTTTGATTATGAGCCAGAAAAACTGCTTCAGCAGACAATTCATCGGCTTTTGTGGCAAAGATTCCGTACCGAAGAAAGCGGGCCGCTTCCTCCAATCCCCCATTACGTTCTTTTTCAGTTTCTACCAGCTTTCCTGCCGGTATTTCAACCACAGTACAGGGTACCCCAATGTTGCTGCAGAAGGATCGGGTAAAGTCAGCATCTTCCCTGCTGGAGCCATCAGACCGCATATTATGGTCTACGGTAACCGCAGTAAGCATGTATCCAAATTCAGACTGCAGTTCCCGTAAAACATGAACCATGACGATGGAATCACAACCGCCGGAAACTGCAGCAATAACATTCTTCTGACGCAGAGAATCATGAAACTGAGAAGAAATAGACTGCGATACGATTTTAAGCAATTCCATAGGGTGATCTAGAGAACAAAAAAGGCTGTCCGTTCTATTGAAACATAGACAGACAGCCTGTTATGAGTATCTAAAACCTGATTAGCGTTTTGGAGCGCGAACAGACGCTACAACAGCTTCTGCGTTAGATACTACTTCTACACCTTCAGCCATTGGGATGTCTTTAACTTTAAGAGAATCACCGATTTTCAGGTTGCTTACATCAGCAAAAATGCGTACTGGCAGGTTTTCTGGCAGACATTTGATTTTGATGTTAGGGTTACCTTTGAAGAATACACCACCTTCACGAACACCAGCTGCATTACCAGAGATAATCAATTTTACAGCTGCAGTAAGAGGAGTTTTTTCATCGATTACGTGAAAGTCAACGTGCAGGTTTCTGTCAGCAATAATGTTGTATTCAGTATCTTTGATGAAAGCCAGGTTATTTTTTCCGTCTACTACCAGGTTAATCAGAGTGGTAGGGGTAGCCTGTTTCCAAACTTTGGTGAATTCTGCTTCATCAACGGTGAGCATAGTTGATTCACCTTTAGAGTTGTACATTACGGCTGGAAGACGGCCGTTTGCACGAATTGTTTTTGCAGCTGATTTACCCATTTCGGTACGAACTGCTGCGTTTACTGTCATTCTTTCCATTACTGGACTCCTTAAAAACATAATAAAGAAACTTGGACGGCAGGATTCGAACCTGCGGAATGTCGGCACCAAAAGCCGATGTCTTACCACTTGACGACGTCCAAAAGTATAACCGCTACGCGGCTATTCTATATCAGTCTTCGTATGAAGAAGAAACTTCCTCTACGTGACCTGCTTCGTATTCTGCAAGAATCTTATCCTGCAGTTCTGAGCGGAATTCAAGGCTGATTGGGTGAGCAACATCCTTGTATTCGCCGGTACTGGTCTTGCGGCTAGGCATTACAATGAAAAGCCCTGACTTTCCCTCAATAATTTTTACATTGTGTACTACAAAACAATCATCAAAAGTTACCGTTACGTAAGCCTTTAATTTCCCCTCTGCAGTAACCTTACGAATGCGAATCTCTGTAATCTGCATCGTTTTTCCTCCTGAATTACAAATGCCTCAGTCCTGAACAGGCTGCACAAGATGCACGGTGTTCCAGACTGACAAAAGTTGTGTTGCGGCATTGCGGGCATGCTCATAAGTACCATATACACCGAATACAACAGATCCTGATCCTGACATCTCTGCGTACAATGCATGCGTATCCAGGAGGTTTTGCAGCGCATGTTCAATTTCAGGATAGGTACTGGCTAATGGTCTGGTAAAACTATTGTTAAACTCCCATTTTTCAACAGGACCGTTATACATAGAAACCAGATCGGCCAGCATCGGATAACCGATTGTATTTCCGCTTTTCCACTGGTCCACCAGTCTGTAAGCTTCTGGAGTGGAGCTGTGGACAGGCGGACAAATTAAAACATAATAAATATCTTTGCGGGGTTCAAAGTATTCAACTTTTTCACCGCGTCCTGTGACCAAAGCTGCAAAATGCGGCTTCCGGTTCAACAGAAAAAAGAAAACATCACTTCCAATCTGGGAAGCAGCCTGAAAGAGCTGTTCCTGCGACAAGGTGATACCGGACAACTTTTCCAGCGCACGAATCATTGCTGCCGCATCGGAAGAACCACCGCCTAACCCACCACCTGAAGGAATGTGTTTTGTTAAAGTAACATGCACAGATTCAGACCAGCCGGTTAAGCTGCAGAATGCATCATAGGCTTTTGTAAGAGTATTTGACGATGGAAGGGATAAATCAGGGGAAGTGACGATACACCGTGGCGAATCGGAACTGCCGTAATTTTTCTCTACCATTTCTTCCCGGCCATCAGGCTCTTTTTGAGACTCAAGCGATTGCCCTATCTCAACCAACAATTCATCGCAAAGAGAAATTGTCTGGAAGATACTCTCGATATCATGAAAACCATCAGCTCGTTTTGGCAGTACTTTAAGGTTAAAGTTCAACTTAGCCGGGGCATATTCATGAACACTACTCAGCATGTAGTAATACAATATAGAAACGCAGAGTTTTAGTCAATACATAGGGGACAGTCGGTATAACGTGCAGCGGAAGGTTCATTCTGCATTTTTATACAGTTTTCTGTATAAGGGTATTGCGTATATATATACAGTATCGCTATACTGATGGTAACTTTTTATGCATTTTTATGCAATATTAATACAATTTCTTGCAACTTTATGTAACGAGGTGCTGTAATGAGCAAAGACAAAGTTATTCTTGCATATTCAGGTGGACTTGATACTACCGTAATCATTCCATGGCTGAAAGAAAACTATGACTACGATGTTATCGCCGTATGTGTTGACGTAGGACAGGGCGATGACTGGCCAAAAATCAAGGACCGGGCACTGAAAACCGGTGCTTCTGCCTGCTATGTTGTAGATGCACGTCAGGAATATGTTGAAGAATACATCTGGCCA
>JAZLGC010000048.1:0-59632 GCA_045616125.1 Treponemataceae bacterium | reverse complement strand
CTATCGTTTCTTTCCTTCCCTGTTTATTTGTTAAAGAACTTTACGCTTTCCACTGTTTCTCTCAGTGGCGCGTGATGAAGAAGTTATCACACTTCTTATCGTTTAGTCAAGAGCTTTTCAAAACTTTTTTGAAGTTTTTTTTCGCTCACCTCTTCAGGCTTGCGGAATCTGCAAAGATTTTCAAGGCTTTGCAACTCTTTTCATGTTTGCCGCTGCATTACTGCGTCGGTGAATGAGACTATATACCATATCTCCCGCTTCTGTCAATAAAAACTTTTTAATTTCTTACGTTTTTTTGAAGAAAATTATGTTCTGGTCTATAAAACAAAAGGCTATATCCGTAAAAAGTGTTGCTGAATGCTACACAGCAACAAAGATTATACAGGAATGCCACAAATCGAGAGGAGGGACAGTACAGGCAAAAATTGTTGAAGCCCGGCGTTCATGCGGCAGCATGAACTATATATAGTTTCTACACCGGGATTCACCAATAGCGACGGTCGGTTGTGTTGCATTGCAACACAACTGTTGAGTTTTGCTAACGCAAAACTCAACAGTTGTAACGTCATTCACAGCGGTTTTGCATGTACTGGCAATCCGGTAGATTTGTGGAATTATGATGAGACCCTGAAACTAGTTCAGGGTGACTATAAGCAACACTTTTTACGGACATAGCCATTATTTGTTCAGTGCTACAAGCTGTGGAGAAATGGGGTCATAGGAGGCTACTGCCGGTACCAGATTAAGCACTGCGCATCCGGCAATCTCAAATAAAAAGAGAACGCCGATAATGATACCGATAACTTTATCACGCTTTTTCATAAGTCCTTCCTGTACTTGCCGCATCGTTTTACGGCTCCCCGCTCCCCCATCGGGTATACTTTAATTCTACCTGAGTGGCGGGGCTATGCAACTTTTTCTGCAGCATGCACCAAAAGGCTTAAGTTTTGACGTTGAATCTAACGTTATTCCGATGTTTTTTTTAGTTAGATTTAAGAGTACTTAAGGTTGCTCTTCCTACCGGATAGGATACATCATGCCAGTTAGTAATCAGTGAACAGCAGTGTCAGGTTTGATGAAGTTACATCGTGCACAGAAAGCCCTTTTTCTGAGAACAGTTCGAAGGTTATATCGGGGCTAGAAAGGGTTTTCGTTCCGTATTCAGTAAGGAAAAGATAGTACTGTACTTCATCGTTGTAGGTAATTAAAGCAAGAATTCCGCAGGATCCAATGCCGTATACGGTAGCAGGAATGTAATCTCCATAATCTTGTAATATATATTTTTCATCGGAATATAACAGTTGAAGGGCAAAAGTTTCGCCGGAGCCGACAAATTTACAATATTGAACATATTTGCTATCGTCGTGTACCGTAAATTGACCAAACAGGGTATTCTGGTCATATTCAGCAGTGTAATTCCACCATTCAGGATTGGATATGGTACAATTCTGTTGTGGACTAAAATCTGCATTAAGACGTGCAATCTGGCTGTATGAATCGAATTCTGTGTATGAAATATTTCCTGGATTATCAGGGTCGCCATAGAACTCTTTTAATGAAACTGTCTGAGGAGTATCACCTGTCGACCCTGCTCCAGAATCTCCTGGCTGTACGATAATTCCCTCAGACCCACCAGTACTGATAGAACCGCTTGTTCCACCAGTACTACCAGAACCGCCAGTACTGATAGTACCACCTGTCCCGCCAGTTTCGCCTGAGTTTCCGCCAGTACCTGGAAATACTATTTCCTGTGAGCCACCAGACGTACCTGGAGTCTGTGGCTCCTGCTGTTCCGGTTTCTGATCAGGTTCTTCCGGATCTTCCTTGGGAGGTTCAACAACTTCCTGATCTGTAGTATCGGGTTGTGTGTCAGGCTTGGTTTCGTCGTTCAGGAATTTTTCGGCTACCGTCATGGTAATTTCTACCGGCGTAGTTTCTCCCTCCCTGATTACTGCATCGGCCTGACCTCGGGCAAATTCATCTTCATCAATCAGTGCAATTACCGTAACATTCCACGTTCCTGCTTCAAGTTCATCAAAGGTAAAGACAACTTCCGATCCGGGTACAAACGACTTAGGGCCTATAATCTCTGTGTCTTTGGTCAGTGTTACCTGATAGTTGCTGATCCGGTTAAAGTCTGCCTGATTCCATGCTGCACGGGCGTTGTTTGTGGGCAGGATAATCCGGAGTGCCGGATTCTGCAGACTGCTGGCAGAAAAAAGCATACAGCTACTGAGAAACAGTGTCAGAATTCCATACAGGGGAAGAGCTTTCAGGAATGTACGGTTAAACACAAAGACCTCCAATATACTGAATACAGTGTAATCCAGTTCTTGAAGGCCTGCATTTTTAGATAGCGTATAGAAAAAAAAGTGAAAATCTCTCTTTTAAATCTTAATTTCAGTCCATTTTCCGGCTTTGTATCGGGTAAGTGCAAAGGTAAAACGGCTTGCCTGGTCTACCAGAACTCCCAGCCAGATTCCCACAATTCCCCAGCCCATGATATAGCCGCCAAAGTAGCTGCCCAAAGTACGGAAGACGGTAACGCTCAATGTTGATGCAATGGCAGTGTACAGCGTATCGCCGGCTCCGCGGAGACATCCCATATACACAACCTGAATAATCTGGAATGCAACAACAAAAATAATCATGTGTACGATTGAGACGCCAATCTGGATAATTTCAGATTCTTCAAAAAACAGACTCATAAGCCAGGGAGCACCAAAATAGTAACTGGCACTAAGGATTACTGCGATACCGGCGCCGTATGTCATGCAGATTCTGCCGTATTTTTTAGCCATATCCTTGTTACCGCTACCAAGACTGCGTCCGATAAGCGCAACCGCAGCTGACTGCAAACCGTCGCCAAAGCTGAAGGTCAGGCTCATTAAGTTCATGCATACCTGATGAGCAGCCATGGCGCTGGTTCCCTGATGGGCAGCCATGATTGCCGTTGCCATGAATCCGATACGCATAAGAAGCTGTTCAAAGAATACGCTGTATCCAACTTTTACAATGCTGCCAAAAGAAGCAAGGGTCGGGCGGATTTTGCTCTGGATAATATAGGGAATGCTGACAAAACAGTCTTTATCAAAGATGCTTACGATACTCATGATACTGGCAACGGCAGAACCTAAAACGGTTGCAATGGCAGCACCGTGAATGCCCCATGCCGGGAATCCCAGGTGTCCGGTAATAAGCAGCCAGTTGAAGATGATATTGATGATGTTACTGGTCATGTTGGTACGCATGGTGATTTTGGTGTTTCCGGCGCCACGCTGCGCACTGTTGATGCCCATGGAAATGCAGTTGAAAATAAGACCTGCCATGATAATCCGGTAGTATGATACGGCTGCATCGTGGGTTTCTGGGGTTGAACCGCAAAGCCTGATAATGGGGCTTGCAAATATAACGCAGAGAATTGAAATGAGGATGCCGGCTGCAATAATAAAGATAATGCCGGAAATAAGGATTGCGTTGGCGTCTTCTCGTTTCTGCTCGCCACGACGGCGGGCTACCAGGGCGGAAAGTGCTACGGTGGTTGCAATGAACAGTGAGAGTGCAAAAAACTTAGGCTGAGTGGTAAGTCCTACTGCTGCAACTGCGTATGCTCCTAAACGGCTGACCATGAAACTGTCGACCAGACCGGTAAATGCCATGAAGAATGACTCGATGATGGCAGGCCAGGCAATGGACAGGGCGTTTTTATAAAGGTTGTCGGAAAAATCCTGATTTTTCATACACGCTATTGTAGCGAGGGAAAGTATCAGATACTACTGATTTTCTGCTGTAAATCAGTAAAAGTTGTAAGAACAGCAGCGCAGTCAGCTGCATCAACAGTGCCGAATCCCCATGAAGCAAAAAGAAACGGTACACCGGAGGTTTTGCAGGCATCCAGATCTCCCTGGGTATCGCCCACATATACGGGATATTTTAAATCGTTGCGAGCCACAATATCCTTAATGTTCTCGGCCTTGTATTTACCGCTGGCACCATAGCTTTCAAAATCTTTGATTACGCTGGTAATACCGTTTTTTGCCATGGTCAGTTCAATGTAGCCGGCCTGACAGTTGCTTACAATATAAAAAGCAAAGCCATCAGCTGCCATTTTCTTAATGGTGTCGATAACACCGGCATAGGTGATGTCAGAGGTATTGTTTTCAATATATTCGTGTTCGCGGATACAGCAGGCATCCATAAGGGCAATCTGCTGTTCTTTAGTAAGTTCCGGCCACATGCTTTCGGCAATTTTATCCATGGGTTTACCGAATTCTTTCTGCAGGCGTTCTGCGGTAACAGCAGGGAGAGTAAGTCCGCAATCTTCTATTGCTTTGTTCCATGCTGATGCCACAACAGGTGTGGTGTTCCAGATGGTGCCGTCAATGTCCAGGATTATGCCGTCAGTTTTCACTATTGAATCTCCATGTGTGCGTAATTACTGTAAGTTCCAGCTGTGAACCGGATATACGGTAACGGTTTCCCCTGTTGTTAGCAAGGGGGCAGACGTTGTCGGAAGGTCGATGGTAAGGATGCCGCTGGCGTTTTCCAGCAGCTTGATACGGGTAACAGCACCCAGAAACGTAATGCTTTGAACGGTGCCAGAGATGGCTGATGCTGCTGGTTGGGAACCTTGGGAAAGAGAAAACCATTCCGGGCGGATAACCTGACCGTTTACGATATTGGCTCGTCCGGTAAATTCTGCCACAAAACGGTTGGCCGGCTGGTAGTAAATATCCCGGGGAGTGCCAGACTGCAGCAGGGTGCCGCTATCCATAACGGCAATGGTGTCACTGAGGGAGAAGGCTTCTTCCTGGTCGTGGGTTACGTAGATAGTGGTGATTTTCAGTTTCTGCTGCAGTTCCCGCAGTTCTTCGCGAACCTGGGTACGCAGTTTTGCGTCAAGACTGGAAAGGGGTTCATCCATCAAAAGGATTCCCGGTTTCAGGATAAGGCTACGGGCAAGGGCTGCACGCTGCTGCTGACCGCCTGAAAGTTCGTGGGGGTATCGCTTTTCAAAGCCCTGCAGATCTACCATAGCAAGGACGTCATGAAGGGCATCTGCGGACCCTTCGACTTCGCTCAGGGATCCTGCAACATGCCGTTGTGAATCAGGGAGTTTTCGGTTGCGTTTTTTCTGGAGTTTCAGACCATAGAGGATGTTGTCTTCTACGGTCATGTGGGGGAACAGGGCGTAGTCCTGAAACACAAAGGCCACGTTTCTAAGGTTAGGGGCAATGCCAATCTGGTTTACACCGTCAATTTCAATGGAACCGGAATCCGGCGTCAAAAATCCTGCTGCAAGACGGAGCAGGGTGGTTTTTCCGCATCCACTGGGGCCCAGCAGTGTGGTAAAACTTCCGGCTTCTACGTTCAGGGAAAAATCCCGGACAACGGCTTTTTCTCCGTATGCAAAATCAATGTTCGAAAATTTCAGGTTACTTGGCACGGTTCACCATCCTTTGAAGACCGTTTCCTACCAGGACCACGGCAAAAGTGAGTATGGTAAGAATCAGGGCAAGGGCACATGCTTTGCCCCAGTCTCCCTGTTCTGCAAGATTCAGAATCCTGATGCTGGTAAGGGGAGTGTCAAAGCTTACCAGAAAGATTACGGCGCTTACAGTCCCAATACCCCGGGCAAAGTTGTACACTGCGCCGCTGAAAATGCCGCCGGCGGAAAGGGGGGCCAGAATGGTTGCAAGAACACCCATGGTATGCTGGCCAAGGGAGCGTCCGGCATCATCAAGACTGGGGCGAATCTGCGACATAGTACTGGTAATGATTCGGTAACTGAAGGGCATAAAACCGATAATCATAGCAGTAAGCACAAGAAGACGTGCATTACGCAGGTGCAGTGAGCCGGCTGCCAGACTTAGTGCAAGACCAAAAAGCGACCCGGGAACTGCTGCCGGCAGTTGAATGACGGTATCCATGGTTTTTCGAAGTGGCAGCCGGGTGCGGTGTACCAGAAAACTGGTTACGGTAGCAATAAGGGCTGAACAGATGGCTGCAATAAGTGCAAATCCCAAGGAGTTTTTCAGCTCGTTTCTATACCGGGCAATGCTTTTAAAATGAACGGTTGTGAAGGATGTCTGGATTCCCCATAACTTCTGGAAAGAGCCGGCAACAATGGCGAAAAACTGGGATAAGACGCAGAGGGCGATAAATATGCAGAAAATGGTGAGCATCCAGCGGGCAATGGGGGAAACGGGAGAATCTTCACGCGGGCTGATTTTACCGCCGATGGTGGCAGTTTTTACGGAATGTTTCCGGGTTACGTAGTTCTGCAGTGCAAACAGGATGCATGCCGGTATCAAAAGGATAATGCCAAGAACGGCGCTGGTACCTGCATTAAGCCAGCCTGTCAGCTGGGTATATATTTCTACGGCCAGAACCTTAAAACGACCGGCAACAATCAGCGGGTTTCCAAAGTCAGACAGTACGCTGACTGCAATAAAAAGACAGCTGGTAAGAATACCCGGCATGCTTAAGGGAAGAATGACGGTGCGGAACACGGTCCAGTTTCCGGCTCCCATGCTGCGGGCTGCCTGAATAAGATGCGGGTTGATTCCCTGAAGTGTCTGGGCGCAGATCATGTAGGCAATGGGGAAAAAACAGAGAACCTGCGCTAAAAGAAGTCCCCAAAAACCATACAGTGAAATATCCAGCCCCAGAAGTGTTTTTGTAATAAAGCCCTGCCTGCCTACCAGCAGGATGAATGCCAGCCCTCCGACAAATGGCGGGGTAATCAGATGCAGCACAGGAAGGAGCGAAAAAAAACGGCGGCCAGGGATACGGGCAAAAACTACGGCATAGGCGTACAGGTATCCGGTAAGCACACTGAGTGCAGTGCTGCACAGACAGATAAGGGCTGTGTTGGAAATAACGTGGCCGTACTGGGGATTAGACAGAACGGCCGTAACGTCAGCTGCTCCAGGTTCTGTAAGTACCCGGAGCAGTGGCAGGAGAATGGTTGAAATAAGAAACAGCAGAACGGCAATCCAGCTGATGAAAAGCAACGGACTGCCGTCATTGAATACGTTTACTGAACGTTTTTCGCCCACTTAGCTAAAACCTCGTCTTTCTGTGCTGCAGCCAAAGCCGAATCGTATTCGATAAGATCCAGAGCACTTACTGGCACGCTTCCATCTGGAGCTGTAGCACTGGCGTTTACCGGAATGGTAAAGTCAATGCTGCTCATCAGTGTCTGGGCTTCTGCATCGAGAATAAAGTCTACGAATTTCTGTGCTGCATCAGGGTTTTTTGCATTTTTTAAGATTGAAACACAGTCAACGTCTCCTACACTCTGGGGTGGTGCAATGGTATCAACAGAGAATCCCTGTGACTTGTATTTTGCAACCGCATGAATGTAGCTTACACCAATAGCATATTCACCGGTACCAATGAGTTTTGCAGGGGCTGAACCGCTGTCAGGGAACTGGCCTACCAGAGGTGCAAGATTCAGCAGATAGTTCCAGCCTTCGGTTTCTCCCAGGCGCTGCAGCTGATTCTGTACGAACAGATATGCCGTAGAGCTGGCAGCAGGATTAGTCATGACAATTTCACCCTTGAATGCAGGATTTAAAAGGTCATCCCAGGTTTTTGGGGCTTCCATACCGGGGAATTTGGCAGCAAAGCGGTCGCTGTTAATGCCGATTCCTAAGGTAAGTACACAGAAACCGGTCCAGGTGTTGTCAGCGGCTTTTGCGTATGACGGAAAGCTGGCAGCCACAGGACTTGCGTAAGGTTGCAGGGCTCCTGCTTCATTTGCCTGAATGTGGTAGCTTGATGCACCGCCTAACAGCACATCGGCCTGTGGATCATCTTTTTCAGCAATGACACGGTTTACCAGTTCTCCGGTAGTTGCCCGGAGGTACTGTACCGGAATGCCGGTTTTTTCGGTAAACAGGTCACACAGTGCCTGAGTTTCTTCATCATGGATGATTGAGTACACGCGCAGTTCCTGTTTTGTGCTTTTCTTTGCATCAGCCGATGCAGTTTCTGATTTGTTGCAGCCGGTCATAGCAAGCAGGGCAGTAAAAGTAAAAAGTGCCGATGCAACGCGAATAACTGATTTTTTCATGGGAGTGTCCTCCGTTTTTAATATGTGCGGAATCCGGCCGGGCTTCTGCACTGCACGTGGCATATTGCCGTGCATATCGTGAATATACGGAAAAACTGGTATTATAAATATACTCATTTTGCATTATTTTATATATATCCAGATGGACAGACGCAGGGACGTGTGCTGTGAGGCTCCGCGTATGATGAGAATGCAGCAGAAGTATAAAACAATTTTATACAATTTAATTTAACTAAACCTATAGCAACGAACGGAAAAGTATGGTAGAGTGGGGGCACCTCGGCAGTCGGGGCTATTATAACTGCCACGGAGGCTACAAGGAGAAGTTTTATGCACGACATTACAGAGAAAAAACTGACCGGTGAACGCGCTCTTTATCAGGTAAAAGATGCCCGTATAGTACATTCAATTTTTGAAGATGGTGAATCTCCATTAAAACATTCAGAAAACGTAGACATCAGCGGTACTTCTTTCCGCTATAAGTACCCCATGTGGTATTCAAACAATGTAAACGTACAGGACAGCGTAATCTTTGAAATGGGACGATCCGGCATCTGGTACACCAACGACCTGCACTTTAAGGGCGTTCAGATTGATGCCCCAAAAGAATTCCGCCGCTGCAAGAACATCACTCTTGAAAACGTTATTTTCACCAACGCTGCCGAAACTCTGTGGACCTGCGACAACGTTACCCTGAAAGACGTACAGGCTAAAGGCGACTACTTTGCCATGAACTCAAGCAACATGAAGTGCGAAAACTTCAATCTGAGCGGCAACTATTTCTTTGATGGCGGAAAAAACATCGAAGTACGCAATTCACGCCTTATCAGCAAAGATTCATTCTGGAACTGCGAAAACGTAACCGTATATGACTCAGTTATCATCGGTGAATATATCGGCTGGAATTCAAAGAACCTGCGGTTTGTAAACTGTACCATTGAAAGCAATCAGGGATTTTGTTACATCGATGGGCTTAAGCTTGAAAACTGTACGCTGCTGAACACTGATCTGGCATTTGAATACTGTTCTAATATCGATGCTGATATTCATGGCCGCGTTCTGAGCATTAAAAATCCTATTTCCGGTAGAATCAAGGCTGATGAAATTGAAGTCCTTCAGCTGGATGAGACGAAAATCGATCCTTCTAAGACCGAAATTATCTGTGATAAAATCGGAACTGTAGACCGGGGCATTACTGACGGTCACGAATACCGGTAACGGCTTGAAAGGGGAAGGGCAGTATGACATACGAATTTGACAGCATTGCAGACAGACGGGGCACTAACTCAATGAAATGGAATGTGGGTGCCGATGAACTTCCCCTGTGGGTTGCTGATATGGATTTTGATACAGCACCGGAAATCAAGGCTGCCATTCTGGAACGAGCTCAGCTTGGGGCCTATGGCTATGCGGAAACGACTACTGAGTGGGAAAACTCCTACATCACCTGGTGGAAAACCCGCTATGATTTTGAAATTCAGAAAGACTGGCTCATTTTCTCTACCGGCGTTGTTCCCACTATTTCCAGTACGGTCAGAAAAATTACCACACCGGGCGAAAAGGTGCTTCTTTTAACACCAACCTACAATATTTTCTACAATTCTATTGTAAATAACGGCCGTAATCCGGTGGAATGCCAGCTGGTGTATGACGGTTCTTCCTACCGCATTGATTTTGCTGATCTGGAGCAGAGACTGCAGGATCCGCAGGTGTCTCTGATGATTCTGTGTAATCCGCAGAACCCGGTAGGGAAAATCTGGAGCGCTGCTGAACTGTCCAAAATTGGGGAACTGTGTGCTGCCAACAATGTGGTGGTGCTCAGCGATGAAATTCACTGTGATATTACGGAACCTGGAAAACTGTATGTTCCCTTTGCCAGCGTAAATGAAACCTGCAGGAACAACTGCATTATGGCTGTGGCTCCTACCAAGACCTTTAACCTGGCAGGGCTGGGTACGGCAGCAGTTGTTGTTCCCAATGCCAACCTGCGTCATAAAGTGTGGCGCGGCATTAACACCGATGAATGTGGTGAACCCAATGCCTTTGCCGTGCAGGGTGCTGTCAGTGCCTATACAAAAGGCGGCCCGTGGCTTGAAGAACTGCGTTCATATGTCTGGGAAAACCGGCGGCTGGTAGAATCTTTTGTGGCTTCTGAGCTACCTGCAATAAAAGCCATTTCTTCTGACGCAACCTATCTTATCTGGCTTGATATTTCTGCTACTGGCCTTGATGGTGAGACCTTTGCCAGCCGCCTGCGCTCAAAAACCGGCCTTGTGTTAAGTGAAGGCAATCAGTACGGCAAAGGTGGAGAATCCTTTGTCCGCATGAACCTGGCTACTTCCCGCGCCATTGTGCAGGATGCCCTGAACCGCCTGAAAGCATTCTGCACAAGAAGCTGTTGATACCCTGCGGCTACTGATATAAGCCGCCACTACGGAACCAGCGTTTACTGAACTAAACTGTCGCCGCGGTCGATGGCAAGTTCGCAGCCGACTGACATGACGCGGCGGCCAAGACAGCCACGGCATTCGGCGGCTTCTTCTCCGGTACAGATTTTATTGTCATATAATGCATACTTTTTGCGCACGGCTACCGGCGACAGGTTGGGCATGACAACGTTTGCTCCGGCAAGGATGCCCAGTTCCCTGCCCTGCGGGTGGATTGTTCCAAGAGCGGTGGTTGCCGGCAGCAGCACCTGGGGATGAATCAGCCTGATAATGGATAAAAGACGCAGTGTCTGCTCCAGCGTTCCTGGTTTTTCGCCGGCAAAGGGGGTACCGGCTGCCGGGATAAAGGGCCCGATGCCTACCATATGGGGCTGCAGTTCTTTTATGAACATCAAATCCTTATGCAGCGTATCTATGGTTTGTCCCGGTGAACCTACCATAAAGCCGCAGCCCACCTGATACCCGATATCCCGCAGTTCCCGAAGACAATTCATGCGGTGTTCCAGAGAAAGGTTTTCCGGATGCAGCCGGCGGTAATGGTCTCTATCTGCAGTTTCGTGGCGCAGTAGGTACCGGTTGGCGCCGGCGTCATAATATTTCAGGTAGCTTTCACGTTCCCGTTCACCAATGGAAAGGGTAATGGCACAGTCCGGAAACCGATTTCTGATGGCACTGATGATGCGGCACATATCGTCATCGGAATAGGACATGTCTTCGCCGCCCTGCAGGACAAAGGTGCGGAATCCCAGCTCATAGCCTTCATCACAGCAGGAAAGGATTTCTTCTTCTGTCAGCCGGTATCGCTGGGCATGCCGGTTACTGCAGCGAATGCCGCAGTAATAGCAGTCGTTTCGGCAGTAGTTGGTAAATTCAATAAGGCCGCGGGTAAAGACCTTGTTGCCGTAAATACTGTCGGCAACACGTCTGGCTTCCGGGTACAGCAGCTCCTTTGCAAGACTTTCGTCCATGGTAAGAAGCTGCGCCAACTGTTCCCGGGTAATGGTCTGAAACTTTTTTACGTCTTCAATAACTTTTTGCATGGTATGAAATCTACATCTTTAAGCGTGGCATTGATGAGCCGGCGTTTCGGTCCAGAGAAGTGGGGTTCTGCTCAGTTACTTCAGGTTCTGGTACAAAAATGAATCTGAATCCCATGTCTGCGTAGTGCGAGGAAGCTTTCTGAGATGATGAAGAAGTGATGGTGCATGATTTGGGGTAATCGTTTTTGGAACCACCTTTCAGAATACGGAATTCCCCTCCCCGTGAGGTGTCGGTATCATACACCCATTCGCTGACATTACCGCTCATATCGTACAGGCCCCATGCATTTGGTTTTTTCTGGGCAACTATCATAGCAGAGCCGCTTTTTGAGTTGTTGGTGTGCCAGGCAACTTCATCGGCATTGTCGCTTCCGCTGTATTTGAATGAGTCTCCGGCAGCAGCGCAGTACTCCCATTCAGCGGCGGTTGGTAATCTGAACCCGTTGGCTTTTTCGTCTACTTTAATCGGATCACTGATTGCTGCCATTTTTCCCGGTGTATATTTCCATGAAGCAACATTGGTAGTCTTTTTGACGCTGTATACCGGGGTAAGGTCGAAAATAGTGCTCAGAGTGTTGCAGAACACAATGGCGTCATAAAAACTTACGTTTGTTACAGGCAGTTCATCGTTCTGGTATTTGCTGATGTTGTATCCCATTACTTTACTGTACAGTTCCTGGGTTACTTCTGTAGTGAGCATTGCATAGTCAGTGCCGGGAATAGGAACTGAACAATATAAAACATAGTGCTTAATCTCTTCTTTCAGTTCGGCACTCTGTGCAAAACAGATTGTGGCCATGACAGTGCACATAAGGAATGCAATAAATCGTTTCATTTGTATCTCCGATGTATCTCCAAAAAAATATCTTCATAAGTATATCATTGAAACATAACAGCGTCTAATTCTGTTATACTTGGCTGCATGAACACTCAGAAATCGGTATGTCTGGTACAGGACAATGGAAATCATTCAATCAGGGAAGTGCGTCTTGCGGGCCGTATGTTGCTGCGGTCCTGTTCAAATGAGGCAGTACGCGCTACTCCGGAACTGGATACTGATTGTCTTTTGCAGTTTGTACTGCATAAAGACCGCAGCTGGCTTTTTGCCCATGATGATGCATTGCTTGCAGCAGAACAGCTGGAGCAGTTGAATCAGTTATTCCAGCGCCGTCTTACCGGTTTTCCCATTGCGTATCTGATTCAGGAAAAAGAGTTTTACGGCTACTCATTTTATGTAACGCCTGCAGTTCTTATTCCGAAACCGGATACGGAAATTCTGGTGGAGCGTGCGGTAGAGTTGATTTGTGGGAAGATTGCAGAGATCCCGAATCGAGTTCGGGATGACAAAGAGGAGAGTCTGACCGTTGTTGATATGTGTACGGGGAGCGGCTGCATTGCCATCAGTGTACTGCTGCAACTGTACCAGCGGTTGGGTGCCGCAGTTCTTTGTAATCGCCTTATGATGTTTGCAACTGACATTTCCTTAGAAGCACTGGATGTGGCCCGGGGAAACGCCCGGCGACTGTTGCCGGAAGAAATAGCCGGTTGCTTGAAGTTCTGCCAGGGAAACCTATGGAGTGCACTTCCTGCGGAGCCTTCGACAGCCTCAGGGATCCTGCGCTGCGAATCAGGGAGCCTGCGTTGCCATGTCCTATTGACTAATCCGCCCTATGTGCCCACTGAAGTAACTTCAGACCTTTTAACTGATGGCCGCAGTGAACCACGTCTTGCTTTGGATGGTGGTACTGACGGCTTGAATCTGGTCCGCACCATTCTGGAACAGGCGCCGCAATACATGGCTCCCGGCAGCGTCATGCTGCTGGAAACCGGCGAGTACAATGCAGAAGAAGCTGCAAGACTTGCAGAATCTGCAGGTTTTACCCATGTGCGTATCCACAAAGATCTTGCCGGCATGCTTCGGCTTACTGAAGCAGCATTTCCAGGGTAACACCGTATTTTTTTGCAATGTCACCGGCATAGGACATGCCTTCCGGCTGAGCCAATGCAACTTTAAATGAACGGTTACCCCCGTCAGACTTCACAATAAGGGATGCCGCCCTGCCACGTAACTGCGGACCATTCGACAAGTTTGGGGATCCTTCGCCGATAGAAACTGCGGCCCCTTCGACTGCGCTCAGGGATCCTGCGTCGCTTGTCAGGGATCCTGCGTCACGAGCTGGAATGTTAGGATCTCTGAGCCTGTCGAAGGGTCCGGCGTTCAGGTCTTCTACATCGTAGCCCAGTTTGTGCATGTGGGTGTTGTAAATGGTACGTACACCTTTTGCAAGAATTGCCTTAACTGCATCGGTAGCAATAAAGTACCCTTCTTCAAAACTGGTGGTAGAAAAGGTTTCGTTAAGCAGCAGCAGGCTGTGCTCAGTAGCGGCTGTATACATTTCTTTGAATCGGGCACATTCTTCACCCAACCGGCCCAGATCCATGGTTTTATCTTCATCTGCAGGAAAGTGGGTGTACACGGCATCAAGAGGCTGGTACTCAAAGGCAGAACCGGGAACATACAGTCCGCCCTGTGCCAGCACATAGGCAATTCCTACTGCCTGGGTAATGGTTGTTTTGCCACCTCGGTTGGCACCAGTCAGAATGTACACCAGATGGTCGTAATCAAAATCAAGGTCGTTGGGGACAATTTCTGATGCAGAAGAAACGCCGCCAGCAGCCGCAAGTTTCAGGTTCCAGATATCCCGTGCTTTCATCAGGGATCCTTGGTTACCGGGCAGGGCCACTGATCCTGGCAAAGAGTCCATAACCGTCGGCTTACAGAACCGATAGCCCTGGACAGTCAGTTTTTCTACAAATTCAGCATAACGGATGTAATACATGAACTCAGGAATCAGATCCGTAATGCTGTAAATGCTTAAAGACACATATTTACTCAGCACATCACGAAGCCGCTTTACCATAAGGTGAAGCATCTGGCTTACTGCCTTATCCATCAATCGTGAAGCTCCCTGAGAATAATCTCCCTCCGGCATGTTCACCATACTGCTTGCAACGCTCTGTCTGAGAAATCCAGATGCAATGGGATTCCGTGACATCAGTGTCATTGATGCTGCTTTTTCAATGCGTCCGCTGATACCGCCATCGTTTACTGAAGCCGGTTCAAAGTGCATATCGCCGTTCCATTCCTCTGTTTCTCTCAATCCCTCTTTGGTACTCAGTGCCTGAGAAAAATGACTGACGATATTTGAATGCCGGAAAGGTTTGCTGTTTACGCTGACAAGGCCAACCTGCACTGCTTCAAAACGTTCATTCAGGTTAATGCCCACAGTAATACTCTGCAGATTGCCGGTATTTGCCTTCAGCTCGCGAATATCTGTTTTCAGCTCAGAGAAACTTGCTTCTTCGTAAATCTCTTTTACTGACTTCAGCAGATTCTTCAGACCTTCCGACTGTATGTCGTATTTCCCAAGACACGCCTGAATCGATTCAACACAGGTAATGTAATCATGTATTTCTTCCAGCCGGTGCAGCAGATCCCACATATCGGCCTGGGTGTCAAAATCTTTTTTCAAGCTGGAAAAATCCTGCAGAAACTTTACTTTATCCAGCAGTTCCATAATTTCTTTGCGAAGACCCGGCAGCCGGAGAATATCTTCAAAAACATCGGCACGGAACGCAGCAGTTTCCGGATTTGCAGTCATCTTTGACAGCACCATAAGAATCAGCTGTTGTTCTTTGGCGTCAGGACTCAATGCCTGACTGATGGTATCAAGAGCCAGGTCATGGCAGGTAACAGGAGACAGAGTTTTGAACTGGGATTCATCGTAATGGGGATATAAAATACTGAGTTGGTCGTTATTCATAATGATTCATTGTACGCCCGGATACAGCCTTTGTCACATACTGTTTTGCGTGGTATAACGTAAGTAATGAAAAAACAGGTTTCTGAATCTTTTTTGAACAGTGCTTTACTTGCTCTTTCCGGCGGTTTGCAGGATGCGTATACCTATAATATCCGCGACCACGTTTTTGCCAATGCACAGACCGGTAACATCGTTCTGTTGAGCCAGCACCTTATGTCCGGTAATGTCCGGATGGCATGTGGATATCTTATTCCGGTGCTGGCCTTTGCTGCAGGTGTTTTTCTGGCAGAATGCATGGAATACCGGTATAAGCAGTCTGAAAAACTGCACTGGCGGCAGGGGATACTGCTGGGAGAGATTCTGATTCTGTTTGTGGTCGGTCTATTACCCGTATCCTGCAACAGCATTGCCAATGCACTTGTTTCTTTTTCCTGTGCCATGCAGGTACAAAGTTTCAGAACAGTGAACGGCAACGGTTTTGCCAGCACCATGTGTATTGGAAACCTGAGATCCGGAACAGCCCAGCTGTCTAAATTTTTAAGAACGCATAATAAAGCGCAACTTGATTCCGCAATTAACTATTTTGGCATTATTATGATATTTGCAGCAGGTGCCGGCTTTGGCGGACTGCTGACGCTTGCTACCGGCATCAGGGCTATCTGGGTATCGTGCCTGCTGCTTCTTGCAAGTACCATTCTGATGGCGTTTAACCGGCCGGATGAGAGCAAAACTGAAAAAAGGGGAGCGCAATGAAACATAAAGATGATGACCTGCACGAGCTGGAAGAGTTTTTTGCCGAGTATCCTGCGTATACGGCAGCCGGTGGCAGTTCGGCAGCTGATGAAAAACTGATCCGCGATGCCTGGAACTGGCTGAACGAACTTTGCGAAAAGGGTATTCCAGAAACCCGCCCCAACGGAGAACGGTATACTGATCATCCCCTGCGCACTGCGGCTATTATTGCCCACAATAAAATGGATGCAGAATCTGTTGTTTCTGCCCTTCTTCACAATGTTCTGGTATTTGAATCCGTTACCCTTGATGACGTAGAAAAGAAATTCGGTAAAAGTGTGGCCAATATCATCAGCCGCACCAGCCGCATCGGTACCCTGAAGTTCCAGAACAAGACTTTGCAGCAGGCTGACTCGTTCCGGAAAATGCTTTTTGCCATGACTGACGATATCCGCGTTATTCTGGTAAAACTGGCAGACCGGCTGGACCGTCTCCGGTTCTTAAAGCATGAAACTGAAGAAAATCAGAAGTATATTGCCCAGGAAACCCTTGATGTATGGGCTCCTCTTGCAAACCGTCTTGGTATGTCGGGCTTAAAGGATGAACTTGAAGATTTAAGTCTGAAATATACCAACCCGGATGCATACCTGCAGATAAAGCAGATGGTTTCCTTGAAAAAGGATGAACGGGCAGTCTATCTGACCAATGCACAGAATGCCATACTGAAAGCTGCTGCAAAACAGAACATCGATATAGAAATTTCAAGTCGCGCCAAACATTTTTACTCGATTTATCAGAAGATGAAGAAACGGGGTAAGGCTGCTGATGAAATTTATGACCTTTTGGCACTCCGCATTCTCTGTGATGACGTAAACCAGTGTTACACCCTTATTGGTCTGGTGCACCGTCTGTGGCTGCCACTGGATGGCCGCTTCAAGGACTACATTGCCATGCCTAAGGCCAACGGTTACCAGAGTCTTCATACTACCGTCATGTGTGATGGGAAGCCCCTTGAAATTCAGATCCGTACCCACGACATGCATCATCTGGCTGAACACGGTGTTGCGTCGCACTGGCTGTACAAAAAGGGCACCAACCACGATGCCGTAAGCATTGATAACCTGAGCATCATCAATCAGTTGAAGGCGCTCAGGAAAGACGGGGGCAATGATGATGAGTTGTTCCGCGAGATCCGTGATGAGCTTTTGGGTGACAGCATTTTTGTCTTTACGCCAAAAGGAGACGTACGGGAACTGCCGGTTGGTAGTACTGCCGTAGACTTTGCCTACAGCATTCATACCCATATCGGCGAAACCATTGTTGGTGCCAAAGCAGACGGACATATCATTCCCTTGAGCAGTCCGCTGAAGAACACCCAGATTATTGATATTCTGACAAATCCGCAGGCGCATCCTACAGAAAACCAGCTGCAGTACGTAAAAACCAGCAAAGCCCGCAGCAAAATCAAGGCATATCTTTTGGCAAATGCTGATGCCAATTCCAGTTTTGCGGGGCAGACACCGACTCCTGCCAGCAGTGGAACCGGTACCCACAGTGCCCAGAACAGCTCAACCGGCAGTTCTGCGAATCAGGTTGATGCTGAGCAGGCTCTGTCGCAGGAAGAACAGCGGAAAACGGCCAGTCAGAGTGAACCGTTACGGATCAGAGTAGGGGACACTGCCAACTTTATGGTACACAGTGCCCGCTGTTGTTACCCCATTTACGGAGATTCCATTGTGGGATATGTATCCCGTGGACGAGGTCTTATCATTCATCGTTCAGACTGTCCCAGTTTCCTCAGAATTCCCAATGTAAAGGAACGCAGCGTAGCCGTTGTCTGGGATGCAAAACCTGTTGAATTTACTGGTTCCGGCAAGAAAAAGAAACGATAAAAAAAGCACCAGTAAACTGAAAAAATCGTGCACTTACGGTATACTGTATATGCTATGAGTGACGCTCTGTATAACGATATTGTTGCCAGTCAGAATCAGAATTCTGAGACTCAGGAAACCGATAAAACCTCCGGATCTACCTGGCTGGTATTTAGAACTGGTTCTGAAAATTACGCCATTGATTCTGCCGATGTAAAAGAAATTGTCCGGAATGCAGAACTGTTCCCGCTACCTTTTGTTCCATCGTATATCCGAGGCGTTCTTAACAGCTATGGAACGCCGTATGCAGTAGTAGATTTTTCGCAGCTTGCAGGGGAAGAAACAACAGGAGAACGGCTGTTTCTCATTTTGAAGAATAAAAACAATCTGGCACTGCAGGTAGCTGATATTCAGGAATTCCATCATGAAAGCAGTGTGTCATTCCACAGTTTTTCTGATTCTGCCGATGCAGGTACTCAGATGTTTTCCGGAACCATCAGCTTTGATGATGTAACAGCTCCGGTTTTAAAAACAAAAGCGCTTATTGATAAGGTACGGTCAGACATTGAATAAGACTCAGTGGTTTGTGTGCCTGACCTTTCCTTCCTATGATTTGCTTTTGCCCCAGTCCATGGTAGAAAGCAGCAGCTGGACAGGCAATGGATCAACCATCACATGTAATGGCACCCTGTATAACACAAAGGTTATTCCTCATCTGGAGCAGCTTTCTCTGACTGATTGCCGGGTTCTGTCAGGCGAGTTGGGGGAAGCGCTTCGTAACCGGGGATTGATAGGGATACATTTTACCCGAGGCCGGGTGCAGTACCTAGTTGATTACCGCTTCTTGCAGATTGCTGCCGAAAAAGGAGAGTATTTTTCATGATACGCACCATGATTGTTGACGATTCTGCTGTTGTGCGGGCCATGTTAAAACAGGTTATGGGAGATGATCCTCGGTTTCAGGTAGTCTGCATGGCCGAAAACGGCGAAAAGGCAGTGCAGAAAGCGCTGGAAAACGAACCTGACCTTATTGTCATGGATTACCACATGCCTGTTATGGATGGGCTTATGGCTACAAAAGAAATCTTTTCACGGAGCAGCACACCGCCTGCCGTAGTCATGTTTTCTACGGAGCAGGATTCTTCTGTAAAAGATGCCTGCCGTAAGCAGGGTGTGCTTGAATTTGTAGAAAAACCAAGTCTTGTAAGCATGACAAGCGAACAACTGACGCAGTTCTGCGATACTCTTTCAGATGCTGTCAGCAAGAAACATAACTATTTTATGCTGCGGGATGCGTTGCAGGGGCTTTCTGTTCCCTATGATGCAAAACGTACCGGCAGCATTACGGTAACCTATGATTCTGATACAGAAACAGAAGCCCCGTACAGTCTGGTATTGATTGGTGCCAGTACCGGCGGACCGGAAGCAGTTCAGCAGGTAGTGCGTCAGTTAGGCCCGGATTTTCCTCTACCCGTGCTTGTTACCCAACATATCGATACACTTTTTGACCAGCAGTTTACGGCCTGGCTCAAGCATTCAACAGGGTGTAATGTTACCCTTGCAAAAGATGGTGAAACAGCAGAAGCCGGCCACGTGTATGTGGCACCTGCTGAATATCATCTTCTTGTTGAGCATAGTAATAACCGGTATATTCTGCGTCTTGCCCAGACTCCACCAGTGCACTTTCTGCGGCCTGCTGTTGATGAGATGTTCTTCAGTGCAGCACGGGTTGCCGGACAGCGTTGTATTGCAGCGCTGCTTACCGGAATGGGCCGCGATGGAGCTGCCGGTATGGAAGCCCTGAAAAAGCAGGGAGCTGTTACCATCTGTCAGAATGAAGCTACCTGTGTAGTATTCGGTATGCCTAAGGCAGCCATCGATATACATGCTGCGTCTGCAGTACTACCCCTTGAAGGAATTGCACCACGTATTTCGCAGCTTGCGGGATGGATACGGTAAGCTATGTCAGATACAACTTTTGAATCAATTTACTCGTATATTGAAGAAGCTACAGGCATTCGGGTTAATCCTTCCCACAAGGTGTATCTGGACAACTGGATTCAGTCAAACCTTGATCAGTTCAAGTACACAGAAGAGCAATATCTTGCTCTGGTACAGCGCGATGAGATGGAACGGTCTGCCCTTATTGACGAAGCTGCCATAAACGAAACCTATTTTTTCCGTGAAGAAATTCATTTCAGTTATCTGGAAGACATGGTATTTCCGTTATATGCCGGCGGTTCCATGCATATCTGGAGTGCCGCCAGTTCTACCGGTGAAGAGGCGCTTTCGTTGTATGCACTGGGGAAAAAATGCGGCGTTACGGTGCAGGTAACGGCTTCTGATATTGACCGGAATGCTTTGGCTGTGTTGCGTAAAGGCGAGTATGGAAACCACAGTTTCCGGCGGAACGAAAATCACTATATGCATCTGCTGCAGGAATTGGGTGCGTTTACTGATGGCGAAGAAAAAAAACTGATAGTATCAGACGAAATCAAGTCTCACATTACTGCTGTTACCTATAACCTGATTACCGATACCGTATTACCGGTGGCTGATGAAAGTGTTGACGTGATTTTCCTGAGGAACGTATTCATTTATTTCAGTTCTCAGAATCAGCTGCAGGTATTGCAGAAGGTAAGCCGTGCACTGAAACCTGGCGGACTGTTGTTTCTTTCAATCAATGAAATTGCCAGTATCGAATGTCCTGATTCCCTGCCACTGATGAAAGATCATTTTCAGTCGGTGTATTTCATGCGGAAAGTAGACCCGGCACAAAAAAGGAGCCTTGCTGCTACCAGACGGCGCAGTATGGAACAGAGTACTGCAGTCAGAATTCAGCCGGACAATCAGGTGGCAGAACTGGAAGAGCTGCCTGCAGGAATTGTTGCAGCTAAAAAACGGCTTGAAACAATTTCTGATTCATCCACTGTTCAGTCTGTTGAAGAATTATGGGTTGATGTACAGCAGCATATTAAAGACCGCCAGTTTCAGGAAGCCAGAACTGCAGTAACAGCATTCCGTTTTAAAGCGACCCAGCTGGAATTCCGGCACTATTACCTGGGCATGATAGCTCTTTCAGAAAACAGTCTGCAGGATGCCCATGACTCCTTTTTCCGCTCCGCTGTGGCGAATCCCCGCTTCTGGCCGGCCCAGTTTCAGCTTGGAATGACCTGTCAGCGTATGCAGAACGCTAAGGGTGCAGAAGATGCCCTGCAGCGATGTGTGAATCTGCTGAAAAATCCGGAATTGTTTGAGAGCACCCAGTACGCATTCCTGCTGGAAAACTTCAGTCCGGCATATTTTCTGAATCTGTGTAACAGTCTTTTGAGGAAATGATATGGAATTTTCGTCTGCAGCCTTTACTGACAGCTTTATAGAAGAAACGGCAGAGCACCTTGAAACGCTGAACAACGGTGTCATTGACCTGAAAAAGGATCCGAAAAATCTGGACATTCAGGCGCTGATTCTTCGTGAGTTGCATACTATCAAGGGCACAGCCCGCATGCTGGGCTTTACGGTTATTGAAAAACTTTCTCATGGACTTGAAGATGTCTTTAAGGGAATCCGGGAAAAGCAGTTTGACTTAAGTGACCGCATTGTTACCCTCTCGTATGCAACCGCTGAGGAAATTAAACGGGCCATTAAACAGATTAAGACATCGGGAACTGATGCCATTGACTGCAGTACCGTTACCAAAGTACTGGAAAAGGCTGCTTCCGGTATGTTCTTTTCGGTAGATGAGCTGGAAACAATACAGGAACATATTGAAGATACAGACGAAAATGATGACAGTCTTGAGAATATTACGTCCATCCGCATTGATATCAGCCGCATCAATGACATCATCCGTTCTTTTGATAACCTGATTATCAATCAGTTCAGGTTCAAGAACCAGCTGGAAGAATTTGAACGGAAACTGGTCGCCCAGAACAGTGGATCTATCCGGGAACTGCCAAAACAGTTGAAAGAAGACCTGCTTCTGACAGAAAATGCCATATTTGATACCCAGCATGAACTGCTTGACCTGCGTATGCTGCCGCTTTCCATGGTTCTTACTCCGCTTCGGCAGGAAATTGAGCAGGATGCTATCCGTCTTTCAAAAAACATAGATTTTGACATTCCTGCTACCAGCTTCATGCTTGATAAGGCAATCCTTGAAAAACTGAAGGAAATCCTGCTGCATCTGGTTCGTAACAGCATTGACCACGGTATTGAAACGGTGGAAGAACGTGTTGCAGCCGGAAAATCACCAAATGGAAAAATCAGTGTAACAAGTCAGCAGGTTGCAAGCCACATTGTACTTACTGTCAGTGATGATGGCCGTGGTATTCAGTATGAAAAAATCAGAAAGAAGGCAGAATCCCTGTTTCCAGAACAGAAGGCTACCATTGCTACTCTTACAGAAAAAGAGCTTCAGCAGTACCTGTTCATGTCAGGTTTTTCCACTACTGATAAACCTGGCGCCTTAAGCGGGCGTGGTGTAGGTCTTGATGTTGTCCGTACTGCCATGGAGTCTATTAAGGGACAGATTCATGTTAAAACCAGTGCGGGGCAGGGAACCAGTTTTGAGCTGACAATTCCTCTGTCACTTGCTACACAGCAGGGCTTGTTCGTGTACACCGGCAACCTGAAACTGATGATTCCTTCCCACTATATAGTGGAAGTTCTGGACTGTGATCCTGCCGGCTTTACCATGATGCAGGGGCAGAGTTATGTGCATCTGCATAATGAGCTGATTCCTGTATATTATCTGTCATCCATAACGGGAACGGCAAAAAACGAACATGCAACATCACTGATTGTTGTTGAATATCTTGAAACCCAGATTGCCATTATCGTTGATTCCATCAGTCAGTATGAAAACGTTGTCGTTAATCCGCTGCCGCCGATTCTTGGCGGACTGCAGGCTTTGCAGGGTGTTGTATATGACGAAAACTATGCCATCATACCGATTCTCAATATTCCGGACATTATCCGCCGCCTGAAGGGGCTTTTGTCGTATGACTTGAAGAAGTATCAGAGCAAGAATACCCGGAAAACCTATTCTGTGCTTATTGTTGATGACTCAGCTACAACTCGCCAGATTGAACAGTCTATTTTTGAAACTGCCGGCTACCGGGTAGAAACTGCAGAAGACGGAATTATTGCCCTTGAACTGCTGAAAGTAAAGAAAATTGACTGCATCGTTACTGATATTAAGATGCCCCGTATGGACGGTCTGGTGTTCCTGAGTAACGTACGCCGCCTTGAAGAATACGCTGAAACCCCGGTTATCGTTGTTTCCGGCGTGTACGACCCTGAAACCAAGGAAAAATTCATTTCCGGCGGCGCACAGGCGTTCATCGTTAAATCTGAATTCCAGCGCGGTAATCTGCTGCAGGCTGCAAAGGAGCTGCTAGGTGACTGATAAATACTGTGTGGTAGCCATTGATTCTCCTACCCTGAACACCATTTGTTCCCAGGCTCTCAGTGCAGCCGGATACACTGTTCATTCTGTTTCGTCAGGTTTTGATGCCCTAACCATGGTTCATCAGCTTCAGCCGGCGGCAGCAGTTCTCAGTGCCGATCTGTCGGACATTACCGGGTATACCTTGTGCCGTCTCATTAAAAAAACTCCGGCAACGGCAAATACACAGGTTATTCTGTGCAACATGGAAGAATCGTCAATTACCCAGTATTGGGCAGAAAATAACGAAGCTGACGGATTTTTTGTACCGGAATTCGGCAATATCCAGTCACTTGTTGATATGGTAAACGATTTGGTTTCAGACGTGGCCGTATCCGCTGAACAGACTTCTTCGGAACCGGTATCCGTTCCTGAAAACCAGTCGCTGCCGCAGCTCTTGAAAGATTCCATCAGTGCCATGGATCATGACCTGTTCAATCTGCTTCTGGTTCAGAATGCCTGGTCTGCCACAGGCTCGTTCAGCATAGAAGATTTGGTTTCGCGCATGAGCCAGGATATCCGGGGTATTATTCCCTATGACGTTCTGGGAATCATCGTGTATGACATGAACCTTACCCAGTATTACCAGAGGTCATCACGTCTTTCTGACGAAGAATTCCTCGACTTTATGCAGGTGTGCCGCACCGATGCTGAATCCCGTGCTCTGGGAATCTCAAAATTCAACTGGGAGCAGTCACGGGTAGAGCAGTCGGTGTTCTATACCTCCGGTCAGTTTGATACCATAAAGTGTTACGAAGGATTCCCTACAAAGCCTTCAGAGAATCTTGTTTTCAGCGTTCATTTGGGCAGTTTTTCAGAAAATGTGTTCCGTATCCGTAATACTCAGCGGTTGGCTACGTTGATTACGGTGTACGAAAAACTTATTGCCCAGGAGTTGTCATATCATAAAGCCCAGCTGGCAGAATCAAATATGCGCAGGGCATTCAGCCGTTTTGTTCCTGATTCCATTATTGAAGAAGTAATTGCCGGTGGCGCTGAAACCAAGCAGTCTGTTGGTGAAAAGCGGAAAGTTGCCGTTATGATGACTGATATCCGGAACTTTACCAGTATCAGTGAGCTGAACGCGCCGGAAGCTGTTGTAGCCTTTCTTAACACATTCTTTGCCACCATGGGCCGCATCATAAAAAAACACGGCGGCATCATTGATAAATTCATGGGCGACTGTATTATGGCTCTGTTTGGCGCACCGGAAAGTTATCCTGATAACGCAAACCGGGCTGCCAACGCTGCCATTGAGATGCATCAGGCGGTAAAAGATATTCCCATTTCCCTTACGCTGCCGGATGGTTTGAACTTTTCTATCGGTACCGGCATTCATTACGGAGAAGCTATTGTCGGTTCCATCGGTAGTGATGATAAACGTGAATATACGGTAATTGGTGATAGTGTAAATATTTCATCTCGTGTTGAAGGCCTGACAAAGTTATACGGCGAGCCGGTCATTATTACAGAATCGGTGCGTGCTGATCTGCGTGATGGTCAGGTATACCGTCATCTGGACAATGTTCGTGTAAAAGGTAAGTCGGTGGCCGTTCCTATTTATGCTCTGGCAATTACTGAACAGTCCATGCCGGAAGAATCTGCCTGGCTTGAAAATTATGCAAAGGGCATGCACCAGTACACCATGGGCAATTTTACTACTGCCGAACAATATTTTTTTAAGGCTCACGATTATAATCCTGCTGACAAAGCAACGATGCTGATGCTGGGCCGGTGTGAAGAATTCATTGAAAATCCTCCCGATGACTGGGATGGTTCCATTGCATTGGTAACGAAATAAAGGAAGTTTCATGGCTTATACATTGACACATGAAAAATCATTTTCACGCCAGATAACAGAAGCTTGTCATAAACCGTCTCTGGCAGCTCTAGCGTTGTTTTTAATATATACCTTTCTCTTTGTGCAGCACGGTTCCATTACTACAACCTTTGTTACATTGCTGCTGACGCTGGGTATCAGTTTTCTTACTTATGCGTTGGTAAGTTATGTCTGTTTGCCCTATTCATATACCCTTTTAACCGGCGGAATAACCCGGAATCTTGAACAGAAAGAGGAAATGACAGATCTGGAACGGACGAAACTTGCCGGAAAAATCATGAGTTTACCCATTAAGTTGTGTTATGTCATGGTTTTCTGGATGATGGTCTTTGCCATTGTTCTTTCAATCTGTTTTGTAGAACTGCTTCAGATGGCAGTTATCCGGGCAGTATGCATCCTTGTTCCATACTTTTTTGCCAGCTTCTTTTCTTCTCTTATGGTATATACCCGTGCAGAAGCAGTGTGTACTGAAGAAACCCAGCAGCTGATGGTTATGGGAATTGATCCAGAGATGGTTCGGAAACATCCGGTTCTTGGTATGCGTCTTAACCTGCGACTGTTCTATCACGTTATTCTGCCTGTTTCCTGTTCCCTTGCAATTCTTGGACTGTACTGCTATCTCGATTATCCCCGGGATAATTCATCAAGTCTGTATATATTCAATGCTGCAGTACTTGCAGCGGTGTCACTGCTGGAATGTGTTATAGTTGCAAACTCGTTCAAAACGCATACGGTTGAAGAAGTTGTTGAAGTAAACGATATTCTGGAAACAGTAGCATCCGGTAATGTTGATTCTGTATTGCAGCTGCCGGTGGATTTGGGTACTGAACTTTCTTACACCTTCTGGTGCATTAATCAGCTGATGATCACCCTGCAGCAGCGACGGGTTTTTGTCCGCGGAAAAATCAGAATTCTATCGGACACTCTTGATAGTCTTGCCAATGCACATCAGAAAACCATGGCACTGCATACCGCAAACAGTGCCACATTCCAGAAAATGACCCAACTGCAGCAGCAGGTGCAGGATTCTTTTGCAGAACTGCAGCAGCAGCAGATTAATACGGATGCTTTGGGAAACCGTATTTTAAGCTTCATTGACACAGGCCGTATGCTTATGGCGGACAATACAACGCAGCTGGAATCCATTTCTCAGGCAAATATTGAAACCATAACCGGTATAAAAAAAGTGAGTGACCAGATAGATTCTGTCTGGCGGTATATCAGCATTATTGATGATATTGCTGAAAAAAACAGAACCATTGCCTTTAATACAGAAATTGAATCTACTGCCACCGGAGAAAATGCAGAGAACTTCCATATCATTGCCGCTGAAATCCGCCGGCTGGCATCTTCCATTACAGAATCAACCCGTGAAATCAGGAATCGCATAACCGATATTCAGCACTCAACAGATAACCTGATTATTACCAGTGAAGGTGGTACCGAAAAAATCCGTGAAGAAAGCAATCTGTTCGGCTCTGTAGAAAACAGTTTTGAAGCCCTGATTCTTTCCGGAAAGATAACTGATGAAAGTTATGAGGCGGTTAGCGGATATATACAGCAGGAACTTGAGTTGGAGAAAGATCTGGTTACAGCATACAGTCTGTATTCTTCCTGCTGTAACCAGTTCCTGCAGATGATGGATTCCGTTGGTTCTGCAGTCGCCTTGTCACAGATGCTCGTTCAGGAGGAAATTCATGACTGATACCCGTACTGACGCGTTGCTTAATCCAGAAAACCTGAAAAAAGCGCTGTATTACCGTGTTACAGGTAAAGCTGCAATAGGAAGCCTTTCCGGTACAGGTATTGTCTGCTGTTTTATCAAAGTTACTATGGTGCAGGCTTTTATTCTGGGGGCTGTAATAGTATCTGTTTTTCTTGCTGTTCTGTACGGCCTTGGACGACTTACCAACAGCCAGATAAGCAGACAGTTTTATACTGCAGATGAGTCTTTAGACCGACTTATTCAGCAGCACCTTCATCTGCCTTTGCAAAAGGCTGTAGAAACGCTTCTTTTATGTAGCCTTGCAGCAATAATCTGTTCCGCTGTGATGGCATTTGGATTTGGACTTACCGGGCATGAACTGTATATCCCGTTTTCAGCATGGCTGATTATGTCTGTTATCAGTGCTGCCTCAGCATATCTGGAGTGTACCCGCGTTACTACCAGTGCCCTTGATGAATTAATTGTTCTTCATGGTGAAGATATGCGAAAGAAAATCGTAACGTACAGCAAAAGAAAATTTCTGGGTGTTCCTCTTAATACCCATTATTTTTTCCAGGTGCTTATTCCGGTAACACTGACATTCATATTGATGCTGCTTCTGATTTGTGAGGACCAGCTGATACAAGACTTCAATCTGCCGGTTCGTTTTGCCTGCCTTTCTTGTATGTCGGTTCTGATGGTAACGGTAGATACCATTACTTTTTTCCGATATGTAAAGAATACCGGGCACAAAATTGAAACGGTAGTAGAGCAGGTTCTCAGGGGTGAAGAATACAGTCAGGTTGAAACAGATTCTTCCAGTGAGATTGCATATACCGCTCATCTGGTGAATGTTATCCACCTGAATACCGCAGAAGACCGCAAACGAATGGCGCAAAAGATGCAGCAGCTTATGGCAAAGCAGCAGAGCATGAACAATCTGTACCCAAAGATAGAAAAAATTTTGGAAGAAGGTATTAAAGCCATTGACCGGGAACGGGAATTGCTTGAAAAAGTTGCAGATGAGAACAACGCTATTACCGTACGTATTACGGAAGCGCGTACCGTGGCACGAAAAACCGGAGAAACGGTTGGTGAAAGTCAGAAGGCATTGCAGCAGAATATTCAGAAAATGCAGGAAATTGCCGCTGCAAATAAAACAACAACAGCCGGAATTCTTTCGTTAAGTAATAAAATCAGTGGCATCTGGGAAATTGTAGACTTGATTGACAGTATTGCTGATCAGACTACGATTATTGCCTTTAATGCTGAACTTGAAGCTGAAAAAATTCATCAGAACCGCGATAAGTTCAAGAACGTTGCCTATGCAATCAGAAATCTTACTGACCAGGTTCTTGAACTTACCGGCAAAATCCGGTCTGATATCCGGAAAATTCAGGAAGCAAGTACTGTTCTTTTAGAGCAGGGGCGTGAGAGTACCAGATTTATTGAAGATGGTGCAAAAATAGCATCAAATCTTTCTTCAACGCTGCGATTGATGGGAACCAGTGCCGGTGATAGTGCTGACTTATCTGATTCCGTACGGACAATATCGGAAGACTTTACTTCCCGGATGCTTTCGCTGCAGAAACAGTTGGAAAAATGCCGCGAGTATCTGACAAACTACTATGAAACTATCCACATTGAATTGGAACTTGCCCGCAAGGCAGGATCCTTTCTTGAAGCAGAGGAATAAAAATGGAAACAAAGAAAAAAAAGAGGCTTCCCCTGGAAACCAGGATTAATCTGTGGAGTCTTGTACCAAACTTGATATCGGCAGTGGTAATATTTTCTTTTTCTGTAATGGCATCTCAGGTCAGATCGTATATATGGCAACGGACTCTGGTATTTATTGGCCCCATGGTTCTTATTCTGGAATTCGTTTTTTCTCCGCTGATCATCCATCTGATTTTCAGTTCCCGTTCCCGCCGCCTGCAGGATTTTTACAACAGAGATACAACGGTGCAGGAGCGGACTTCGCTATTTGAAGATATATCCGGTGTACCGTTTCTGTATTCCCTGGTGGTATTTTCATTCTTCTTTGTTGGGGCTATTCTCTTTTTCCTGCTGTATCTTATTGGTTTACATCTGAATACCAATGTGGCTGTTCTTTCATTTCTTTCAACCATTTTCGGGGCTTTTATGGCGGCCTGTATCGCTTTCATGTATACCCGAATCATGGTTTCCAATGACCTGTTTACCATAGCCCGCAAGGGAATTGACCTGGATCAGGTATATGAAAAGAAAATCTACGGTCGGTCTGTGGCAGTACAAAGTTACATCTTCCTTGTAACACCGGTTATTCTTATTGGCATTCTTTGTGTGTATATCGTTATTGTGGGATATGTGCCGATTCGTTTCGGTTCCCAATGGCCGGATGAAAAGACGCAGGTTCTGCGCATGCTTTCTGTAGCAGGACTGTGTACTTTCTGTTACATCGTTCTGACAGTGCTGTTTAATCATCAGATTCAGAATAACAACAAAAAGATGAGTGAATCGCTGGAATCTATGATGGAAAATGCAGGTAAAAGTGTGCCTATTGATACGGATCTGCATGACGAAATTTCATACAGCCAGTTCCTTGCCAATGAAATGATTGGCTATTTGCAGCGTGTTCTGGACAAAGCAGTAAGCACTGGTCTGGAAATAGATTCGTCTTCCATGGAACTGGTTAAGGTCTCCAGTGAAACCGAATCTACCGCTGTTGAGCAGTCAACGGCGACCAATGAAATTGTTTCTACCATGGAAGAAGCGGGCAAGTTGACAAAAGAAGTTGATGTAAAGATTCAGCAGGTAAGTCAGATTTCAGAGAACACGGCGCGGACAGTTCGTGATGGAGTACAGCTGCTGCAGGATAATCTGACAAAAATGAATGCCATTGCCCAGACTAATAGGGATATGGTGCAGGGTATTGAAGACGTTAACAAAAAGATTGCCAGCATCTGGGATATTATTTCCATCATTAACAGTATTGCTGACAATACCAAGATTATTGCCTTTAACGCAGAACTTGAAGCTACGAACCTGCATGAAAAAGGACGAAACTTCAAAAACGTTGCCAATGAAGTCCGTCGTCTTGCCAATGGTACCGTTGACAGTACCAGGGAAATTCGGGAGCGGATCAATCATATTCAGGATGCTACTGACAGTCTTTTACAAAGTACGGAAAGAAGTTCCCAAAAGATTACGGAAGGTATTTCTTTGGTTCATTCTCTGGAATCAGCGCTGTCCACAATAGATGTATCAGCACGGAAAACAGCATCAAGCTCTGCAGAAATTCAGAGCCGGATCAGTCAGGAAACGGAAGCCTTTAATCAGATTGTTCTTACGCTGCATCAGATAAGCCGCAGTATTGAAAGTTTTTCATCATCAACCCACACCATTATGGATACGGCGTTTGAACTGCAGAATAATGCAAATAATCTTGCTACTATCATTAATGAGGGAGGAGACCGGGCATGACCAACGAAAAAGAAACTATGCCATTTGATAAACGGATTATAAAAGCCGGTGTTTTTCCTAACCTTTTTTCGGCAACGCTGGTATTCCTGTTTGAAGCAGTATTCATCAGTATGCGCATTGAACAGCTGCCGTGGGCAACTCTTATTGTTGTAGGTATTGTAGTATTTGCAGAGTTCGTTTTTTCTCCGCTTACCAACGGGATTCTTACAAAAAAACTGACAGTAAATATCACTGCATGGCAAACAGAAGGAATTGATGATTATAAGAAGCGGACCCAGCTTTTTGAATCGATAATGAGCTTTCCCATAAAAAAAGGTATTCAGACCTGTTTGTACTTTCTGGTATGTGCAGTTCTTCTGACCGTAAGCTATTATATTTTCCCACAGATGGGGCTAAGTTTTTCAACCTGCCTTATGTCTTTTATTGCCTGTACATTCGGTGCCTACTTTGCTGGTATGCTTGCTTTTGACTATTCAGAACGTATTTGTGTTCCCATGGCTGAAAAGCTGGTAAGAGAAGGCATTGATGACGAATATGTGGAAAAGAAGAAACACTTTGGATTATCAATGAACGGACGCATGGTTTTCTTCCTGATTATTCCCGTAGTGTATTCCACGGCACTTTTGTGCATTGTTCTTTTGGAAGGGTATATGGTATTGAATGGCCGTATACCTTCTGCCATTGAACAGATTTCCAAAGTATGCCTTGTAGAAGTCATCAACCTGATTCTTTGTTTCATCATGATTCAAAAATATTATCGGGCACTCAAACTGAATAACACGGCACTGGCAGAATCTTTGACCACATCACTCAAAACCGGAAAGGCAGATCAATATATTGATACAACCATCAGTAATCGTATGCAGTACAATATCTGGCTGCTGAATAACGTTATTTCCCGGTTTAATGTACTGCTGACAACTGCTGATGATGTTGCAGAAAAGGTTCTGCATACCACCGATTCGCTCTCGGTTATTTCCGGACAGCTGTCGTCTACGTCTCTGGAACAGAGTGCTTCGGTAAAGGAAATTCTTTCTACCATGGAAGATTCTTCTGCACTGACTCAGAATATTGCCAATACCATTGAGTCTGTTTCTGCCGGCGCTGAAGATACGTATCAGTCAGTTACTGACAGTTTTGAAGTGCTTGATAACATTACCAATCAGATGAAGGAAATTGATGCTGCCAACGGTGAGATTATTGCCGGCATTCAGGAACTGGAAAAGCAGGTTGAAAATATCGGGCAGGTTGTTTCAATTATTAATGATATTGCCGACCAGACCCGTATCATTGCCTTTAACGCCGAGCTGGAAGCCGTTTCTGCCGGTGATCAGGGACAGAGTTTTCATATTGTTGCTACGGAGATTCGACGCCTTGCCGGTAGTACCATGAACAGTATTACTGAAATTAAGGAATATATTGAAAATATTCAGCAGTCGGCAGGTCGCCTTATCAGTACGTCACATCTGGGAACGGAAACCATTACTCAGGAATCGCAGCTTATCGGTAGCCTGCAGGAACAGTTCAACAGCATTAAAAGTCTTGCAGATGTTACGGCTGAACAGTCTAATGAAATCAGTGGAATTGTGGGACAGCAGTCTGCCAGTTTTGCCCAGATTGTTATTACGTTGCGGCAGATTTCAGCCAGTATTGAAAGTTTTGCCGGCATGACAGCAACGATTAATGATACGGCAATCAGTATGCAGCGTATTTCACGTACCCTGGCCGATATTGAATTCATATCACAGCGATAAGGTGAAACGGACCCTTCGACAGGCTCAGGGATCCTGAGAGAAAAAAACAGGGATCCTGAGAGACAAAGACGCAGGGTTCCTGAGCCTGTCGAAGGACCCAGAAAAAAAAACAGGACCTGTCGAAGGGTCCTGTTTTTTTTGTGAGATAAGATCCTGAGTCGAGCTCAGGATGACAAACTCTTGTTATTTTTTCAGCAGTGCTGCAAATGGATTGTACGTATCTCCATCGTCTTTCTGATTGTTGAGAAAATCAGATGCATCATCTTCTTCTTTCTTTGCTTCAGCAGGAGCCAGAGAGATGCGTTTGTTTTCTGCATCAATGCCGGTGATGATTACTGCCAGTTCCTGTCCAACTTTGAATACTTTGCGCAGGTTGGTATTTGCATCAACATCAAGGGTGTTCTGGTGAGCAAGACCATCAATACCTTCTTCTACGGTAACAAACAGACCAAAGTCTGCAACGCGGCTTACTTTTCCGGTGAATTTGTCACCGATTGAGTGGCGGTCTTCAATGGTATCCCATGGGTCGGCAATCAGGGCTTTCAGAGAAAGTGAAACACGTTCTTTTTCCCAGTCAGTGCGGATAATCTGACAGGTAACTTCCTGACCAACTTCCAGGTACTCAGAAATGTCGTTTACCCGTTTCAGTGCTACTTCTGAGATAGGCAGCAGTGCCTGGAAACCGTTCAGGTCAACAAATGCTCCGTAGCTCTGCAGGCTTTTTACGGTACCGGTAACAATCTGACCAACAGTCAGTTTTGCTGCCAGATCGGCCATGGCCTTTTCGCGTTCCTGCTGCATGATGGCACGGTTTGAAACCAGAATGTTGCGTCCGTTTTCCTTGTATTCCATAATGCGGAATGTCAGTACTTTACCAACGTAGGTTTCGGTTTCATCTTTGGTACGTCCACCCATCTGGCTGAATGGGCAGAATGCGCGGGCGCCACCGATACGAACTTCGTAGCCGCCTTTGATTTCTTTTTCAACTTTTCCTTCTACCGGAATGTTGTTTTTGTACGCATTTTCAATCATGCTGGTGTCGGCTTTATCGCCGGCAATTTTGGTAGTAAAGCGCATTTCGCCACGTTTGTCACCAATAAAGAAAGCCTTGATTTTATCGCCTTCTTTTACGGTCATTTCACCGTCTTTGTTTACGAATTCAGCTGCATCAATAACACCTTCTGATTTTGAACTCAGATCAATAAATACGGTGTCGTTGGTAACCATGACAACTTCTGCAGTGATTTCCTGTCCAACTTCTATTCTGTTCATAATCCTTCCTGTGAGGTAAAAATTTTACGCGAGTTACGCCACAGTGTACACTTTTCTGCCGATTGTGTCATGCAGTAGTACACATCGGTTTATTTGCAATATGATTGATAAAACTCCGTCATATACACAGGGAGAGAGATAAGAGTATAGGATACCGGCTTTCCTTGATTTGTCTTGACCTTAATCTCCTGCCTTGACGGTTTGTTCAAGTCGAATCTGATAGCAAGGTGCAGTTGTTTGGATTCCATAAATGAATGCAATGACTTCATTGATCCTGAAGTGCCGCTTTTTACTTCAACAGGCAGTACTCGGGCCCCATCTTGAAGAACAAAATCGATTTCACCATTTCCGGCACCGGTTTGCTGCCAGAAATGCATAGTGTCGTTATCGTTCCAATGGGTACTGAAAAGGAGCTGTTGAACCATTTGTTCTGCAATTGCCCCTTTGTTTGAAAATGAGATGTTTTGCAAATCTGATATTGAAAGGGGACATAATCCTAAAATATTCATCGCAAGTCCACAGTCCAGAAAGAAATTCTTAAAAATCCTGTAGTTTGCCTCGGCATCAAGAGGTATGCCATTAGCAGAACAATGAAATACCCGCTTGCAGATTCCGGCTTTCTCAAGCATTTCGACTGCTTTTTTTATGACAGGTTGTTTGAAATCACGATCGACAATGCTGTAGTTAAATCCATTTCCCATCTGATGTACTATCGACCTGAATGATTTCTGAAGTAAATCGACAGAAACGTTATTCCGGTACTTATTGAAATCGTCATAGTATGAGGTAATGATATCTTTTTGTAGTGTTATGCAATTGTTTATGGAATTGGTTTCTGACCATAGTTTTACTACAGCTGGCATTCCACCGATAACGGAATATTGACGGAATAGTTCCAGATATCTGGCATGCAGTGCATCACTGATTGATTCAAAAGAATTTATATCAGCAAGATGGTCTGCGAGCCTTTCTTCATTCATGGCCCAAAGAAACTCAGTAAAACTCATGGGATGAAGATACATATAGGAAACCCGACCTACAGGCATAGAGTTCTGGAAATCATCCAGTGCAAATTCGAGAAGCGACCCTGCGCTGATTACGGCAATCTCAGGTAATTCTTCATAAAACCAGCGGAGTTTTGAAAGGACAAATGGTTTTGCCTGAATTTCATCCAGAAATAACAGGGTTTGCTGTAGTGGTATATCGATATTTAAAAGTAATTCCAGTTGCTGAATAATAGTTTGAGGGTTATTCGAGGTAAAAGCATCGGCGTATTCAGGGTTGCGTTCAAAATTTAATTCAATGAGTGTTATATTGTATTGGGCGCAAAAATCACGAACCGAGTAGGTTTTTCCGGTTTGTCGGGCTCCCCGCAATATAAGCGGTTTTCTGTTATTTGAGACATACCACTGATGCAGATGTGAAATGATTATTCTCTTCATGTATATAGGATAAAGCAAAAATTAAGAGTTGTGAAGAAAACAACGCGTTGTTTTTGTTAAATAAGTGATAAAACAACGCGTTGTTTTATCAAGTCTGGTGCTTTATCTTGTGGCGTATCTGATGGCAGGGTCTATGTCGGTTTCATCGGCGGCAGGACAGTGCTGCTGAAGTATTTCAAGAATCCGGGCTCTGTCGTGTACGGTAATCTGTTTGCAGACTATGGCACTCCGTACTTCGATGAACCCTCTGAATATCTGGTGCGGAAATTTGCGTGGTTTGTTTTCCATATCCCTGTGAACCTCTGCATCTACAGTAGTCATAAACCTGCTGAGCATAAAGGAGCAGCAAATAAAAAAACGCGTGGCTTGAACACAAAAGTGATAAAACCACGCGTCTTGTAATCAGGGAAAATCAGGGATTATTCCATAACTTCAATGTAAAGCCAGAATTTTCTGTCTGGATATCTTGTGTAGGTTAAGGTTGAAATGTAATCAGTTTTAAGGCCTAACTGGAAGTACTCTTTTATCTCATTTACGTCGTCTTCTCTCATGTTAATTGTTTCAATGAGATATGGATACAGAGTGGCCTCTGTAAGTTTTGTTTTTACAGATATTGCATTTTCATCAGTGACACCTGCAAGTGCTTCAGCTCTTAATTTGCTGTTTTCATAGCGAGTATTCCAAATAGGTTCCCAAACCTCTTTGTCTAGACGGCCGTAAGTAACCTTGTAGTAATTTCCCGTATACGGATTACATGAGGTAAATAGGATTCCAACCAGCAGTAATGCTGCTGCAATAAATAAAATTCTTTTCTTCATAATAAATAACTCCTGTAAGTAAGTAAACAAACTCTTTTAAGTAATTCTAAAACATAACTTAAAATATGGCAAGTTTCGGTATTATCAAGGCATTGTGGCTGACAGTGCTTCAGGGTTTCATGTTGAAAATTTGACAATTCCGTGTCATGCTTATAAGACAGACTTATAGTCAGCCGGGTAAGGAGATTGCGTATGACACTTTTAGAATCAGGTGAAATGTATCTTGAAACTATACATGTACTGTCAAAAAAACTGCCTGTAGTACGATCTCTTGATATTGCCGAGTATATGAGTGTTTCAAAACCCAGCGTTTCCCGGGCTGTGGGCCTTTTAAAGGAAGATGGCTATATTACCGTAGAAAAAAGCGGATTTATCTATCTGACAGAAAAAGGCCTTGAAGTTGCAGAAAAAATTTATGAACGCCATCAGCTTTTGACCTGCATTCTTACCGGGCTTGGTGTGCCTGAAGATATTGCAGAACGCGATGCCTGTAAAATAGAGCACTACTTAAGCGATGAAACCTTCATCGCCATCAAAAATCACGTGGAAAATCATAAATAACACCAGATGCTGAATCAAGTTCAGCATGACAAGAGGGTGAAAATTCGGATAAAGTTAGCATAATCTAACTAAAAGTAGTTGACAATAACTACATGGTTAGACTATGCTAACTACATAAGTTAGTGCGTGCTAACTATTAAGGCGATGTCCGAAAAAAGTGTTGCTGAATGCTACTCAGCAACAAGAGAGTCACAAAATACCGCAAATCGGGAGGATTGACAGTGCAGGCAAAAATTGTTGAAGCCCGGCGTCCATGCGGCCAGCATGGACGTTATATAGTTTCCATGCCGGGATTCACCAATAGCGACGTTATCGAGCGGTTTTGCATGTACTGGCAATCCGGTAGATTTGTGGACTTATGATGAGACCCTGAAACTAGTTCAGGGTGACAATAAGCAACACTTTTTACGGACATAGCAAAAAAAAACTGCCCTGCAGAGAGGACAGTTTTAAAGGTACGTTTACTTGGTAATTTTGAATTCGGCCTGAAGTGCCAGCTTGGCTTTTTCTTCCTGCTCGTTGTAACAGGTCATTTCTACGTTGTAGCCGGCATGGCGCAGCATCAGTTCTACGTAGCAGATCATGATTCCGGCATCGTGGCGGCCGTACCAGTTGATAAGGCTTGGCGGGATGGCGTTCAGAAGGCCTCCGCGGTGGCGATATACTTTAACAACGCCTTCTGCTGCTGAGTAATGTACCTGAAATGGCTGCATGTTTACGGCACTTGGTACATACCGCAGAATTTCTCCCATATTTCTGGTTATCCCATTAATCTCAATTGGCAGATCGTCACCTACCCAGATATCGTTCAGGGCTTTGTGTTTTTTCTCGCCGGCACCGGTAAAATCAGTGCGGAATTCGGTATCCTGTACTTTGGCAATAACAATCATCATCTGATATTTCAAATCGCCGTTGGAAAGGTTTTCGGCTGTTTTTGGTTTTCCCATACCGAACCACAGGGTTCCAATGCCCATGGACGGCAGGAACAGGTCGATATGCTGACCGATATATCCAATGTTCTGCAGGTAGTTTTCTTTTTCTTCGGTGAACAGCAGGATAGCATATTCTGCTTTGCGGTTGCAGTTTACGGCATCAATAGGCACAATGCGGACTTCGGTTTTGATTTCCGGATTGAGTGGTTTGATGGAAGCGATGAAGGATTTAATGGTATCCAGTTCGCTTTCTGTCAGTGGTGTGGTGTTGCTGAATTGATGAAAGGCACGGCGGCGGGGCATTTGGGCAACCAGGGTTTCAAAATTGTCTGTCATGGTAGTCTCCCGGGCGGTTTTTATGGTGTCTTCTGACAAAAACCGCCAAAAATTGCTATAGAGAAGGTACTACCAAAACGGGGAAATCGGCTAGAAAAATCGGCAGGATTGCAGCAATTTCAGCGTGGTCAGTTTTACCGGACATAAGCCGGACTCTCAATGATGCATCCCGGTTGTCCGCATTTAACGGCTTCTATCAGGACCATGGTTGCTGCATGGTCTTTGTCCGGGTGGACAAACTGCATGCGTTTTGGTTCCAGCTGGTATGTTGCTAAGGTGCGGCAGATTTCTGAGAGTCTGCGGGGCCGGTGCACCAGGTAGAAGCGGCCGGTGGAGTTCAGAAGAAGTCCTGCAACCCGGCACACATCGTCCAGTGTACAGGCAATTTCATGGCGTGCCAGCTGTTTTGCTTCCTTGGGACTCTGTTTCTGATTGGTTACTTCCTCGTATGGCGGGTTACAGGTTACAACCGTGCATGAGTTTTTCGGTACCGCAGTAAAACAGGTATTGATGTCGGTGTTTACGATATGAACCCGCTCAGAGAATCCGCTTGCTGCAACACTTCGCTGTGCCATGTCGGCAGCATGTTCCTGAAGTTCAACACCCGTAATGTGGCAGTGATGGTTTTTCATGGCAAGAAGAAGAGGAATAACACCGTTTCCGCTGCACAGGTCACAAACGGAGTCCCGGTCTTTAATGCGGGCAAATTGGGCAAGGAGCACTGCATCACAGCCAAAACAGAATTCGCTTTTATCCTGAATGATGGTGCACGTTTCGTCAGAGTTTACGCTTTTAAGAACTTCAGTTGTTTCACTCATAAGGGAATTGTACCGGGAAATGCAGTGAATGTCATTTTGTAGTCAGGCATTACGTACGGATATATACTGATACAAATGACTGACATACTAATCGGCACCAGTGGATATGATCATCCGGAATTAAAAGGGAGTTTTTATCCTGCAGAATTACCCCGGAAAGAATTTCTGCCTTTTTACTCACATATATTCAATGCACTGGAAATTAACTCCACGTTTTATGGCATGCCGACAAAAGAACGTATGCTTTCTTTTTGGGAACGGTCAGAAGGCAGGGTTATGTTCAGTGTAAAAGCAACACGTGTTCTGACTCACGAAATAGACCGGCAGTGGCAGGACCGGGCTTTGGATTTCCGGCAGGCGGTAAGCGGTCTTGCTGAAAGGAATGTGCTTGCAACGGTGCTGTTACAGTTTCCGGAAAGTTTTCACTATACGCCTGAAAACCGCTGGTATCTTGCTTCTCTGCTTAAGGCTTTTAAAGGATTACCTGCAGTGGTGGAATTCCGGCACAGGGAATGGATTAAGGAATCTGTTTTTGAAGGCCTTGAAAAACGCGGCACCGGAATTGTGTTCTGTGATATGCCTCAGCTTAAGAACCTGCCCGATGGATTTTCACTTGCAACACCTTTTATCGGATCGAATGCATATATCCGCTTTCACGGACGGAATGCCAGCGGATGGTATACAGGCGGCGATAGCAGTAGAGAGACTCACCGGTATGACTATGATTATTCAGAAAATGAACTGCTGTCGTTTCTGCCTGTCATCAGAAAGGCTCAAAGCGAGGGAAAGACAGTTCAGCTTTATTTTAACAATCATCCCAAAGGTACCGGCTTTAAAAATGCACAGCAATTACAGAAACTTCTGAATGAACATGGGCTGGAAAGTGGTATACTGGATGCACACTTACAAAGAGAAACAGGAGAAAGTCATGCTCATAAATTTTGATGAAATCCCTGAGGATCAACAGGAAAAAGTTCGTGGTGGTGAAGGTATCAATAACGTTCGTGCTGCCGGCGATGCACTGGCAAAAATAAATAAGTGCCGTCTGGAACCGGGCGCCTACATCGGGTACCACCAGCATGAAACCAACAGCGAAATAATTTTTATTCTTGAAGGAACCGGAAAAGTACGCTATGACGACGGCGTTGAACCGTTAGGCCCCGGCAGCTGTCACTACTGTCCCAAAGGACACTACCACAGCCTGATCAACGACAGCGATAAGGATTTAATCTTCTATGCTGTAATACCAGACCATTGCTCGGGGTGCTAAGGATATGCCAGCTGCGTTGCCGGGGATTCTCCGATGCTCGACGGGCAGCAAGCCCGACTCCGCTTCTCGAATATCCGGCGCCTTGCTTTCACACCCTTATCACCCCTCGATGAGTGTTTGGTGCTAAGGGCACTCTGGCGTTGTTGTCCGGATTTAAGGGCACGCCGGTAGTTTTATCAAAGACATTGGGTTCAGTGGGGCTGCAGAGCGTTTGTAAGTTCCGGGTGGTACTCAAAGTGCATATTGTCCCAGATGGCCCAGTAGCCGCCCCAAATGAAGCCCTCTGACTCAAAGGCGTCGATTATGGGTTTGGGGGGCATCCAGCGGCGGCGGAGTGGGGTAAGCATCCATCCTTCGGGATTATGGTCTCTTGCCCAGCTCCAGAACGCTTCTCCGCCATAATATTGCGGCACAAAATCAATGGCTATTCCCAGACTGTGAAACGACTTTCTGTTGGTGCCCTCTATCAGCCGCCAAAGATATGCATCGCAGCTGATAAGCCCATCCACAAACTTTTTTACGCTTGCATCTGTCGTCATTAACGCCTGAATTTTCTCTTCAACCCGTTTTAAGGGTTCAATAATTCGTTTGTGAACTCTGGTTTTTCTTCCCAAAAACGTAATCCGCTCAATATATGGCGTAATCTGCTTTTCAGATGAAGAAGAATACACGGCATCAAAAAAGAACATGGGCGTTCCTGCCGTTGTCTTTCGGTTCTGCCGGTTTGAAAGTTCCTCCAGAGCTTTCTTTTCTTCGTCTGTCATGTCCGCCGGGTCTTTCAGCACATTGTCGTATTCATAGAGAATACTCCACCATTGGTCTGCATTTTCCAGTTCTTCTGCGGGTAGCATGGCGCCCTTGCTCCAGTAAAATTCATGATATTCACCGGTGTCAGGATGGGTAAAGCTGAGCAGATAATCGTTAATGGAAGTGTCTAATCGGGCAGATATATGGAGATCAGGATAGGATGCAATAAGCAGATTGATATTTGCCACGCCGGTCTGTGCTGCTGCAGGAAATATGAAGAAAAGCAGCAGACAGAACAGAATCAGTTTTCGGTTACGTTTGGTCATAAATGAGATTTTAGCGTGCCACCATGTTCTGATAAACGGTGTTTTCAGGTTCGCCGCCGGGAATAAAAGTGGCACCGCAAACTTTTTCGTAGAATTTTGCAGGGCCTACCCATCCGATGATGGCGTATCCGTAGCCGTATTCATACATGGCCTGAAGGGTACGCAGTGTCAAAGCTTCTCCCAGACCTTCACCCCGTTTTGTTTTATCAACGCCAACGGGGCCAAAATATCCTTTTGCGGAACTGTCATAACAGGCAAAGCCTGCTACCTTGCCGTTTTCCGTTACAACAAAGCACTTCCCCGGTTCCTGCATGATGGCGTGTTCAGCTTCGTATACCCAGTTTTTATCAAAATGTTCTTCGATAAATGCCAGAACAGTATCCTTATCGCCGGGAAATACCCGTTTCATCTTGTACTGAGGTTTCAGACTCCAGGCCGGCAGATTGTTCAGATTGGCAATCATATCTCCCTGACGCTTGTTTTCTTCGTTTTTTTCCATTCAAAAATCCCTTTGTAGCAGCAGATTCAGTATAGCACAACTACCAGTGAAAAAATGTACGGATTAATTAACATCACTAGGAAACGGTGAAAAATCGGGAGGCGGGATGGTGACTGAAAAAAATTGTTGAAGCCCGGAACGATAGTTTCCTTGCCGGGCTTCACCAATAGCGACGATATCGAGCGTTTTTTTCAGCCACCAGCACGCTGGTAGATTTTTCAATTACTGCTGATTTCAAGGACACTTCGACAGGCTCAGTGATCCTTGATTGCAATCAGCATACCCCGATGACGATGCCGGTGATGATGATGGCGGCGCAGATAACTTTATGAAGGATGTTTTTTTCATGAAAGACGAATTTACCTGCCAGAATGGCAACAATAACGCTGCTCTGTTTTATCAGTGTCATGATGGTAATCTGGCTTTCCGGCATTCCGTTGGCTATGAACAAGGCTTTATCCATGGCAATCAATCCTGCAGCAAGCAGCCATACCCAGATATTCTTCCACACGCTGCCTGAAATTTTCGTGCGGGTTACCAGAGCGTATATGGCGTAATATACCACCATAAACCCGGTATACCAGAACTGTAGCTGTGAGCTGTTCATGTCCCGCATGAGGATTTTATCCATAAGTCCGCTGCAGGCGTTAAGTATACAGCTGAGAAAAGCCAGAAAAACGAACCATGCAGTCTGTTGCTGTATTTTCTCCGGATTACCGGTCAATGAATTGACTTCTTTCTGTGCATTACGTTTTCTTTTTGGTTTGAACTTCAACAACAAAAGACCGGCACTTACCAGAACAAGTCCTATTCCTTTGTTGATGGTTATGGTTTCATGAAGAACCAGAACTCCAAGCATGGTTGCAAACAGTACCCGGGAAAGATCCAGAATACCGTACATGCTGATGGGAAGGTGCTTTATAGCCTTGAATCCTGCAATCCACGCAACGAAAATGATAAAGGCTTTGACTGCTGTCCAGAAATACTGTGAAAGGGTAAGACCCATGGCTTGCGGGGCCTGGGGAATTACAAGCAGGAATGAAAGAAATGTATACACCAGAAGAACTTCAATAAGACTGTTCTTTTCAAGTGCCTTTTTTTTACAGATTTCACGGATTCCTTTAATGATTCCGTAAAAAAGAACAAGCAGCATCCACATACGTGCATAGTAGCATTTTTGTGGATGCTGAGCGAGTGCCGGATAGTACGGTTATTCCGGTTCAGACTTTAAACTGATCCAGCTGGGTACCGATATCCTGAATGGAATGACGCATCTTTCCTGAAATATCAGTCAGACTGCTGCTTACCACGGTGATTTTCTTTGCATTGTCACTCATGGTTTCCATAGTTTTTTTCATAACGTCGGTGGCATCCTGCAGAATGCTTACCTCTTCAAGAATAGCCTTGTTGCCCTGTGCCATTTCCTGACTTGCAACACGTACTTCCTGGGTGCTGTCGTTCATGCTGTGAAGCGTTGCATTAATCTGACGTGAACTTTCTGTCTGTTCTTCCATTACGTTCTTAATCTGTTTTACAACCTGGTCAGTAAGGCCGATTTTGTCAGACATGGTTTCAAAAGCCTGAGTAGACTTTTTGCAGGCTTCAACAACATTCTGAATAGAAGCACGGATTTCCGTCAGATGGTTACCGATGGTGCGGGACTGTTCTGACGAAGTTTCAGACAGTTTACGGATTTCGTCAGCTACAACACTGAATCCTTTTCCAGCTTCACCGGCGTGGGCAGCTTCAATGGCGGCATTCATGGCAAGCAGATTGGTCTGTTCAGCAATGGATGCAATGGCTATGTTCGCATCTTCCAGAGTCTGGCTCTGCTGTCTGATTTCTTCAATCTGATTGTTTACTTCTTCCTGAATCAGAGAACCGTCATGAGCACTGTCAGTTAATTCCGTAAATGAATATGCCATCTGATCCATGGAGGTGTTTACTGAATTAATGTTGCCGATCATCTTTTCTACAGCAGAACTTGCTCCCGAAACGCCGTCTGCCTGCTTTGAAATCATCTTTTCAAGGGATTCGATATTTGATGCAATTTCGTTTACAGCTCCGGCTGTTTCATGAACGCTCTGTGACTGCACTTCAATCTGGTGATGAATATCGTTGATGTTTCTGGTAATTTCCTGAATGGAAGTATCGGTTTCACTGGTACTTGCATCAAGGGCTTCACCTACATCAGTAAGACTTTTGTTACTGGTATGGATATCAATCATGATGGTCTGCATTTTTTCGGTAAATGAGTTGAATCCAGTTACCAGATGGCCAATTTCATCTTTTGTTGTCTTTGGAATGCGTTTTGTCAGGTCTGCATTACCGCCTGCAATGTCGTCCATTGATTTGGTAACGTTTTTAAGTGGCTTAAGAATAAGCGCTATGAGGATGGCCGCAAAGAGTACAGAGAAAACCAGAGTACCGGCTAATGATCCCATGGAGGTCTGTTTGATTGTAGTGATTCCACTGTGGTAGATTTCAGCTGGAACAACACAGATGACACTCCACAGTGTAGTAGTATCTTCAATGGGGCAGTAGCTGATAATCATTTCCTTGCCGGTTTCTTCGTCCATGTAGGTGGTATATCCGGAAGTTCCCATGAGAACAGTCTGAACAACCCGTCCTAAGGCTGTCTTTTCATCAATGGTAACAGCCGATGTGTCTGTACGGTTTGCCATACCGATGATTTGCGAGGTGTTACGGTCAATAACCATAGGGTGATAGCCACCACCGATATCAATGCTGGAAGTTATTTCATCAAGAGCATTTCCTTCTACTACCGAAAGAACGGCACCCTGAAACTGTCCGTCACGTTTAACCGGCACAGAAAAATACATGAGCCATGCACCGGGTTGGAATGTGCTTTCAGAAGGTTCAGATGCATAGCGCTTTCCTTTGGCGGCATTCTTGTACAGATCCTGGTTTGAAAAATCCATTAAACTGTCACCAACCATTGACTGACCGGTAGAATCACAATAACCAATAGCATTGTATTTTTTTGGATCCATATTTCTAATGGTAGTAAGCAGTTCGGTTTTTTCTGTCAGACTAATGTCTGGGTTACCTATATCGGGAATCTGCGCAAGTCCGTTCAAAAGGCTGAATTCTTGTTTGATGACATCATCAATAAGTCGGGCAGCAGTATTCGCCTGGTTTTTCATGTTGGTGCGCGTACTGCTCTGTATAACCGTTGTTGCAAGGTTAGTAGTGCTGATGCTGACTGAAAGATTGGCTATGGCAACAATAACGATTATCAGAACGATAAATTTCATCCGGATAGTGAATTTCACTCTGATACTCCATTATGTAGTTTGCCCTCAGTATAATCCAGAATTATGAAAATACTATGAATATCTTACGAAATATGGAGTCAGAATCAGTAATCCTGTATCAGGCATGGGAGCTGTCCCACTCAGACCGGGTGATACGCCAGGCACAGCTGGTGCCGTTTACATCGTCGGCGTATTCCTTGATTTTGGTCATGCCGTTGGCGCGGGCTGTGGCCTGGCTTGCTTCGTTGGTGTACTTCATCCAGGACCAGAGTTCGTCGTATGTGGTGTTGGTAAATGCCCAGTCACGAACTGCCCGTGCTGCTTCCTTGCCGTATCCCTGATGCCACAGGTCTCTGGCAATGTGGTAGCCTACTTCCGGCAGCTGTTTGCCATCAATGTTCTGGATGGTAAGACCGCAGTCGCCGATAAAGCGGCCTTCGGTGCCGTCCGGGTTTTTCAGCAGTATGGCCCAGAGCCCGAATCCGTCATCCTTATACCGTTTGATGTTCCTGATAATCCACTGGTGAACCTGTTCTTCCGTAAACGGGGCCGGATAGTGGGCCATGGTTTCTGCATCGCTTAAAATAGGGTACAGGCTGTCAAAGTCTGTGGGACGGTAGCGTCGGAGGAGCAGCCGGGGTGTTTCGATGATGTAGGGCTGCTTTTCCCACAGCAGTTCCATGACTGTCCAAGGTTCCGGATCTCCCGGCATGACGGGCTCAGTGCTTTTCCAGCCGGTCTGGTGAAATCCTGTGGCTTCATAGCAGTGGAGTGCTGCCGGGTTGTTGGTGAATACACCAAGGCTTAAGTTTTCTGCGCCGTAACACTCCCGGGCAAAGACAGCCCCCAGCTGCAGCATCTGTTTGCCGTAGCCCTTTCCCCGGCATTCCGGTGAAACGATAACGAACCCAAAGCGTAGTACCGTTGGCTGTGGAAGGGTAACCTTTTCCGGTGCCGGTTCAGCTTCCGGCCTGCGCAGGATAAAAAAGCCTTTGGGGCCTGTTTCGTCAAAAGCCGTAAACGGAAAATAGCCTGGGTTATCCAGGCGACCGGAAAGTTTTTCGTTCAGGCGGTCAGCAGTCAGCGGGTAGGGGCCCAGAATGCCGGCGCTCCATTTGTAGTATGTCTGTTCATCCTGACACCAGGTAATAATGTGCTCAGCGTCAGAGGTGCGGTAGGGGCGGATGTGTAGGTGTGTTGCGTTCATGATAGTCATAGTGTACCGCGTTTTGGGGGGCTGGGCCAATCAAGTGGTGCTTTAATGCTGATGGCAAGGATGATTGCTAGCGTAGATGGCACTAGCGTAGATGGCGCTGATGAGTCGGACAGGTGGCGCTTTAATGGTTGTAGCAGGCGGAATCAGATAAAACTGAGGTTACGCATGGATTTATCTGAGGGATTTGAGGGATGACATGATCTGGCATACTAATGAATATCGTTATGGCGATGGATTTATATGATGAAATAATTGATGACATATCATGCTCTTCAGATAAATGCATAAGATTACCTGGATTTATCTGTATGCCATTATATGTCACCTTAGTAAATCATCAGATAAATCCGATTAGATATCAATAATTATCTAATATTGCAAACACAATCTGAAAAATCCATCATATAAATTTCCCTCCACAGAATTATTTATTTGATAGCAGCCTGGGATCGCCTGAATTTTCCTTGTGATTTCGCGCATACGGCTTCAATATACATTCCAGATACTCTACATCCAGCGGCGCATTCTTCGTCTCTGCAGAAATCAGCAGTGTGATACCCTGCATATACCCCGCTTTTACATACCTGGCAATTTTACGGAGGTTTTTGGAAGCGTAGCTCTCGTCGTCCATGAGCCCCAGATGCTCAAGAATCACTTCCCGCCGACTGGCCACATCATATAAGGTAAAATCCGGATACACTGCGACGCCGTCAATAATCACCTCATTTTCGTAGCGGTAGGGAATGTCGTATTCTTCAAGTAAATCTGCGATAATCTTCTCCGATTTTGAACGCACCAACTCTCCGTTTCGTGTCCGGTAGTTTTTCTCTTCAGGGCGATAATCGCATTGAGTCCACGGTTGGTGTTTCCAGTTTTCCAGTGCCTCTTCATCAGTGGGAATTCGTGGGGTAATTAAAGCTCTCCGGGTAGGGGAGCGGGTCCCGATATCACAAAGGTCGCAGTCCGGCAGCAGCGTAAGGCATCCTGCAAGTGCTTTCTGCCATTTTCGCGCTGACTGCAACAGTTTCTGATCATATTCTGCCTGTAGCAGCTGTACTGCCTGCGGGTATTCCGCTTTTTTCAGATACCGGCCGTTGGTATCGCCCTTCTTTGTTATCAGAAAGAACTGCAGTCCTGCAGGCCCTTTTACAATCCGAAGGTGCCCATTTGGAGATGGCTCTTGTCTGCGTTCTCCAAGACCGGCAATCAAGTCATCAAGCGAATGCAATTCTTTCTCAATCAGCTGAATCAATTCATTTTTCTTCATACTATAGTTATTGCACTCTAATGAAAGAAAAAATGCAGCTTTTCGGAAAATTACTGATGAAAATTTACCATCTCCGTACCCAGAAGGCCTGGTATTCGTGGTCAAAATGATAGCCGAACAGTTCTGCCAGATGTACTGATGTCAGGTTAGCCGCGTCCCAACTGGGGTAGAGTCCCTTTTCCAGGCAGGATAGTACCATTTGGGCTCCAATAACTTTAGCAAGCCCCCGGCTACGCCAGGCTTCTTCGGTGTCGATTTCAATTTCCACCCCGCCACCATGACTTTGGAAATAGCTGTAACTTGATGCTCCGGAAACGATAGCTCCCGTCTCATCCTGTTTGATGACGAATCCGATTCCGTGCTTCCGGTAGTCTTCCCAGGTTGCAAACTGACTGCACCAGTCCCGCTGCCATTCCGTACTTTTTGTCGTGCAGAAAATGGATTCATCAATGGGATGGATGGAAAAGCCTGCGGGAAGCTGGGTGATGAGGGATTGCAGGTGGGCTTTGTCAAAGATGTCCGGTTCTTTTTTGATGGCATAGCGCGTCACTGGTTCCGGGGCTACGGCATCTGTGTTGGCATTGTGGCGGCTTGCGATACGGGAGTTCCAGGCGGCGTTCTGGCCAACCATGATGACAAAAGACTGTTGCAGCCCGGCTGGCTTATAGGCCACCAGCTGTTCTGCTCCATCAGAATCGGCGTCTCCTGCAAAAAAGCAGAAGTCTCCCAGTAATGCCATGCTGCAGGTGGGCTTTGTGAGGGAATCGGTGTACAGGTGCCCCATGGAACCGTCAAGACAACTCCAGATTAAGGTTTCATCCCAGCCTTCCCAGAGAAAAGCCAGGGAATCGCGTTCTTTCTGTGTTCTGCATTCTACAATCATAGGTACTCCAGTCTCAGTCAATGCGTCGAACCATACTCAGTGTATACCGCCGGAAATATTTTTCCCAGAACCGGGCGGCTTCTGGGTTCATGGTTTCGTAGTCTATGCCCAGCAGGTTCATTGCCTGTTCAATATGAGATTCATTAAAATCAGTTATGCTGAATCTACAGTTTTCATCCATCAGCAGTCTTTTTTCTTCAGTATCCAGATCAGGTCACGGCCTGCTTTTGGATCGCTCCGGTCCGTGGCCCGGTAGTAGCCGTAATACCGGTTTACTACCTCAAATCCGCACAGTTCAGCCAGATACCGCATTTCCTGTTCATAGGTCTGGCGCATGGCCAGTGGTCTGATTCGCTCTGCAATCACGTTGCCCTCATCATCCAGGGTCTCAAATTTCCAGTTGCCGCTCATGACCTGCGTATCCATGTTGTAGGTAATGGCGTTGTAAATCTTTTCCCGGTTGCCGTCAGCATTCACATATTCCAGCCGGTATTCCCAGTCCTTTTCAGGATCACACTGCATCTGCTCTGCCTGTGCTACCGGCCAGGGCTGGAACGTGTTCAGCGTCAGAATACCGCCGCTTACCAGGTTTTCCCTGATGTTACACAATGCTGCCCGCTGCAGTTCCGGCGTTGTCAGATGCATGAAACCGCTTCTAGCAATCAGCGCCAGAGAATATTTCTTTTCTGCCTTGAATTCCGTCATGTTTGCCGGAAAGATATGCAGGTTGAAACCTGATTTCTCAGCCTTTTCGCGGCACACAGTACACATGGCTTCTGAAAGATCCGTTCCGTCAGCCATAATGCTGTGTTCAGCCAGATACAGCAGAACTGCTCCCGTTCCGCAGGCAATATCGATGACGCCTTCGCCGCCATATTCCTGCGCCAGTTCCAGATAGAACTCACGGAATCCCTGGTGGTTATCAACATCTTTATACATAACATTTAAATAGCGGTCGTAGTTTACCGCAACGTCGTCAAAATCGTGTAAATCCATTATGTCTCCTTGTTCGTGCGACAGCGGGGCGTATGCGGCGTTGCTTCTGACAGTCTGTGTAGTTTTGCAGAGCAAAACTACATAAGGTCAGGCTCTGCCTGACCGGCGTGCTCAACGGGCAACAACCCGCCTGCGCTCCTTGCCCCTGTGCGCCTTGCCTCCGCTCCCGCATTCACCCTCTCGGATTATTGGCATCAGCATACCACAAATCATTTATCCTTTCCTTAAAGGGACACTTTACACCACAAATCGAGAGGTGGATTGGGGGAGTGCAAAAATTGTTGAAGCCCGGTTCTATAGTTTCCTTGCCGGGCTTCACCTATAGCGACGATATCGAGCGGTTTTGCGCTCCCCCAATTCATCGGTAGATATTCGGTGTTGAGAAAATCTTCTTTAAATATACTAAAGGACTTTACAAATACTAAAGTTTGTGATTATATAGTGGTATCTTCCTTACAGAGTAAAAAAGTCTAAATAACCGCCACTGGCGGAACAGGAGAATATATATGGCAAAAAAAGACATCGACTGGGGCAACTTAAGCTTTGGCTACATGCCAACTGAGTATCGCTTTGTTGCTAATTACAAAGACGGAAAATGGGACGACGGTGAACTGACTACTGATTCAACTGTACACATCAACGAATGTGCCGGCGTACTGCAGTATGCCCAGACCTGTTTTGAAGGCCTTAAAGCCTATACCACCGAAGACGGAAAAATCGTATGTTTCCGCCCGGACCTGAATGCAGAACGCATGGAACAGTCATGCAAACGCCTGCAGATGCCTGTATATCCCAAAGAAAAATTCATTGAAGCAGTATGCAAAGTTGTAGAAGCCAACAAAGACTGGGTTCCACCATTCGGTTCCGGCGCAACTCTGTACATCCGCCCATACATGTTCGGTTCCAACGCCGTTATCGGTGTAAAACCAGCTACCGAATATCAGTTCCGCATTCTGGTAACTCCCGTAGGACCATACTTCAAAGGCGGTGTAAAACCACTGACCATCCGTATTTCTGATCGTGACCGCGCCGCTCCACACGGAACCGGTGACATCAAGGCAGGTCTGAACTACGCCATGTCTCTGTACAACATCGTAGACGCTCACAATGCAGGCTTTGACGAAAACCTGTATCTGGATCCAGGTACCCGTACCAAAATCGAAGAAACCGGTGGTGCAAACATTCTGTTCGTAACCAAAGAAGGTAACGTATGTACTCCTAAATCAGGAAGTATTCTGCCTTCAATCACCCGCCGCAGCCTGATGCAGGTTGCCCGCGACTATCTGCACATTGAAGCCGAAGAACGCGAAATCCTTTTGAGTGAAGTTGAAAACTTTGCAGAAGCCGGCCTTTGTGGTACCGCAGCAGTAATTTCTCCAGTTGGAAAAATCAACGATCACGGAAAAGAAATCTGCTTCCCAGCCGGTATGGAATCAATGGGGCCGGTAACTCAGAAACTGTACGATACTCTGACCGGTATTCAGATGGGAAAACTGCCGGCACCTGAGGGATGGATTGTAACCATCTGCTAAGCGGTGCGCCTGTCCGCGCTGGCTGCGTTGCCAGCGTCTCTGCGGTGCTCAACGGGCGGCAGCCCGCCTGCGCTCCTCGTTCCTTGGCGCCTTGCCATCACGAACAATCGCACCGCTTAGATTGTACTGAAACGCCTGTCCGCGCTGGTATCTCAGACCGACCATGAGGCGCCAGTGCTGTAAGATAAGAAAGGGCTGACCAATAAGTAATCGCTGCAATGTCATTCCGAACTTGATTCGGAATCTCTAAACTGCAGATGCTGGATCAAGTTCAGCATGACGATACTTAGGGGTCAGCCCTTTTCCGCGCTGGCTGCGTTGCCAGCGTGAACCCGTCTGTCAGAATTCGTAGTCCAGACAGGCGCGGCTTTCGCGTACGGATTTAATGAAGTTGCCGAACTCAATGTGGTTGGGGTGCACCTTGTATTCGTCCAGAGCTTCGATGCTGTCGTAGTCAAAAATCAGGGACAGTTCGTAGTTGGCTTCCGGCGCTTTTTCCGAATTCACTACAACCTGATATCCTTTTACCTGTGGAATCGGCTTTAAAAGCTGGTCAGCCAGTTCCAGCGCCTTTGCAATATTGGCGGCTTTGTTTTCTTCTTTCAGTTTGAACATGCAGATGTGACGTATCATGGATATACTCCTTTCTTACAGTGATTTCATAAACCGCAGGAACGCAGCCTTTCCGCTGTCGTTCCGCTTGTACACGCCGGCATCTTCCAGAACGCGGCTGAATACCAGTCCCACTTCATCCTTCAGAATCTGATCTACGTTTCCTTTATCAATGACAGTGTATTTTCTGCTGAATTCCTCTACCCATTCAGCATGCTTTGCCAGTACGTCATCGCTGCGGATATCGCGGCCGGCAACCATGGCATCAGCCAGATCAGCCAGTTCCTGCTTTAACCGTGACGGCAGAACGGCAAGTCCCATAACTTCAATAAGCCCGATGTTTTCCTTTTTGATGTGGTGCAGGTCAGCATGAGGATGATAGACACCCAGCGGATGTTCTTCTGTGGTAATGTTGTTGCGGAGCACCAGGTCCAGCTCAAACAGATCCCCGTTACGGCGGGCAATAGGAGTGATGGTGTTGTGGGGAACGCCATCGGTTTCGGCAAAGATAAAGGCATCAGGGTCGCTGTATGCCCGCCATGCTTCATGAATTCTGTCAGCCAGCAGGGCAACCCGCTCAGAATCAGCTCCGTCAAGGCGGATAACGCTCATGGGCCATTTCACGATGCCGCACTGAACGTCTTCAAAGCCAGGAACGGTAAAAGTGGTTTCCACCGGCGCCTTTTCCATGGCAAAGTGGTAGTTTCCGCCCTGAAAATGGTTGTGGGTCAGAATTGAACCGCCAACAATGGGCAGGTCTGCATTGGAACCAACGGTGTAGTGGGGGAACAGTTTTACAAAATCAAACAGATAGCGCCAGGTTTTGTTGGTAATGGCCATGGGTACGTGATCCATGGCAAAGACGATGCAGTGTTCGTTGTAGTATACGTAGGGTGAGTACTGCAGTCCGAATTCTTCGCCGCACAGACTGAAAGGGATGATGCGGTGGTTCTGGCGGGCAGGATGATTTACGCGGCCACTGTAGCCTTCGTTTTCCTTGCACAGAAGACATGCCGGGTATCCCGATTTTTTTGCGTTCAGGGCAGCTGCAATGGCTTTGGGGTCCTTTTCCGGTTTGGAAAGGTTGATGGTGATATCGATATCGCCGTATTCGGTGGCGGTCTGCCATTTTACATCCTTGCAGACACGATAGCGGCGGATGTAGTCAGTATCCTGGCTGAATTTGTAGTACCAGTCAGTGGCTTCTTTAGGAGATTTTTTGTACAGACTGCGGAACTTGGCGCGCAGGGTGCTGGGGCGGTCTACCAGACAGCTCATGATTCTGGTATCAAACAGATCCCGGTACACGATGCTGTCTTCGCAAAGGCCGTGTTCACAGGCGTAATCAAGCATGCCTTTCAGGATGGATTCCAGTTCACCGGTAGCGGTTTCCGGTATGGCAGTAAAATCAAAGCCGTCGTCAAAGCCTTCAAGACCGAACAGCTCCAAAAGTTTGTTCTGTGTATAGACAATATCGTCCTGTGCAATAAGACCGGTAGTAAGACCGTAGCCGGTCAGCGCGTTGATAAGTTCGTTGATAGTCATACTATCAGTATAATGTGACACGTGATGATGGGTCAATAAGTGTACTTTCAACAAAATCATAAAGATTTCCGTACATCGGTAACTTATTGGTTTACAGAGAACTTATGGGCGTACTACTGTATGAGTAGCGTAACTGCGGGAGGAAAACAATGAACTCAGAACTTTACCAGTCTATGCAGGCTGCCAGTGACAGGGTTATGGACATATTGTGCGATTATGCAGAAAACGGCTATGTAAAAACGCTGTCTCATATCCTTTGTTACATGGGAAAAGACAGCCAACGCACACAAAAAGCCCTTGCTGCATATCCTGCCGACCTGCAGCAGAAAATCCAGAAAGTTCTGGATGAACTTGATTTCACTACCAGTCAGGATGTAATTCTGGACGATGCAGCCTTTGTGCTGAATCAAAGCGAATTTAACCAGCAGGATCAGATACGAAGCATCATCGAAACAAAAGATACGGTCTGCGGCCCTGACCTTCAGTCTGTTATAGACAGTTTCATGACTGTAAATCCGCTTCTGGCATTGGCTGTTAACGAATATGCGGCCAGTTTTGATGACCTGAAACACATTGATGACCGGGCCATTCAAAAGGTGCTTCGTGAAGTTGATACGGTAGTTATGGCAAAAGCTCTGAAAATTGCAGATGAACAAACCTGTGAGAAGATTTTCAGCAACATGTCAAACCGTGCAGCAGCCATGTTGAAAGAAGATATGGAGTTTATGGGACCAGTCCTCTTTTCAGACTGTATGGAAGCCCAGCAGCAGATTGCAGAAATTATGATGAAGCTGTCCATGAATGGGGAAATTATCATTTCAGGCAGTAGTGATACGCTTGTGGTGTAATCAGGCAAGGTGAAATCGCATGGTTGAAACCAACGAAACGCTTGTTTTTTTCAGAAAATTCGGTACTGCTGAGTTTGTGCAGGAACCTGCATCCAGTTTGCAGGTAGACCCTGTATACGTTTTTGAAGATCCGGTACAAAAAACATTGTTCCTGTGGAATGGCAGCTGCCAGCAGTGGACTCCCGCTACCAGTACTGAAATCCATGGGCTGCAGACCAGAAAAATAGGTGTGTATCCTTTCTATGACTATGGGGTAATTTCTGGCGATACGTGGAAATTGCGGAAAAACAGAATACAGTGGGGAAAGCAGAAAAGAAAGGTTATTGATTGGACTGAAACGTTACAGCGGTATGACCACAGTAAAAGAATAACTGAGCGAAACAGATATACTCTTGATGAGCAGAATATCAGTAAATCGATATTTCAGATTACTCTTTCCTTTAACTGGCCACAGACAACCTGCAGCATACACTATGAATATGTACAGGCTGGAAATTTACGCAACGAAGAAATGTTGCCGGAATTCAGCATACAGTCGTATGACCGGACATTTGATTTTGAAACAGGTCAGGTTACCGAAACTTCCTCGTCAGAGGACAGTGTTTTCATGAAGCAGCTGCCGGAACCGGTGCTGAACGTTTTTCTGGATACCTTTGCCAGATTGCGTAATGCATGGGCTGGCAGAACACTTTCTGCAGGTACCGAACTTTCCGGTATCGGTTTTGCCAGCGCAGCAACATCCTATCCCTTTGAACCCAATCTCCATCTGCTCTTTAACAGATACAGACTTCCCGAATCGGTAAAAAGGGCTGTCGACCGGAAAAATCCCAACGGTTATATCCAGGTCTGCGATTTATTGCACATAGAAAGCTACAGAACATTGCACCGGTTGTACCTGCGGTATCCACAGGTATTGGTGGTATATTTCTGGATAAAAGAAGCAGGATTTCAGAACGTTGATGTCATTAACGAATTTCTTGGTGATGTACAGAATTTTCATAAGGTGCTTAATAATCCCCAGGACTTCCGGTATTTTGTTCATGATGCATTGCGGTACCGCAGCGATAAAGCGGTATATGATATAATCCGCAAAAGTGATCCGATGTTTTATGACGATTTCCTGAATATGTATCACACGTATCGGAATAACATTGCCCAACCGATTGTTGATCAGATTATGAAAGATGGCATTACAGAGTATCAGCATAATGTGCTGGCTAATATGGTTTCCGCCTTGAATCAGGAAAACGTTTCATACAGCTACGGCGAAGAAGAGCGGAAACTTGAAGGTTCCTTTGGCGGGTATGAATTCCGTTTACCGGAGGATAGCAACCGTCTTACCGATATAGGGGTAAAACTTCATAACTGTGTCGCCAGTTATGCTCATCTGGTAGAAAACAAAACAACACTGATTGTATATGCCCAAAAGAGTGGAGAATATGCCATCTGCATAGAAGTTGGCGAAAACGAAATACTGCAGGCTTTAGGGAATTATAACGCCCGTCTTACCAGAGCCGAAGAATCTGCAGTTGACACCTGGGCCGCAAGAAACCACCTGATCCGGTAGGGTGTTGGAATGACATTATTTCCCCCGCCGGACGTGTTCCGGGCCCAGCACGAACTGTGCAAGATAGTCTGGGGTAGGTGAGTCTTCTGTCCAGGTGACCAGGTCTGCCAGGCGGCTGGCTGCGCTGCTGGGGGTACTGGTTACGTAATCGCCGGGATGTTTGTAGATGGTAAGTTTTGCGGCTTGCTTCGAAACTGGGTTTCTGGTTGAAACGTCGGTGGACAGGTAGCCGCTGGTGGTGGTAAGAAAGTTTATCAGCAGGGGGTGCTCGCCTGACGTGGTAACGGGTTCCAGCGTTTTACCAGTAATGGCTGAGGCATAACAGCATCCGGCTGCTGTACAGAGCAGTGTTTTCATGCCGCCACCGACACGGCAGGCAAAATCAATAGGTACCAGTTTTTCAGAACCTTCCCCGGGTTCAATGTAGTCAAACTGGGCAAAGCTGCTGTCTTCCCTGCCAAAAAGCGCAGCGCACCAGGATTCCAGCTGCTGCCGGTGTCCGTCCGGTATCGGGATATATTCCACCGCTATGGTGCATGGTTTGTCGTTGATGACCGCCAGATGTTTCCGGCAGACGCGCACTACGGTAACGTTGCCGCTGCATACCCAGCAGTCTGCACTGTATTCAGTGCCGGCAATATGCTCACTTAACAGCACTTCCGTAGATTCCACCTGGAACAGTTTTGTGGCGTTATTCTTAAGACCAGCAGCTTTTTTTACGTGCAGTTCCAGATCCCCTGCGTTTTCTGGTCCTACAATTTCAACCCCGTACCCGCTGAAAAGCCCATCCGGCTTTACTACTATCCGGTGACCGCCGGCAATGGCATCTCTGGCAGCCTGCAGGTCCGGGTATGATGCAGGAACCGAAATACCGGCAGCAGAAAGGGTTGCATACAGGAACGCTTTTGAACGGCTGGCGTAGAGTGCAACGGCCCCGGGGCCCACTGCGAAGGGGTTGCTATTTTCGGTGCAGCGGGAAATCCAGTATTCACTTAAGGGTATAACTACTGCATTTTCGCCGGCAAAATTCCTGATGTCATCCCAGGTATCGCTGTACAACACCTGGTCTGTTTCGTTGTCGCTGGTATCCTGCATAAAGCCATACCGCCTGATGAACGGTGCCTCAACAAAAAAACACTTCCATCCAAGGCTTTCACAGGCGGATCTTATTTCATCAAGACCAAATACAAACGAGGTGCCGGCAAGAACTAACGTCATGCAGATAGTGTACCACACATGACAGGACAAACCAATTACAGGGGGCTTCGACAGCTTCTGCCACCCTGATATCAGGCTTGTGTTACTTATTCAGTGCTTCAATCAGGTCAAGTACATCCTGTTCGTCGATGTTTCCCGCGTTGAATCCCAACAGAGCGCGTAACGGCATGTACTTGATCATAGCCTCTGCCATTTCACTGGTAACGGCAGATTCCTCGTCTTCATCGGCTCCGGTAGAGGCTCCGAAAATACCGGCCATTTTCTGGAAGAATTCCTGGGCGGCTTTCCGGCCCTTTTCGGTGGAATTGATGTCGCCAAAGGTAGAATTCATGTCAAAAGTCATGGGAATGGTATCTTCTGATGTTACGGAAACAATGTCTTCCAGTACGATGTCCCGGCTTGAACGGCCAATCTGAATGGCAAAGTCACCGCTTTCTACAAACCAGTCATGCACCTGGGTTTCGTAGTAGGCAAAAGAGCGTTTGTCCAGGGTAAAGGTAACAGTTTTTGTTTCACCCGGGTTCAAGAATACTTTTTCAAAACCTTTCAGTTCCCGTACGGGGCGGATGGCCTCACTGACCAGATCTGCCACATACAGCTGGACAACTTCCTTACCGGCTACGGTTCCCGTATTGGTTACCTGCACGGTAACCGTCAGGGTGTCTGTATCCTTCATGGTAGCCTTATCCAGCTTCAGGTTGCTGTAATCAAAGGTGGTGTAACTTAATCCATATCCAAAGGGGAACAGTACATCCATTTTCTTCTTGTCGTAATAGCGGTATCCCACGAATACGCCTTCCCGGTATTCCGTCCGGTTCCGCTCTCCGCCGTAGTACAGATATGACGGGTTGTCTTCCAGCTTCAGGGGGAATGTTTCGGCAAGGCGGCCGGAAGGATTTACTTCTCCATACAGAATCCGTTTTACTGCTTCGCCGACAGCCTGACCGCTCAGGTATGCTTCAAGAATGCCTTTTACGTCATCAACCCAGGGCATTTCTACGGGAGTGCCGTTATGCAGAACCACTACTGTGTTAGGATTAACGGCGGCAACGGCGCTGATTACTTTTAACTGGCTGTCCGGCATGCTCATGTGGGTGCGGTCGTAGCCCTCTGATTCATACACATCCGGAAGCCCTGCAAATATAACGGCAACTTCTGCATTGCGGGCTGCGGTTACGGCTTCTGCCACCAGTGCATCGCTGGTGCTGTCTGTAGCAATATCAAATCCCTTTGCGTAGGTAATGCCGGCTATATCTTTTGTTGCGTCCAAAGCACTGGTTACTTTAAAGCAGTTGATATGACTCGAACCGCCACCCTGAAACCGTGGTTTTTCGGCAAATTCGCCGATAAAGGCAACTTTCTGGCCTTTTTTTACGGGCAGAATGTGGTCATCGTTTTTCAAAAGAACCATACAGTCGGCGGCCAGGTCTGCTGCCAGGGCATGGTGGGCTTCTTTATCCCATGAGGTATCAGGTTTTTTGTTCTCGTGATACCGGTATACGATTGTCAGAATATTTTCTACTGCCGTATCCAGCAGTTTTTCATCCAGGGTTCCGTTCCGTACTGCTTCTACAATTTTTTTGTCCCGCAGACCCATGGATCCCGGCATTTCAAGGTCCAGTCCGTTCTGGATTCCGGTAACACGGTCGCAGATGGCACCCCAGTCGGTCATGACATAGCCGTCAAAACCCCATTCCTTACGGAGTACATCGTTTAAAAGCCAGCCGTTTTCTGAACTGAACACGCCGTTAATCCGGTTGTAGGAGCACATGACAGTCCATGGCTTTGCTTTGCGCACGGTGGTTTCAAAGGGGGGGAAATAAATTTCACGCAAGGTGCGCTCATCAACGTCGGAGGATGATGACATGCGGCGGTGTTCCTGGTTATTGGCGGCAAAGTGTTTGATGCTGACACCGATGTTGCGGCTCTGAACAGCATTGGTATACACAGCAGCAGTTTCACCTGCCAGATAGGGGTCTTCTGAAAGATATTCAAAGTTACGGCCGCAGAGGGGAGACCGTTTGATGTTTACAGCAGGACCTAAAAGCACGCTTACCTGCTGGTTCTGGCATTCATCGCCCAGAGCTTCTCCCAGGCGGCGGAATGCATCCCGGTCAAAGGATGAAGCAGTGGCACAGGCTGCAGGAAAACACACTGCTTTGATGGAATCATTGATGCCCAGGTGGTCTCCCTGATCGTCTTGCTTACGGAGTCCGTGGGGACCATCGCTTACCATGGTGGCTGGAATGCCAAGGCGTTCAACGGCTTTGGTGTGCCAGAAATCTTCTCCGGAGCAAAGGCTTGCTTTTTCTTCAAGTGTCATCTGTGAAATCAGTTTTTTTATGTCCATATGTAGTGTCCTCCTTTAACGCCTCCACAAAAGTATTCGTGGCTGCAGCAACTTTAATCATTGTAAAACGAAAAAAGCCCTGTGCCTTATTGTCACAGGGCTTTTTTGTATGATTTTACTGATTTGATGACTGAGTCTGCCGAAAAGGGGGCTTCGACAGGCTCAGCCATCCTGACAACTCAGTTATTACAGTTTCAGTGCGTATTCACTTAAATCCCACGGTTCGTGGATTTTCGGAACGTCACTGATCAGGCGTTTGGTGTACTCAGCTTGTGGATGCAGGATAACATCGTCAGCAGAGCCGTGTTCAACGAACTTACCGTGTTCCATGATGTATACGCTGTCCGAAATATAGTAGGCGAGACCAATATCATGGGTAATAAAGATAACGGTCATACCGGTTTCATCGCGCAGCTTTAACAGCATATCAAGAATAGTAGAACGTGAACTGGCGTCTACCATTGAGGTTGCTTCGTCTGCCAGCAGAATTTTCGGTTTCAGCAGGAAGATGCGGGCAATCATAAGACGCTGCATCTGACCACCTGAAAGCTCAAAGGGATACTTGTTGGTAAGCTCTGCATACTTCAGGTTTACAAAGGAACATGCTTCAGTCATCAAGCGTTCTTTTTCTTCTTTAGGCAGGTTTTTACCGCCACGCATATTGATACAGTCCAAAAGAACCGTATCAATCTTGTTGAAGATGTTATAGCTTGAGAACGGATCCTGGAAAATTGCCTGAATGTTGGTCCAGTATTCCTTCTGTTTCTTTCTGTTTGAAATATCCCGTGGCTGTCCCATGAACGAAATTTCGCCTTCCGTTACCGGCAAGAGGCCCAGCAACATCTTAGACAGAGTTGTCTTACCTGAGCCTGATTCACCTACGATGGTTACCAGTTCCCCTTCATGAAAGTCAAAGTCTACATGGTCTACGGCAACATTGGCTTTGGCACCGCTACCGAATACGCGGGTTACCCCACGGCCGGAGAATACCAGCGGGCGGTCTTTAACATCAATTTTATCACTCATGGCTGTACATCTCCTTTAAGGTTTCTACATCAAAGCGGCAGCGATGCTGGCGGCCTTCACCGAACTTGG
>JAZLGC010000047.1:0-12203 GCA_045616125.1 Treponemataceae bacterium | reverse complement strand
AGGGATCCTGCACTTATCAGACCCTTCGACGGGCTCAGGGATCCTGCACTTTATCGGACCCTTCGACTGGCTCAGGGATCCTTTCTTTGTCATCCCGAACTTGATTCGGGATCTCATTTCAGATGCTGAAACAAGTTCAGCATGACAGAATTCAAGTTCTGAAAGATTTTTACCGTCCTACCACGAATGTTCGTCAGTAAGAACTTCAAGCGTTGGATCAAGAGGTTCTTCCCGGAAAACGGTACGCATATACGTATTTACCTGATCACGGATTCCCTGTCTTGAAACAACACGAGGGTCAAACAAGTCATGATTAACCCAGATTAAGTGAATACCTTTTGCCCGAGCCTTCTCTTCAAATTGCCCATGCATACCATCCAGCGCTTTACATGCCATATGTTCCCACAGGATTACGGTATCAGCACGGAACTCTTCACAGAACTCCCACAGTTCATCAAGCAGAACCTTATATCCGCCATGGGTACGGTTACGCATAATCATGTTTTCTGTAAGCCAGGCAAGGTCATACATAGCCTGCTCCTTATCGTTTTCTGAAAGCTGCCGGGTAGAAACCATGGACAGCATATCGGTCAACGGAAGAATTCCCCAGCAGTTCTGCAGCCACAAAAGGAAATCCATGTAGAAATGACTCTGAACACCCCATACAATGGCGCGATGACGGTATTCCTTTACGGCCATGCGTTTTGCCTTGAATGCTTTTTCTGCAAGCTTACTGATTTTGCGGTCAGCTTCAACAAATGCCGGAACTTTACCACAAATGGCCATATAGTTGGTTTCTGTATACAATGCCAGGTTGGAACCGAAAACCTGAGGATAATCGGTTTTGTTCATATCCAGCCAGTCCTGACGGTGTCTGGTAGATTCATTAACCCGTTTTGCACATTCAAAGTAATAATCCCAGTCCCATTTATGGCCGGTTTTTTCTTCAATAAAGGCAATACAGTTACGCATTTCCTGAGCGGCATATTCCTGAACATCGTCTTCACGATGACGCAGCGGTGCAACCAGCTGAAAACAGGGAACACCTTCTTCCAGTTCCAGACGTTTGGAAATGATACCGTTTCCCATAAGAGAACCGTCACAGGTAGTATTACACTGAACAGCACAGGCTCCATAAACCGGAAAGTCATCATCAATGGAAACACCGGCTTCTGCCTCAGGCATGGGGCATACATCGCCCGGCATACCGAATTCCTGAGCAACGTCAAGGTAATGGCAGGCTGCAAACTGATTCAGCAGCACTGATACGTATACTGATGGTGTTTCGCGTGAAAGACCTTTCAGATTAGGAAATCCCATCATAAAAGTAGTCATTTCGTTTTCATCAAGCTGAACACACAGTTTTGAAAACTCTTCATCGTTTCCGATACGGCGGTCTGCACGGAAAATGGAATCCAGCAGTTTGGCAACATCATACATAACAAGATCAAACTCAGTATGACAAATCCGAAGATATTCCTTACGGAGGCCGGCAGTATGACGATCAACCATCATAGGTGCTGCCAGGAAGTTTGACATCCAGCGGTACCGGAACATTGCCTTAATATTACGGGGTTTAATGATGAATTTAGCCAGAATGCTCATAATGTACAGCCAGCGGCTGAAATCGTACATGGTATCAACAAATCCGCGCCATTCCCGTCTTTTACGTACCAGACCTTTAGTGTAGAAATCACCCAGGCGGGTTTCACCAATTTCTTTAGCCATTATTTATTCCCCTGAATTTTTTTGATTTCAATACTTTCTACAAAGGCCTGTACACGGGTACGCAGCTGTCCGCTGGAACCTACACTGTACGGACGGTCAACAGAAAGAACCGGATAATGATACTCTTCACGGAGAACATGAGATCCTACGGTGCGTTCATAAGCCCATGGGTCACAGAACTTAATCTGCTCATAAATAATACCATCGCACTTGTATTCTTTTGCAAGTTCATCTACGTAACGACGGCGGCCCTGAATTTTTTCTTGATTCATATAGCGTGGACACTGACCGCGATTCATGTAGGCACGACAAATCTGAGTAAGGACATCTTCGGTGTCATTTAATTCAATGGGGTTACGACCAGGGAATGACCCATAGCAGAACCGGTCAGCTGCAACGTAGGCACCAGATTCTTCAACCAGTTTTACCATATCAACGTCATCGATTTCAGAACCTACCAGAACAACACGGGCGCGATACTTGAATTTGGGATCAGGTTCACGGGTTTTCAGCTCTTCAAGAGTTTCTTCCAGGAGTGGAATAAGCGCATCTTTTGGCGCAACATAAGTTGCCATGGTAAGAATATGCATTTCATAGCCGGTAATGCGCGGGTTATCTTCCTTGCGGAATTCGCCGATTGCCCGAATGAGTTCACACACCTTATTATGCTGGGCAACTGCTGCACGGAGTGCTTCATCCGATGTATCAATACCCCATTTTTCTTTCAACGGAGTCAGAATATGGTTTTTACACTGCAGAACATACAGGTTAAGACCGTTATCATCTGCCTTCATAGGGATTTCAAGATACTGGAAGAAAAAATCCTCTTTCTTGAACGTCTTGAGCAGTTCCATGTTTTCTACACAACGGTTCAGCATAGAGCATCCGTCTGGTGTAATCATGCAGTCGGCAAAATTGTAACCACCTTCAAGAGCACGTTCCAGCAAAGCGCGGGTATACTCACAGAGAAAACTGGTCATGTAATAGGTACTCATTTCCATGGAGCCGGTGCGGGGAGCACGAAGGCGTACACTGAAAGTACCTGGCAGATTTAAAAGCGGTTCAGGAATGTTTTCGCATACCGAGGCAACACACTTTTTACCAGCTTCCTGAGCAGCACGAACAAGATCATTGTTGGCGTCTTCAAGAAGCTTTTCGAAGTAATACAGATGCTTCAAATCTTTCATAGTAAATCCTTTTGATTATATCTCAGCCCGAAACAGCAACTTTCCGGGCATAGGATGCATAATTATACCAGCCCGATTTTTTTCAGAGCTTCTTTTGCTCCCTGCACAATGGCAGCATCGGCAGGCAGATAGAATACGTTTTCACCTTTCAGGTCAAATTCTGCCAGATTGTTGTCAGATGGAATGGCTGCAAGAATAGGGAGTCCGCCCACGTCCATATACTGCACCACATCAGGAGACGGAATACGGTTGGCAATAACACCAACTTCCTTATACATTACCAGTTCATCTGCTACTTTTTTAATGGTTTGAATAACCTGACAGCCTTTTTTGCTGGAATCCGTAATAAGCAGCAGGTGTGTTACCTTTTCCATAACACGGCGGTTAATCTGTTCAATGCCGGCTTCACCGTCAATGACAACATAGTCAAAGTTTTCTGACAGAATACTGATAACTTCTTTAAGGTACTGGTTGATTTTACAGTAGCAACCGGCAGATTCAGGACGACCGATAGCGATAAAAGAAAAGCCGTCGTTTTCTACCAGGGCATCAAAAATGCGGTATCGTGCTTCTGAAAGCAGTTCCATGGCAGACTTGGTATCTCCGCCTTCAACGGTGGCAACTACTTCCTTACGGATATCGTCGATGGTAGTTTTTACTTCGATTCCTAAGGCAGTAGAAAGACCTACGGCTGGGTCTGCATCAATGGCAAGAATTTTTTTATCGGGGTGAGCTTCTACAAGCAAACGTACCAGATTGGCAGCAAGTGAGGTTTTACCTACACCACCTTTTCCGGCAACAGTAATAATCTGTGCATCAGACATATTGTAATCTCCTGACTATTTTTTCTATGTTGTATATATGGTGAAATATCGCCACTATTTAATCAGTGTACCACGGTCATGAGTAGAACGCAAAAAAAAAGCACCTTCTGTAAAGAAAGCGCTTTCAATTTGATAGTAGTACTATCGTTATTCCTTTTCAGGCCGTGGAGATGTTCCGTAGGTATCCCAGATGTAATTTCTGGCATTGAACATCTTGATTTCACGCTTTTCAAAAGCTTCCTGAATCATAGCATCACAATCAAGGGCATCATACAGGAGTTTTGCATCTTCTACGCGGGCACGAAGAACCGGATGACGGGGACTGAAGAGGACACAGCAGTCTTCATAGGGAAGGATCGATGTTTCATAGGTACCGATTTTAATGGCAGTATCAACGATTTCTTCTTTATCCATACCAACCAGAGGGCGCAAAAGCGGCAGTTCGCACATGCTTTCGGTAACTTCCATGTTTTCAACAGTCTGGCTTGCTACCTGACCCAAACTTTCACCGGTAATAAGACACTGGCATTTAATGTGTTTTGCTACCATGCTTGCACAACGCATCATGGCCATACGGAGCAGCAGTGTACTGAAAGCTTCGGCATTAATACCGTTTACCGGTTCATGGGTGCGGGTAACTTCTTTAATGCGCATCTGTACATCGGTAAAGGGAATAACGTTTATGTGCGTTTCTACCCCGTACAAACTGATAATCTCTGCCAGATGTTCTACTTTCTGCTGTGCTTCAACTGACGTATAGGGATACGCGTGGAAATAGCAGCATTCAACTTTCATGCCACGCCGCATCATGCGGTAGCCGGCAACGGGGGAATCAAGTCCACCGGAAAGCAGCAGAAGACCTTTACCACCAGTCCCTACGGGAAGCCCGCGGCAAACTTTTTCTGCATTACCATATACATAGCATTTTTCACGGATTTCAACCCGGACAAACAAATCTGGATTATGTACATCCACAGAAAGAATTTCCTGATCAAAAACAGGACCACCGGCTTCGCAGTTTACTTCGTATGACGTCATGGGGAATGATTTATCAATGCGCCGGCAGTCAATTTTAAAGGTACGGGCCCCCTTCTCTTTTGCACTTTTTGCAAGAGAAAGAACCGCGTTCTGAATTGATTCAATATTTTTCTCGCATACGGTGGCACGTGCCCAACCGGTAATACCGATAAGATGATTCAGGGCAAATTCTACAGCCGCACATGATTCTTCAGGGCATTCAACATACATGCGTCCTGCGACAAGCTTTACACGGCTTTTTACGCCTTCAAGGTACAAGTTCAGATTATGAACAAGGCGTTTTTCAAACTCTTTGATGTTTGACTTTTTTAAGGTCAGCTCACCCAGCTGAACAAGATAGGTAACGGTATTCATAACTGCATTCTAAAGAAAGCTGATAGTCTTGTAAATAATGACAAATTTATATAAAATGTCAAAATGACACGATGATATGAGACTTATTCATCGAAAAAGTTCAGGAGTACATACCATGAGTTTCCCTACAGATGTTGATAAAACATTACCTAAAACAATCCCCCTGCTTTTCAGACAGCGTGCACAGCGGATTCCAGATATCTGTTCGCAGGCCAGTAAAAATAAGCAGGGCACATACGAATACTTTACCTATCAAACTGTATATTCAGAAATACTTGCATTTGCCGCAGTTTTACAGACCCTCGGTGTAAAAAAAGACAGTCATGTGGGATTAATCAGTGATAACCGCCGTGAATGGCTTATTACTGACCTGGCAGTTCTTTCTCTTAGGGGAGCTGATGTACCCCGTGGCTGCGACAGTATGGGATCTGAAATCCGTTTTATTCTGAATGCTGCCGACTGTGAAATTTCTTTCTTTGAAAACGAACGTCAGCTTCTGAAAGTTCTTGAAAAACCGGAAGAAGTTCCACTTCTGAAAACAGTTGTGCTTTTTGATGAACCAAAAGAAGAAACCCGTGCAAAAGCAAAAGATGCCGGGCTTAAACTCCAAACCTTCTGGCCTCTTCTTGAAGAAGGAAAAGCCATGGTAAAAGCCGATTCTGCCATAATTACCAATATTGAAAAAATTATGGATGATGCTGAGGGAGATGACATTGCTACCCTTATTTTTACTTCCGGCACCACTGGTGTACCAAAAGGAGTAATGCTCAGCCACCGGAATTTTACCTCTCAGCTTGAAATTATTCACAACCTGCTGCCCTCAGAAGTTGGTGACATGTGGCTTTCCATTCTGCCGGTATGGCATATTTTTGAACGCTGTATGCAGTATATTGCCGTAACCCTTAATTGCGGTCTTGCATACTCTAAACCGGTTGGATCAGTTATGCTTGCAGATATGGCAGTTATCAAACCTCAGTTTATCTGTGGCGTTCCCCGCGTTTGGGAAGCTCTGGCTACCGGAGTTAAACGTGCCATGAAAAAACAGGGTGGTATTGCATATGCTTTGTTCCGTTTCTTCAACTGGTGGGGAAACGGTTATACCTGGGCACGGGAACATCTTACTGGCCGGGTTTGTCAGTTCAAAAAACGGTCCCGGTTCCTTGATGCCGTTATTGCATTTATTCCGTTTATCGTCCTCTGGCCCCTGGCAAAACTGGGCGATGTCATTATCTTTAAGAAAATCCGCGGTAAATTTGGTGGCAAAGTAAAATGCACTATCTCTGGTGGTGGCGCTCTTCAGAAACAGACAGACCTGTTCTACCGCACTGCCGGAATCAACATTCTTGAAGGCTATGGTATGACTGAAACTGCCCCGGTACTTTCTGTACGTGACTACCGCAAAGCCCGTCCAGGTTCTGTTGGTCCTATTCTTCCCTGCGCAGAAGTTCGTGTTGTTGCAGAGAAAAATGGTGTTGCGGTAAATATGGATCCGCTGCCACCAGGACAGCAGGGACTTATCTATGTACGAGGGGACCAGGTTATGAAAGGCTACTATAAACAGCCTGAACTGACTAAAACCATTCTTGATGACGATGGATGGCTGAATACCGGCGATTTAGGTATGTTCAGTTATGATGGTGAAATCAAAATTACCGGCCGTGCAAAAGATACTATCGTACTGCTGGGTGGTGAAAATGTTGAACCACTGGCACTGGAAAGTGCTCTTAACGGCAGCCAGTTCATTGAAACAGCTGTTGTGCTTGGGCAGGACCAGAAATACCTGGCTGCTCTTTTAGTTGCAGATAAGGCAAATGTTGAAGCTTATGCAGCAGAAAACAGTATTCCAAACGAAAGCTGGGAACAGCTTCTGCAGGCGCCGGAAATTCAGCAGCTGTTCATGAGTGAAATTGACGGTATTATTAACGCTAAAAACGGTTTCAGAACCTGCGAACGGATTTTCCGGTTCGCTCTGCTGCCTAAATCATTCACCGTTGGCTCTGAATTATCTGCAAAACAGGAAATCATCAGGCCAACCATTAATCAGTTGTATAAAGACCAGATTTCTGACCTTTTTAAAGACTAACCGATAATCATCGTTACAAAAAAGGGCTGTTCCAAAAGTATGGAACAGCCCTTTTTTTTACGGCAACAACCTTTTTAATAATCCGTATTAATTAAGGCGATGTCCGTAAAAAAGTGTTGCTTATTGTCACCCTGAACTGGTTTCAGGGTCTCATCATAATTCCACAAATCTACCGGATTGCCAGTACATGCAAAACCGCTAGCTAGCGTTGCTATTGGTGAATCCCGGCGTAGAAACTATATATAGTTCATGCTGCCGCATGAACGCCGGGCTTCAACAATTTTTGCCTGTACTGTCCCTCCTCCCGATTTGTGGTATTTCTGTTCAATTCTCGTTGCTGTGTAGCATTCAGCAACACTTTTTACAGATAGAACCTAATTAAAAAACACCAGCATTAAGTGTGCGTCAATTGATTTGAAATAGTCTCTCAGCCGGTTTCGTCCTCTTATTTTTTCTGTTTTTTTAGGCACTGCAGCAGTAATTTTTCCAAAATACGAGAAAATATCTGCTACCCGCTCACCTAAAAGCCCTGGAAGCTGTATCTCTTTTGAAAATGCCAGCTGACTGAGGAATACTGAGCCTAACAGGATACTGCCGCGACGTATACCGCTTTCCAGCGCACCAAGGGTTATACGCCAGGAACCGATGGTAAAAAGTACTTTACCACCGGGAACAAGCAGCGCAAAAAGCAGAACACTGGCAAAGATGAAAACGCTTTGCATAACGCGTACCCGTTTGCCGTTTTTCCGGCGTACAATAAATGTAACAAGAAAGGCTATAAGCATACATACCAAAGCAACCCAGGTATTCTTTACAAAACACAGAACAATAATACCTGCTGCAAATACGGCAAGACGGGCAATAGAAAGCAGCCTGCTGGAAATGGTCATTTCTTTTTGAGTCTGTACGTTATCGGGCAAAACCGTCGACTCTGGAATTATGTCACCGCTGGCAGCAAATCGTTCGAGGAACAGGGAATGTTTCAAACTGTAATTTGCCACAATACCCAATAGAATTCCCGTAATGAATGCAGATCCGAATAACAGTGGTGCAATATACGCTGCACCTTCTCCAAAAAGAACCAGCCGGGAAAGGGCATACTGTACGCCGGCATTAGCCAGCGAACCTGCAGTGCTGATTCCGATACACGTCATACCTTTTGAAAACCAGCGGTAAAACAGGTGCATGGTAATGGCGGATGCCATGGTTCCACCAATGGAAAACAGGAACACATACGAAAAGAAGGTACCGCTCACAAGCGCCTGCAAACATATTTTTAGGACAACAAGCACATAAAACTGTCCGGTCGAAAGAAAACCGAGCCCCAGTATAAGGGGAAGGTTTGCAAGCCCCAACCGCATAAAAGGCAGCGGTTTGGGAATGGCAAGTTCTACCAGAGACAGCGCCATGCACAAAGCAGCCAGAAAAGTTATCCGTTTAGTAATCAATGTCGTCTGTTTCACGCGAATCTCCGTTTACATACACCACTACATCATTGGGAAGACAGGCAATAAAGTGAATCCCAGTATCAGGACCAGCATGCCCCATGTTTTCACAGATGTGGTCACGACAGGGGGATGAAGTAAAATAAATGGACCCGTTTTTGATTTCCAGCTCAGAAACGCCAATATTTCCCTGTATGGTAATGGTCTGATCTTTAGAAAGAGGATACAGATACTGTTCTCCACGGCAGGTAATGATTGCCATATTGGAATCATCGCCGCTGGTTCCTTTTTGAATAGCACCGAAGGTTACTCCAGCTACAAGAACACATCCCAGTATCAATACGATATAATCACCGATTTTCATAATAGTTCATTGTATACTTTATTGCCCTATTAGTCATGGCTCTTTTATCAAAATGTTTGGTATACTAAGTATATGAAAAAGTTTCTCCGTTACCTGTTACAGTTATGTTTCTGTTCTTTCTTTATTCTGACGCCTCTTTGGGCACAAGTGTTCCCTATCGATTATGTAAGCCGTATCTGGACCGCCAGTGATGGTTTACCGGGCAATACCATTACTGATCTTATTCAGGACCGATACGGGTACATCTATGTTGGTACATACGATGGTCTTGTACGGTTTGACGGATACGAATTCACCATTCTGAACCGCCATTCAAAAACCGGTTTCAACTGTGTATCGGCTCGTTCTGTATATGAAGATTCTCAGGGTATTTTATGGGTTGGCAGTAACGATGAAGGCATTGTGCGGGTAGATGGCGATGATATTACCATTTATACCACCAATGACGGACTACCCAATAACTCAATCCGTGACATCTGCGAAGACAAAAACGGTAATATCTGGATAGGAACAGCAGGCGGCGTTGTATATCTGACCCGGAACGGAGACTTTGTACATCCACTTGGATTATCAGAATATGCCGATGACCAGGGACTGGTTGTTAAACTGTACTGCGATACGGCAGGGAGAATCTGGCTTTCAACGGTAAAGTCAGGAGGGCTTTACTGCTACTCAAGCGGTCGTTTTACCCGATTCAGGCAGCTGGATGCAGTTGCTTCCGATTCTATAACCGCCATTGGCCAGGATGCCAAAGGTGCCATGCTTTTTGGTGTTACAAACCACGGACTGTATAAATTTGATAATGGAGAAATCTCCGTTTTTGCCGGGAATTCCGGTCTTGAAAAACTGACAATCAACGATATTGCACTGGATAACAATAACGCTCTATTACTTGGTACCAACGGCGGTGCCTGGATGTACAAAGACGGAGAATTCCTGAAATACACCAAGGAGCAAGGTATTACAGATCAGAACGTTATCCGTATTGTACAGGACCGGGAAGGTAACATCTGGCTTGCAACTGACCGTGGCGGCATTGAAAAACTAAGTATGGGTAAATTCCGCATGCAGAATCTGGGTGTTACCGTAAATGCTATTGCTGAAGATTCTAATGGCAATGTTTGGGTAGGTACCGATAACGGTCTGTATTGCTATGACCGGAAAAATGATGCTGTGGAAAATGAACTGACCCGGATGTGCAAGGATATCCGTATCCGCCATATAGCAACAGCCAGAAATGGCGATCTTCTTATCAGCTGTTACAATACCTATGGGCAGATCAGGTATTCTAAAGACGGCGTTACCTACTGGACTACTGATGATGGCCTTGCCGGCAACAAAACCCGTGTAGCTCTTGAAGACCGGAATGGCCGTTTGTGGGTAGGAACGACCAATGGTGCCAGCGTTATTGCACCTGACGGCACCATACAGAATATTACCCGGGAACAGGGGCTTCACAATGACTATGTCATGGCTCTGTATGAAGATGCCATGGGCCGGATGTGGGTAGGAACCGATGGGGGCGGTATTTCGATATTTGAAAACTATAAAAACACCGGCTCTATTACTACTGAAGACGGATTAGCCGGTAACGTAATTTTTAAAATTATGGAGGATGCTGCCGGTATTTACTGGATTTGTACCGGTACAGGCGTTAGCCGTTATGATGGTAACACGTTTTTCAACTATTCTACAGCAGAAGGTTTGGGAACGGACAGCATTTTCCAGATGATGATTGACTATACCGATACGGTCTGGATGACCAGTAATAAGGGCATCAGCAGCGTTTCCCTTGAAAGCATGAACCAGATGCTTGCTGACCCGGAAAAAACCATTGACCCGAAATTCTTCAATGCTAATGATGGTCTCCGTTCTGGTGGTGTAACCTCTACAAGCCTTTCCATGACCGATAGTCTCGGCCGGCTTTGGTTTACCCTTATAGACGGTTTTGCCGTATATGATCCGGTAAAAATCAAAAGCAACACTACATTGCCTCTGGTTCACCTGGAAACGGTACTGGTAGATGACGTGAACGTTCCGTTTACTGACGGATCAACAATTACCCTGCCGGCTCAGTCAAAACGTATTGAATTCAAATATACCGGTCTCAGTTACATTTCAAGTGAAGGACTTCGGTTCCAGTATCAGTTGGAAGGTTTTGACAACAACTGGTCGCGAACTACTTCCGCACGTACCGTATCCTATACAAACCTGAAACCGGGTCAATATCGTTTTAAGGTAAAGACTGCCAACAGCGACGGTCTTTGGAGTTCTGAAAATGCAACCATTCTTATCCGAAAAAAAGCACGATTCTATGAATCGCCGGTATTCTGGGTAATTATGTTCCTGATTCTCCTTGGTATCATGTACACGGTGTATGTTCTTCGGGAACATCGGCATAAGGTTATTCAACAACAACTTGAAACCATGGTTCAGATAAAAACCATCGATTTGGAAAATGAGCGGCAGCGGTCAGAAACCTTATTGCTGAATATTCTGCCAAAAACAATTGCAGACCAGTTAAAGGCAAATTCTTCTCGAAAAATAGCACAGCAGTTTGATCAGGTTTCCATTCTGTTTGCGGATATCGTAAGTTTTACTCAGATTACGGCTAATATCAGTCCTGAAGATCTGGTTTCGGCCCTCAACGACCTGTTTACCCGCTTTGATGAAAAGGCCCGGCTTTTTGGAGTAGAAAAAATCAAAACTATGGGTGATTCCTATATGGCCGTTTGTGGTTTGCCGGTTGAAAACCCGAATCACGTACACCAGATTATTTATTTTGCACGAGCTCTGTACGATGCCCTTGATGATTACAACAAAACGGCACCGGTACCTTTCTCCATGCGTATCGGCGTAAACTGCGGCAGTGTTGTAGCCGGGGTAATCGGATCTTCAAAGTTCATTTACGACTTGTGGGGAGACCCGGTAAATGTGGCATTCCGCATGCAGAACCTGTGTACCCCAGGTAAAATTCTTGTTACAGAAGCCGTAAAGGAACAGTTGGGTGATTCAGTAACCTTTGAAGAAAGCGCTGTATATGAAGTAAAAGGCAAAGGTCCCATGACCGGCTGGACATTAGGCCGGTAATGCAAAAGGCTATGTTCGTAAATAGTGTTGCTTATTGTCACACTGAACTTGATTCAGTGTCTCATCATAAGTCCACAAATCTACCGGATT
>JAZLGC010000046.1:0-24727 GCA_045616125.1 Treponemataceae bacterium | reverse complement strand
CCTTCGGTATAGCCTTCCTTGCGTTCTTCTGCCAGCTTCATTTCCAGTGTCATGAATTCGTGCCTCCAGGGGTCGTGTTTTTTAGCAGTCTCAACGGCGTGCTGAATGTCGCTGGTTAAACTGCTAGAGGGATTTGCTGTTTTAACGTACTGCAGAAATGACTTGATGCCTGCATCGTCTGAACTTTCCCATGCACCTGCATTATAAAAGACGGTTAGTGAATTGTCATCATACCTGCTGTCTGTTGCAGCTTTAGTATCCTGCAGTTCCTGGCAGACACGCTTGAACGTGTAGCGGGGAAGTCTTTCTGTAAACGGGTCGTCAAGACAGATGAACACTACGTAACTCTCTTTGAGGGCATCATAGTCAAGCGAACGCTGCAGCTGGTCCATATCAAGCATGGCCTGATAGTAGCGGGCACGCTTCAACAGGTCCGTTTTATAGACGGCTTGCATCTCCAGGTCTATGACCCGGTCACTGTTCCGGACATAGACGTCAAAACGGACACCGTGGCTGTCATAATCCGGGTGTACGGACTGCAGGAACTTCTAAAAATTTCTGCATATAGTTATTGGAGTTTTTCGTGAAAAAAATTTGAGTTTTGGGTGGAAATCAAAAAAAATTCTTTACGGAAAAGCAGGAAGTATCAGCCAGCAGGAAGCAGAAACCCTGAGGGCAGCCATGACACCAGAGGAACCCGAACTTCCAGTTCACAGACGGTATACTCATACATATACTTTTGATGGATTTGAAAGATATTTGGCAGGAGTTTCTGTTTTGTTCTCCAGCAAATAACCAATTGAAACCAGATTTCCCAATACTTCCGTTCTAAAATATGTTGAAGCTTTTATTCCAAGATAATCAGCTATTTCTTTTGCAGAATGTTCTTTCCTAAAACAAAATGAAAGTATTTTCAGGTCATTTTTGCCATCAAGTAATCCATCAACATGAACTTCTGGCACTGAATCATCATCGATAACTCCGTAACTGAATGTAAGGTTTGGAAGCACAAGTGTAAATGAATTGCCAGTTGAAGAAATATATGGTTTAAATGCATCTCCCTTTCCTGCATAATCCTGCTCAATTTTATCGAACCCGGAACCTTCTGATTCCATATAGCGGCAGTATTCAAGAACAGAACATATTACTTCATTTCTGCGGCGTGGAATTATTGAAGAAATGTTTTTTTCCTTTTTCAATTCCTTTACGCCAAGCAAGGCTCCCGGAGAAGTAATTTCAAGACGGTCTTTATACATGTTAATTTCTATCTGGCTTCCATTCATAAAATAATTGCGATGTGCAACTGCATTTACAATTCCTTCCGTCAGTGAACGGGCCGGGTATGAAAAATAATCAACACGCTGATCAGCTTCCTTTTTGAAGCCATTTACAGAGTGATTCTGAATGAACCGGGTTGCAAAAGTGATTGAATCAAAAATATTTCCTGAAAAATCTTCAGATGCAAGAATCAGAGAACTTCCTTTTGTAAGTTCAGGCCACAATGTACAGGTTATTCTTGTTCGTTCGTTTTCATAATTATCCTTAAAAAGCAATGCACCTTTTGAAAGTTTTTTTTCATTGTTCATAAAACCAATAGAAATCAGAGCCTTTTCGGTTAATTCAACGCCAGTTCTTTCCTGATACAATGAAAACAGTTTTGAAAAATCCGAAGCCTCAAGTTTTTCATCAGTAAAGGGCTGGTCGAAAGGATTGCTGTCACTCAAAAGTACCATGTCACGAATCTGTTCTGGAGTTGCTAAAACTGAATTTCCATAATTCCGAACATAAATTCCAAGAAGGTTTTCTTCATGAAGCGTAACTGGAAGTAGTTTGCTCTGTTCAACAATAACTTTTAATATATAGCGGGTTTGTGAAGTTTCATTTATTGCGATTGAATCAATTTTGTACTTGATTGAAGGTTCCAGACGTTGTTTTATCTGACGGTGAATCATCAGAACAATTTTATCGGCAGTATCGTGATCAAGAGAAACAACGGTGTGGCTTTTGTTTTCAACTCCAATATATAGAGTTCCACCATCAGTATTTGCAAAAGCAGCTATGGTCTTCAACCATCCTATTTCCTTTACTCTGCCTGAATCTTCAGACTTTCCCTCTTCAATAATTCCCTTAAATTCATTTCTTGCATCTTCAATGTTTAATCCTGGTATCAAATATTCTAATAACATAAGAAAGCCTCGCATTTACTTTACCATAAAATAAGAATGCAGTGAAGTAGAGTGTAGTATAACTACATATAACTTCGCTATATGCTTCATTACTTCGCATTTCTGATTCTAATTTCATGGATATTGAAGAAATTAGAATCAGGATAAACTTCCTTCTTTCAGTCAGCCAGGGCTTCGTTATCCTCAGGCAGAATCTCTTGTAAAAACATTATTGATGGATGAAATCTTTAAGGAGGTATCAGCTTCAGAAAGAAAAAGAATCATAGTAAGGAAAAAACTCCATCCCAGTATCGTCATTTGATGAATGAAGAAAAGTGCAGGAAGACTGAATTCAGATACGAAACAATACTGGAAAAATTGTTTTATATCGTGGAGAAGATGCAGAAACAGAACAGGGCATAAGCTACAGAAATGTTGAAGACTATCTTTGTGAGTTAGGGAAAAATCAATGAACTCAGGTGTTGATTACTGTCTGACTTCCGGCACGGCCAATTGCAGGGCGCCTGGGATGCAGGTGGCGGTAAATTCATTCTTCTGGATAAGTTCACCGTCAATGCAGTAGACAAAGCCTTCCGGTGCGCGGACGGTAATTGATTTTCCCTGCTTCCAGTGGGTAATGTCTTTCATGCGGGGGGAATCCAGATGTTCACCTTTTTCATACAGTCCTACCATGGTAATGAATTTCAGCTGTGAAATAGGATCAACCAGACAAACATCAAGAAGTCCATCATCGCATTTTGATCGGGGTGCACATTTGAAAGAGCCACCTACATACTGACCGTTTGCAACAGTACACAGCAGAATGGTACCGCTTGGATTCAGAACTTCGCCGTCTACTTCAACGGTGCAGGGATTGTTCATGCTGGTAAACAGCGCCTTTATAATCCCTTTGGTATAATCGCTTTTACTTCCGTGACCACGACGAGCCCGACCAATTTCCATTTCGGCAGCAACTTTCGCTTCAAAACCAAAATTCAGAACGTTTACGCCGTATTTCTCACCAATCTGAATAACGTCTAATGGCCGGTTCGGAGCATGAATCAGTTTCCCTATATCAAGAAATACTTCAGCGCCACCAAAGGCTTTCACAAAATCGTTTCCGCTGCCGCAGGGATAAACCGACAGACTGATACTGCTGTTTCCCCCGGCACCGCCTTTCATCATGCCGTTAACAACTTCGTTCAGGGTTCCATCGCCACCACAGGCAATAAACCTGATTTCTTCATTGCAATGGGTTTCTGCGTACTGCTGTACCTTAACTGTGGCATCGCCAACACCAGATGTCTCAATAATTTCACATACATCGCGTTCCGGCAGGTTTGCAACGGCGTTTTTTACTGTTTCAACTGCTTTTCCGCTACCTGCTACAGGATTTACTACAAACACATATTTCATACACATCCACCTTATCTATTGAATAATCGTTATCTCAACCCGGCGGTTCCGTTCACGGCCTGCTTCGGTACTGTTATCGGCTATGGGTTCCGCAGAACCTTTTCCCCGGGTAAACACATGATACTCATCCTGAATACCCTGCTTTTTCAGGTAATCGGCTACGGCCCGTGCCCGTTTCAGCGATAGTTCCTGACATGATTCTTCACTGCCAACCCGTGCAGTGTGGCCAGTAATCAGCAGGTCATTATCGGTAAACGGTGCAAGAATACCGGCAATAAGCTGCAGTTTTGCCTGTTCCCCGGGAGTAAGCCATGCTGAATCGGGCAGAAACTGAATATTTTCAATGCTTATGGTTATGCCCTGTTCTGATTCTACAACGGAAGTGTTTTCAATTCCCAGGTTTTCAATCTGCTCCTGTACGGCAGCAATCATGGCTTTCCGGTCAGGCAGGGTGCTCTTGTCAATTTCCGTCTTTGAAGTCCCGTGGTATTCAATGCGGTCACCCCGTTTTGTTTCAAGAACAATGCGGAAGTTTTCTTTCCAGGTAATGACCTTACCGATTTCGTTGTCAAAGTAGATGGTTCTGTTAGAAAACCCCATAATGGCAACGGGATAGGAACCATCTGCTCCCCGGGGAACCGGGTACTCAGTGTACAGGCTGTATTCTGCGCTGATTTTGTGCAGCAGGGGCAGACTGGTATCCGGTGTTTCCGGAAACAGTGATTGCGTTTCTTTGGCATCTGCAATCCCAAGATATTCATAGGTAGCAGTAAAAGGAACAATCAGCGGTTCAGCCGTTGGAAAATTACGGCTAAGGTCGTGTACTTCATATCCATCGGCATACCAGCGTTCACCATTCTGAACGTCTTTTTCCGGAAATACGGGGATATTGCGTACCGTTGGCATGGTGTACTGTTCCGGCACGTTGCACAGCCCCAGCTGGTTACGGGTAAATGTGCTGGAAAATTCTTCGCCCCAGGTAAAGTTCTTTGTTTCGGCGTTATTCTGGGGCATGGTTGCTTCTTCGCTGGTCATAAAGGTGGCATACACAGTGGCGCTGGTTTCATCGGCGGTGCCGTTACCTGCAGTTTCAAGCACTTCTTCTGTAATACGGTTGATGATTTCCGTGTGGTTGTTCAGGCGGCCGTTTATCAGAACATCTTCGCTTACCGTGGTAAGAATGCGGTGTTTTTCACCTTCCGTATACTGAAAGCGGAATATTTCGGCAGAGGCTGTATGGGGGAGAATCAGGATAATCAGAATGAGAACCAACCGCTGTAATTGGAATTTCATTTTGTAAAGCGGATCTCCTGCCAGCGGTTGTTGAATTCACTGAGCCCTTCTGCAATATCAGCCTTAATTTCACAGTTTGCCATCTGTTCGGCCGGATACATGGGCGTACTGGTCATATACTGGGCGGCAGGCAGGTTAACGCTATCTGGAAAGCAGAATTCATCAAGGAATTGGGCATAAATCTCAGGACGATGGATAAAGTTGATGAACTCCATAGCCAGATCATAGTGTTTTGCCCCTTTCAGGATACACATACTGTCTATGTACATGGGGCCGCCTTCTTCCGGGATAAAGAAATCTATCGTATCCCATTTATCTTCCGGAACTTCACCAAATACTGCTTCTGCGTATCCATGGCAAACCCAGAAATCGCCTGAGGCAAAGGATTTTCCAAAACCTTCGGCATCAAATTTTACCAGATTTGGTTTCCACTGGGTAATAACCAAATCTCGGGCGGCATCAAGTTCTGCAGGATTCAGACTGTTTACGCTGTTCCCCTGGTAAATCAATCCGGCACCGATAATTTCCCTCATGTCATCCATCATGGTCATGCGGCCTTTCAGGTCTTTTCGGGCAAAAATATTCCAGCTGTGCTGATAATCGTGTACTTTCTCCGTATTTACGGCAATGCCGGCAGCTCCCATATAGTACGGCACGGCAAACTCCATGGTAGGGTCATAGGTTGCTTTTTCAAGAACTGCAGGATTAATGTTCCCCTTGTTTGTCAGTTTTTCATGATCAATGGGCAGCAGTAACCCCAGCTTTATCATGATGCTTACATAGTCCTGACTTGGAACGACAATATCGTAGCCCAGAGCCCCGGCCATAATTTTACTGAACATTTCTTCGTTACTGGCGTAACTGTCTACTTTTACCCGAACGCCGAATTCTTCTTCAAACTGCTGGATAACACTGTCAGGAGTGTAGTAGGTCCAGTTGTACAGGTAGAGAACATCTTTGCGGTTGGTACCCATGCAGGACGTAAAAAGTGCTGTGCAGAGAACTGCAGCAAGAAAACCGGATGCAAGGCGTGGAATCAGTTTCATAATGTACATCTCCTTATTTTGCTGCAGCAATTACTTTCAGGAATTTCCGGATACTGAAAGCAAACAGTACGGTAAACAGAATCATGATAAAGGACAGTGCATTGATTACCGGTGATACACCAAAACGGATCATACTGTATACGTACAGCGGCAGAGTGGTGGAACCGGGTCCCGAAACAAAGAAGGTGATGACAAAGTCTTCTAGAGACATGGTAACGCTCATCATGAAACCGCTTAATACGCCGGGGAGAATTGCCGGAATAATAACCTTGAACATGGTCTCCCGGTCAGTGGCTCCCAGGTCGTGGGCTGCTTCAATAATTGAGTAGTCAAATTCATCAAGACGGGCCAGAACCATCAGGAAAACGAATGGCAGACAGAAGGTGGTATGTGCTGCAAAGATGGTAAAAAGTCCCAGTGGCAGGTGAATGCCGCTGAAGAAGATGACCGTTGATACACCGACGATTACTTCCGGCAGAACCATAGGCAGAAAGCTGATGGTCTGAATGTAGGCTTTTCCCTTGAACTTATACCAGTTGATGCCGATTGCGGCCAAAGTACCAAGAACGGTAGCTACGGCAGAAGAGGTAAAGGCAATAAAGAAGCTGTTGAACAGGCTTTCCCACAGATCCGGGCTGTTAAAGAACAGTTCCTTGTACCATACCATTGAAAAGCCGGTAAAATCGCCGCCTTTACTTTCGTTGAATGAATACAAAACAATGTGAAACAGCGGCAGAAACAGGAACAGCAGGGTAACAATCAGGATGATACGCGAAAGACTGGCTGGACTGTGGTGTTTCTGAAATGCTTTACGGGCATGACGTGCCGGTTCTGAGGAAGGTTTCGGTTTATTGATTTTACGGACTAAAGGCTTAAAAGGGCTGATATTGCTTTTCACGCTTTACCTCCTTTGCTTTTACTTCCGTCTTTCAGGGTGGCTTCTTTTTTATTGGAGAACATTACCAGAAGGACCGCTGCCATACTTACCAGGGTAATGAGCATGCTGAATGCTGCTGCCAGTGGCCAGTTACGGGTCTTGTTTACCTGGTCAACGATAATGTTACCGATCATGTAGCTGTCTTTGCCACCAACCAGAAGCGGTACGGTATAGGCACCGAAAATCGGGATGAACGTAAAAATAACGGCGGTAAGTACCCCGCTTTTGATACTGGGCAGCAGCACTTTAATCATGGATTGTGCTTTGGTGCAACCCAGATCCCGGGCAGCTTCCAGCAAAGAAAAGTCAAAGCGGTCTATGGCTGTAAAAGTCGGCAGAATTGCGTACGGAATGTACATGTATACCGAAACCAGAATGACTGCTTTCTGATTGTACAGAAGCTGCAGGTCTTCGTTTGCAAGCCCCAGTTTCATCAGAATAGTTGCTACAATACCGTCGCTTCCCAGAATGCTCATCCAGGCGAAAATGCGGATAAGGCTGTTGGTCCAGAACGGAATGATAACCAGCAGAAGCAGCAGGGTCTGATGTTTGCTTTTTGCCATGGCATATCCGCAGGGCAGTGCGATGAGAATGGTAATGAGGGTTGAAACGGCAGAAATCCACAGGGTGCGAAGAAATACCAGACCATAGGCCGGATCCATCATCTGCCGGTATGCGTCTGCACTGAACTGCCAGACAACGCCGCCATAGAGTCCTTTTTTAAGAAAGCTGTAAATCAGGATGATAACCAGCGGAGCAACAAAGAAAATGGTAAACCAGATTCCCATGGGCCAGGCGTAGCGTGGACCCAGGTTCTTGGAGTGGGGATGTGGGCCGCTCATTTTTCAATATCCTCAACGATATAGCCGTCGTTGGCGCTCCAGGAAACGTATACCGTATCCTTCCATTCAATTTCCGGACCGTCATCCAGAAAGTTACGGTGCTGTTTGAATACCTTGATGATGGTGCCGTTTTCAAGACGAACCAGGAACTTAGACTGGAACCCTGAGTATACCGGTTCTTCTACAACGCCTTTGAACACGTTGATATCGCCACGGGTAGTAGCTGGCGGTTCGGTAGAAATACGGATTTTTTCAGGCCGGATTGATACGCATACTTTCTGGCCCGGTTCGGTTTTGTCGTAGTCAGTAACCTTAATGGATTTTTCCAGTTCCGGAATATCCAGGGTAACCATGTATTCAGGATCCCGGTCTTCCGGAGTGTACAGGGTACATTCTTCTACCTTGGCAGTGTACAGGTTGGTTTCACCGATGAACTGGGCAACGAATTCTGTTGCCGGACTTTCATAAATTTCAAAAGGAGTGCCAACCTGCAGTACTTTACCGGCGTTCATGACGGCAATACGGTCAGAAACAGACAAGGCTTCGCTTTGGTCATGGGTAACATAGATAAAGGTAATGCCGATTTTGTCGTGAAGGGTATCAAGGTCGATAAGCAGGTTCTGGCGCAGTTTGGCGTCCAGGGCAGAAAGCGGTTCGTCAAGAAGAAGGACTGATGGCTCGTTAATGAGGGCGCGGGCAATGGCAACACGCTGTCTCTGGCCGCCGGAAAGCTGATTCGGTTTTTTGTCTACATGGGCATCAAGCTGAACCAGGTGCAGGTATTCACGAACTTTGTCGTCGATAACCTGTTTGTCCATTTTCTTCAGGCGCAGCGGGAATGCAACGTTTTCATATACGGAAAGATGAGGGAACAGCGCGTAATTCTGGAATACGGTGTTGGAAGGCCGTTTGTTTGCTTCCAGAGGAATTACGTTTTTGTCATCGAAGAGAACAACACCGTCATCCGGGAATTCAAATCCTGCAATAATCCGCAGAAGCGTTGTTTTACCGCATCCGGATGGTCCAAGAAGCGAGAAAAATTCGCCCTTGTTAATAGTAAAGTTCACGTTATCTAGAGCGTGAAACGTGCCAAAGTTTTTTGACACATTCTGAATTGTTACGGTGCTTCCTTTCACTGGTATCTGTTGCCCTCCTGAGGCGAAAAACATACGTTGCCACAATACATGGTTTCATCTTGTAACATGGTGTATTGCGGGGCGGATGTCAATAAAAATCGTACTAAAAAGAGGACAAATGTGTGGAATGAAAGAGGTACGCATTAATTGGCAATGCATTGTCAATTAATGCGTACGTTTTAAGTGAATAGTATGTCTATTCAGACAGTCATGGCGGTGTGGGCTTCCTGCAGGCGGTCTGGAACCTGAATACCCTGTGGACAGTGCTTCATACACAGGCCGCAGCGTACACATTTATCCTGACCATGGCCGCCTTTCAGCATGTTGGCGTAACCGGTACTCAGGGCACGGTCGGTGGTTTCGTAGGCACCGCGCATGCTCATACCGTTGTATTCACGGAATACGGCTGGAATATCAACGCCTTTAGGACATGGCATACAGTAAGAACAACCGGTGCAGGGAACCTTGATTCGGTCCTCAAACCACTTTTTGGCCTGCATGACAACATCCATTTCTTTAGCCGGCATGCTGTTGGGGCGGCTGTTTGAGGCAAATGCGCAGTTTGACAGTACCTGAGTCATTTCGTTCATACCGGAAAGTACGCAGGTAACTTCCTGGCGTTCCCAGATGAATTTCAGACCCCATTCTGCAGGCAGACGTGGAACCGGTGCATCCTTAAAGATATCAGTAATACCCTGTGGAGGATTTGCCAGCATACCACCGCGCAGTGGTTCCATGATGACAACACCGATCTCGTGGGCTGCAGCATATTCCAGAGCCTGTTTACCGGGATTTGCATGGGTCTTTTCACCGTCATCGTCAAGATAATTGTACTGTATCTGGCAGAACTCCCAGCCGTCGTAGCTGTCAACGATGAATTTAAAGGCATCAATGCTGTCGTGGAAGCTGAAGCCAATATGGCGGATTTTTCCGTCAGCTTTGGCTTTTTCCAGGAACTTGATGGCGCCTTTCTCCATCATTTCTTCCCATCGGGCTTTGTGCATGGCATGCATCAGGTAGAAATCAATGTGATCGGTACGCAGTTTTTCAAGCTGGGCATCAAGGATGCGTTCAAAGTCATCGTATTCCTTAACATCCCAGCAAGGCATTTTTGTTGCTACATATACCTTGTCGCGCAGTCCTTCTTCTTCAAGGATGCGGCCAAGTACTCGTTCTGATTCACCACCGTGGTATACCCAGGCAGTGTCATAATAGTTGATGCCGTTTTCATAGGCAGTTTTTACAAGTGAGCGGGTTGCTTCAACATCAACGGAACCGTCTGTGCAGGTTGGCAGACGCATGAACCCAAAGCCCAGGGCTGAAACCTGAACATCGGGGATTTTTGGAAATGAGCGGTAATTCATGGCCTAAGTATAGCATATAAAATTGACCCTGCGACATAATAACAGTATGTTATTATTACAAGTCATTTTCCGGAGGATTTAATTTTTATGGTAGCAATGATTGTTGGTCTTTTATTTTTTGCTTTTACCGTAGTTGCCTGTCTGCCTGGTTGTCTTAACTGGGGTGCTGATGTCATCCTTTTTCTGAAAGGTTTTCTGCCTGTTTTATCTGCATTTATCGGACTGATAGCAATTTTCATCGGTATTGCCGATATTAAGGACAAACGCGAAGCAAAAAAAGAAGAAGCCGCTTCTCTTGCACAGGAATCAAAATAACAGTTGACTCAAACCCTTTAAAAATGGTACTGTAAGACTCCCGTATATCTGCTCTTTACGTACCTGTTTTATGGTTTTGCTCACCTTGGTACAGTAAAGCAGACTGAAAACCAGATGCAAGGTCAGTAAGTCTGAAAAAGATTTTTATACTTTAAGGTATTTACATGAAAACTATTTTTGTGAATGAAAAGGACGCAGTTCGTAACTGGTATGTTATTGATGCTGCTAACCAGCCACTGGGACGTGTAGCTGCTAAAGCTGCTGCTCTGGTTCGTGGTAAAGAAAAAGTTACCTTCACTCCTAACCAGGAAATGGGTGACTACGTAGTAATCATCAATGCAGACAAAGTTATCGTTACCGGTAACAAAGAAACTGACAAAATCTACTATCACCACACCGGTTATGTTGGTGGTATGAAAGCTTTCTCTTTCGAGAAAAAACTGGAACGCCATCCTGAAGAACCTCTGATGCTGGCTATTAAAGGTATGCTCCCACACAATCGTCTGGGTCGCAAACTTCTCAAGAACGTAAAGATTAACGCTGGTGCTGATATTCCACAGGCAGCACAGAATCCTCAGAAAATTGAGCTGTAATAGGGGTATATCATGATCAAAAATATTGGTATCGGAACCGGTCGTCGTAAGACAGCAACTGCTCGCGTATTCATTCGCGAAGGTAACGGAAAAATTACCGTAAACGGTAAAGACATTGCAGACTATTTTGCAACTGCAGAACAGGTTCAGACTGTAAAACAGCCTCTGATGGTTACTGCTTCAGATTCTAAATACGACATTCTGATTAACGTACAGGGTGGCGGTCTGAACGGACAGGCTGGTGCTTGTCTCCACGGTCTGGCTCGCGCACTGTGTCAGGTTAGCGAATCTAACCAGCCTGCACTGCACGCTAACGGATATCTTACCCGCGATAGCCGCATGGTTGAACGTAAAAAGTACGGTCAGCGTGGTGCTCGCCGCAGATTCCAGTTCTCAAAACGCTAATCGTCAGATTTCCGTTTCAGAGTACAAATCGTACAGAAAAAGCTGTCCGCATGCCGGACGGCTTTTTTTATACCCATCCTGCTGATATGCTATACTATCTTTATGTATACTCTTGTTTCCATAAAAGAAACTGCTCCGGATATTGCCCAGCTTACATTCCTTACGATTCCTCCATTTTATGTTCGTTACCAGTACCTGGATTTTCCTGAACATGCCTTGATTGAAGTAAACGGTGAGTATCCCGATGAGGTGTACAATGACCTGGTTCAGGCAGGTCTTGCATTTGCAGCCGAACGTAAGGCTCTGGAATACCTGAATCGCAGTGAACACAGCCGTTTTAGCCTTTCACGCAAATTAACTGAAAAAGGGCATGATTCTATCAGTATCAGCAAAGCATGTGACTACCTGGAAAGCAAAAACTGGCTCAGCGACAGGCGGTTTGCAGAAAGCTGGCTTAGAAACAGAATCATAACCCGGGCAGAAGGTCGTTCCCGGCTGCTTGGTGAGTTGACAACCCGTGGCGTTGACCGTCATATAGCAAATGAAGCACTTGATGAATTTTTTGCTGAAAAAGACGAAACTCAGATTCTGGAACGGGCGGCAGAAAAACTGAGAAGACAAGGAAAAGACGAAGAATCCATGACCCGGTCTTTGCTTCGTCTTGGTTTTTCAAATCGTGACATAAGAGCATATTTTAATCGTGAAAAAAAAGGTTCTCTGTGATACAATGCCGTGGATGTCACGCGAAATATCAACAAAGAATATATTTTCGGCCCTGGAAGTTGCCAGAATCTGTGGTGTTGTAAATCAGACTGCCATTAACTGGATTCGTGGTGGCCATCTTAAGGCTTTTACCACTCCGGGTGGTCAGTTCCGGGTATACCGCGAAGATCTTATTGCCTTTATGAACAGCCGTGACATGCATGTTCCTGAAGAGTTGACTGCATATAGTGTTCCGCGGCACAGCATTCTTGTTGTTGATGACGACCGTGCTTTGAATACGGTTGTATCAAAGTTCCTGATTAAACATTTTGATACTTTTGATATTTATCAAGCCTTTGATGGTTTTGAAGCTGGCGTTCTGGTAAACGAAAAAAAACCGGAACTTATCCTTCTAGACCTTGATCTTCCTGGCATTGACGGATTCAGTCTGTGCGAAAAAATCACCACAAGTCCTGAATTCGGCAATCCTGCCATTTACATCATTACAGGACTTACAGACGATGGCGTTGAAGACCGGGTAAAAAAATTAGGGGCCTCTGAGTTTTTCAGAAAGCCCCTTGATATGCCGCGTATTGCAGCCAGTATTACATCTCTATTTCTTCAGAACCGGTAGACCGGATTCCCATTCTGAATACAGGGCTCCGTTTTCCACTGTCCTTTTCATATCCCAATGCTTTTTCCATCATACCGGTATATTCATCCACTGCTTCATTGGGGATGAATGCCTGAATAACACCAGCAAACCCACCGCCATGAACACGGCAGGCAGCTTTTAATCCCTTGGTCTTGATGAAATGTTCTGTCAGTGCCAGACAGATTGCAATGGGCTGTTCTTCAGCAATGCCTGGAACACAGATGTTCTGAAGCCACTTCCAGCTGCTGTTGCCGCTTTCAGTTATAAGGGCAAGGAATGCGCCAAAATCATTGTTGCGAAGGGCTGCAGATTCAGCATCTACACGGTCATTTTCTTCAAGAAAGTGGAAGGCGCGCATTATGGCACGGTCACCACAGGTGGCGCGAAGTTCCGGCAGTTTTCCGGCAATATCAGCAAAGGTCAGACCGCGAAGGGTTTCTTTTCCGAACTGGGCAGCAACTTTTTTCATTTCCACCGGAATAGATGAGTATTCAGCAGAAAGATCTGCGTGACCTTTACCGGTATTTACGATCATCATGCTGTAGCCCTGTGCACCAAAATCAAACGGAATTGGTTCAACAACAGGGGCTGCAGGGTTTCCAAAATCCATGGCAACCATACCGCCGGTGGCACAAGCCATCTGGTCAAGCAGGCCTGATGCTTTATCCCAGTATTTATTTTCTGCAAACTGACCGCAGATGGCGCGTTCTGGAACAGAAAGTTCGCCATTGTTGTACAGACAGTTGAGAATCTGACACAGCATCATTTCAAAACTGGCGCTGGAACTAACGCCGGCTGCAGCAATTACTGTACTTGAGAATGCAGCTTTAAAACCACCAACGTTGTGTCCCCGGTCTTTGAATGCCTGCACGATACCGCGGAGCAGGGCAATGGATCCTTTTTCTTCAGGATGACGGGTGCTGTCGTTTACGTTGATTTCAAAATCTTCGTTATATACCAGATCTACAATGGTAATGGTGTCTTCAGCCGGAGCTACAACGCCGATGCAGTCAAGTTCGATACTTGCGGCAAGAACCTTACCCCAGTTATGGTCTGTGTGGTTACCGCCAATTTCGGTTCTGCCGGCACTGGTAAAATAGCGCAGGGAACTGTCACTGGCGCTGATGCCGTAGCGTTTTTCAAAAGCGGCCGCAAGGGTTGCAAACCGTTCTTTTGCCTGCAGGGCAAGTGCGGTATCTGTACCGTAAACGTCTGTAAATGTCATATTTTTTCTCCTGAAGTGATTCAACACGTGTTGATTATTGTACTGTGTGACTGGCTTTTTCTGCAAGAAGGTCGCTGTAGTAACGTCTTTCAATATCAGATTTGTTGCCGCCGCACTGCTCAATCAGTTCTTCCAGCTGCTTCTGAAGCTGGCTGACAACTGCCGGATTATCGGTTCCGCTCATGGTTTCAATTTCAATAAAATCGCCTAACCCCTGTATCGTACAAAGTTCTATATGAAACCTGTCATACTGGAATCCCCGGGCAATTTTGCATTTACTATGTGACGGTACATAACCTGAATCCCTGAGAACCAGTTCAAATTCCTCTCTATTACTTACCGTAAATTCATGTTCTTCGTTCACTTCAAAGGGTACTCCTTCTGCCGTAAATCGGGATTCCTTTTTCTTATAGGTGACGGTGGTACGGGATACAGGAAATTCCTTGCCGGAATCAATCTGCTCATCCCTGATACGCACGGTCATGTATGAGTCATTGGTTTTAGTCAGCCGGTAATACTGGTCACGTTTTGTAATGGTTTCTACATATTCAGCTATGGAGCCGGTGGCAGCAAGAACTGCATCAAAATTTCGGATCCAGGCTTTCAATTCAATTTCAAACATAGAAGCAAGTATATCATTTTCCGGACGTATGCAAAATTTCTCTTTCACTTTTTTTGTCGTATAATAGAGGTATGCAAAAACGCAAACTATCATCCTGGATATCAGAAACGTTTTCGTCGACCTCGGTATTAATCGGCATTATTTTTGCCCTTGTGCTGGCTCTTATGATGCTGCTTATTTTTGTAGCAGAACAGCATACCAATTCTTCCATTAACACGTTGTTTGATGCCTTTTGGTATACACTGGTTACCATTACAACGGTAGGGTATGGAGATATTACACCGGAATCTGTTTCCGGGCGGATTGCTGCCAGCGTTCTGCTTATTGCGGGCGTTGCCTTATTTGGTGCTCTTTCAGGAAAGTTTGCATCGTTTTTGTTTGACAGACAACAGAAAAAAGACAGGGGGCTTTTGAAAATGTCCAGAATGAATCATCACTTTATTATCTGCGGTTATAAAAATAATTTTGAAAAAATACTGGAACAGATTATCGTTGCCAATCCGGAAATTCCTGTTGAAAAAATAGTCCTGTTGAATACTGCCAGTCAGGAGCAGATGGATAAAATCAAGGAAAACGAAAAATTCAGGGGGATAAATTATCTGCATGGTGATTTTACCGATGAAGACGCACTGATGAAGGCTCATATAAAGACAGCGGACCGGGCTTTGATTCTGGCTGATACTTCGGATGATTTTTCTCCTTTGGAAACTGATTCAAGAACCGTTCTTGGTGTTATTACCATAAAAAATCTGAATCCAAAAATGTACTGTGTTGCTGAAATCCTTGACTCAAAATTTGAAAAACATCTTTCTCTGGCACATGCTGATGAAATCATTCTGTCTTCTGAGTACGAACGGAATCTTCTGGTGCAGGCTTCCAGCGGCAAAGGTATGAGTCATATCTTAAGTGCCCTGATTTCTGAAGAAGCGGAAGCCGGCATAACCTTAAAAGATATTCCCCGGAAATATGCAGGTGGTCCCTATGGTACCTACAGGAATGAAGTACAAGAAACGGGCATTCTGATAGGACTTCTGGAAAATACGGGTAACTTTTATCAGCGGCGGCGGGAGGCGCTGGCAGAAGCCCAGAAAAATCCCGATATGGAAAAGATCGTTGCTAATCTGCAGAAGGTAAAGACCTTAAAGAGCAATCTGCCGAATTTTGCACCACCGGATGATTATTGTATCCCTGATAATGCAAAGGCTATTTTTATTCAGAGAAGCACCAGAGATGTTTCCAACGGAGAGAACTAAGCTATGGAATATACTGAAGAATTACTAGAGAAAATTGCCAGACTGGAAATCTTTTCAGACTTTGATCCGGCTGACTGTACCCATCGTGAAATTCTGAAGAAAGTGGCCGCCATTCTGGACGAGCAGCATTTTTCAACGGGAGATGCCATCATTACCGAAGGGGATGTGGGGGATTCGCTGTATATTCTGTACGAGGGCACAGTGCAGGTTAAGCGGAAAACTCCCCGGAATGAGCAGTTTGCTGTTGTGAACCTTTCGGCAGATCAGAACGTGTTCTTTGGGGAAGTTGCCCTGGTTGACCGGGATACCCGTTCAGCGTCAGTTATTGCCTTGTCAGATGGAAAGGTTCTGCATCTTGACGGAAAGGCTTTTAAGACTCTGTGTGATGCAGAGCCGGTGCTTGGTTACAACGTTATGTATCGTATTGCCCGCCGGATTGCCGCCAGCTTGCGGCATTCCAATAAAGACCTGATGACGTTGTACACGGCACTTCTGAACGAAGTTGAAGGTGGCGAATAGGTAGGATAAAAGTGCTGGCTTGCAAATACGAGTATTTTTTGTTACAGTAATAAGGTATTTACGCCGGCTTGGTGGAATCGGTAGACACGGTAGACTCAAAATCTGCTGAGGGCGACTTCGTATGAGTTCAAGTCTCATAGCCGGTATAGAAAAAAAGCTTCTGATATCCTCAGAAGCTTTTTTTATTTGGCTATGTCCGTAAAAAGTGTTGCTTATTGTCACCCTGAACTGGATTCAGGGTCTCATCATAACTCCACAAATCTACCGGAGTGTGCGCCAACCGCGGGAGGTACTATAGAGCTCTAATCTCTGACAGTGTCATGTTTGTGTAGATTTTGGCTGTCTCGCAAGCGGATTGGGTTGACTCTTCAAGCTTTGGCGTAACAGAAACTTCCATCAGTTTTAAAAGTGTAGCAGCTGCATGAGTGTCCGTAAGAAGATTTTCGGTTCTTTCCAGTAACCGGAAAAAGATAGACTGTGCTTCTTTAGGAGAATGGTACTTTATAAAAATACAAATCTGGTCATCAATACTGTTTGTGTATTGAATATCTACGATACCCTGAGTCATATGAAGGGAAATGTCGATGGTATCATAGTCCTCTCCAAAGTCATCATAGTAGTCGTAATCAGCTTGATAATCATAATCATCGCCACTGATAATTGTACCATTCTTAAATTCTCTCAACCAAAAATTAAAAATGGCGTCTTCATAACTTCCGGCAAACGCCCCGGTAACAAAAAAGAGTGAAATAAGTACACCTACTAATTTTTTCATCTTGTTCTCCTTAATAAAACTTTGTGGCAACAGCAGCGCTTGGATGCGCTGTATACACTGTATACGCAGTTTGATGATAAAACGTACTTTTTCTGTTAATCATATCTACTGTACCTTAGTAAACAATAAAATTGGTGTCAAAAAAAACTCACCGTAAAATTTCCGCTTTTTTTTTAATTTCTTCATCAAGTTTTTTTCAGTCACGTGGTAAGGTTTACTATCCAACCGATAAACCGAAGAGAGGGAGAATCAATATGAAGAAACTTACTGCTATCCTGCTGCTTTGCCTTCTTGCAGTTCCATTATTTGCAGCTCCATGGGCAAGGGAATACCACAAAGAACCCAAAGTATTCGTATCAATCCTTGCCGAAGACACTGAAGATGTTGATATGTATGGAAGTTCAAACAAAATCACTGTTGAAATTGCAGCTGAATCTATGGCAAATACCTTTGACCGCAACGAATGCTATAAGCTGATGCAGAAGACCTTGGGCGAACTTATGGAAGAAAGCGGATATATCTATTCAAATGAAGTAATTAAGCCATACATTCGTAACCAGCAGCACAAAGATTATAAGTTTACCCAGCTGATTGCAGAATACGAACTGACCCGCTGATAAAAGCCTGATAAACCCGGAAAGAATGCTGATTCCCCGTTGACATAAACTGCGATTTTCCGTAGTATATAGTCACTTGCCCGGATGGTGGAATTGGTAGACACGCTAGTTTCAGGTACTAGAGCTCGCAAGGGTGTGCAAGTTCAAGTCTTGTTCCGGGCAAATGAAAGACCAGTGATTAATTCGCTGGTCTTTTTTGTTTTAAACCAATCGCCTGGTGAGCCTGTCGAAGGGTCTGCAATCGCACCATTGTCATTTTTCAAAGGGTGTCGAATTCGTATAGAAAACGGAAAAAAAATGTGTCCGTTGACTGATTCAACAGGTATATTTAATAGTGACCGCGTAGAACTGCTTTTATCGGATTGTTCTGGATTCTTCTTACGCGGATACTACTTTAATTGGGAGAAGACAATGAAACGTGTCTATGATTTTCTGAAAGATGCTGGAACCTATTATCTGGCAACTGTAGAAGGCGATCAGCCTCGTGTACGTCCATTCGGGACTATTCTGGTATTTGAAGACAAGCTGTATATCCAGACCGGTAAGGTAAAAGATGTTTCAAAACAGCTGGCTGCCAACGGAAAAGCTGAAATCTGCGCATTCAAGGACGGTAAATGGATTCGTGTAGCCGGAACTCTGGTAAACGATGACCGTATTGAAGCAAAACAGGCTATGCTCAACGACTATCCAAACCTGCAGGCTATGTATAAAGCTGAAGACGATAATACTCAGGTTCTGTACTTTAAAGACGCTGTTGCGACTATCAGTTCTTTCACAGGTGCTCCTGAAGTAATCAAATTCTGATTTGATGCTGTATCAAAGTCCCTTAGGGCCCCTGTCTGTGATAATTCGTAATGGTGGCGTTTCTGCTCTTACTTTTGGCGATAATTGCAGCGGGAGCTCTGATTTTTCGGTCTTTGACCGAACCTGCCAATGGCTGGATCACTATTTTGCCGGGCTTATCCCGGATCAACTGCCCCCTCTTTCCCTGGAAGGAACCCCATTCCAGAAGAAAGTGTGGGAGGCACTGTTGACCGTTCCCTATGGTCATACTGCAACATACGGTGATATAGCCCGTAGTATCGGCTGCCGTAGTTCACAGGCTGTCGGCCAGGCAATCCACCGTAATCCCGTAGCCATCATTATTCCCTGTCACCGTATCATCGGTGCCGATGGCAGTCTTACCGGTTATGCGGCCGGTCTCTCTACAAAAACAGCCCTGCTGCGCATTGAAGGCGTTCTGCTGGTATAGTATCCTATAAATCAACAGGACCGTTTGCCCGCCGCAGTTCAACGGCTTCTTTCAGGTCAGAAATCCGGATGTTATAGACCCCATCCATATCAGCAATAGTCCGTGCCACCCTGATAATGCTGTGAATAGCCCTGCTGGAAAAATTTTCCTGCATAACCACTTTGTTCAGCAGCGTGCGGCACTCTTCGTTTAACTTGCAGTAGTAATCAATTTCTGACGGCGTAAGAGCAGCATTCTTTTTTTGCTGCCGTTTGCGCTGAATTTCAACCGCACGCTTTACACCTTTCCGCAGTTCTGCTGTACTGACTGTTTCTGCATCGCGGGCCTCATTGGTAATGGCTTCTGCTTCCTGCATGGCACTTACGCGGATATCAACCCGATCAAGTAACGGGGCGCTGAACTTTTTCCAGTACTGTTCCACACTGCGGGCACTGCATAAACAGATCTTTTCCGGATTCCCAAAGTTTCCACAGGGGCAGGGGTTTGTTGCAATGAGCAGCTGAAACTCTGCAGGAAAAGTAGTATGTCTGCCGGCTCTGCTGAGCGTAATGCAGCGGCTTTCAAGAGGAACCCGCAATGTCTGTAGGACGCTTGTCTTGAATTCAGCTGCTTCATCCAGAAAGAGAACACCGCCGTGTGCCAGAGAAACTTCTCCCGGCATGCAGTGGGGGCCTCCGCCAACCATGCCTTCAAGACTGGAACTTTGATGCGGGCTTCTGAACGGAGGTTTTTCAATCAATGCCGTATTCTCCGGCAGAAAACCTGCCAGACTGTAAATTCGGGTAACCTGCCGCTGTTCCTCTTTTGTCATAAGGGGCAGCAATTGAGAGAAACGCTGCATGGCAAGGGTCTTCCCGCATCCTGGCGGTCCGTAACACAGAACGTTGTGTCCTCCTGCTGCGGCAATCTGCAGTGCGCGCACCAGCTTTTTCTGGCCTGCAACAGCAGAAAAATCAAGATTGGAATCTTCCGACGGAAATTCTACCGGTTCTGCAGCAGACCCAGGAACAAATGGGGCATCTGCCAAAGTTCCGCTGTCATTACTGCCATTTCGCAAGTCAGGACTCTGTCCCAGTTTTTGAATGGCAAGCCATGCTTCACGGGCTTCCTGCAGTGTTTCTACGCTGAACACCCGGATTACCCCTAGACTCTGGGCTTCTGCAGCGTTTTCTTTTGGAACAATGCACCAGGTAATGCCATTCTCTGCGGCAGTACTGACAGCCGCATTTACACCGCGGACGGGCCTGATTTTACCGCTTAATTCCAGTTCTCCCATAATAAGAACTCCGGCATCAGGTTCTTTGAACGAGCTGACCGGATCCGTTTCTGTTTCTTCCCCGTCTTTTGCCGCAAGGACAGCCAGCGCAATGGCAAGGTCAAACCCGGCACCTTCTTTTTTCACATCTGCAGGACTTAAGGAAATCAGAACCCGATCCTGTGGAAAATCAAATCCACTGTTTCTGATGGCAGCCCGCATCCGTTCCCGGGATTCCTTTACTGCATTATCAGCCAGTCCAACCACGTCGATAGCAGGAATTCCCCGCCGTAAATCCACTTCAACGGTAACCAATGCTCCCTCATATCCAAAGGGAGAAAAACTTGCTATGTACATGACACCTCCTAGATGAAACTTTTTTGTACATAGGGTTATTCGCAAATTTCAGAAAAAAAATTTGAGTTTTCGGATAAAAAAACAAAAAAAATGGAAACTTTTTGCAGGTAAACCGATTTATTGACGAAAGAATAGCGGCTTTTTATAATTAAAGAATGAAAGTAACTATAAAAGAGCTGGCAGAGAAGGCTGGTGTTTCAAAAACCGCCGTATCCTTTGCATTTAATAATCCAAACCGTATTTCAAAAGAAACCTATAACCGTATCATGACCATTGCCAACGAGATCGGTTACTTTCCTGATCCTGTTGCCCGTATTCTCGCGACAAAGACAACGCAGACCGTGGGACTGCTTTTTCCTCAACCTGTAGCAGAAATTCTCAGTAATCCCTATATTTCAGAAATTGTTCGTGGAGCCGGAGCCTGCTGTGATGCAGAAGGGTATGCACTGGCACTGCTTTCGCCATTAAAAGGAATTATTAATCATACCATTCAGAATGCTGCGGTAGACGGCATGATTATTCTGGGTGTTGATAAAAACAGTGAAGTACACTCATCTTTCAAGCAGCGCAACATGCCCTATGTAACCATTGATGCCGGTGAGGCAGACGGTTTTATTAATGTTGGTGTTGATGACGGTCTGCTGGCAGAACATCTGATGGATATCCTGCTTGATAACGGGCACAGAAACATTACCGTATGTCCATTGAATCCTATTGCCGTTGAACTTAATGACAGCCCGACAAAACCGGATCATTCAACAACCAGTGATGTACGCCGTCGTGGTATTGCCCGCAGCATAGAAAAACATGGCCTTAAAGAAAATGAATCGGTATTTCTTGATTTTGTTACTATTGGAACGAATCTTGAAGAAAGTTATAAAAAGGCAAAAGAGTTCCTGCAGTCGGATCATGCTTCTTCTGCAGTGTTCTGTATGGCTGATATTCAGGCCCTGGGATTCTATCGGGCAGCCCGCGAACTGAACCTGACTATTCCATCTGATCTTTCCATCGTATCCTTTGACGATCTTCCCATGACTGATGTTGTTAATCCTGCCGTAACGACCGCTCATCAGAGTGCCTATGACAAGGGATATAATGCTGCATGCCTGCTCTTTAACCAGATTTCCGGAGAGTCTGCAGAGAGTATTCTTCTTGAAAGTTATGTAGTAGAACGTGCTTCTGTAGCTAAAGCCCGCTGAAGAGCCGGCTGCAGTTCCTCGTTCCAGAAACGGTCTGATATTTCTTTCATGCCTGCTGTATGACCCAGTTTCCGGTCACTGCGAATATGTTCGCCGTGAAAATCGCTGCCGGCAGTGACAAAAAATCCCAATTTCCGGGCATATTCTTCAAGACGCATGGCTTCTCCTACCCGAACACCAGAGTGCCATGCCTCAAGACCTTCTATGCCGGCCATCTGTAGGTCATTCAATGTTGCTTCCATTTTTCCCCAGGAAACGTACAGTGATAGCGGGTGAGCCAGAACGGGAACACCGCCGCTTTCCTGAATTGCCCAGATTGCTTCATGCAGGTCTGCAGCGGTGCGGTCCACATAATAGGGCCGGCCTTTACCAAGATATTTATCAAATGCCTGCTGCCGGTGTTTACAGATTTTTTTTGCAATAAGATATTCTGCAACATGAGGACGTCCTATGCAGGTAGCATTGCCGTTTCGCTCTACCAGTTCATCGTAGCTTACGTCAAAACCATCGTCTTTCATTTTCTGAATAATCTGCACGTTTCTTTCTACCCTTCCGTTCTGAAGATCTGTACAGACTTTTGATAAACCTGCCGATTCTTTAGTAAGACCTAATCCTAAAAGGTGAAATTCTCCCCTTGGCCAGTCAATATTCAGTTCGATGCCACGGATGAAATGGATTCCCAGTGAATCGGCAGCTGACTGCGCCTCATCAAGGCCGGACGTTGTATCGTGGTCTGTAAGGGCAAGAACACTGATTTTTTTATGGTGTGCCAGTTCTACCAGTTGTGATGGGGTAAGATCTCCGTCCGAAGCTGTTGAATGGGTATGCAGGTCAATCATATGTTTAAAATAGCACATTTCCATTTATTGTGCTAAAATATATGAAGCGAAAACTGTAAAACAAGGGGCTTTTTTCATGCCACGGGTTATACCATTTACCAAAGGTTCAATTATCTATTTTACCGGTGACCACGATGATCGTATCTTCATTCTTCAGAAAGGTGCCGTAACATTAAATAGTATTGATATTGAAACAGGTGCCCGCGTGACAGAATCCATCGGGCAGGGTGAGTTTTTCGGCGTAAAATCTGCTTTTGGGCATTATCCCCGCGAAGAAGAAGCCCGTGTTCTTGCTGACAGTGTAACTATCTGTATGTCTGTTCAGGAATTTGAACAGATGTTCAGCCATAATAAAGCCCTCATTATGAAAATGCTCCGCGTTTTCTCCAATCAGCTGCGTGCTATTCATAAAAAAACAGAATCAATTCTGAACAGTTCTGCCAAGGTAACTCAGACTGATGGTATGATGGCTGTTGCCCAGAGCTTTTTTGATGAAGAAAAATACGGTTCCTGCAGTGATGTTCTGATTAAACTTCTGCAGCGGTTTCCCAATGCTCCCAACAAAAACGAAGCTGCACGGCTTCTGCAGGATGCAAAACACCGCGAACAATTGATGGCAGATCGGGTAGATCACGATGATGTACAACCTGTCTTACCGGCTTCAAACAGTACGTTATTAAAGCAGTTTGAACTGCCGGCTTTTGCCCGTTTTGCCAAAGAATATCATCCTGGTCAGGTAATTATTGCCGAATATGAGCCGGGTGACTGTTTTTATCTGATTCAGTCGGGTCAGGTACAGCTTGTTAAAACAGTGAACGGAGCCAATAAAAATCTGGATATTCTGCTTCCGTCTGAAATATTCGGTGAAATGGCTATTCTTGATAATACGCCACGTTCGGCCACCTGTATGGCAATAGATAAGGTTAAGTGTCTGGAGTTTAACAAAGAGAATTTTGAACAGCTTATCGCCGGTAATCCACTGATGGCTCTGATTCTTTTAAAACTGTTCTGTAAGCGTATTTATGACCAGAAACGCCGTTTTAAGATTCTTACCATTCAGGACAAACAGGCACGTATTGGTGAAGTATTTGTCATGTTTGATGAACTGAATCCTGTTCAGAATACGGCAGAACGCAGCCGGCGCTTTAATCTTACCGTACAGGACATTTCTCACTGGGCAGGGCTGCCTTTGGAAGAAGTTCAGATGGAAATGGACCGGTTTGTTGATAAGCATAAGATTGAGATTTATGATAAATACATCATTGTCAACAACATGGTTGATATGAAACGTATGGTAGATACCCGGTCTGCCCAGCGGCAGGGATAAAACCGATAGATTCGATAATTGACGCATAGCGGTCTTTTCGGGTAATCTTTTACTCAAGATTGTACTTCATGCCAATTTAGCTCATCTGGTAGAGCAACGCACTCGTAACGCGTAGGTGCTCGGTTCAAGTCCGGGAATTGGCTTTATATCTGATAATACTGACAGTTCGCCCATTATGAGGCGGACTTTTTTTTTCGTCAATTGAACCGAGCAACGGAACGAGCGCCGACCGCACAGGGAGGAAGAGCGGCCATGGATGGCCGCGGAAGCGAGTGCAGGCGCCCTGAAAAGAGGCACAGGATGTGCCGATTGGAAGGGCCGGTTCAAGTCCGGGAATTGGCTTTATTCACCCTGGAAAACTCCAGGGTATTTTTTTCGCTATGTCCGTAAAAAGTGTTGCTGAATGCTACTCAGCAACAAGAGAGGTACAAATTACCGCAAATCGGGAGGATTGACAGTGCAGGCAAAAATTGTTGAAGCCCGGCGTCCATGCGGCAGCATGAACTATACATAGTTTCTACGCCGGGATTCACCAATAGCGACGGTCGGTTGTGTTGCATTGCAACACAACCTTACTGAGTTTTGCTAACGCAAAACTCAACAGTTGTAACGTCATTC
>JAZLGC010000045.1:0-6616 GCA_045616125.1 Treponemataceae bacterium | reverse complement strand
AAAAACTGACAGTTCCTCTACGCCGGCTTGTTCTTCGTAGTTCATACAATACCTTCCTGAAATAAAATTTCTTCATATAGGTATATGTATGGCTGCCGAACATTTTGCGCCATTTTTCGAAAAAAAAAATTCCACTTTTTCACTTTCTTTTGACTTGCATGCAGGATTTCAGTACCCTACAACTATGATATTCTGGGTTGTAGCCACATTTCTCGCATATTTTGTAAAAGGGCTCTGCGGATTTGCAAATACACTGGTATTTGATGGAGTCATGGGACTTTCGGCTGATATATCTGCGGTAACACCCACCGAAGTATTCCTCAGTTATCCGGCCAACATGATCATGGCATTTAAGGAACGAAAACGTATTAACTGGAAGCTCTGTATATTCATGGCAGTGCTCATTGTTTCCGGGGGTATACCCGGTGCATGTTTTTTAAAGAATGCCAGCGGAACTATTGTAAAAGTAATCTGCGGTCTTGTTATTGCTGCCCTGGGAATAGAAATGCTGTTCCGCGAAAAATCACGTATCACATTCAAAAACAGCCGGGCTGGCATGGTACTTTTCGGACTCATCTGCGGAGTTATGTGCGGCGCTTACGGCATTGGAGCCATTCTGGGAGCCTATCTTACCCGTACCTCCGGCGACACCCACGAATTCAAGGCAAACCTGAATATGGTCTTTACCTTTGAAAACACTTTCAGAATCATCAACTATTTTCTTATGGGACTTTTGACTCTGGAAGCCTTTATCCGTGCCCTGTATCTGCTTCCAGTCATGGTAGCAGGCATTTTTGCCGGCATGTTTACGTCAAAGTTCCTTAACGAAGCCATCGCAAAAAAAGTGGTCATTTGCGTTCTGATACTATCCGGCGCAGTACTGGCAATAAGCAATCTGTAAGGGTACACTATTTATTGATAACTACCATGAGATACGGATTTACAACAGGAAGTTGTGCAGCGGCGGCATCAAAAGCTGCAGTCTACATGCTTCTGACAGGGAAAGAAAAAACAACCATCTCCATAGAAACTCCAAAAGGAATCCCCTTTACCACTCCCCTTGTGGACATACAGCGAGGAGAAACAGCTGTATCCTGTGCCGTTATCAAAGACGGCGGCGATGACCCTGACGTAACAACTGGAGCACATATCGTATCCACCGTCAGACTACTGCCAGCCAGAAACGCCCCGTACGTAACCATCGAGGGCGGCATCGGAGTAGGACGCGTAACCAAACCGGGACTGGACCAGATGCCGGGAAATGCCGCCATAAACCATGTTCCCCGCGAAATGATTACCCGGGAAGTACTTGAAGTATGCACTCTATGCGACTACCACGGCGGTATTGCCGTAGAAATATCCGTACCGGAAGGTGAAATCATCGCACAAAAGACCTTTAATCCCCGTCTGGGCATTGAGGGCGGTATCTCGATTCTTGGCACCAGCGGTATCGTGGAACCCATGAGTTCCAAGGCTCTTCTTGATACCATCAAAGTAGAACTGAACCAGAAGAAAGCCCTGGGATACACCATTGCTGCCATTTCGCCCGGTAACTACGGTCTGGATTTCATGAAAGAAACCTATGGCTTTGATCTTGATACCAGCGTCAAATGCTCCAACTTTATCGGAGACACCATCGATATGGCTGCCGAAACCGGTTTTGATAAAATGCTTCTCACCGGACATATCGGAAAACTGATAAAAGTTTCCGGTGGCCTTATGAATACCCATTCAAAAGAGGGAGACTGCCGCATGGAACTGTTAGCCGCTGCAGCCGTACAGGCAGGTTGTTCGCTGGAAGGTGTGCGAAAAATTCTTGATGCCGTGACCACTGAAGAAGGTATCAGAATTCTGCAGGCTGAAGGAAACGATATTCTGCAGAAGACCATGAGTCTGGTAGTGGAGAAAGTCATGTTCTACGTGAACCGGCGGGGAAACGGGAAAATTCAGATTGAAGTGATGATGTACGCCAATGATTTTGGACTGTTAGGATGCAGTGCCGGTGCGGAATTGTATCTGAAAGTGCTGAAAGTTTCAGCAGAATCTGAAAGGTCAGCGGAGGAAGTACGATGATTTATTTTGTTGGAGCAGGACCTGGAGCCGCAGATTTAATTACTGTCCGTGGTGCCCGGTTACTGGCACAGGCCGATGTCATTATATATGCAGGTTCTCTGGTTAATCCGGAACTGCTTGCTTATGCAAAAAATAACTGTCAGATTTTCAACAGTGCCACCATGAATCTGGAAGAAGTTCTGGATGTGATGTATGCAGCCGAAAACGAAGGGAAAACAACAGTACGGCTCCACACCGGAGACCAGAGCGTGTACGGCGCCGTACGGGAACAGATGGATGCCCTGGACGACAAAGGCATCAGGTATGAAAGTTGTCCTGGTGTCAGTGCCTGTTTTGGTGCCGCTGCCAGTCTCAATCTGGAATATACCCTGCCGGAAGTGTCTCAGTCGCTGATCATTACCCGCATGGAAGGCAAAACCAAGGTTCCGCCAAAAGAAAGCATCCAGAGTTTTGCCACCCATAATGCAACCATGGCCATTTACCTGAGTACCGGCATGCTGAAAGAACTTTCACGACGCCTGATGGAAGGCGGCTACCGGCCCGATACCCCTGCTGCCCTTGTCTACAAAGCCACCTGGCCCGATGAACAGGCCTACCAGTGTACGGTACAGAATCTGGCGGCTGTGGCTTCAGAGCACCACATTACTAAAACGGCTCTGGTACTGGTAGGAGATGTTCTTACCCATACCCGCTATGCAAAGTCACGGCTCTATGCGGCCGATTTTGAAACCGAATTCAGGAAATCAAAATGATTCTGAGCGCCTGTGCCTTTACCCAAAACGGAAACCAACTCATTACCCGCCTGCAGGAAACATTGCCTGACTGCCTGGTAACCATACGCCAGCAGAATCAAAGCCTGCAGCAGTGGGCTGCCTGGTGCTTTGAACGGCGGATTTCCCTGCTGTTCGTTGGAGCTGCGGGTATTGCAGTACGCACTATAGCACCTTTTGTGCAGGATAAAATTACCGACAGCCCCGTACTGGTCATGGATGAAACGGGCACCTACGTAATACCGCTGCTTTCAGGACATTTAGGAGGCGCCAACAATCTGGCACGGACCATAGCCGCAGCCACCGGTGCCCAGGCAGTTATCACTACTGCCACCGATGTGCAGAACCGCTTTGCTGTTGATGTTTTTGCAGCAGAAAACGGTTTTTTCATCGTAAACCGAGATGGTATACAGAAAGTTTCTTCGCTTCTGGTAAACGGCAAAGGACCGGTAACAATGTGGATATCTCCGGCCGTTACACTGGAAAACCGGCAGCTGTCACCGGATCTGGAACTGATTTCCAGCTCAAAAATGCCTGACTTTGCTCATATTCTCATTACGGAAACAGCGCTGCCGGAAGATCAGAGGGCATCCCGATGCCTCATCAATCTGGTTCCCAAAACACTGTGTGTTGGCGTAGGCTGTAAAAAAGGCAAATCTTTTGAAGAACTGCGTGACTTTCTGTATGCCACCATGGAAAGTCATTCCATCAATGCCGACCTGCTGTACTCCATTAATTCCATAGACCTGAAAAAAAAAGAAGAAGGACTTATGACGCTGGCCCAGTATCTGCATGTGCCCTTTACGGTGTTTTCGGCAGAAGCACTGGCCGCGATCCCCGGCTCTTTTACGGAATCTGCCTTTGTGGAGCAGACAACCGGCGTTTCCAACGTGTGTGAACGTGCTGCCATGGCAGGAGCTGGGAAAGACGCCACGCTGATACTGAACAAAACGAGCCGGGATGGGATGACGTTAGCAATAGCTGCTCGCGCTTAAAGGAGAAGGAATATGAAAGGAATATCGGTTGTGGGCATTGGGCCCGGATCCATAGATATGATGACAGGCGAAGCCATTACCGCCCTGAAAAATTGCGATGTCATTGTGGGCTATACCCTGTATGTTGATCTGGTAAAAGAGCACTTCCCCGAAAAAGAGTTCATGACCACCCCCATGCGGCAGGAAATTGAACGCTGCAAATTATGCTTTGACCTGGCACTACAGGATAAAACTGTCGCCATGATTTGCAGTGGCGATGCCGGCGTATACGGTATGGCATCCCCCCTATATCAGCTGCAAAAGGAAAACCCGCTATACACTAAAGTTCCGGTTACCGTTATTCCCGGTATTACCGCTGCCAACAGTGGCGCTGCCGTTTTAGGAGCTCCCTTGAACCACGACTACTGCGTCATTTCCTTAAGCGACCTGTTAACTCCCTGGGAAACCATCGAAAAACGGCTTCGTGCAGCCATTACTGCAGACTTTGCCATAGCCCTGTATAATCCCTCATCCCATAAACGTGCCGATTATCTGGCAAAGGCATGCCGCATTATGATGGAATCTGGTGCAAGCCCACAACGACAATGTGGCTATGTAGAAAACATCGGCCGGAATGAGACCCGGTCAAAAATATGCACACTGGAACAGCTGGTAAAAGAGCCGGTTACTATGCTTACTACCGTATTCATCGGAAACAGTCAGTCAGAAGTGGTCATGAGTAATGGAGAACCGAAACTGGTAACCAAACGGGGTTATACACTGTGAAGTTCCTGATTTTTGGCGGTACCACAGAAGGCCGCATTCTGGCCGAAACTCTTGCCCAAAAGAAGATTTTTTCCACCGTCTGTGTAGCAACGGAATACGGCGAACAGGTAATGATGTCATCGGAATACATTGAAGTGCGGCAGGGGCGAATGACTCAAAGTGCAATGGCAGAGCTGATTGAAACTGGCGGATATACAGCCGTTATTGATGCTACCCACCCATTTGCAGCAGCAGTATCCGAAAATATCCGATCCAGCGTTGGAACAGTCCAAACGGTTCCTCTCATCAGATGGCAGCGACCGGTAAAAACGGCAGAAACGCTGAAAGAAACCACCGCCGATGACACTGAACTGGTAGAATACTTTGATACCCCTGCCCAATGTGCCGACGCACTGTTACGCACAGAAGGCCGGGTACTGCTGACCACCGGCAGCAAAGATCTTGCCACATTCTGCGCTGATGAAACCTTACGGAAGCGGCTTATGGTCCGGGTACTGCCCGCTCAGGAAAGTCTGAAACTATGCTATGACGCAGGTCTTGAAGGAAAACAGATTCTTGCCATGCAGGGGCCCTTTTCGCAAAAGCTGAATGAAGCACAGATTACTGAATACGGCATTACAGTGCTGGTCACAAAAGAAAGCGGCAAAACCGGCGGGCTTGATGCAAAAGTGCTGGCAGCCCGGAATCAGCATATCCGTACGTTCATCATACGACCACCAGAATCTTCCAAATCTCTGGATACAAGCTGCAGTGCCAGATATCACACGGCAAAAGGCCTTACAGAAGTTCTTTCCCTTTTGGGGCTTTCGTCTGATTCATCATCATCCCCCGTTCCCTCTATTCACCACCAGATATCAAGGATTACGCTGGTGGGAATCGGAATGGGTAACCTTGAATATCTGACAATGGCAGCCCATACCGCCATTTCTCAGGCAGACGTGCTTTTTGGGGCTCCCCGCATGCTGGAATCAGTTTCCCCTCTTTCTACTGCGCCCACAAACCCCAGCTATCTGGCAAAAGACATACTGCCAGCGCTGACAAATCTTCTGACAACCACATCCTCACCCATTCATGCCGTCATACTCTTCTCCGGTGATACCGGCTTTTATTCCGGTGCCGGTACTCTGTACAGCCAGCTGCAGGAAATGCTGCAGCACTTGCCACAGATACCTCCTGTAGAAATCTCTGTCCTGCCGGGAATTTCATCAATACAGTATCTATCAGCAAAAACCGGCATCAGCTGGCAGGATGCAACCATCATCAGTGCCCACGGCATTCCGGAAAGCCAATGGAAACCAAAACTGGAGAAGGCTCTGAGCCATCAGGAAAAGGTATTCTTCCTTACCTCTGGAGTTGATAATGTCCGTGAGATTGCCGGAACTGCAACCTGCTATGACATACTTCTTGGCTACCAGCTTTCGTATCCGGACGAACAGATTCTGGCACTGAAACCCGGCACTGCAATGCCAGATCTCAATCCATCGGGACTTTGGTGCGGATTCCTCATTCCATCCCAAAACAAAAAGGTGCTACAATAACCTATGACTATCCTGACCCCTTGCCTGACTGACAATCAGTTTATCCGCGGCAACGTGCCCATGACAAAAGAAGAAGTGCGGCATCTTTCAGTATGCAAACTGCAGCTGACTCCAGATGCTGTGGTATATGACATTGGCTGTGGAACCGGTTCCGTTACAGCTGAAATTGCCCGGCTTTCTGATACTATTTCTGTATACGGCATTGACTGTAACGATGAAGCATTAAAACTGACAGAACAGAACGCCCGTCAATTGGAATGCGGAAACATTACGGTTGTTAGAGGGATGGCACCGGAAGCTTTGTCATCACTGCCACCGGCAACCCACGCCTTTATCGGGGGAACGAAAGGAAATCTGCGGCCTATTCTGGAGGTTCTGCGGCAGAAAAACCCTGCCATGCGGGTTGTCATAAATGCAGTCAGCATGGAATCCATTGCGGAAATTACTACACTGCTGCATGACCAAGTCGGAGGCC
>JAZLGC010000044.1:0-20097 GCA_045616125.1 Treponemataceae bacterium | reverse complement strand
CTGGTTGAACTGGCTGCCCTTTACTGTGCTGTCTGCATAGCCGGAATCAGCTTTCTTTGATACGTTCTTAACCAGGTAGTTCCATACTGGCTGCTCTTCAAGGCGGCTTTCCTGTGGAACCATTTCAATAGCCTTTGTAGGACATACGGTGACACACTCGCCGCATCCCATACAATCGAGAGGAGATACAGACATTGTGTACTTGTATGCGCCTGGCTTTGGCTTTGTATCAACTGCTTCAAGACCAGCCGGAGCTGCCTTGACTTCTGCGTCAGTAAGCAGGTATGGGCGGATTGTAGCGTGTGAACATACGAATGCACAGTTGTTACACTGGATACACTTTGCTGCGTCCCACTTTGGAACGTTAACAGCTGTACCGCGCTTCTCGTATGCTGAAGCACCAAGTTCGAACTGGCCGTCTGCGCAATCCTTGAATGCAGAAACTGGAAGTGAATCACCGTCCATAAGGGCGATTGGGTTCATCAGCTTCTCAACCATTGCTACAGTCTTTGCCTCACCCTCAAGCTTAGCCTTTGGAGCGTCAGCTGCAGGGTTCTTCCATGAAGCAGGAACTTCAACCTTGTGGAGTGCACCAGCACCCTGGTCAATAGCCTGACAGTTCATGTCTACGACTTCCTGTCCCTTCTTGCTGAACTTAGCAACAACCTTTTCCTTCATGTACTTGACTGCTTCTTCTGCTGGAAGAACGTTAGCAAGCTTGAAGAATGCTGACTGAAGAACTGTTGAAGTTCTCTTGCCAAGACCAATCTTTGTTGCGATATCAACAGCGTCGATTGTGTAAACTGTGATGTCATTGTCAGCAATGTACTTCTTTGCAGCTGCTGGCAGGTTCTTGTCGAGTTCTGCATCATCCCACTGACAGTTGATGAGGAATGTACCGCCCTTCTTAACATCCTGAACCATCTTGTATCCCTTGAGGATATATGACTGGTTATGGCATGCTACGAAGTCTGCCTGGTTGATGTAGTATGGTGACTTGATCGGTTTGTCACCGAAGCGCAGGTGAGAAATGGTAATACCACCTGTCTTCTTTGAGTCATACTGGAAGTATGCCTGGATAAACTTGTCTGTATGGTCACCGATAATCTTTGTTGAGTCCTTGTTTGCACCAACAGTACCATCACCACCGATACCCCAGAACTTGCATTCTACAGTACCTTCTGCTGCAGTGATTGGAGCTGGCTTAACTTCTGGCAGTGAGAGGTTTGTAACATCATCAACAATACCGAGTGTGAAGCGTGCCTTTGGAGCATCCTTTGCGAGCTCTGTGAATACAGCGAATACGCTTGATGGAGGAGTATCCTTTGAACCGAGACCGTAGCGTCCGCCACAGAGCTTGATTCCATCGAGTCCAGCCTCGCGCAGTGTTGTAGCTACATCGAGGTAGAGTGGCTCACCGAGTGAACCTGGTTCCTTTGTGCGGTCAAGAACAGCAAGCTTCTTGCATGTCTTTGGCAGTGCCTTAAGGAATGCTTCAGATACCCATGGGCGGTACAGGCGGACCTTGATAAGACCGACTTTCTCGCCTTTCTTGTTCAGGTAGTCAATGACTTCTTCTGCAACGTCGCAGAATGAACCCATAGCTACGATTACGCGGTCTGCATCTGCAGCTCCGTAGTAGTTGAACAGGTCATAGTTTGTTCCGAGCTTTGCATTGATCTTAGCCATGTACTTCTTAACAGTTTCTGGCAGGTCAAGATAAGCTGTGTTGCAAGCTTCGCGGTGCTGGAAGAAAACGTCTCCGTTTTCATGAGAACCACGCATAGCTGGATGTTCTGGGTTAAGAGCGTGTGCGCGGAATGCAGCAACTGCGTCCATATCACACATTTCTTTCAGGTCTTCGTAGTCCCAGGTTTCAATCTTCTGGATTTCGTGTGAGGTACGGAAACCATCAAAGAAGTTCAGGAAAGGAACTTTGCCTTCAATAGCAGCAAGGTGTGCTACAGGAGCCAGGTCCATTACTTCCTGTGGGTTGGTTTCAGCGAGCATTGCGAAACCGGTCTGACGACAAGCGTAAACGTCTGAATGATCACCGAAAATGTTCAGTGACTGAGAAGCAACACAACGTGCAGAAACGTGGAAAACACCAGGAAGCTGTTCACCAGCGATTTTGTACATGTTAGGGATCATCAGGAGAAGACCCTGTGATGCGGTAAATGTAGTAGTAAGAGCACCAGCGGCAAGTGAACCGTGTACGGTACCTGCAGCACCAGCTTCAGATTCCATTTCAACAACTTTAGTCATGCTGCCGAAAATGTTTTTCTGACCATTTGCTGACCACTGGTCAACCCAGTCAGCCATAGGTGATGATGGGGTAATAGGGTAGATACCTGCAACTTCAGTGAAAGCATAAGCTACATGAGCTGCGGCCTGGTTACCATCCATCGACATCTTTTTTCTGGACATATATCCTCCTAAAAAATGAATACGGACTTAGATAGAATACATATTACTCCTATATTGCGACAGTTTCAATGAAAACACCATTTATATAAGAATAATCCGGTAAAAATTGCTTTTTTTTCTACAGTTGTTCATAATAGCGCCATGGATTTTTTTTCTTTTAATGATGTGCGTTTTGCATACCCAGCCCTGGATGATGAAGAGGGAGAGCCAAAGCCGGTTTTTGATCACTTTACCGCTGCTCTGCCGGCAGGTTTCATGAGTCTTGTGGGCCCCAACGGCAGCGGAAAATCGACCCTTCTTCTTCTGGCCGGTCTCCGTCTGGTGCCTTCTCAAGGTTCTGTAACCCTTTTGGGCCATCGGGGCGATGAAGTAACCGAACAGGAACGTGATGCCCTTGCAAGTTTTATTTATCAGAACATGGAATTTGAAACTGATGATAACGTGGGAGCCCTGCTGGAACAGGTTTATTCAAGCGGGTATCACAATAATCCATCACCATTTGCCGGAGAATTTCCGGTGGTAAAACCTGGATCTGATTTCTACGATGAAGTTCTGAAAGTATTTGAACTGAAAAATGTTATGGGAAGAAAACTGAACGGCATCAGTAAGGGCGAGATTCAGCGTGTGCTTCTGGCATTCAGTCTGCTGTACGGCAGCCAGAGCGTTTTTATGGATGAACCGCTTTTTGCCATGGAAGACCGCCAGAAACATGCAGCCATGGAATATTTGCGCCACTATGGAAAGACTTTCCATAAACCGGTCTGCATTGCCATGCATGAACTGGATTTAAGCCGCAAATACGCCGAAAATGTTCTGCTTTTCAAGCCTAATCGGGATATGTCGTTCGGTAGCCCTGAAGAAGTGCTGACCAACGAAGAACTGGAAGCCGCATACGGAGTTCCGGCAGCCATGCTCCGCGAAACCGAACAGCTGAACCGCCGGTCCCTGAAAGAAGCAGCCGACGTAATACAGAGCGTACTGTAAAAAGGGGTTTTATTTTCCGACGCAGAAGCGGCTGAAAATGTTACCCAAAATATCATCGGGGCTTACGGCTCCGGTGATTTCCCCCAGAGCCTCCATGGCATCTTCGATATCCTGAACGGCTGCATCTAAACCTAGTCCATAGTCGTCTACGGCAAGGGCGTGTTCAACGCTGGCAAGGGCATCATCTACGCAAGTCTTCTGCCGCTGGCTGCCAAGACCTGCCTGAGCGCGGCTGGTGGCGGTCTGCTGGCTTAACAGGTCTTTTACGGTGTTTGTCAGGTCGGCAACACCGGTTCCGGTTTTAGCTGAAATGCTTACGATGGCGGCAAAGCGGCTGGACATGGTGGCTTCGACAGGCTGTGAACCCTTCGACAGGCCGCTCGAAACTGCACTCTGGCGAGCTTGTTGCGAAAACAGGGATTCTGATGCATCGCATTTATTCCAGACAAGAATAATTGGAGCATGAGGAGCGGACCCTTCGACGTTGCTCAGGAATCCTGATGAGTTATTGCATAGGGATCCTGATGAGTTATTGTATAGGGATCCTGATGATTTATCGCTCAGGGCAGCTAATTCTTTGTAGTCTTCATCAGTCAGGCCAATAGTGCTGTCGGCAAGGTACAGAACCAGATCAGCTTCTCCGGCCAGTTCGCGGCTCCGCTCAACACCGGTGGCCTCGATGGTATCGCTGGTAAGGCGCAGTCCTGCTGTATCAAAAAGGCGTGCCGGGATTCCAGCAAAAGAAACCCAGCTTTCTATATAGTCGCGGGTGGTACCTTCGATATCAGACACAATGGCCCGGTCTTCTTTCAGCAGAGTGTTGAACAGAGATGATTTTCCGGCATTGGTGCGGCCGGCAAGAACAACGCGGGCGCCATCCTGATACAGTTTTTCTGCGGCCCAGCTTTCGCTTAATGAAATCAGCATATCCCGTGCCTGCATCAGTTCAGTGTTGTCATAGGCGTCGCCAATGGCATTTTCGTCTTCCGGGTATTCAATTTCAGCTTCAATGCTGGCTGTCGTTCGTATCAGAAGCTGCTTGATGGCCTCAATTTCGTTGTACAAAGAGCCTGAAAGTCGGCCGGCAGCTCTGCCACGGCTTGAATCGGTGCGTGAATCAATAATTTCGCGAATGGCTTCTGCCCGGGTCAGGTCAAGTTTTCCGTTAACAAAGGCACGGAATGAATATTCGCCACGTTCTGCGGCCCGGAATCCGTTGGCTAACAGCAGGTTATAGATGGCAAGAACAGGCACACTACCACCGTGGCAGGTAATTTCTACCATGTCTTCCCCGGTAAAACTTTTTGGGCCTTTGTAGATGCCAATCATAACTTCGTCAATGCGGCTGCCGTCTTCGGGGTCTACAATCCAGCCGTACAGCATGGTGTAGGGTTCAGCTGCCAGCAGCGCTTTTGGACGGGAGAACACTTTTGAAACAAGTTCTATACAGCCTTTGCCTGAAACGCGGACAACGGCCAAAGCACTCGGGGCCAGAGCAGTGGCAATGGCGGCAATAGGTTCGTCCGGAGTATAGCGGGAAGCTTCTGTCATGCTTTTACAGCCTCGGTATCGCGTTCTGCAAGTTTCAGCTTAATGCTGATTAAAGCGCCGTAATAGACTCCGGCAAAAATGGCAATCATGTAGCGGATAAAACGGCAGGCTTCGCGGTAGTCACCTTCTGAAGGGAATACGGCTTTAAGTCCAAGATACAGTACGCCAAAAATGGCAAGACCAATCAGGGTACGGAGCAGTTTCTGAGTCCAAGTTCCTGCTGCAGCTTTCATGCCGCCATCTTTTACCACGGCATAGTAAGCCAGTGACAGACCAAAAACAGCGCCTGCCATGTCAGAAGAACCTTTGTCAAACAGAATGAGGGCCATGGCAATAAGAGCCCAGACTAAAGTCTGTATGCTTTTTGGCATATGTGAAATTCCGGTAAAGAATTTGTTGCCCCAGAACATGTATCCGATGGAGAAGATGTAACCAAGCAGAAGGCCAGCAAGAACGTCAGTAGGATAGTGAACACCCAGATAATTACGTGAAACAGCAATGATGACCGGGCACAGGGTGGCAATAAGAATGCGCCAGATTTTTTTCCAGCCGGTATTCAAGAAAGCAAGCTGTGGCAGCACGGTGGCTGCTGTCTGGGAGTGACCACTGGGAGTAGAAAAGCCGGTTTCGGTAATGCGGAATACTGAAGGGTCACGCTGGAAAGGGCGTGGAACTTTCAGGTTGTTTTTGATGACGCCGTTTACACCAACGCTGATGAGCATGGTTTCGCCAAGAGCAAATCCCTTGTGAAAGTCAACGCAGAACATATACACAGAAACAATCAGCAGGTAAGCCGGAACGTTAAAAACGTAGTGAACAAAAAACGCAAGCCAGTCCAGTGGCGGGCAGCTGATGGTTTGAATTCCCTTGATAACCTGGATACCCCAGTCCCAAATAGCTTCCATAATGTAGTACTCTCCTTTGTTGCAGCGTCAGCTTTCTTCAGATTTGATGTCAGATTCAGCAGTAACTGCCGGGTTAAATCCCAAAGCAGGCCGCTGGATTGCGCCTTCATCTTTCCAGGGATATGGATCATCATCTCCCGGGTCTTTTGAAATATCATCGTAACGGCCGCTATTATTCCAGTACATGTACCCACGGTCAATACTGTCGCGGGTACCGTAAATCTGGCGTGTTACATAATCCTTATCATAGTACTTTTTGTCATAACTTACGGCCAGATAGAATGCCTGAACCCACGGACGCACTATAACCCTGTTCCGTGCAATAACGGTGTTGCGGTAACAGCCATAGTAGTAAATGCGGTACGGTCGTTCTGCTGCCGGTGAATAATCCAGATAGTTCTGGTCAAAATGACTGGGATAGAACATTGGACAGATAACATCAACATACTGAGAAAGCATTTCTACGTCCTGTCCGGTGCGTGTTCCGCTGCGGTTCCAGCCGTTGGCGCCGTAAATATCAATTCCAATGGGCACATTGATGTTTGCACGGGCATAGCGCAAAAAGCTCATAAGGGCAGATTCCATGTCCATACCTTTGTCTTTCCACGGATAGGTAGCTCTGGAAAGATTATTGCCATCGGTAGGGAAACGGATATAGTCAAACTGAATTTCATCAAAACCACGGGAAATCAGCTCCTGAGCAATAGCGACATTATATTCCCAAACTTCTTCACAGTAGGGGTCAACCCAGTATTCATCATAGTATTCAATAGTGCCATCTTCATTGGTGCGACGGATTCCCTGCCATTTTTCACCGGTAGAAGAATCACGCACGGCATATTTACCATTCTGATACTTCCAAAGGACTTTATCTTTGAATGAAACAATGCGGGCTACCAGATACAGATTGCTTTCCTTGCACTGGGCCACAAAGGCGTCAAGATCAATGGCATAACTGCTGACCGGATCTTTTTCAAGGATTTTCGGATCATGACTGTCATACCGGAGCAGTCCGTAGTCGTCTTTCATATCGATGACGATGGCATTCAGGTCGTTGCTGTTGCAGATATCAATGTATTTCTGCAGTTGAGGGCCCGGATATGCTTTTCCTGAAGGAACATACAGGGCTTTTTTATTGTTGGCGGTAGTAACGTATTTTCCGTTGATATAGCCGGTGTTCAAAAGCCACAGTTCGCTGAATGATAAGGGCTGACCAAAACCACTGACGGTTTCCGGAATGTACATGGAATTGCAAGCAGGACCTGCAAGTTCTGCCAGATATTTCCAGGTGCCGGCTTCAGAGGGAACTTCGCCGAAGGTGCCGGTGGTCAGGTCGTAGGTACCGAATCCGTCCGGCCGGGCATAAATGATGCGGTTACCGGCTGAAAACAGACTGTCGATGGTGTAAATAGGATCCTTACCCTTGGCAAGGAGGGTTACGTTTTTTTCTTCCCAGTTCAGTTTATACAGGCAGGGAATGAAAGTCTGGCTGATATAGATATCGGTGCCGATGGTTCCGTCTTCCCGAGGGCTGCGTACGGTAATGATATCGGCGATTTCTTCGCTGCCAAGGCCTTTCAGTCCTTCAAACCCCTTTTCTATATCGATCCATTTGGCATTTTTATCATTAGGGAACATATATGAAAGGCCATAGATAGAGTGGGCCAGAAGAACAGTAAGCTTTTCTTCTCCGTTTACGGGCATAGTACAAACTGCGACAGCTTTTGCGCCGTTGGTTTTGGCAGAGAATCCCAGATTTTTCCAGGTGAGTCCTGCATCATGAGAAAGGAAAACTGCGTCACGGGTAAGAGTAACAAGGGTGTCCGGGTCAGCAGGATGAATCTGCAGGTCTTTTAAAAGAGCCTGCTGCTGGACAAATGATTTTTCCCCGTTGGTAAATTCCTTGATTTTTAATGAAGGCAGACCGGTATTGCGTGGTTCAAAATGTACAAGATCTTCTGATGTCCAGATACCTTGAGAAGTCATGAAGAACCATTGGTTTCCCTTAACGATTTTATACACGGAAAAATCACCGCAAATCTGAGTCAGTTTACCATCCTGAATGGAAAAAAGTCCGGTGTCTGTTCCGATAAGGGTTCCATCCCAGCTGGCGTTGGATTCGTCTTCCTGCAGGGCAAGTAATGCTTCTGCAATGTCAGTATCAGCTTTTTGTGATTGAGCGTCGGTATTGTGTACCAGGAATGGTATTGCAATAATCAACGCCAACAGCGATACAATTTTGTAAATGCGCAGTTTCATACATTGCCTATCGGATGTTTGTCATTCCGGGTTTATGGCTTTGTATTGAAAAAGGGTGTTTTTCCGTGTACTATTTTAAAAGACAAGGAGTACCATATGACACTTGAAGAAAGAGTAAAAGAAGGTCTTAACGTTATGCGTCCTCAGCTGCAGGCTGATGGTGGAGACCTGGAATTTGTAAAACTGGAAGACGGTAAAGTATACGTAAAACTTACCGGACACTGCGGCAGCTGCCCCATGGCTACCATGACTCTGAAAATGGGTGTTGAAAAATACCTGAAAGACACTATTCCTGAAGTTACCGAAGTAATTCAGGCTTACTGAGATAGAACTGCTACATGCCTTTAGCGTATATGCCGGTATGCCGCGCGGATATGGATGCGGCTGGCTGGGAACAGTGTGACTTTGTTTTTGTTTCCGGCGATGCCTATGTTGATCACCCTTCCTTTGCTGCAGCCCTTCTGACCCGCCTGCTGGAAAAGCACGGTTATAAAACCGGCATAATTGCCCAACCTGATATTTCTACTGCTGAATCCTTTAAGGTTCTTGGCCGGCCACGTCTTGGCTTTCTGATAAGTGCCGGAGCCATGGACAGCATGGTTTCAAATTACACTGCAAATAATAAACCCCGCTCATCTGACAGTTATGCTCATGGTGGTGTTGCCGGTCACCGGCCTGACCGTGCCCTTATTGCCTATACTGCAAAAGTGCGCGAAGCCTATAAAGGTGTTCCGGTACTGATTGGCGGTATTGAGGCAAGTCTTCGCCGTACAGCCCATTATGATTACTGGTCTGATACGGTTCGTCGCTCCATTCTGCTGGACAGTAAGGCTGATCTGCTGATGTACGGCATGGGAGAGCACAGCATTCTTGAAATTGCAGAACGGTTAAGCAGTATGGCACTTGATGCTCCTGACGGTCTTGTAACCTCCCAGATGGCTGCAGGAATCAGGGGCGTGCGGGGCACGGTATGGCGCACCGGCAAGCAGGCTGAGCTGCCGGAAGATGCGGTTTGGCTGCCTTCATACCAGGAGGTATCTGCCCGTACCGATGAAGGTCGTCAGGCCTTTGCCAAAAGTTACCTGCTGCAGGAAGCCAACACCGATTCAATAAGTGCTCATGTGCTGATTGAACAGAGTGAGCAGCGCTTTATTGTACAGGAACCGCCGGCAACACCTCTTACTACAGAAGAGTTTGACGCCGTCCATGAGCTGCCGTTTCAACGCAAATGGCACCCTATGTACGATAGGCCGGCAGAAAACGGCAAGACCGGTGTTCCGGCCCTGGCAGAAGTACAGTTCAGTCTTACCAGCACCCGCGGCTGTTTTGGTGCCTGTTCTTTCTGTGCCATTACCTTTCATCAGGGACGGCGGATTCAGACCCGCAGCAAGGAATCGCTGGTAAAGGAATGTGAACACCTGACGACTCTGCCTGACTTTAAAGGCTACATTCACGATGTGGGCGGGCCTACGGCAAACTTCCGCCGCGACGCCTGCGACAAGCAGCGAAAAGTAGGAGTCTGCACCAACCGGGAGTGTCTGGGAGAAAAACCGTGTCCCAATGTGGTAGTTGACCACTCTGAATATGTGGATATTCTGCGTTCTTTGCGGGCAGTACCCGGTGTAAAGAAGGTGTTTATCCGGAGCGGCATCCGCTTTGACTACCTGATGATGGATAAAGACCGCACCTTCTTTTATGAACTGTGCGAACATCATATTTCCGGTCAGCTGAAGGTTGCGCCGGAACATGTAAATAACGGCGTGCTCCGCTTAGTGCGGAAAAGCAGCCACGAAGTATACGAGCAGTTTGCTGCTGAATACGCACGGATAAATAAAGAACTGGGGAAAAAGCAATATCTGGTGCCCTATTACATTGCGGGGCTTCCGGGTGCCGGCCTTGCAGAAGCCATTGATGTTGCCCTGTATCTGAAAAAGACCGGGTTTGTACCGGACCAGGTGCAGGATTTTTATCCTACGCCGGGAAATCTGGCCACCACCATGTGGTATACCGGTGTTGACCCTCACACGGTTGACGAGAAGGGCAACATGAAAAAACTGTATGTGTGTAAGGGTGCCCATGAACGCAAATTACAGCGGGCCCTGCTGCAGTTCAACCGTAAGGAAAACCGGGCTCTGGTTTGTGAAGCACTGCAGAAAGCAGGCCGCATGGATCTGATTAACGTGCTCCGGTAGGCAGGATCCCTGAGCCTGTCGAAGGGTCCGGGTGGTTTTGCTTTATGTTGCCGATTCATTAATTATTATATATCTTTAGTACAATACTATTGAGAGGAATTACCTATGAATATTACTAAGAACGCAATGGTTTCCATTCACTACACTGTAAAAGATCAGGATGGAAATCAGGTTGATTCGTCAATTGGTGGAGAACCACTGGAATATCTGCATGGAAACGGCTATCTGATTATTGGCCTTGAAAAACAGCTGGAAGGCAAGGCTCCCGGAGATAAGCTGACCTGTACCGTAGAACCAAAAGAAGCTTATGGCGAATACGATGAATCAATGGTTATTGAAGTAAACAAAAGCCAGTTTGATGCTGGTGTAGATATTGAAGTTGGTATGCAGTTCCAGGCTGGCGGCGGACAGATTGTAACCGTTAAGAAAGTGGATGGCGACACCGTTACTATTGATGCAAACCACGAACTGGCCGGAAAAACCTTGACTTTTGATGTGGAAATTGTTGATGTACGCGAAGCTACTGAAGAAGAACTGAATCCACAGGGTTGCGGTTGTGGCGGAAGCTGTGGCGGTGGTTGCGGTGGCAGCTGCGGAGACGGCGGATGTGGAGATGGCGGCTGCGGCGGTGGATGCGGCTGCGGTAACTAATTCAGAATTTCATCTGCAATAACAAGCGGTGATTTGTCTTTTACAGAGACAGAATCGCCGCTTATTTTTTTGTAGGCTTCTACCCGCCGCAGGTAAAAGCTGTGGAAAATCTGAGCGGCCGCTGCTGCATCAGCAGGGTTTTCTTTTGCAATATAGGCAGGCCAGGTACCTTCCCGGTTGTAGTCTGATTGTATGCGCGAAAAAGCAGTTGCTTCGTCAATATCAAGAAAGATGAACCGGGCTGCAGGCATGGTACCAAGTACTTTCAGTGCCACATCGTTATCACAGATTCCTCCGCCCGTGGCAATTATGCATCGTTTTTCGTTCTGCTTTTCAGCTATGGCTCCTGCGGCTTCTGCTTCGGCTTTCATAAAAGCATCTTTTCCATTGGCTCGGTAATACTGGCGGCAATTTTGTCCAACCATGTCTTCAATAACATCATCAACATCGTAAAAAGAAAGACCGGTCCGGTGGGCCAGTTCACGACCAATTGTAGATTTTCCGCAATGTTTTATGCCAAGTAAAATGATGGTGCTGTTCATTTGCCACTTTCTCCTGATAAATGGTATCATACCGCTATGGACCTGTTTGCTTCTATAGGTATCTGTTTTGTTCCCGCATTTGTTCTCATGGCTGTTCTTCTGCTCTGTGTCAAAGAACTGAAGGTGTGGCATGTGTTTGTGGCGTTTGCCTGCGGTCTTCTTGCCATTGTTCCCATTGCGGTTCTTCAGTATGTCGTTCTGAAACTACCGGTATTTAATACGGCAACCCTCGGATCTCTTCTGGTAACGGCCTTTGTGTTCAATGGACTTATTGAAGAAACAATTAAAATGATGTGGCTGTGCGTTCTACCCGGTAAAAAAATGAACGTCGGGTCATTCCTTGCTGCTTCAATAATTGCAGGATTTACACTGGGAACCTTTGAATCTGTCATTTACCTGATTAATGGTGAGCGTCAGGTGGAACTTCGTTTTCTTACCGCTGTTTTGATTCACACATTCTGTGCTGGTCTTTCCGGTTTGTTCGTGTGGTCTTTCAAAAGAAATCGCACCATGTTGCGGCCATTCATCATGGCAATTCTGCTTCATGGCGTGTACAACGTATTTGCTGCCCGCACCGGCGGTGTTCAGTGGTTTGCTTATGTTACCATTTTGTACGCTGCAATTCGTGTCCGTTTTTGTTACACCCAGTTGACAAGTTTTAACAGTAATGATACTATACCGAACATACACGACGCAGGATAGAGCAGTTGGCAGCTCGTCGGGCTCATAACCCGGAGGTCGTAGGTCCGAGTCCTACTCCTGCTAAACGCAAAGCACTTCTCAAATTGGGAAGTGCTTTTTTTATGTCTGATGCGAGACGACGTTTTTTGATAGACTGTTGGTCGGAGCGAAATATGAATCCATGCAAAACGGAATTTTGCGATATTTTGCAGAGTAACGTATAATAAATTAATATGAAATCAAATTTAAATAAAACCAAAGGTATTATTTTTCTTATTTTTTTACTGATACCCGGATTCAGTTTTGCACAGAACAAGTCAGGATTTGAATTTATACAGCAGGATATTTCAGAAATTATCTATTCGGTATCTCTTGCAAATACAAAGCCGATTGTGTGTGACGATACTGTTGTAGGAAAAGCATCATTTCGTTTTGCGGGTACCGATTTTGAATCTGCATTTGACAGCTTTCTTTCTTCAAACAGGTTGTATGTTACCAAAAATGAAAATGTCTGGACGGTATCCAGAATAAAAATTGATTCAGGAAACACATCGGGCAATTACAATATTGATGCCTATGATGTCCTACCCATGCGGCTCTTTGAGAAAATTTCTGAAATAACCGGTGAAACCATCATTCATGAAACTCTTCCCTCCGTAACTCTCTCAATTCATGTAAAAGATGTTTCTATAAGTCAGGCTGTTAAACTGATAATGAAAAGCTGGCCTGAATATGAAGTAAAAGAAGAAAACGGGTATGTACAGGTTCAGCGGGTAAAAAGTGCGGCAGCTTCCATTCTTCCTTCAACAAACGGCCGCTGTGATGTACGATGCCAGACAGTTTTTAATGAACAATCAAATGATTATCATAATACCTATACCCTAAATGTTGAAAAAAGCACACTCGGAGCAATTCTTGAACAGCTTTGTACACTGGAAGGAGTAGATTACAGTAATCTTGCAAGACCGGAATCTCCAGTTGAAAGAATAATCAGCTCAGATAAATCATTTGAAGATACGTTGCGGCTGATTTGTGCCCAATGCAATTCAGCATATACCAAAAAAGATGGTCTTTACATCATCTTCAATTCACAGGAAGAGATACAGAATCTTGTTCAGAAAGAAACCACCTGGTCATCGGTTAATCTGAAATACATTAAGGCTGATGAATTAATGCCACTTATCCAAAGCAGATTCACCGATGTCAGACTGCTGAAAATTTCCGACATTTCGATTCTGTTTGAAAGTACACCTGAGAAAAACAGTGATATTCAGAATTTCATAGCTTTATGTGATCTTCCGAAAGCAACTCATGTTGTCAGTCTACAGTACATAAAGCCATCGGAATTTCTGTCCCACTTGCCACCATCTGTAAGTGCCAGTCAGTTTACGGATACCGGCAGCGGAAACACACTTTTTTACACAGGCTCAGATGAATCGTTTGAAATCCTTAAACAGAATCTGAAAGAAATCGATAAACCGTCCGTACGGGTAAGGTATGACCTCCTTATTCTCCAGGTACAGGATTCATCTTCAGACAAATGGAATGTTTCGCATAGTGCAGGGCCTTCAGCATTAACGGATGCAACCAACTTACAGGCTGTATTAGGCAGTGTTTTATCATTGAATTTTGATGTACTCGGCTCTTTCGGTTACAGTTTTGCATCGCAACTGCAGACTGCCATATCAGACAACACTGCAGAAGTGTTTGCAGATACTACACTGCATGGCGTATCCGGAACCAACATTAAATTCCAGAATACAAATACCTACCGGTATAGAGAACCATATGTAGATTCAACCACAGGAGAAACCAAAAATTCCGGAGTAACAAGAGAAATTGTTTCAGGTCTTTTTCTGGACATAGAAGGCTGGGTTTCTGGAGATGGTATGGTAACAACTACGGTCAAAGCAACAGTATCCCGTCAGGGAGCTGACGTATCAAGTTCAACAGGAAATCCACCCCCAACATACGAGAAGCAGATAACCACACAGGTTCGTGGGCTGGCAGGAGAACCTGTTATATTAACCGGTCTTAAACAAACGGATATGTCAAAAAGCGAACAGCGAACACCCTGGATTTCAAAAATTCCAATCATCGGGTGGTTATTCAAAGGAAAAAATGATTCTAAAGAAAAAACAGAAATGATTATTTACCTTGTACCGCACATTGACAATGAAACGGTGACTGAAGAAATGACAACAAGTCTGTTACCTGATTCACTTCAGCAGCGAATCTCCGGTGATGGTGAATAATGATGAATAGCAAAAACACACAATTCAAGCTGACTCCTGCATTCTGCGCAGAGAATGGAGTTGTAATAACGGAAAATGCGGTTTCACAAGAGGGCTTTGAGAGCGTTACCGTTGGCTATACGGAACAGTCTGCTAAAGACATTCTTGCCAAAATTGAAAAGTCGTTTTATTCACGCAGAAACAAGGCAGAAGCCTTTATTTCGTTCATTAAAATCCAGCAGGAAGATTTCAGCCGCTATCTGGCAAAACTGTATGCTTCTCAGGGGATGACAGCAAGTTCCGAAAACAAAGCACAAATACAGGATGAACAATCAGAAGCACCCATAATAAATCTGCTGAATTCACTGCTGCTTGAAGGGATTGCACGAAAAGCATCGGATATCCATCTGGAACCATCCAAAGAAAACTATTGTATCCGGCTGCGCATAGACGGAGATCTTGTAACATATTCTGAAATTTCAGACCAGGTAGCTCAAGCTCTTCTTTCCCGTATAAAATTACTCTCAGACCTTCAGATTGTGGAAAAACGTCGTGGTCAGGATGGTAAGTTTATTTTTGCAGAAGGAAACCGGAGCATAGAAGTCCGGGTTTCCGTCATTCCAGCATGGAACGGGGAATCGGCAGTACTGCGCATTCTCGATACCCAGGCAGTACCTTTGTCTCTGGCAGAACTTGGATTCTGTGATACACACATCAATATGCTCAATGACATCTGCAAACTTCGGAATTCCCTTATCCTGATATGTGGTCCTACAGGTGCAGGAAAAACTACGACACTTGCTGCACTGCTGACTTTGATAGCTGACAGCAGAACAAAAGTTGTAAGCATAGAAGATCCTGTTGAATACAGGATTCCGGGAGTAATACAATTTCCGGTTAATACATCCATTGACATGGATTTTGATGATATCCTGCGCCGGGTATTCAGACATGACCCGGACGTAATAATGATTGGTGAAATTCGTGATGAAAAAACTGCAGGTACTGCAGTCCGGGCAGCCCTTACAGGTCACCTTGTTTTTGCCACCATTCACGCAGTTGACGCAGCCGGTGGAATATTACGTCTGCTTGATATGGGTATAGAACCTTATCTGCTTGCATCCGTATTTGGAGCTTCCATTGCACAACGACTTGTTAAACGCCCCGGTGGCGGTAGACGTGTTGCTGCAGAAATACTCATCAGTGATGATTCAGTCACAGAAGCTATAAGGAATAAGGCTACACTGGCAGAAATTGACCACTGCCTTGACCTTCAACAGGGAATCAGACTGCAAGATGATATAGAGCGCAGGATATGAAAAAAGCAGACAAAATGTTCTACCAGTTTACATCTTCACTACTGGAACTTCTTGAAAGCGATATTCCATTAAGGGAAAGCCTCGAAGTTCTCTCTGAAGATGCCCTTACAGAGAAAAATGTCAGGTTACTTTCCCGTGATATCCTCACACATCTTGCAGAAGGACTCTCTTTTTCCGGTTCTCTTGCAGCATCAGTACTTTCTGTCCCGGACCGCTATATATCCCTCATAGCTTCATCAGAGTCTGGTGGTTCATTAATCTTTGCCCTCAGATTCATTAATAACGTTCTGGAAAGAAAAAAACAGATTGAAGAACGCATTGTTTCTGTTTCTGTATACCCGGCATTCGTGGTACTCATAGCACTTCTGGGCAGTTTCATACTGCTTCGTTTTCAAAGTGAATTCCTTATCACAGTTCCCCGTTCAGAACTATATACCGGCATAGCTGATGCCGTCATCGTATTTATTGCCGGTATTACTGGAGTTGCAATCTATGTCAAAAATGCAATGGGAGAAGATATGCTGTATTCAGTATTCTATTCCCTGAGCTATCTCTGTGAAGCAGGATTTGACTTTGCACGCAGTCTGGATATCACCATAATGTATGCGCAGGAAGACCGTAATCTTCTTAAAGCACTCCTGAATGTCAGGAAAATGATATCAGAGGGCTCGGCAATCGGATATGCGTTCAGCTGTCATAAAATCTTTCCGAAGGAAATCAGCGCGCGGTTTACACTTGCTGAAATTCATGGAAATATTTCAAAAGCCTGTAATGCAATTTCTGAATCACTGGAAAAAAAAGATGAAAGAAAACGTACGGTATGCATGCAGCTTATTGAACCGCTGCTCATTGCCTGTACAGGTTTGTATATACTTATTCTTGTAGAAACGATAATACTTCCTTTTCTTACAAGTTATGGAGGAATCTGATGAAACGTAATAGAAAAGACGATGGATTTACCTTTGCAGAAACTATTGTTGTTCTGATTATTATTCTGATACTTTCAGCCGGAGTTGCTTTATCTGCCATGAAATACGTTGATAAGGCTAAGATTACTGCCGCCAGAAGTCAGATTGAAGTGTATAAGTACGCCCTGCAATCCTATTACCTTGACTGCGGCATGTATCCAACCCAGGACCAGGGGTTACCCGCCCTGTTTGAAAAACCAGTTCTATACCCCATACCTGAAAACTGGGGTGGTCCCTATGTAGATAAACAGATACAGAAGGATCCATGGGGGAAAAACTACATATATTCTGATACAACCACCAACGGTCTCCCCTTTTCGATAGTGTCATATGGCGCAGACGGCCAGCCGGGTGGAGAAGGAAACAGTGAAGACATCTGTTCATGGAAATAGGGATGACGGACACATCATGCTATCAGTTCTCCTGATTCTTTTTGTTATCCTTATTTTGATATTATCACTTGTTCAGGTACGTGCATCAGAACTTACAGCTGCAAAAGCAGAACGAAGCCGGGTTGAAGCACAGCTTGAGGTTGAGAAACAGAAATGAATCTTGTTGAAGTAGTTATTGCCTGCATCATCATGATTCTTTTTCTCGGTATTCTTGTACAGCCTCTGATTTTACTTGATGATATGAATAAGGAACTTTCAGAGGTGCGTAGGGAAACCTACGAGCTCAGGGAGGAACTGATACAGCTGCAAAAACAGCATGCGGAGGATAATGGTAATGGTGATAGATAGAAAACTTCACAAAGAAGATTATGACCTGTATACCATAGACCTTGGGAAACTGCCCTTAGCATGTTCTTCCAGGAAAATACGGCAATTGATACGTATCCAGATGGAAAAACTGCACCCCTGCTTTGCCGAACAATGCTCATTTGATTACATGCTGAAAAAGAAAAAAGGTAAAACAGCAGCACAGGTAATTGTTATTGATTCTCTTGTCCTTGCCCGCATTATGGGGACATCCGGATTTTCATGGATGAACGCAGAGGAATTCGGCAGAAAAAGACTGTTCCTTACTGAAAGGGTTCATAAGGCAAGAAACATCACAGCGTTTTTTATCGTTTTACTTTTTCTGACAGGTGTATTGTTGTTTTCATTACCTGTCCTGTTGCACCAAAATGAACCGGCAGTTGTCGAACTTCCGGTTGAAACAACGGTTGAGCATAAGGTACATGATATAAATATCTTTCTGGCTGATACGCTTCCGGCAATTCTTACCGGGGATATTAATATTTCATACATTGAATATTCTTCTGATAAGGTTCCGCAGGTAATTGTTCACGAAAGCGGCATGCAGCGCGAAACAGTTGATAAAGCAATACACAGCACAAATACTGAACTTGCGGTAACCTATTCTGCAACAACATATCAGGAAAAAGTTCCGTTCATTACTTTTTCAGTAACCTGTGATAAACAGGTCATGAAAGCAGCTTCTTTTGCGGATATTGCAGGCTGTATTGCAGCAATCAGAAATGCTGTTTTGGATATTGATGGTCTGCCTGTTTCAGAACAGTATGAAATAAGGCAGTTCCAGTGCATTATACCCTATAAGTCCTTTCCGGCATTTCTTGCAGAACTTGAGGGTATTCAGGAGAACGTAAAAGCCAAATTCCAGAAATGCATATTTGACTACAACCGTGATGTAGGGACCATAAACTGCATTATTGTTTTGGAACAGTTTAAATGTGAAGAGCCAATACAAACTTCCCTGCTGGCAAATATCTTTAAGGCCCCCGTTATAAAGCAGAAGGCACCGGTAAAGACTGAAGTACCGGAGATAAAGAAAGCAGAAAATTCTGGCAGAACACTTATCGGAAAAATGCCATCTGCCGACGGCGGTACTATTCTGTACTACCGCACAACAGAAGGCAAGATTGAGTATGAAAGGGAGTGAAAAACAAGGTAACTATAATGGAAAAGTAATTTTTACCTTTCAATGCCATACCGCTGTTCTATTTCATCCCATGCAATTTGTATATCGTTATAACCCAAGGTACGATAATACTCAAATATGATTTGAGGGTCTTCATCCTCGGGTTTTGGAGTCATCTTTTCGTCACTTTGCAAACGTTTAATCAGGCATGAATAGTAAATTACAGTTACATCAATTTCCTTGCGTTTAAATACATAATCATTTAATTTGTTCTGAATGATAATACTTATCAGTTTTTTTTCATCAGATGACAAATCATAGTAAAAATCTGAGTATAGTACATATGAAATCATATCAAATGTTCTTGGAACTAGATTTAATGGTAATAATTCAAAGTTTGACAACCTTTGAATCATTACTCTTTTTATAGCTGGTACATTTTCTTGGAGAGTAAAGTAGCTGATTGTCCGCATGAATGATAGTTTTTGATTATAGTGTTCATAATTTTTAAATTCTTCAATCCATAAATCAACCTGTTGTTCAGGCGTCAACTGAGAGAGAATATTGACATCATAAGCAGAAATATTAATACAAATAAATAGACAAAGCACCAGAATAAAGATTTTTTTCATCATCTCCACCATTCATTATAGTAATCCAAAATTTGGTTATGATTATCAATATTTGGGAAATTTGAATCGGCATAACCACCAAAACTATAAGCGGCTTTTTCAAATTTATTCGTATCATCATATAGAGCAGATGCATTATAGGTGACAAACTCTACTTTTCCGACGACTGACGATGAAATAACGTGGACAGCTTCATGTGCAAGGAAATCAGCAGTATCTTTATCTATCGAAGAAATTTCATCCAGTACGTAAATTGAGTTACCTATTGTAAGACCATCTTTTACAGTTGTTTGGGCTCCAAAATTATCAAATACAGCCTGCTCAACTGCGGGATTAATGCCACTGTAAACAGTAGTCTTGTTGAGCTGTTCCTTGATTGCACTGGTTCGTACACTTTCTGGCATCCCCTCCCCTGATAATAAGCTCTGGTAGCAGGATCAAAGCTGTCTATGTTTGTACTCATAATCTGCGCAAGATTATTTGTATTAACCAGATCTTTCAGTTTATCAGTTCGCCATTTCCTGATTGCTGATGCCACAGGTTGAATCAAGCTCATTTTCTTCATTCATATGGAACCTCCCCGAAAAACGATATGTACTGATACCATATATGCATTTCAGAACAGTTAATACTCAAATAGGGTCACGGGCGCTAATTTGTACCTACATTCTACAGCATCATAAAAAAAAGATGGGCCATCAGTAACGTACTGACCCACACCTTGTATTATTGTCGTACTTATCCATAAATCAGGAAATATTTGGTCAATACGCCATCCCCAAAAATTTGTTAATGATGATTTAAATAATACTTCATAGGGAGTGGTTACTTTATTGGTTTCTAAAAACAAAAGCACTTCATTTTCTCTATA
>JAZLGC010000043.1:0-10409 GCA_045616125.1 Treponemataceae bacterium | reverse complement strand
TTACCAAGTCTTATTCTCAATTTTCTTGCACCGCCAGTACCTTCAATTACATCACCTGATTGGGGATTTTTCAAAAGTTCCTGCTCAAGTTCTCTGAGGTTTTCATCATTCAATCCCATTGCTTTCCAACAATTATTAAATGTAGATGTAAAAATAAATTCTCTGGTCACATTTGTATAATATACGATAAAATCGTAGAATGTCAAAGGTTATACGATAAAATCGTATAACAAGACTCCTGGTATCATTCTGTATATAAACAAAAGTATATAAATTTTATATACTATGCCCATGAAATACGATTTGATTCTTGTAGGCGCAGGGCTTTTTAATGCGGTCATCGCTCAAAAAGCTGTTGAGGCAGGCAAAAAAGTTCTGGTTATTGAAAAGCGTAATCATGTTGGTGGGAACTGTTATACAGAAGAAATAGCAGGTATCCAGGTTCACCGCTATGGTGCCCATATTTTCCACACTGACAGCAAACAGATTTGGAATTATGTAAACAGGTTTTCTGAATTCAATTGTTTTACGAACAGCCCGGTGGCAATTTACAAAAATCAATTGTTTAATCTGCCTTTTAACATGAACACTTTTAACCGCATCTGGCCGGATGTGATAACTCCAGAGCAGGCAAAAAAAAGAATTGCAGAGCAGTCTGCGGTTATGGCAGACAAAATACCGGCAAATCTTGAGGAGCAGGGTATCAGTCTTGTTGGAAAAGACGTTTTTAACCTGTTGGTAAAAGGGTATACCGAAAAACAGTGGGGAAAAAACTGTAAAGAATTACCGCCTTCTATTATCAAAAGGCTACCGGTACGGTTTACCTATGATAATAATTATTTTACAGATAAGTATCAGGGAATTCCTGTTGGTGGCTATACCCACATGATTCTGAATATGTTGAAAGGTGCCGACATCATTCTGGGTACAGATTTTTTGGAAGAACCGGACCGATGGAAAAATATGGCAGAACAAATCGTGTATACAGGGCCCATTGATCAGTATTTCAATTATCGATTTGGGGAACTGGAATATCGGTCGCTGCGTTTTGAAACACAGGTTCTTGATTGTGATAATTTTCAGGGAAATGCGGTAGTTAATTACACTGATATGGAAATTCCGTATACTAGAATTATCGAGCATAAGCATTTTGAGTTTGGAACTCAACCTTGTACGGTTATAACAAAAGAGTTTCCAAAGCTTTGGAAACGTGGTGATGAACCGTATTATCCTGTAACGGATTCTATAAATAATGAGTTGTATACAAAATATCAGGAACTTGCATCCCGTGAATCTACGGTAATTTTTGGTGGCAGACTTGGTATGTACCGGTATTTTGATATGGATGATACCATTGATGCAGCTTTTTCTGTGTATCGTACTATTGAGAAATCCTTTTTTTTGCCGTAAGATATAAGCTATAGCTTATAAAGCGAGAGGCCCTATGGAACAAATAGAAAACGATGAAGAAATCAGCCTGGTAGATTTGGCGGTAGTTATCTGGAATTATAAAATCCTGATTATTGTTTTAACTCTTGTAACGTTTATCAGTGGGTGTCTGTATGTCACCTTTCATGAAAAAAAGGTGGCAAAAGCAGCAGAACTTGCTAAACAGTCGGTAGTACCGGTATATACCAGCAGTGCAAAAGTAATTGTTTTTGATGATGATTTTACTCTTCCGGTAAATGCGCTGTATGCTCAGGAATTATGTAAAAAATATATATCTGCCTATAAAAATGGAACAAAGGCTTCTTCCCTTACGACAAGTTATAAAAATGGGATTCTTACCATAACGTATACTGATGAAGATAAAGAGAAACCGCAAAAAGCAGTGAAGTATGTTGTGGATAAACTGGTTGAGAATTATCAGAAATCAAAACAGGAAGAAACTCAAAAAATTTTGGGAGGATATGAGAAATCACTTGCTGAAAAAAAGAGTGATATTGAAGTATTGCTCAAAAAGGTTAATGAATCCAGTGGTTCGGTAAAAAATGGATATGAACTGGAACTGGAGTCTCAAAAGGCGGTATATCAGTCGTTACAGACTGAGTATGAACTGGAAAAAATCCGCTCTCTAAAAGTTGATAGCGATGTTCAAGTGTTAAAGAATGCTTCAGGCGCTTCAGAAAAGAAAACTGAAGAAAAAAAGGATGAAAATAAAGCAAAATCTCCTGCTGTACAAATAGCAATTATATCTTTAGCAGGTTTCTTCGTATCAATCTTTTTTGCATTCCTGATAAATGCTCTTCAAAATCTTGTACATGATCCGGAAGTTATTGCTAAGTTCAAGAAAAAGTAAAAACATATGTATTCTTTTCGTTGTTCTATAGTTATGCCGATGAGAAATGCATCTGCATACTTACGTGAAACACTTGAGTCAGTGATATCGCAGACCTTTACTAACTGGGAATTAATTGCAGTAGATGATTGTTCTACAGATGATGGGGTAACGGTTTCTATTGCAAATTCATATGCGAAAGATGACAGTAGGATTCGGGTTATCGCATTATCAACAAAAAAGGGGTCAAGTGGTGCCCGAAACGAAGCTTTGAAATATGTAACTGGCAGGTTTATATGTTTTTTAGATAGTGATGATGTCTGGCATTCAAAATATCTGGAAACAATGCTGGAACACATTTCATCGTGTACTGTGCCAAAAGGAGCTATCTTTTTTTGCGGGTATCGCCGGATGAATGAACAATGCACAGAACCGGTTCTACCAGATTATTGCTATCCAGGAATCCGAACCTATAATCAAATGTTGCATCACTGTCCTATGTTTCCATCAATTACAATCATTGATACAGATTTATTGACGACGCCGATACATTTTCGGGAAGAGTTACAAAGTTTACGCGATGACTATGCCATGATTCTTGATGTAATGAAACAAGGCGTAGTTGCGGTTGGGTATTCGGATGTTCTGGTGGATTATCGTATGCGTTCTGATTCCCTGACAGCATCAAAAAGGAAAATGATTTATCCTCAGTGGCGGGTATACCGGGAAGTGTTGCATTTAGGAATTTTCAAAAGTCTTTGGTATATGTTTCATTGGGCGGTAAACGGGCTGGTGAAGTATCATAAAAATAGAAAGTGAAAAACTCAGGACCCTTCGACAGGCTCAGGGGCCTGAGTTTTTCTAGTTTCTGTAATTATCGGCCTGAGCCATGAACAGCTTATAATACAGGCTGTCGGTTTTCTTCATCAGGTTTTCGTGGCTGTCGTAATCACTGACAGTTCCTCCGTCGATAATCAGAATCTTGTCGCAGAACACGCTGGAAGACATGCGGTGACTGATGTACATGGCAGTCTTATCCTGGACCAGACTGTTGAACTTTTCATAAATCTCTGCTTCAGAGATGGGGTCCAGTGCGCTGGCAGGCTCATCAAGAATGACCATGCTGGCCTTTTTGTACAGGGCACGGGCAATGGCAATTTTCTGACTCTGCCCGCCGGACATTTCAATACCGTCTTCATCGTATTCCTTACCAAACCGGCTCTGAACGCCATTGGGCAGCTCTGCAATCTTATCATGAAGGCCAACTTCGTCAATAAGCTCTTGTACCCGTTCCTGGCTTACCGTACCGGCGTTTCCACCCACAATGTTTTCCTCAATGGTAAAGTTGAACATCTTGTAGTCCTGGAAAACTGCACTGATGGCGTTCATATAGCTGTTGTAGTCATAGTCGTAAATGTTCCGGCCGTTTACCAGAATTTCACCGCTGTCAGCCTGGTACATGCGGCAAATCAGTTTAACCAGAGTTGATTTACCGGCACCGTTTAGCCCCACGATGGAAATCTTCTGACCCTTCTGTACGGAAAAACTGATGTTCCGTAAAATCGGTTTTTCTGCTTTAGGGTAGGTAAAGGTTACGTTTCGGAATTCAACGGTTTCAATATCGCCGCTGAATGGTTCGTGCCCGCTCAGGGCAGTTTCTTCCGGCAGGTTCATGAATTCCAGATAGGGCTTCATCAAGGTGAGCATCTGATTCACCTGAATAACTGATTCCCCAAAAGTCGTCATGACGTTTGAAAAGTTAATTGCTGCAGACACATACATGGTTAAGGCCCCAAGAGAAAGGATCGGACCATAAGTAGTTGTCAGTGTTCTTATGCCCACCCAGCAATAGCTGAAAGCGGCAATCAGTTCGCTGAATACGGTCATGCTGCCGAACATCTGTCCCATGGCAAAAAAGCCTTCATTGAATTTACTCATGCTTTCTTTCAAGTCTTCCTGAATAGTACCGGTTATAAGGTTTTCCATGTCGTACAGCCGGATTTCTTTCTGTGCCGGAGTATCCACGGCCAGGTTCAGATAGTAGTTGAACCGGCGGTTTACCGGTATCAGCATCTGGAAGATTTTGGTGATTTTTCCCATGCTTAAGGCAGATATGGCGATTAAGGCTACACTGGCAAAGATACAGGCTGTAATCAATTGCCATCCCAACGTTGAAAGAATGGCAATAAGGCTGATCAGTACACAGAAATTCTGAATCAGGGTGGAAAAATCGTGGATGACCCTGGAAAGTACGTTCTGGTTAGTCAGGGAGAAAATGGCCCGTTCCTTCAGATCCAGATAGTAGGGATCTTCCAGGTAGGAATATTCAATGTTCATAACCTTGGTTCCCATTACGGCAATAAGGCTTGAAGTCATCCAGGATTCTTTGGCATCAATATATTTCTTGAACATATTGGCAATAAGTTGCATCAGTACGTTGTTGCCGATAATAAATCCGGTGTAAAGAATCAGGTTTGACAGACTCCGTTCTCCGGTAAGTTCATTTACCAGCAGCATGGGGAGTACGATATTAAGAATAGTTTTTGCCCCGTTTACCAGCGCCATGAAGATCATGGAAAGCACGTAGGCTGGACTGGTTTTCCAGGCAAGTTTCAAAAAGTGGAATAATGGTTTCATTCAGCTGCCTCCTCGGTAGCACCGGTTTCCTGGTAGTATTTGCCCTGAATCTGGAACATTTCGTAGTATTTGCCTTTCAGAGCCATCAGTTCATCATGGGTGCCGTATTCTGCAAGACCTTCGGGAGTAAAAAGGGCGATTTTGTCACAGAACTTGGTAGAAGCAAGACGATGACTGATGTATACGGCTGTCTTTCCCTTTACCATATCGCTGAAGCTTTCATAGATTTCTGCTTCTGCCAGGGCATCAAGGGCTGCCGTCGGTTCATCCATGATAATCATTGGCGCATCCTTAAAGAGGGCCCGTGCTATGGCCAGTTTCTGCCGCTGTCCGCCTGATAAGTCGGTACCGTTTTCATCAATAACCTTCAGCATCATCTGGCTCAGTCCTTTGTCAAATTCCTGTACCTTATCCTTAAGGCCTACTTTTTCAATGGCTTCCCAGACCCGTTCATCGTACTGGGTTTCGTCTTTGCGGCAGGTAACGTTTTCGCGGATCTGGAATGCCAGAATGGTAAAATCCTGGAAAACGGTGCCGTACAGCTTGTACAGTTCTTCTTTTTTGTACTGGCGGATTTCCTTTCCGTTAATGTAAATGTTTCCTTCAGTAGGCGGATACAGACCGCAGATCAGCTTAACCAGAGTTGTTTTACCGGCACCGTTGGTTCCTACAATGGCAAGCCGTTCTCCGGCATGGATGGTAAAGCTGAAATCAGTGTAGATATTTTTCTCGCTTCCCGGATATCGGAAAGTTACGTGGTCAAATACGATTTCAACCGGTACGGTCATGTCTGCTTTTTCTGTGCCTTCTTCAATCAGGTTGGCATCAAGCAGCCGATAGAAATCCTTTATGTAGTCTCCTTCGTTCTGGATGAAAGCAATATCCTTGCCGAAATCCAGCATCAGTGCCATAAGGCTCGTGATAAGGGCCACGTACATGGTAAAGGAACTGATGGGCATACCATTGAGGCACTGATGAATCAGGACGCCGTACATGGCAACGTTGGTAATGAGCAGGGTAATGATTCCGGCAAATCCCAGAAGAAACTCATGGTTCTTGATTTTCCGGTTCAGAACATACAGAGTGTCGATTTCGGCATGATAGTTTTTCAAAAGCTGGTCACGGAAATTAAAAATACGGATGTCCTTGCCATAGGTAAAGTCGCTGGTGGTTTTCTGGTAATAGCCGACTTTTCTGTTGGCAGCGGCAACGTCTTTCTTCATTGCATAGGCATATTTGTGAGCCTGCCGTTCTACCCACATGGTAACAGCAACATGAATCACAATGGCAAGTAATACCCAGGGATTCAGAAAGCCTGCAAGAATCAGCATACCCATGATGGTTACGGCTTTTGACGGCAGCTTACTTATCCGGTTTGCAACACCTTCAACGCCATTTGCATTATTGTCACAGGATTTGGTTGCTTTATCATATTCTTTCTGGAATGCGGCATCTTCGTGATATTTAAAATCCATACGCTGATAAATCTGGGCAATTCGGGTCAGCTGTGTCATGCGCATGTTCATGTTGGTGATCTCAATCAGCTGTTCTTCCAGTTTTGAAAGGTATGCCAGAAGTCCTGCAACAAACAGATAGATGATCATGGCGGTAATCAGGCGGGTGGTTGCATCAGTGCCGCCTTCTTCGATGATCCCGATGGCGATTTTCGGCAGGATGATGGCGCAGAAGGGGTATAACCCGGCAATGACCGTATAGAAGGGGATACGGATCATATTTCTGCGGGCATCCTGTTTCATGGTACCCAGAAGACGTCGTATGAACTTTTCATGGGGTACAGTCTTTTTTGTCATTTTTCAACTCCCATTTTTGATATGTATCTTTGTAATATAAGCTTATGTCCGTAGACAGTGTTGTTTATTGTCACCCTGAACTCGTTTCAGGGTCTCATCATAAGCCTACACATCTACCGGCGTGCAGGAGGCTTTCCCATTCCACCTCTCGATTTTATATTAGATACAAATCTAACCTCAAGTATGATATTGGTATAACATTATTGTTAGACGGTTGTCAAGTTATTTGTTAGATGTTATTCTAAATATATGATTAATAACTACGTACGGGAACATGAACTGTATCTTTCTTCTGCATTGCTGCACTTTCTGGGGTGGGGAAAAAACTACCGCGAAACAGTTGATAAAGCATTAAAAGAAGTTGGTTCGGCTGAATTACGGCCGCAGTATGCTGAAGATCTTCAGTTGATGGAGGATATCTGCAAAGCTGCTGCAAAAAATCCGAAGTTGCAGGCTCTGAATGAGGATTTCCAGAAGTACTTTGGTGCATCTTCGGAAACAGGGCAGAATTCCCTTACTCCTTTTGTACTGCTGTTTGAAGATGACGGCCCCGACGGCGCTACCATAGAGGATCTGTTTACAAAACTCGATTCCGTTTCGGAACAGGCATTCATAAAACGGTTCCTGCTGTATGCTACCAATTATTCTAATACCAGCATTGTCAGTAACGAAATTTCTGTAGACGGAAAAACTGACGGTTTTGACAGCATGAGTGTTGTGCGTGCAGTTACCCAGATGCAGGCCCCGGATGAAGTTAAAATTTCCGTTCTTGATATGTTCATGAACAGAAAACAGCACCGTGAAAAATGCCGTGCATTACTGGAAACTGCCTGGGAAATAGTTCTGCAGTTTGAAGATGTCTTTAATGAGGTAGCCAACCGGTTTTATTCTTACTGGACCCCCATTCTAGCAGAAAAGGGTAATGAACAGTTCATTGATGCCTATATGCCTTTTGCCCGTCATCTTCTTAAGGAAGTTCCGGCTATTACCCTGAACCCGGATTTCTTTTTTCCGGTACGGATTGCCGGAAGCGTAAAACCTGACGATAATCTGCAGTTGCCGGAAAACGAACCCTTCCGGATTCACTTTGGTATTCTTCATTCATCGGAAACCGTTATTGATGGTATGCGGAATATGCTGTCACCGGAAAGTGATGATATTGAGTATGACAGTTGTCTGAAACATCTGGCAGACAAAAGCCGGTTTGCCATTCTGCAGGAACTGCATCAGGGCCCCCGATATGGCGGAGAACTGGCCAAAAAACTGAATCTTACTACGGCAACGGTTTCGCATCATATGGGGCTTCTGTTTGAATCGAAACTGATCAGCATTGACCGGCGGGAAAATAAAGTGTACTACAGTTTGAACCAGAATGTGATTGAAAAAGTAGTTGCGTATCTGCAAAGGACGTTCCTGTAATTGAAACCCTGTAATTGAAACCCTTGCCGTATTTTGCTAAACTGTGATAACTATCGCAACGGGCACGTACAGGTACTGTGCCTCTGGAGGCTGTATGGCAGATTTACGTTCACAGTGCGGTGACATTGTTGCTGAAGCACTGAATATTTTCATCAAAAACAAGGGGCTTGAAGCCACCGCTGGAGTAGTAGAAGCTGCCCAGCTTACTCTTGAAACTCCACCAAACCCTGAGATGGGTGATGTTGGTATTCCACTCTTTATTTTTGCTAAAACCCTCCGTATGGGGCCGCCGGTAATTGCAAAAGAAGTTGCTCAGATTATTACTGAACAGCTTTCTGACAAAGCCGCTGCCGTAGGTTCCTTTGCTGCTGTTGGACCGTATGTAAATGCAAAACTGAATAAAGGTGTTGCAGCCAGTGCTACTCTTAAAAAGATCAACGAACAGAAGGCTTCCTACGGTAAGCTGAATGCAGAAAACCAGGCTCCTCTTGCCGGTCGCCGGGTTATGATTGAGTTCTCAAGCCCCAATACCAATAAACCGCTGCACTTGGGACACCTGCGTAACGATGCCCTGGGTGAATCAGTAAGCCGCATTCTGGCAGCTGCCGGTGCAGATGTATACAAAGTAAACATCATCAATAACCGCGGCGTACACATCTGTAAATCAATGCTGGCGTATATCGTGAATCATTCTGGCCATCCTGAATATGTAACAGACAGCGGCATTTCTTCAGATTTTGTATTTACCCTGAAAGATACGCCGGAATCCCTGGGCATTAAGTCAGACCGTTTTGTCGGCGACTGCTACGTTGAATTTGACAAGATGAACCGTGCTAATCCAGCCATGGAAGCTGTTGCCCAGAGCATGCTGGTTCTGTGGGAAAAAGGCAATGCAGAAATCCGTAAGCTGTGGCAGCAGATGAATGACTGGGCTACCGGCGGTATTACCCAGACCTACAAACGCACCGGTGTTTCATTTGACAAGCTCTATTTTGAAAGCGATACCTATCTGAAAGGCAAGGATGTTATCCAGAAAGGTCTGGAAGACGGTATCTTCTTTAAGGCCGATGATGGCTCCGTACGTATTGATGTAACGGAAGCTGTAGGAAAGAGTAAAGACGGAGAAAGCAACGAAAAAGTTCTGCTTCGTAAAGACGGCACTTCTGTATACATTACCCAGGATATCGGTACTGCCATCAGCCGCCATGACGACTGGGACTTTAACCAGCTGGTATACGTTGTAGGTTCTGAACAGCAGTATCACTTTAAGGTACTGTTCTATATCCTTCGTAAGCTGGGATTCAGCTGGGCAGAAAAACTGTTCCACCTGAGCTACGGTATGGTTAACCTGCCGGAAGGTAAGATGAAGAGCCGCGAAGGTACCGTTGTTGATGCCGATGACCTGATCAACAGCCTGCGCGATGATGCCAAGGCAGAAATTGCAGAAAAAGGCCGCGAGGATGCTGTAGGGGATCCTGAAGCCGTAGCAGAAAACATTGCACTGGGTGCTCTTCATTACTACCTGCTGCAGATTACTCCTTCAAAAGACATGCTCTTTAACCCGAAAGAATCCCTCAGCTTTAACGGAAATACCGGTCCATACCTGCAGTACATGGGTGCACGTATCTGCTCCATCGTACGCAAGGCAGAAGAAACCGGCGTAACTCCAGACTTTAGCGATGCAGCTCTTGCTCAGCTGACTGATCCTGCTGAATGGGAACTGATTAAGACTCTGGGTGACTATCCTGCAGTTCTTGAAAAAGCTGCCAAAACGCTGGATCCTTCTGTGGTTACCAGCTTTCTGTACGAAGTTTCAAAAGGCTTCAGCAAGTTCTATCACGACTGCCCGATTCTGGCCGTTGCAGACGAAAACAAAGCCCTTGCCGGCGCCCGTCTGGCTCTTGCCGACTGTGTCCGCCAGGTTCTGCAGAACGCCTTCAGCGTAACCCTGATCCCATTCCTGGAAACAATGTAAGCTACACTCGAAAAAAAATGACGGCGAAAGCCGTCATTTTTTTACCCTGAAACAAGCCTCGGAAAAAAAATTGTTGAATCGGGAATTTTTTCCCGAACAGATTTTCTTTTTGATTTTACAATAGTGGTAACGACCGGAAGTTTAAGGGTCGTCACCTAATAAATGGAGGCAAAAAATGGAAGAAGAACAGGAATTTAACCAGTTTACAGAAAAAGATGGCATTGTCACAATTAATGATGGAGTTACCGAAATTCCACATGAAGTTTTTTATCAACATGAAATGAAAGGC
>JAZLGC010000042.1:0-18756 GCA_045616125.1 Treponemataceae bacterium | reverse complement strand
TGTCTTGGTAATCCAGTTTACATCGCTGGAAGATGAAACTTTCTGCGCCCAAATTGGTTCAAAGCAGGTCAGTATGGCGCAGAATGTAATGGCAAGACGTAATTTTTTTATGTGAAAACGGTTCACCCAGGCCTCCAAAGGCGATTTTGGCAATTCGCTATTTAGTTATCGGCACAAATAGGGTAGTACCTATACGGAGAATTCCATTTTCACTGATATTATTTGCATCGCACAAATCTTTTACCGTTATGCCATATTTGCGGCTGATACCCCACAAGGTATCACCTTTTTTTACGGTATACAAATCGGTGAGAGTTGCTTCCATTGTTTCAAGAATTGTTCGTACGGTCTGCTCTTTGTTTGAGGGAACCCTCAGATTCCATTCCATTCCATAGGGAGTAACATTGTAGAGTAGGGCACTGTTCAGGTTTTTTAACTCAGTAAGACTGATATCTGATTTTTCACTCAGTACAACCAGATCAACCTGTTGTTCTACGGGTATAACTGCAAATTGTGGGGCTAAGGATTCATCAAAAGCCGGCAGATCCAGCTGATAGTATTGGGCGTTGGTAATTAAATCGGCTACAGCCAGAAATTTTGGAACATATTGCACGGTTTCTGTTCGTAAGTGACCGCCATCAACAAGTTCCCAGTAGGTAGTGCAGCCAGTACTTTTAAGAACCCGGGAAAGTCCTCCAAGCCCCATATTGTAAGCGGCAAGGGCGAGTGCCCAATCCTGAAAGTAATTGTAGTTTTCCTGCAGCTTTGTTAAGGCTGCATCGGTACTAAGCCATGGATCCTTTCGCTGATCTGCCCAGGTATTTTTAATCAGTGCTTTTCCAATGCTGTTTTCCATAAACTGCCACAAACCGGTGGCGCCCGATTTGGACACTGCCTTGTAATTGTAGCTTGATTCAATGACAGGAAGATATTCAAGACACAGGGGCATTCCCCGTTCAATCAGCTGCTGCCGTATGTAGGGACGGTACGGAGCACCCCGCAGCAGTACTTCCTGCAGTTTCAGGACGTTGTAGGGTTGGGTATAATCGTTATGAAACTTTATGACAAGACGGTGATCCGGATAATCAATATCAAGAGGCATATATTCCGGAACCGAAAGCATTGTTTCAGATGTTTCAGTATTTTCAGCATTCTGATGGATGTCTTCCGAATAACAGACTGCAATGGTGCTTACCAGAAGGAAAATTGCAATGACACATCTTACGCGCATTACAGTTTTTCTCCAAAGTAAATACCTGCCCATTCCCACCGTCCGTGAATTTCCGGATCAAGTGGAAAGTTTACTTTTCTGAAGTACAGGTACCAGACGTTTACATAATCACTCCAGCCCCAGGTACGCAGATATGCTTCATTAGGAGTAGATGATTCATCAAGGTCTTTGTTGTACCTGATGCGGCGGCCCACCATAAAGTCATGCATGGTAAAGGAGTTGAGACTGTTTTCCTGTGTTTCGTCCTGGCGCCAGGACATGGCAAAAAAGTTAACCTGAGACTTATAGGTATCAAGGGTTCGCCAGTCGTAATTGGTAATGCAGCGTTTTACTGCAGTTTCCAGCGCATCAAGGCTTTCAAAAGTCCAGTTCTTTTTACTGTCATTAAAGTCAACGATATATCGCGCCGTTGAATAGGCTTCGGGGATACCGGCAATTTGAATCTCCTGGGCATCATTACGCATCAGAAAATCAGAGTAGCTTTTCAGAACCTGATTCCATTCACCCAGATTTTCGTATTCCTGTGCCAGACGTACCAGCAGTTCAGTTTTATTCACATCGTTGGGAAACTGTGTAATAAGACGATTAAAGTACTCAATGCGGTTTTCCGGTTTTGTTGAAATCTGAATCAGGTTCTGAAGGCAGATCATATGAACGGAGCGACCCTTTACCGTAAGGTCATCGTAGTTCTGGATAATCCGTTCAAAATACCGTTCTGCTATGGTCTCTGCTCCTGTCTGCTGGTAGGCATAAGAAATCATCAGCAGCCAGTAGGGAGTATACTGGTCATCAGGATTATTCTGGGTGTAATCAGTGAGAAACAGAATAAGCTGATGATACTCTCCGTTGTTGAGCATATTCTGTGAAATCTGGTTTATCAGGGAATATCGGCTTTCATCGGTGATGGACGGATCTTCCAGCATGGCAAAAAGAGAGTCCCTTCCGGTATCTGCATTTCTGTTTCGGCATCCGGCTGCTGAAATGACAGTGAGAAGTACCAGCAGAAATAATTTATTCACAGAATATTTCATGTGGACAAGTCTATCATGTTTACAACACACAATTCAATGGATTATAGTAACAGTATGAAGAAGCGCAGTTTTGTTTACAATGTATTATTTGGTCTTGGTATTCTCTTCATTGTAGCCGGTATTTTCCTGACGCTTCAGTTTTCTAAAAGTATTTCCGTAACTGCACAGAATGTCGGTATGGTGCTTTTCTGGCTCCTGCTTGGGGTTTATTGTCTTTATCATGAATTTACTCATGAAAAGAATGTATTCGGACTTTTTACCGGTTTTTTCTCATTGGTAATCGGTATCGTGGTGATGGTATCAGGGGCAGGATCACCACTTTTCACTTTTAAGCAGCTCTGGCCGGTTCTTGTTATTGGTTTTGGTATCTGTTTCTTCTCTGCCGGACTTATTTCCCGCAGAAAATTCTATGCGTTCTTTACGATACCTTCGGTAATACTCATTTTGCTTGGTATTGTATTTCTGCTTTTTTCGTTCGATATTATTACCGTGTCATTTACACAGTTTGCTGCGCGCTGGTGGCCTGTTCTGCTGATTATTGCAGGTTTAGCTCTGGTAATTGTTTTTTATCGCCGGCAGCATTTTGCCGCAGTGTCAGATTTTCATTTTGAGGAAGAGGATGAGCAGCTGGACTACGACGGTTACGATTCATTTTAAAACAGCCACAACTCTGATTCTCTGTATCTCAATAATTCTCTTTGCCTCATGTGCTTCCAAAGAAAATCCTGAAAAACAGGATTCTTCGGGCAGTAATGTTGAACCGGTAGTTGTTGTCCCTGTAGAAACTGCAGAGCCGGAAGAAAAAGTTCCTGCTCAAATTACGGTAACGACAAAAAAAACCGGGAATTTTTACCTTTCTGACCCGTCTGTTCTTTCTGATATTGAAAAAGGTACTCCTGATTCATTGAAAAATGCTGTTTCAAAATTGAAACGTACCGATGACAATTATTCAGACGATGAAGCAACCCTGATGCTCATTGCATCTGCCATCATGAGTTATGCCTGGCCACAGCATAAGTCGGCTTGGGTAAATCCTGTCAGACAACCGGTAAACGGGTATCTGGAAATCCTGAATTCGTTGAAACAGGGGGTTTACGACAGTCCCTCTGATTCTTCAAGTGCAGATTTTCTCACATTAACGCTTCCTTCTCTTTTACTGTGTACAAACAGTACTTCTACAATATGGTATGATGAATGTCGTTCGGATTTGTCATCTGCTTTGGAAAGAAATCCTGATTCCCCTTTGTCCTGGTATTTGATCTCGCTTCTTGAACAGCGGATCGGTAACAACGCTGAAGCCCTGATATGGGGTGAAAAAGTGTATGCTGCATTACCTGATGCGTATGAAACCGGGTATCTTTACAGTTCCCTTCTGTATGCAAACGGTAATTTTTCAAAAAGTCTGACGGTGGCAGAAACTTTGTTGAAGAGGGAAGTCCTTACAACTGATGTTACAAAACTATGTGCCCGTTCTGCTTTTTCTGCAGGGTTGATTGATGCTGCAGATAGTTATGTAGTACAGGTTCTCCAGCGGGAGCCGGAAAACGAATCATTTCTTCTTCTGCGAGCCCGTATTCTGTATGAAAAAGGTGAATTCCTGAATGCCACCAGCCTTCTTGATGCCTATGCCAAGCGTAATACAACTAATCTTGACTACCTGCTGCTCAGAACCCGGTTGTATCAGAACTGGACTAAAAACAATAATGCCGCATTAAGCACCATCAGTCAGGCACTGGCATTATATCCAGATGATCATGACGTACTTCTTCTTGCAACAGAAATCGCCATGACAACTGGTCTTTCTGTTGGAGGCCGCACCGGGCGTCAGCTTCTTGAACAGCTGGAGCGAATTGATCCAGATAACCGTGTTACACTGACACTTCTGGTGAATCAGGCAGTACTTGAAGAAAACTGGGAAAAAGCATATACCGCCAGTTCTGCACTGGTTCCACAGGGGTCTCTTGATAACCTTATAACGCATATATCCATCTGTCTTAATACCAATCATCTGGTTGAAGCTGAATCTCTGGTTGTACGCCTGTATGATGAATATCCTTCCGACGAAACGATTCAGCAGCAGTACATACGGGTACTCATTTCATCCGGCAGAAGCGCTCAGGCTCTGGTTTTAATTGAAAAATTACTGCCGTCAGCCCAGGGTAAGCTGAAAAGTTCCCTGTATTACGAGAAAAGCCGGCTGGAATCTTCTAAAGAAAACCAGCTGGCTGACCTTCGTTCAGCCCTTACTGCTAACCCACGGAATCAGGAAGCATTGTTTTCATTGTATGAATACTACTTCGAAAAGAGTGATTATCGAAAAGCACAGTATTATCTCAAGCAGCTTATCGCATTAAATAGTGGCAATACACGATATTTAGCCCTTAATACTCAGTTGGACAGTCTGGTAAATAACCGTTCTAACTGAAAAATAGTAGACTGAACTACCGCTAACGTGATATTCTATCTGGACTTATTTTAAATAAAGGACGGATATATATGAATATTTCATATCTGCTGCAGACCGCAAATACACCAGCCGGTGCTTCAATGACATCAACCTTGATTATGATGGCATTGATTTTTGTAATCTTTTATTTCTTTCTCATCAGACCACAGAATAAAAAACAGAAAGAAACCGAACGCATGATTGCTGCTCTTAAAAAAGGTGATAAAGTTGTTACCATTGGTGGTATTCATGGAACCATTTCATCAACAAAAGAACAGACTGTTATCGTAAAAGTTGATGATGGAACAAGAATCGAATTCAATCGTTCTGCCATTGCTACCGTTATTACCGACAAACCAGCCGGAAAAGACAAAAAAGATAAAAAATCTGAAACTCCTGCTGTAGAAGAATCAAAGTCAGAATCTGCTGTTACTGATTCCTCTTCAACAGATGAAAATAAATAAATAAAAACCGGAGTTGTTAGAATTATGCGTAAACGCACCCGTTTATTAATTATTCTGGTAGTTATTGCAATTTGTTTTGGTTTTCTGTGGCCATCCATTAAATGGTATGGATTGACTCCAAAAGAAGACCAGACTCTTGCTCTCAGCTCACTGGAAAAAATTAAAGACTATTCTAGTATGATGGCTGCACAGGATGTTGAACAGCTGAAGGCTATCGTACGTGCAGATAGTTCAGCTGCACTTCCTGCACAGTTTGCTTATCTTGAAAAAGAAGCAAAATCGAATTACAAAGCCCTTGGAAAAAAAGCTCCATCAGCAATGACCCTTCGTGATGTAATGGTTTCTTTCTCTTCTGAAATCGAAATGATGAATGAAATTGAAAACCACTACCGTGAAGCAATTCTTGCCAATAAAAAGGTATACACAAACTCTGTAAAACTGGGTCTGGACCTTTCAGGTGGTATGAGTGTTATCGTAAAGGCTGACCTTGAAGCAGCAGCCGCTGCTGTTGAAGGTGGAATTGACGATATGGAAACCTTCCGCACAGAAGCCATGGCTCAGGCTATTGATACCCTTACCAGCCGCATCGACCGTTTCGGTCTTTCTGAACCGGTTATCCGTCAGCAGGGTGATGACCGTATTTACATCGAAATGCCAGGTAGTGCAGATGCAAGCCGGATTAACTCAATCATCATGGGTAAAGGTATTCTGAATATCCGTCTGGTAGATGATGCTGCAACTTCTGCATTCAATGATTATTATTCAAAGAACCCCACCCGGACCTTTGCCTCAAATGGTGAACTTCTCGATTTGAGTATCATTCCGGAAGATACCGAAGTTCTCGGACTGTATACAAAAGATGATTACGGTCTTGATGAACGTACCGGTTATCTTGTTGTAAAGAAAGATATTGTACTTGATGGCCGCCATATTAAATCAGCAGCTGTTGGATCTGACGGAATTACCAGCCAGCCTCAGGTTAACCTGACTCTGGATACTGAAGGTGCTGTAATCTTCGGTGATTTCACTGCTGAACACGTAGGTGACAGTCTGGCAATTGTTTCTGACGATAAAGTTAAATCATATGCACGCATCCGCGAGGCAATTCCTGGTGGTAACGTAGCAATCAGTGGTTTTGGTCTTGAAGAAGCACAGAACCTGCAGAAAGTTCTGCAGACTGCATGGCTGTCTGTACCACTGTCAGTAGAAAGCCAGCAGGTTGTTGGTGCATCATTAGGTGCAAAAGCAATCAGTCAGGGGTCAATGGCACTTATCGTTGGTTTGATTGCTGTTATGATTTTCATGTTGATTTTCTACAAAGGCAGCGGTATCAATGCTGTTGTTGCCCAGATTCTTAACATGTACTTCATGTTCAGTATTCTGTCAGCTTTCAACCTGACTCTTACACTGCCTTCAATTGCCGGTATGATTCTTACCATCGGTATGGCAGTTGATGCTAACGTAATTATCTTTGAACGCATTAAAGAAGAGCTTCGCCTCGGAAAAGGCCGTGCAGCTGCTGTTACAGCCGGTTTTGAACACGCATTCTGGGCAATTATGGACTCTAACATTACAACCTTTATTGCTGCTATGTTCCTTTCACAGCTGGGAACCGGTACTATTCAGGGATTCGCAGTAAGCCTTGCAATCGGTGTTGTTTCTTCAGTATTCACCGCTCTTGTTGTTTCACGCCTTATCTTTGATTTTGGTACAGAAGTTCTGAAACACGAGAAAGTAAGCATCAGCTGGAAAATCTGAAAGAGGAGATGAATTTTATGAAAAAGATTTATAACTTCAATAAGTTCTTTGTTCCAGCTGTAATTATCAGTGCAGTAATTATTATTGCAGGATTTGTTTCAATGGTTACCCAGGGAATCAACTTCGGTATTGATTTCCGCCCAGGTATGATTGAAGAAATTCAGATTGCTCCAACTGCTGTTGAACTGTCCTATGTTGGATCTGCAACTGTAAGTGTTGAAACCAGCGCCCAGAAAGTAGATCTGATTGTTACCGGTGCCGGTTCAGAAAACGAAACCATTTCATTTGCATACCTCGATTATGCAACAATCGGTGAACTGGCTTCTGCTATGAACAATGTAGAAGGTGTAACAGCTAAAGCTGTTGCAGCTGCATCTACTCCAGCCAGAGACCTGTTCGGAAGTTCTGCTGTATCTGCAGCCCTTTCATCTGACGTATATCGTCTGCATTATGCACCAGCTGATGCTGATGTTGTAAGTATTGAAAAAGTACGTGAACTGTTTGCCGGCAGCACCCAGTATTCTGTAAAACAGGCTGGTGCTGTATCTGAAAATACCTTCCAGATTCGTGCCGGTGACGATGGTTCAGATGCTGAAGCAAGCAAGAACATTCAAGAAACTATCCTTGCAAAGTTTGAATCTGCTTTTGGTGAATCAAATGTTGCAGTAAGCAAAACCGACTTTGTTGGTTCTCAGTTTTCACAGTCATTGGCTCTTAAATCCATATGGCTTGCTATTGGAACACTCCTGCTGATTTTTGTTTACTCTGCCTTCCGTTTCCGCTGGGACTTCGCTCTTGGTGCTGTTATTGCAGTTATGCACGATGCCCTGATTATGCTGGCATTTATGTCACTCACTCAGATGGAATTCGTTTCTATTTCTCTGGCTGCAATTCTGACCATCATCGGTTACTCGATTAACGCTTCAGTTGTAATCCTTGATCGTGTACGTGAAAACTCACGCACCGTAAAAGCAAAGAACTTCACTGAAGTAATGAACCTGTCTCTGACAGAAACCTTAAGCCGTTCAATCATTACTACTATTACAACTCTTCTTGCTGTAATTGCACTGTATATCTTTACTGCTGACAGCATGAAAGATTTTGCACTGTCACTTATTGTAGGTATGATTTCAGGTGCTTATTCTTCAATCTTCATTTTGGGAGCCTTTGTTTGCCTCTGTCGCAAAAACTGGGTACCTTCTGAAGAAGAAAAGAAAAGTCAGGTACTTACTACTGAAGAATTAGTTTGATTAAATAAACTGCCGGATTAATTCTTTAAGAAAGCCGCTTCTCTTTATTGAGAGGTGGCTTTTTTTTGCTGGTAGTACAATATTGGGTTGCTGTCTGTGTCGTGTTGTGAGGCCTTTGTTTTAATGGTATGATAGTCATGTTATGGCTTCTCAAGGTCTCATTAAAGTTACAGAAGAAAATCAGGATACAAAATATCGTCGGGTTGCAAAATTTCTTACCATAATTGGGGTTGATCAAGCTTCAAAAGTAATTGCCCTTCTTCCACAGGATATGGTAGATCTGATAATCCCAGAAATTGCCACAATCCGTAATATTCCTGCTTCAGAAGCTGAATCAATCATGAATGAGTTTCACTCTCTTCTTGTAGCTTCTAAAGTTAGTGGCGGCGTTCAGACTGCAAAAGATATTCTGGAGAAGACCTATGGTAAAGAGAAAGCTGAACAGGTATTAAATAAAGCAGTTCCATTCAAAAAGGGTAAGCCTTTTGGATTTTTGGAAAGTGAAAACAGTATCGCCATTTATGCAATACTTAAAGATGAAAGCGACTATATCAGATCTCTGGTACTTTCATATCTGCCTTCAGTTGTTGCAGCAGACGTCATAAAGCAGATGTCAGAAGAAGAAAAAAAAGAAACGGTGCTGCGTATGGCCCGGATTTCTGAAATTGACTCTGATACACTGGTACGTATCGATGCTGCTATTTTCGAAAAGAATGAAAAACTGAAAGCTTCAAAAGCTGACACTGCAACCAATTCCATCGATGGACGTAATGCCCTTGCTGAAATTCTCAAACACATGACTCCGCAAGGGGAGACTACCATGCTTGAAAAAATTGCAGAATCTGATCCGGAATTGTCTGACAGCTTGAAAGATAAACTGTTTACTTTGGATGACATTATTCTTTGTCAGGGGCGTTATCTGCAGGAATACCTTAGAACCATGGATGACAGAAAAATTGCCCTTCTCATTGCCGGAAAAAAAGAAGGATTCAGACAGAAAATCTTTCAAAATGTGTCTACCGGTCGTGGCGATATGATTCTTGAAGAGGAGCAGCTTATTCTGCCGGTTCGGAAAACAGACAGCGATATTGCTACATCTCAGTTTATGGCTGCCATGAGATGTGCCTGGGAAAAAGGAGATCTTTTTATACCGGGCCGTGATGAAGAAGAATATGTTCTGTAAAGACTAGCTGAAATATGATGAACGAAACTCAGAAAAGAGAGGATGTATGAAACAGAATGATGTATATAACGGTTGGAAAGTTATTGATGTTAATGAACTTCCCCAGTTTAACAGTCAGGCAATTTTGCTGAAGCATGAAGTATCAGGCATGGAGATTCTTCATCTTTTGAACGATGACCCGGAAAACTTTTTTTCTTTTGGATTTAAGACCATTCCTGTTGATTCAACTGGTGTTACCCATATCATTGAGCATTCTGTACTGTGCGGTTCAAAAAATTATCCGGTAAAAGATCCTTTCGTCATTCTTCTTCAACAGAGTATCAAGACATTTCTCAATGCTATGACGTATCCGGATAAAACCGTATACCCGGCAAGTTCTGTTGTCCGGGAAGACTACTTCAACCTTATGAATGTATATGGTGAAGCCGTATTCTTCCCGCGACTGACATATAATACGTTCCTTCAGGAAGCTCATCGTTTTGAACTGGATGAAAATGGTGAACTTTCAATTCAAGGTGTTGTATACAACGAAATGAAAGGCAATTATTCCAGTTTTGACAGCGTAGCTCAGGATAGAAATATTGCCGCATTGTTCCCTAATTCCTGTTATTCAGAAGATTCCGGTGGAAATCCTGATACCATCCCTGCTTTAACCTATGAGCAGTTCCGTGAATATCACCGTACACATTACTCTCCCGCTAACTGTCGTCTCTTTTTGATGGGTGATATACCTACAGAAACTCAGATTGATTTTATCAACGAAAAATTCTTGAGTCAGTTTGAAAGTTTTGCATCTCCATTGAACGAACCTGATTTTACCCTTCCTGCAACTGATTCATTTGCCCATATTCGTACTGATGGACCTGCCGGTAATGCAGAAGACGCTGAATCAGAAAAAGGAAATACGGTAACCGTAGGTTGGATTTTTGATAAAAGTTCTGATACAAAATCATACATGCAGACCGTTCTGCTTAATGAAATTCTTCTTGGTCACGATGGAGCTCCTCTGACCCGTGCTCTTCTGGAATCTGAACTTGGAGAAGATCTTTCCAATATGTCAGGTTCTGATGGAACTTTTCCGTATACTATTTTTGGTGCCGGACTTCGTGGAGTAGAAGAGGGAAATGAAGAAAAAGTATATGACGTTGTCATAAAGTGCCTGAAAGATGTTGCAGAAAATGGCATTCCTGCAGTGGATCTTGAAAGTGCCATTATGTCTGTAGACTTTTATTATCGCGAAGTAAAACGGGCTCATGGTCCATATGCGCTGGTATTGATGGAAAATGCATACCGTGGATGGATGAATGGGACACATCCTGTTGAGACGCTGAAAAACAGTGAATATTTTGACATTGTAAAGACCGAACTGGCTCAGGACCCTCAGTATATTCAGAAACTGATTAAAAAGAACTTTCTGGACAATCCACGGTGCAAACTTGTTACGGTGACCCCTGATGAATCCTTCAGCAAAAGGATGGAAGAAAACTATCAGAAATTACTTTCTGCAGTAACAGAAGAGCAGAAAAAACAGATTAAAAAAGAACAGGAAGAACTGTATGCATGGCAGAAGGAACCTGATAATCCGGAAGCTGTTGCCCGTATTCCGTATATTAAACCTTCAACTCTGGATTCAAAGCTTGAACATGTGACAACAGAATTGCAGAGTATCGGCACTGTTCCATGCTTTGTTACGAATCAGGCAACCAACGGGGTAAGTTATGTCGATTTAGCAATTCCTGTTGACGGTTTTACAAAAGACCAGTTCATGCTGCTGTCATTCTTTGCCCGTATTTATACCAGTGTTGGATTCAAGGGTATGGACTGGGCCGAGGCTTCCTCGTATGCAGCATCTGCGTCCGGTGGATTCGGATCGACATTGTTCGTTTCAAGCGGTACCGAAAAAGCAGATCCTCTGTATAACCGTGAATGGATGCTTCTTTCTGTAAAAATGCTGGAAGAAAGAACGGAAAAAGCTGTTGACCTGTTGTTTGACTGTCTTGAAACTGCTGATTTTTCAGATGAAAAACGTCTTCTTGACCTGTTAAACGAATGTAAGAATGAGATGGCATCTTCCATATTGCCCGGTGGACATCAGTATGCCTCCCTTTGGGCTACCAGCGGATTGAACCGGCAGAAAACCATTGATGAACTATGGAACGGACTTTCACAGTACTACTATGTGCAAAAGCTTCTTGAAAAACCATTATCAGAAATGGTTTCTGAACTGATGGCTTTAAAAGAACAGATTCTTAAAAATGGCCTGGTTCTCAATATTACTGCAGACACTCAGGGAATTGAGACTGCCAGAAAAGCACTTACGGCACGAATTGCTGATTATACCGGACCGGTTGCTGCTGATAAAATTTCATGGGAAGAATTGCAGCCGTTAGTTATTGGGGCTGGAGATTGCAAAGTACTGTTTGACGCAAAAAGTCAGGTTGGATACGCTGCCACCGGTTGTACCGGAGGAAAATTCGGTTCAAAAGATGCTGCTGCCATGGCAGTTCTCTGTCATTGGTTAAGCAATGGCCTGCTCTGGGAGAAAATCCGTACTAAAGGTGGAGCATATGGTGCATTTGCCATGTATGATACCCTTGAAGAATCAGTATCTTTTGCCTCCTATCGTGATCCAAATCCGGTTCACTCTCTGGAAGTTTTCGAAGAAGCTCTTGATATTGCGGCAGCTCATGTATTCAGTACGGAAGAACTTGAAAAGGCAATAACCGGCTGTTACAGTAAGGAAATTCAGCCACAGACTCCTAAGGGAAAAGGTTTCTCCGGTTTTATGCGGAAAATGTTCGGTGTCTCGCAGGAAATGCGGGAGGCAAAGGTTGCCTTTATGCTGAAACTGACTGGCGAAGATCTTAATTCTGCTGCTGAAACGCTGAAAAATCGCATTATTGAATCGAAAAAAGTAGTAATTTACTCTAAAGATTCAAATTATGATGGTAAAACTATCGGTTTAAATTTATAATTATTCTAAAAAGGCGGTATACGCAAAATGGATAAGAAATTACGGGAATGTGGCGAAAAGCTGAGAAAAATTGTTTCTGATGTGCAGGGAGCACCATATCCTGGGGCAGTAGATGAAGAACTGTATATGATCTGGTATGAGCATATTCAGAAAACTGCTATGGAATGTTTTGAATTTCTTAACGAAAACGTTCCTGAAGAAACCGACACTATTGCAAAGGCACTTAAGGACCTGTAATACCATTTATGAGCAAGGCAAAAAGATATCTGCGTGTTAATAACTATCAGTTGAAAGGTCCTCTTAAACGCAATGGCTATGACTGGTGGTGGCACTCTTTTACCGGTTACAAAAAGTCGAATGGTGAACCGCGCTCTTTTTTTATTGAATATTTCTTTATAAACCCGGCACGATCCCCCAACGAAACTGTCTTTGGACAGACTCCTGAGAAAAACCGTCCCAGTTATTTTATGATGAAAGCTGGCTCGTGGGGAAAAGATGGAGCTCAGATTCATAACTTCTATCCTATGAAAGACGTGGAATTCCGGAAGAAAAAGGAATTTACGATTAAGATTGGAAGATGTTTGTATTCAGAAAAACAGATTACTGGTGTGGTATCGCTTTCTGAACAGGAACGTATTGCTCATCCTGAGTACATGAGTGATTCTGGTACCATGGCATGGAATCTTAAGGTACAGAAACAGATTCCATATAATCCGGGCTACGGAACTTCATGGTTCTTCAGAAAACTTAATGCATTCCAGATGTATTGGCATGCACAGGGTGTTAAAACCCTGTATACGGGAACTGTTGTCTATAATGGTGAAGAGTATGTCGTTCCCGGTGAAGAATCCTATGGCTATGCTGATAAAAACTGGGGTAAGGATTTTACATCACCCTGGTTATGGCTTGCTTCAAGTAATCTTATTAGTGAAATAACCGGTCAGAAACTGGATAACAGTTGTTTTGACATCGGTGGTGGCTGTCCAAGAGTTTTTGGTATTCCTATTAACAGACGTCTTCTTGTATTCTTTTATTATCAGGGACAGAAGATTGAGTTTAATTTTTCAAAATTCTGGGCTAAAAGTAAGGTGTCCTTTAATTTTGTTGAGGGTGAAGAACTTAATCACTGGAGTATTACTGCCCAGAACAAGAAATATCTGCTTGATATCGATGCATGGTGTAAGCGTGACGAGATGCTTTTCGTCAACTATGAGGCACCTTCGGGAAAGAAGAATTACGACCGGCTTTGGAATGGTGGAACAGCTTTTGGTGAATTAAAACTGTTTCAGAAAACAAAGGGTAAGACTATTGAAATAGTAGAGCATGCTAAGTTTACTAATGCTGGCTGCGAATACGGAGAATATAAAAAAGATACTGAATAAGTTTGCACATAATCAGCTTGTTCAGTTAATTAATCCAACGGAGGATGAAAAAAAATGAATGTTTACCAGACTGCTTCTGCATTCTTAGGACGTCATGGCTTTGCTGCTTCTGCATATGACGTTAACACTGTAATCGAAGGACTTCTGTATGATATGCAGAAAGGCCTTGATGAAGGTACCGGCGACCTGAATACTATGGCTGCTGCTGAAGATATGATTCCTACATGGGGGCTTCCTCCAGAATCGGCTCCTAAAAACCAGACCGTTATTGTTATTGACGCAGGAGGAACAAACTTCCGTTCTTGTCTGGTATCATTTGATGCCAACGGACAGGCTTCTATTTCTGAACTTGAGAAAACTTCAATGCCTGGTATTGAACGGGAACTGCCAAAAAAAGAATTCTTTGAAGCAATTGCAAAGAATCTTGATCACCTGAAGAATAAGGCAAAACGCATTGGATTCTGTTTCTCTTATGCCATGAACATTACTCCTGATGGAGATGGTCAGGTTCTGCATTTCTCAAAAGAAATCAAGGCAAAAGAAGTAGAGGGATCTTTGGTAGGTGAGTGCCTCAGTGATGCTCTGGTAGCCCGTGGATGGGAGCGCCCTGAAAAAATCACACTGCTCAATGATACCACTGCAGCTCTTCTGGCTGGTGCTTCTAACGCTGTTGAAGGCCGTGCATACAGTTCATATGTTGGTTTCATTCTGGGAACCGGTATGAACACTGCATACATTGAACCAGGTGAAATCAAGAAAATCGCTTCTCTTCGTGATTCTAAGGGAAATCCAGCACCGGTTCCGGAAATTGTAGTATGTGAAAGCGGACGTTATAACAAAATCCAGCGCTCAGATTTTGACCTGGCATTTGATAAAACTGCCAATACTCCAGGTCTGTACGTTATGGAAAAAATGTGCTCTGGTGCATACCTTGGACCAGTTGCCGGCATTATCCTGAAAACCGCAGCTGAAGAAGGTCTCTTTACTGCTCCTGTAGCAGAAGCCATTAAGGCACTTGATAAAGTTGAACTTAAGAACATGGACCAGTTCCTGTATGCTCCTAAAAACGCAGAAACTCTTTTGGGGGCAGTTGCTGCAAAAGGAACCCAGGAAGACGCTGATATGATTGCTACACTGCTTGATGCTGTTATTGAACGTTCAGCCCGTCTTTCTGCTGCTCTTGTAGCTGCTGCCGTAATTAAGAGTGGCAAAGGATACAGTGCAGCTCTTCCAGTTGGTATCGTTTGTGATGGTACAACTTTCTATAAAACACACCACCTGAACAGCCGTCTCATCGGTTACCTGAACGAAGTACTGACTGCACAGCGACATATCTATTTTGAAATTCTTTCTATCGATAATGATATTACTCTGGGATCAGCAGTTGCTGGTGCCATGTAACAGATTCATCAGATAATTCAGACCGGCTTTTCAGCCGGTCTTTTTTTTCTCTTCGGATTGCGCTACACTTCTTGATATGAAGAACATATTTAAAAAGGTTTTAATCCTTACATTTATACTTGTTTGTGCAGAAACTGCACCAATTTTTTCCAACATCCTGAATCATCCTTTTGATGCAAAGGTCATTTATACCCAATGGTTTGACATCATTTTCGAGGAAGAGAATGCTGATACCGCCATGCGGCTGGCAGCAATGGCTGATGATGTTTACCTTCAGGCAAATCATGACCTGGGTGTTGAACCGAAAGACCATTTATGCGTTGTAGTATCCGGTGTTACCCAGAACATCAATGCCTATTGGTACAACTCACCCTATGACCATCTGTGCATTTATGATGCAGCTCCTGATGCCTGGGATCTTGCTTCGTACAAAGAAACCTTACGGTCTGTTTTCTATCATGAACTGGTTCATCATGTAACACTGACAATGACTGATCCTGAATCATCCGGTTTGCGTCAGTTTATTGACCGGTACATTTATCTGGGAAATCTTATAAACATGTCGTTAGGTTTTGCTGAAGGTGCTACCGTTTCGAAAGAAAGTGAAGCTCAGGCAGGCCGTCTGCAGAATGGATATGTATTACACACTTTAGTACAAGCAAAAGCAGAAGGTCTTGCCACAAGATGGGAAGAAATGTCTGGAGCTCGTGATGCACGCAGTATCGGTAGCTGGGGATATTACATGGGAGGAGCTTTTTCCCGGTATCTGCAGGATACCTACGGCGACGAACTGTATACCCGCTTCTGGCAGAAATCAAGCCACTTCAATATTTTACTTACCGAAGGTATTTTCAAGAATGTATACGGAATTACCCTTCAGGAAGCATGGTCTGATTTTTACCGTACTATTCCCGCTGTCAGCATGAAGACCGATTTTGTAGATACCCTTACCGGCTCTGCTGGCGTAAAGGGATATTATGAAAACCTGATTTTTGTTGATGGAGCTGAAGCAAAAGGCATTTTTGTATGCGATTATTCTACACGCGCTTTGGTTTTCTTCCCCATGGATGAACAGGGCCGTTTCGGCAAACCGGAAACGTTAAAAGAAATTGATGGATATACAGGCAATCTTGCCGTAAGTGCAGATGGAGCTTTCTATGCCCTAAGTGGCCTGGGTACCAGCAGCGACAACCGGTATGAAACACAGGTTTATACCATCAAGGGTAAAAAAGTAGGCCCTGTCTATCAGGATATGCGTCTTTCTGCTTTTGTTACTCGTAACGATGGTTCTACCATTCTTGCCGGTGCCAGAACAAAAGGGTACCGTAGTGTACTGACGGCTTATGAACTGAACGGCACAGAACCGCTGTTCGAAAAAGAATTCTCCCTGAATGATGAGCTGTATGCTTTATCAGCAGGTCCGGATAACACCATCGCGCTTCTTGAAAAAGACAAAGGTATCTGGAAATTCGTTCTTGTTGATGTACAGGGAAATGAAGTGTATGCAGCCTCATTCCCTGAATATGTGATTCCCCGTTTCTTGAGTCAGGTTGCAGGATGCGATAACCGGTATACTTTGTCCCTTGCCGGACATACTATGGATGGCGGCACCGATGCTGTACCGGGATCTGTTCCACGAAGTGCAGAACTGACTGTAACAAAGACCTCAGACGGATATGAAACTGTTCTTGCAGTTGATACAGAAAACGTGTTTGGTGGCTTATATCAGCCTGTTATGACCGGAACTGACACTATGGCTGCAATCCGCTGTATGTCTGATGGTATGCTTCTAGTTACCGGTTCAAAACCGGAACGAACCAACATAACACTGGCCGCTGCAGAAAAAGAATATACCGGTGATGATTCAGCCGCCGTAACTTTTGACATTAAACGGTATAACCCGCTGAAATACTGGTACAAAGTGCGCCTGATGCCCATGGAAATGTTCGCTTATGAACCGAATATTATTTCGGCGGGATCCAAAGGCCTTGGTTTGAGTGTATATTCCTGTGATCCTTCCGAATCCTATTATTATATGCTAGGTGCCGGATACAACCCCTTTGTTGATCAGATTTCCGTAAACCTGAATATCAGTGCAGATAACCAGTACATTGACTGGTCTGCTTTTACCCAGCTTCTTTCCATTAAGGGAAATATGTATCTGTACAATAATCTGCTGGTATCCAATTCCATGTATTTGGGGAACCGTAACTGGACTTTCAGTAATTCTCTGATGCCACAGGTTGTGACAAATTTTTCTGCTCAATCTACCCAGATTGCTGCAGAATTAACCTCAACGCTGTCTTATGCAATACGGTATGGAAATTCGATATATGAAAAAGCAGGCTTTGCTGTCAGCGCTTCTCCATCAACCAACTATTATCTGACCTGGGATACAGCTGAATCCACATGGACTTCATCGGTAGCTTTCGGTGCAGAATTGTATATTCCAACTATCCTCGGTTTTTCCAACCCGGATTATCTGACCTTGAATATGCCGGCAGCTTTAGGTTCCCGTCTGATTCTTTCAACTGATAAAGAACCTCAGGCAAACGGTAGTCTGAACATAGTATTGTTTTCCAATGAAATTCAACGAAGCCTTCTGGACGACCTGTACTTTAACCGGTTCACGGTTCGTGGTGGAATTACCACCTATGATTATTTCTACATGGCTGACAGCATTGAAAAAGGAACCTTTGATCCATTGATGCTGGTGAATACTGTGAGTCTTGAATGTTACACCACTTATACCTGTCCCTTTGGAAATTTGGTTCATTCTCCAATACAGATGGGCGGTGAGCTCATCATTAATCCACGGGAACCTGCTGATACTAAAGTTCAGTTCAATTTGATACTGCGCCCTGAAGACCGGTGAAAAATTGATATTTTCTGAAGACTACTTTATACTGTAGGTAATTAAAGAGGTTTACCGTGGGATTGGGAAAAACACTGGGCAAGACCATTGTCATGCTCCTTCTTGTAATCATTTTATTTCTGCTTGCTATTCTCTGGTTTGATTACCTTGGGGTAATTCATGCCAAAACAGCTTTTGCTCCGTTGTATGAGTTTCTTGGAAAAACTCCGCAGCGTGAAGAAGCTATCGCAGAAACGGGAAACCTTACTGTCCTTGATCTTGATAGTGAACGCCTTGGAAAACGTCTTCAGGAGCTGGAAATACGTAGCCAGGAACTTGATAAACGTGAAGCTGATATTGCAAGTCTTGAAGCTCAGAACCAGCAGATAGCACAGGAACTTGAAGATCGCAGGGAATCTCAGGAAGAACGTGAAAAAACATTCAACAATATGCAGAAAAAGTACGATGATAGAGAAGTAAACATTGCAAAGAATGCGTCAAACTTGAACAGTATGGCGCCAGCCAATGCAGTTGCCATCTTAGTTGCCATGGATGATCAGGATATGATTGATACCTTACGCAAGTGTGATGAACTGTCAGAGGCTGCCGGCAAAGCTTCTCAGGTATCATACTGGCTGTCTTTAATGCCCGCAGACCGGGTAGCAGAGATTCAGCGTAAGATGGTCAACAAACCGACAAACTGAGAATCAACAGGGCCTGTGCAGTGAGCATTCCAAAAAGGAATTGACTGGAGGTCCAATGATTCCATTGAACATTCAGCC
>JAZLGC010000041.1:0-29914 GCA_045616125.1 Treponemataceae bacterium | reverse complement strand
TGCTGCTGCTACTGCAGAAACTGCAAAAACAATCTGTGGCATTGATCCACGTGTTGCTATGCTGTCTTTCTCTACCATGGGTTCAGGAAACGATGCCAAATACCATGACTCTGTATCAAAAATGCAGGCTGCTACCAAACTGGCCAAAGAATCTCACCCAGAACTTGCTCTTGACGGTGAATTCCAGTTTGACGCTGCCGTTGCTCCGGAAGTTGGTGAACTGAAAGCTCCAGGCAGCAAAGTTGCCGGACATGCCAACGTATTTGTATTCCCTAACATCAATGCCGGTAATATCGGTTACAAAATCTGCCAGCGCATGGGCGGATGGACTGCCATCGGTCCTGTTTGCCAGGGTTTTGCAAAACCACTGAACGACCTGTCACGCGGATGTAACGTGGAAGATATTGTTCTGACGGTTGCAGTAACTGCCCTCCAGGCATAAGGGCATGTGCCTTTGGCACGCTGACTGCGGTAACCATTCATATTGAAGTCCCCCGGATTTACTGGGGGATTTTTTTATATTCTTATTTAAGAATCAGATAGACAATACTTCCTGTTCATGACACAATAAATCCGTGGTCAACGGTAGTCAACCAAGAAGATTCTTTTGTAGCTTCTGCATGTCCAAAACCACGGCCAATGAAATAATCATAAATCTTTTTCTGGGACCAACGGTGTTTCCCTTCAGAAGTCAAGTTGTTTTGGAAGGAATTCCAATTAGAATTTGGTATTTCTATTTTTATATACATGCCGTCATTGAGTTGAATATTAAATGAAGCGTCAAACTCTGTAACTGTGGCAGAATCAGTCCACACAACATAAGTATCATCCAGCAAGAAAGAGCAAGAACAGAGAGAAAAAACAAGAACAAGTGCTGATATAGTTAACATTAACGAAATTATTTTTTCATCATGAGATTTCTTAATAATATGTACCGAAAGTATTTTAAGCCGATATAGTTAGCGATGTCTATCGAGTAAGATTCAGATATCAGTGAAATTACTGCCTAAAAAGTACATTATTAATAATTTAGGTGGTAGTTATTCAAGAAATTATCCCTTATACATTCCCAATTTTCATAGTTTACCGCCTGAGTAAGCTGTTTTACAGGAAATAGGTGGTAATCGTATCTGAAAATTTATGTTTTTCTCGTAGAGTGTGAAATAGTTACCGCCTGAAATGTGGAATTGATCAACTTCAGGTGGTAATGAACTTAATGTGCGACATTTGTTTATGGCATGAGTATTTAAGTAAGGGAAATGGATATAAAAATAACATTAAAGAAATCTTAATACTATAGATTTCTTGATGAATTTCACAGATAATGGAAGTATGAAATTGCACTGCACAAAAAAAAGAAAAAAGGAGAAAACAAAGTGAAAGTACGAGTTGCGTGTTTGATTGGAGTATGCAGTATCGCCTGTATGATATGGAGTTGCGGGGGAAATATTAATGAATTGAAGAACCTGAACGCAGATTTGAGTAACCAGATTACCACTCTGAAAGATGAGTTGGCAGAATGCAAAAATGATTTGGAAATTTATATCGAGGCAAAAAAAGCGCTTGAATTACAATGTGACGTGTTGGTTGCAGAAGAGAATAAGAATAAAAAAAGCATAGAGGAATTACAGATTAAATGTAATTCGCTTTTACAGGAAGTGGTGGAACTGTGGAAAAATCAGATATCGCCGTATAGCGTTGACTGCAGTGATACTGAACTGTATGAGGTTCATCCGTTGATTCAGAAACTTGATTTTGAATATGACGGATACAATACGAAAGTGTACAGTTCTCTTAATAAAGATTTCCCAGTATATACTGTGTCAGCCGGTGATGTTTTGATGGCAACCCAGTTTATTCATGTAAAGACTTCTAATGAGAACTGGGTACAAGTAATGCTCTCGGATAAGAAGATGGGATATATCCCGGTACAAGGAAATCCATGGAAAAATGAACAATATTCATATCTCTATACAATACAGGTTGATTCAAAAGATGTTACCGTTTTGAAATTGGATGATACATTCACAATTAGTAATAAGGAGCAGTTGCGTGAATTACCATCAGAAACATCTGATTCTCTATATGAGAATCATGATTCATTAACTTACTTTACTGCGATGGCAATTACTGCTGACTACAAGTGGGTTCTTATGAACGTAGAAGGTGTTACTGGATGGGTTCCGGCAAATTCTGTGGATAAAGCTAGAGGTGGAGTGATACTCTGCTATCCAGAAGCTTCTGTTCTTTGGGATTTGATTTGGAGTAAGGGAATCTGAGGTGATGAAAATCTTATTTCCTGTTCAGTTGCAGGTAAAAAGAGTGTAAAACAATGGCAAATCTGATAGTAGTATGTGGGCCTCAGGCAGTGGGCAAGATGACAGTGGCAGAAAGCTTACGGGATAAGCTGAAGTACAACATGATGATGAACCACGACAGCATTGAAATATCAGACCGCATATTCGGGTTTGATACGCCGGCACAACGGGAGTTTAATGCCTCGTTCCGTGAAAAAGCCTTTGAGCTGGCGGTAAAGCATAATGTGGACCTGATTTTTACCTATGTGGCTGCCTTTGAAATGCCGGAAGAGATTGCGTATCTTCGCCAGCTTGAAGCTCAGTTTACTAAAGCCGGCGGAAACTTCTACTTTGTGGAACTGAGTGCCAGTCTTGATGCCCGCCTTGCACGAAACCTGACACCGCATCGGATGGAGCGGAAAGCCAGCAAACGTGATACCAAGTGGAGCGAAGCAAACCTGCTGCACGATGCAGAAAAACACCGGCTGAACACGACAGAAGGTGAAGTGTACTTTGAGCGTCACCTGAAAATTGACAATACCAATCTTACGTCTGAAGAAGTTGCTGACCGGGTTATCTGTGAATACGGTCTGACACCGAATCAGAAAGACGAAAAAGAGTATCGATACGGCATCTGACGGCATTTTTGCATTTCTGGAATTTCGTCCTATTATATGAGTATATATGCAGGCGAATTTCCAGGGAGGTATAGATGAAAGAAGTGCAAACCAGTTGGTGGAACGCTGTTGCCGCAACAAAAAATGCACGGAAAACCCAGGAAGACACAGTACTGATTCTTAAAGGGTGGGGTATGCTGCCGGTATTGCCATTTCTCCGGCGGCAGCTGCAGATAACACCATACGTGGTTGGCATCATCTTTTACAACAGCAAAACAGTTCCAGTACTTCCAAAGAGAGCCTTCAAAGACTGCAGGTATCTTAAGATCATCAATTTCAGTCAATCGTACATCGGAAAAGAAGCCTTTATGAACTGTACCTCCCTTATGTGGCTGAATCACAATATTCCGGTTCTTACGGACCCTCATTTTGATGATGACTGCATCGTCCCCGGAAAAATCCACATAAATATGCCCTATGGCTGTAAAAAAATCGGTAAGAATGCGTTTATGGGGTGTACTTCATGTACTGATGTAGACCTGAAGTATCATATCAAGACCATAGAACCCGGCACTTTTTTTGAAAGTGGGGTAACAAAGATTGATGTGGGATCTGCTCTTAAAAAGATCCGGAGAACTGCTTTTTTACACACACGTCTTACAGAAATCAACGTCGGTAAAAATGTCGTAATTGAAGATGAATCCCTGCCGGAAACCTGTGCCGTTATCCGTATTCGTGATTTAAGTGATACTTCCGTTGAAAATGAAAGACTTGTTTTACGTCCGGTACAGAAAATTGATGCGGGAACATATCTGCATCTGATGAAGGATACAGAGTATTTGAAATATTACGGGAATTTTTCTAATCCTGAAACCTTGTGGGGTATGAGAAAGAAACTTGGTAAGTATCACCGTGATTTTCAGATACTGAATACCGAACATCTTATGTTTACGGTTATTGATGCATCATCGGGGCAGCGGGTAGGTTTTATCAGTGGGGCCTGTAACGAAGAAATGTCGGATATGCACATTGGCTGGGTAATCTGCAAAAATCAGCAGGGTAAAGGTTATGCGACGGATGCCGTACGTCTTTTGACCCGGTGGATTACAGAGTATCTTCCGGAGATATCCGGGATTAAAACGGTTATCCACCTTGAAAATAAGGCCAGCATGCGTGTGGCAGAAAAAATTGGAATGACAGTCTGCAGCGATGTGTATAAATCACGTGGAATGGATGCCGTTGCAATGAAGATGATATTTGCATAAATATTCAGGATTTCATATACTGTTTGGACTATGAATAACGAACACGCTAATAACAGCAAGCTTTCACACTGGGCAGACCAGACTGCCGATAAAATCATCCGTGAGCGCGGCGACCTTGACGTTTACACCTGCGCATCTGGTATTACTCCTTCGGGAACCGTTCATATCGGAAACTTCCGCGAAATCATTTCTGTAGACCTGGTTGTACGCGCTCTGCGTGACCGCGGCAAGAACGTTCGCTTTATCTATTCATGGGACGATTACGACGTATTCCGTAAAGTACCGAAAAACATGCCCAACCAGGCCGTTCTGGAACAGCATCTGCGTTTCCCTATCACCATGGTTCCTGACACCACCGGCCGTGATTCTTCTTATGCACGCCATCACGAAGTAGACGTTGAAAGCCAGCTGCCAAAAGTTGGTATTCATCCTGAATTCCTGTATCAGAGTGAACGCTACCGGGCCAATATGTATACCGAAGGTATGCGCACTGCTCTGCAGAACCGCAACCGCTTAAAGGAAATCCTGAACCGGTACCGCGACCCTGCCCACAAAATGAGCGATGACGAGGAATACTGGCCAACTGCTGCATTCTGCTGCAAATGTAATAAAGACACCACCGAAATGGTTGAATACGATGGCGAATACCGTCTGACCTATAAATGTACCAGCTGTGGTCACGTTGAAAAGGCTGACCTTCGCTCCAGTAAGGAAATCAAGCTGGGTTGGCGTGTAGACTGGCCTATGCGCTGGCAGTACGAACACACCGTATTTGAACCGGCCGGAAAAGACCATCACTCACAGGGTGGTTCATTTGATACTGCCCGCCTTGTTGCTGATGAAATCTACAACTGGCAGGCTCCGGTGTCATTCCGCTATGACTTTATCGGAACCAAGGGTCTTCCGGGAAAAATGTCTTCTTCAAGCGGTCAGGTAATTTCTCTGCCAGATGTACTCAACGTATATCCACCGGAAATTACCCGTTACCTGTTTGCCGGAACCCGTCCGAACACTGAATTTGCCATCAGTTTTGATCTGGACGTTATCAAGATTTACGAAGACTACGACAAAACTGAACGTATTGCTTTCGGCGTAGAAAAAGCAAAGAACGAAGATACTTTTGCCAAGGAAAAACGCATTTACGAACTGTCTCAGGTTGAACCTGGTATGCCTGCTGTAATGCCGTATCAGGTAACCGGTGGTTTCCGCCATCTGTGTAACCTGCTGCAGATTAACAGTGGTGATATCGATGCTGTTATCAAGACCCTGGGCGACGTAAAACCTGAACAGGAAGAAAAGCTGAGAACCCGCTGTGCCTGTGCCTGGTACTGGATTACCCAGTGTGCTCCTGAAGAGTTCCGTTTTGCCCTGCAGGACCCGACGGCTGCAGACTGGAAAAAGGCTGATGTTCAGGGTGCGGAACTTGACGCAGTACGCAAGATTTACACTGACGTTCTGCCGGTTATGGACACTCTGGAAGAAAAACCACTGTCTCAGGCAATTTACGACTGTGCAACCAACAGCGGTATTGAAGCAAAAGCTCTGTTCACCGCCGTATACCACGTGCTGATCAATAAAGATCAAGGACCACGTCTGGCCAGCTTCTTTAAGGTAATTGGCCGCGAACGCCTGGAAAAAATCCTGAAAGCTTATATGTAAGCAGAGATGCTGAAACGAGTTCAGCATGACGATTTTATGTGATGCGGAGACGAGTTCAGCATGACGGCCCTATGTCATGCTGAAACGAGTTCAGCATGACGGCCTTATGTGATGCTGAAACGAGTTCAGCATGACGATGGCAGGTCATATATGTCATCCCGAACTTGTTTCGGGATCTCAAAAACACTCCGTTCTGTGTGAGCGGAGTGTTTTTTTATGCTCACTGCTGAGATTTCTGCCCGGTTACATATAAAAGTGCTGGGGACACAGGTGTTGTGGGCGGCTTATATGTAATTTTGGCGGTCATACGGCGGTGGCATACAGAGAAGGTGGCGGGCTGGTGATGGTTTATATGTAATCTGTGGGCAGAAAAACGCCAGAATGCTGTTTTTTTACATATAAGCGCGCGAAATATCCAGGGGGGGGTGAGTGTTTTATATGTAATCTGGCAGAAATCCGGGTTGAAGCAGCGCTTTAATGACGGGATTGCCCTGGCAATGTAGAATGTGATTAAACTATCTGCATGGATTTTACACAGATAAAGGAGTTACCCCATATGGATTCCCGCGTTGCGTTGCTCAGCAGTTTTTATGGGCAGATTGATGAAGACGGACGGCTTAGCCGGAGTAGATGTGGACAGTTGGAATATGCTGCCACTATGCATTACATCAAAAAGTATACGCCTGCCGATGCCCGCATTCTTGAAGTAGGAGCTGGCACAGGACGATATTCCATAGCACTGGCAAAAGAAGGTAGATCTGTAACTGCCGTTGATCTTGTGGAAAGTAACCTGAACATATTGAAGGAAAACGGCAAAGGACTTCCTTCGCTACAGGCTTTTCAGGGGGATGCAACAGACTTGAGCCGGTTTGCAGATAACTCATTTGATGTTACTCTTGTTTTGGGCCCCTTGTATCATCTGTATGAAAAAGACGATGTACATAAGGCAATTGATGAAGCGATTCGGGTAACAAAGCCTGGAGGCATTGTTATGTGTGCATTTCTTTCAGTGTATGCCATTATGTACGTAAATTATTACCGGGGAAACTGGAAAGAAGGATTGTCAGAGAACTTTACTCCTGATTTTGCAGTCCGACATTTTGAAGAACAGCTTTTTACCGGATACGATATTACTGAATTTGAAAATCTGTTCCATAACAAGAACGTGGAATGGATAACTACCGCTGCTACAGACGGCATTCTGGAAGCCATTGAAAAGCGTGACGATTTTGTCATGTCAGATGAAGAATTTGCAGCATCGTTGGACTGGCATATCCATTTTGCAGAGAAACGCGAGCTGCTGGGAGCTTCCAGTCATCTGCTGCATATTTGCCGGGTAAAAACATGAAAAAAGTGGTAAGGCACTGCCGTTGCCGCGGTGGCTTATAAGGACGATTCAATGAACAGCGAAATACGAAAACTTCCGGCACAGATAGCAGCCATTGTGGGCTCAGCTCCCTATACGTGCAATAACGTGGGCATGTCAGGTTCTGAAGTCCGCATCTATGACGACTACGTGCTGAAAATCCAGCCCCGGAGTCATGAAACTGACAACGAGTATACTATGGTCACCTGGCTTAAAGGGGCGCTGCCGGTGCCGCAGATTCCGGCGTACTGCATCGAAAATGGTATGGCCTATACCCTGATGACGAAAGCAACGGGCACCATGCTTTGTGATGCGTCGTATCTGACTCAGCCTGAAAAACTGATCCAGTTGGTGGCAGACAGTCTCCGCAAGTTGTGGGCTGTGGACGTATCCTCTTGTCCCTGTAAGACAAGCCGGCTGACTCAGCGCCTGCACGCCCTGGACTATGTCGTAAGCCATCATCTGGTTGATATGGAAAATGCAGAGCCGGAAACTTTCGGCCCCGGCGGGTTTAAAAATCCGGAAGAACTGCTTCAGTGGCTGAAAGATAACCGGCCGGAAGAAGACATAGTACTGACCCATGGCGATTTCTGCCTGCCAAACCTGTTTGCCACCGGTGATGCCATTTCAACCTACATCGACCTTGGAAAAATGGGGCCGGCAGACCGCTGGCAGGATATTGCCATTGCTATCCGGAGCCTGCATCACAACCTGACCGGTTACTACACCGATGGCAAAGTGCTGTATGATTTCAAGCCGGAAATGCTCACCGATGCACTGGGCATCCCTTTTGACCCGGAAAAATACCGCTACTATATCTTGCTGGATGAGCTTTTTTGAAAATGACTCCCTATGACTAAGTAATAAAGAAGGGCTGTCCAAAAAGGACAGCCCTTTCACTTTCTGCAGAGTGGTATAATCAGGCAACGAGCCAGCATTCACGCAGCTCACGCATGCGGGGCTGGCGGGCAAAGTCTTGTAAGGCTTCGCGGTGCAGCTGCTGAGCCCGCTGAGCAGAAATGCCAAGCATTTCGCCAATGGCTGTAAAGGAATATTTCCCCAAACCATTCAGATTGTAGTGTACAGTAATAATGGTTGCCACCCGGTGGTCCTTTTTTGCTGCATTTGCAATCATTTCAAGAATTGCTTCCCGCAGTTCCTTCAGTTCATATTCTTCTTCCACAGAACAGGGAGCCGGAATAAAACTTCCAAAACTGGCTGCAGTTCCGTCACCGTCAGTGACCGGTGCATCAAGTGACACAATGTTGAACTGTATATTATCTTTCTGTGTTTTAGGCACATATACGACACTGCCATTATCCTGAATATCAGAACGCATACGTTCAGTAACCCAGTTTTTGGCATATCCAAGAAACGGTACGTCTTTTGTGGTTTCAAACTTGTCTATGGCATAGTTAAGGCCATCAAGTCCGTCAATGATGAAGTCGTCCATTTCCAGAGAACTGTTGAACCGGTGATGTTCAAAAGCTCCTGCCTGCTTGACGATAAACCGCAGATTAGCAGCAATAAGCTGTTCCCGGGCTTTAACGTCTCCATTCTGAGCTGCAATGACCAGTTTACGCTGGGCATCAGCTGCAAGAATAGGATTACGCTCCATAAGAGCACAGAAAGAAGATGAATAGTTTGCCATCGTGAGGCCTCCTTTTAGCAGAGCCGATATCGCGGCCCTAAAGCGTTGCAAGTAGAGGTAAATCCGCTTGGGTAATCTCCTGCAATTTTTTGGGCGATGTCCGTAAAAAGTGTTGCTGAATGCTACTCAGCAACAAGAGAGGCACAAAATACCGCAATCCGGTAGATTTGTGGACTTATGATGAGACCCTGAAACTAGTTCAGGGTGACAATAAGCAACACTTTTTACGGACATAGCCTTTTTGGGAGAAAATCCACTTGATAAGGTAGGAATAAACAGGCAAAACGTAAAGAAAAAAGTTACGAAATTCTGAAAATTCTGCAGTTATGGGCAAGAGTGACTACTGTTACCGTCTTCGTGATTGTGGTAAGGCTATAAAGAGAATAAGGCAGATCAGATATGGCAGTGCCAGAAGAATTGTTGGAGAAAGTTGTGGAAGAAACGACAGCTGTGCCCAGTTGTTCGACAGATATTCTGCAACACTGAAAAGCAGTACGGCTCCAACGGTTCCCCAGGGTGTATCACGGCCCAGAAAAACTGCAGCCAGTGCAATCCACCCTTTGCCGGAAGAAATGTTCGGCACAAAAGAAGACAGGCGCAATGTAAAAAGACTGCCTGCCAGGGCCGAAAGAGCTGCTGCGGCAGACCATGCAACAATTCTGTACTGAGCAGGACTTGCACCATGATCAACAAGAACCTGCGGGTTTCTTCCGGTACATCTGGTACGTAATCCCCATACGGTATGGTTTATTGCCCACAGAATTACTCCGGAAACAATCAATACCGGAACAATTGCTCCGGTTCGCCCGAAAGAAGCAACCGGCTGGGTAAACACTGCTATAACTTCATCGGTATAAATAACACCTTTTGTCTTGAACATTATCTGAGAGCACAGGGACACAAGGCCGGTAAGAAACAGGTTCATGGCAATACCGGTTACAAAGGGATTTGCCCGGGCTTTTTCAGTAAACCATGCAATAAGAGCAGTAAAGCTGGTGCAGAGTATCATGGCCAGTAATATCCCGGCAGCAACACTACCGGTGGCTTTTCCAAAGGCAAGGGTAAAAAATGATGCAGCGTTGATGACACCGTCAATAAAAACTGCCATAACACCTGCCAGTTGGGTTATTAATGCACCGGCAGATGCCAGGAGAAGGGGAAGAGAGGCAACAAGAATTTCTGAAAGAACAGTGAACATTACTTACCTCCGAATCATGGGCACTGCAATACTGGCTGTAATACAGAACAGAATAACACCCTGAATGATATTGGGCAGATCAAAATTCAGGCTGCCGGTCAGAACTGCCTTATTGCTGGCGGTGAACAGATAGGAAAGAAGCAGTGCAGACGGAGCCAGTAATACCGGTTTCTTTTTTGCAATCAGGGCAATGGTCAATGCATTCCAACCCATACCGCTGTAAAAACCGTTATGACAGGTATAGTAAGCGCCGGTAACAGCAAAAAAACCGGTAAGACCATGGAGTGCACCTGAAACGAACAGTGCCCATCCCTGCAGACGGCGGGTATTCATGCCCGTATACCGGGCAAATTCCGTTGCAGCTCCGGTAATTACCAGTTGATGACCTGTTCTGGTACGGCCCATAAACCAGGTAAATGCAGCGTATGCAATAATCACTGCAAAGAACGAAGTATTAAAAAGCGAAGGTTTCATAATTTGGGCAAAACGGACGCTTTGAGCTATGAACGGGGTAGCCAGAAGGTTTCCGGAAGTGTCACGGAACGGGCCGGCAATGGCACTGTCGATAATAGGAATCAGCGCCTGAGATACCAGAAATGAAGAAAGCAGTACATTAACATTTCTGTATGCGTATAACCCGTGAGAAAACAGTGCAATACCACCACACACTGCTATGACTGTCAGTGCCGTAAGAAAAAGGGCAACCGGCCCCAAGACTGCAGACATGCCGGTTACAATTCCCGCCGGAGAAAGGGTATTAAGTATAATGGCTGCAAGAAAACCGCCGGCATAAATTTGTCCTTCTCCACCAAGGTTCATATTGCCGGATTCAATGGCCAGATCAGAACCTATGGCTGCCAGCAGTAAAAGTCCTGCCGTATTGAGCATACAGCCAAAATAATAGGTGGAAGAGAAGGGACCGTAAAAGAATTTTGAAATGGCAGGCCCTGGGTTTGACACGGTACACAGGATAATAAGGATTGCAGCGGAAAATCCTGCTGCCAGGGCAATAACGGGCTGTATCAGCGTATTAATCAGCGTTTTATAACTGGTTACCGATAACTGTTTCATGAGCTAATTCTCCTGAGGTAAGCTGATAGCGGTCTGTAGCTGCATAATACAGGTCATCCTGTACAACTGTAAGAACAACTATGGTAATGCCAGCCCTATTGGCGGCCAGAAGTGTTTCCTTTAAGGCTTTGATACTGGCAGCATCAAGACCGTAACTGGGGTTTGCCAGAATAAGAGCACGGGGATTATGGGCCAGTTCCCTGCTGAGTATGAGTTTTTGAAGCATACCACCACTAAGGGTAGCAACACGGTCATTCAGTGTAGCCTTAATGCCTGCAGATGCAAGAATATCTGCTTCATGTCCCCAATGAGAAACCAGCAGATCTTTAACGGTAATGTCAGGGTTACTGGAACGGTATCGCTTGTCAGAAGAAACAATGCCGACACCATGGAATCTCAGCTGTTCTGTAGTCAGTACAGGATAACTGGTTCCAAGAAAATTCAGTGAGCCGGCTGCGGGAGAAGTGCAGAAGCCAGTCAACAGATTTTCTAAGGTAGAAAGACCGCTTTCTTTAAGCCCTGCTACGGCCGTAAAGCTACCCTGGGGTACGGTAAGCGAAATATTGTACAGATTGGGGCTGTCATCTGGCTGAACACTAAGGTTTTCTAACTGGAACAATGGAACTTTCGTTGACCCCAAATCGGTTTCTGCCAATTCATCCTGAGTGCGTATTTCCAAAGGTTTGATACCCTGCTTCATATCGCCTGCATCGCCAAAAATGGCGCGGGTCAGGTTTTCTTCCGTGGCACGGGGATCATCTTTTGTAAAACAGGCAGTGATGATGCCTTTCCGAAGAACGATGGTTTCGTCCGAATGGGATAGTGCTTCGGAAATATTATGGGTTATAAAGAGCACCGAGAGAGGTGAAGTTGATTCTGATGTGCGTTTTGCCAGGGTTTTGTAGAGCGTATCGCGCTCTTTCTCTCCAAGATTTGCAGATGGTTCATCAAGAATGAGAAGCCATGGTGATTTATACAAAGCGGCAAGAAGGGCGGTATGAAACCGCTGTTGAGAAGTAAGGTTTGCAACAGGAGCCGATACATCAAGGGTGATATGCCATTGATCCATAAGATGCTGAATCTTTGCTTCTGCTGTTTTTTTATTGATAATTCCCAGAAAGAAGGACGGTTCAGAACCAAGAATAATGTTTTCCAGTACGGTCAGGTGCTCTGCCAGACTTGGTATTTGATGAACCATGGCGATTCCTGCTTTCTGTGCTGCTTTTGGATCTGCAAATACAACAGGTGAACCGTTAATGGAAATGGAACCACTGTCAGATTGCAGAGAGCCGCTTATAATGTGTGAAAGAGTTGATTTACCGGCACCATTTTCACCAAGAAGGGCGTATCGCCGTCCTGTTTCAAAAGTTAATGAAACTCCGTTCAGTACTTTTTTCCCGGTGAATTCTTTTGCTATGGAATCTATGGTTATCGTCTTCATGAATAAAAAAGAGTGTAGCGTAAAACCCGGAATGACAAAACAGGCCCTACGCTACACAAAAAAGTGCTGATTAAGGGTGAAAGTTACTCTTGGGGAAGAACCAGAGAACCTTCAATAATTTTGTTATACTCTGCATCAAGTTTTTCACGTATTGCTGCAGATAATGACGTGGTATACAGGGGATTATCCTGAACCATGGTTACATAACCGTCTTTAATTCCAACGCTGCGTGCAGTGCCAAAAGGAACGGTACCGTTCAGATATGATGCAGTAATTTCTGCCGACATGGTTTCCTGCAGTGCCATGGTACTTGAAACAACGTATCCCGGAGCTTTATCAAAGCCGTCTGCATCAAACCAGTTGATGTAAAAACCAAGTTCCTGAGCAGTAGCAATAACACCCTGAGCTGCTCCACCGCAGATAGGAAGAATACAGCGTACTCCTTCTTTATATGCTGCACGTGCCAGTTCACTGCCCTTTGACGCATCGTACCAGTTTCCTACAACACGGAAGAGAACTTCAATTTCCGGATCTACGGCTTTTGCTCCTTCAATGTAGGCTGGCAGAATAACAGTATTCATGACCGGATATTCCTGAGCTGCAATAAGGGCCACTTTTTTCTGGCCGTCTGCAAACTTCATTTCACTTGATGGTGCTGTTACGGCAAGTCCTGCAGCATATCCTGCCAGATATGCCTGTTCGCGCTGATTATACTGGATTGTTGCCAGATTAGGATTTCCGGCAAGGAAAGAATCAAGAACGATGAATTTTACTGACGGAAACTGAGTGGTAAGTGGTTCAATAAGCTCTGGAAGACTTGGATTGGAAGAAATAATACAAGTGTAGTCACCGCTGGCGGCCAAAGCAGTGATTTTGTTTCCCCATTCTGCCTGATTGGTACCAGCTTCAATAACGGCAAGGGCAACCTGATTTGCGGCATCACGACTGGCGTTTGCCTGGGCTACAGCTTTTGTAACTCCTGAGGCCAGCTGTTCATAGGTAGGGCTTCCGGCAGTAACACCGGGAATAAATACGGCAATGCTTTCTTTTTTTGCAGTGGAATTACCGCCATTGTCTTTTGAACAACCGGTAAAAGCGGCAAAAGTGGCAAGAATAAGGAGTGCTGTAGTGGCACGGATACAATTCTTCATGAAGTGACTCCTTTAGAGCAGATAGTTTGATATAAAACTATCTTTCGTTTAAAATATAGTTTGATATTGAACTTTTGTCAATCGCCAAAATTATCGGCGATACGGCTTAACAACGTGTAGATGGTCTGTTTTTCTTCGTCAGAAAGGCCGGCACAGCAACAGTCAGAAAGGGCTTTTGATATGTCCTGGATTGCATCAGTATATGCGTGACTTTTCTCTGTAAGGCTGATCCAGGTAACACGGCTGTCGTTGCAGCAGGTTTTTTTCTGGACATAGCCTTCACTTTCCAGTTTTTTAATCAGAGCAGTTGTTGTTGATTTATCACGGTGAATAGCCGCCGTAATTTCAGACATGGTCATTTTTTCATGCTTGGAAAGCTGGAACAGAATGTACCCATGGCTGGAAACCAGTTCAGGAAAGCCACGTTCCTTTAATTCGTTCTTTAAAAAAGACGATGTTTTGGCGTGAATTTGTGAAATAAGCGACGTTATCTGTGAAAACTGAATAGAGTTCTGTTCCATATGCAGCCGCTAGTATAGCACAAATCCTACCATTTTGCGGAAGAGGCAATACTCCATGAATAGGTTTCATCAACAGGACTAAAGGATCCGCTCAACTCATTCCGGATGTTGGCAATGGTGAGTGACAGGGTTCCTGACACCTTGGTCAGTGCTGCTTTCTTAATGGTAACTTCTGCCTGTATTTTCTGTCCTTTTTCTGGGGTCAGGTGAAACCCGAAAGTTCCGCTAATCAGTTCTATCGGGGTAGTGAAGGTGAACGGGGAAGATGTTGTCATGAAACATCCGCCACCGGAAAAGGTCACACGAGTATTGGTACTGATTTCGTCTGTCAGGGTAACAGAACTACTGGCCGAAAAGTCATGTTCTGTATATCCAATCTGCAGTGATGGAGATTTCTGCCATCGCTCGCTCTCTATGCCGTTTTCAGCAACATGCAGTGTACGGTTATATGAGCCGCCCAACGTTATGGAACTTTCTGTACCAGTAAGCCAGCTGCAGGGAATGTTCAGTTGAGTACTGATTCCATATTTCAGGGTATCAGAAATCCGGTTTCCTTTTGGGGTCATGAAGTCATAATCACTGATGAAAAAATGTGTAGAAAAGGATATGGGGTTCATTCTGATACCGGCGCTGGTCCGGCTGTACCACCGGTCAGGTTCTGCAGCGCTGTGGGTGTCCAGAGCGTTGAGTCTGGAACAGCCGGCTGCTTCGTCCAGCAGTAATTCTGCATTGGCAGAGGTATATCTGATGCTGCCGGTGTACAGGGTGGAAATCAGTTCCCGGCTCTGTTCCCATGGGTGCCGGGAAAACCAGCTGGAACTGTGCTGTTCCGGCAGAACGGTTCTGTGGCCTGCTGAACTGAAAACAGCTTGTATAGTGCTGCTGCCAAAGGTCAGTGAACTGCCTCCGGCGATAGTGTCGGCATCGCATTGGGCCAGAAAGGCAGTGACATGGGGAAGTTTCAGAGATGAATAGAATGTTGATTGGGAGGCAGTGGAACTTGCTGTTTTGTCAGCTGAAAGTGTTGGTAAGGATACGGAGGCGGTGGAGCTGGTGCCGTTGAAAATTCCAGCAGCTTTCAGATTGCCGGGAACAGGGGATTCGATTTCGGTAATAATGCCGCCGGTGGAGACTGGCCCTAAGGATATGGTCAGGTTTGATTCTTTTGTTCCAGCGGTAAACAATGCACTGCCGGCAACCAGAGATTGTTCTTCCATGATGAGTGCTGCAGTGATGGAAATGTCAGGAATGGGGACAAGTTTCAGTTCTGTTCCATAGCGCAGTGGCTGGGTGGGTTTCAGCAGGGAGAAAAGTTCTAAGGACAATAAAAAAGAGGGTAGTATGTTCATACCCTCTTTTATTCGCAATTTTCAGAAGAAAAATGTCAGTTTTGCAGAAAAAATATGAAATTTTTTATCAGTCTTCTGTTGCGGGTGAATTTACTACGTAGGCGGCTTCGGTAGCGAATCCGTCAATCAGCTTAATGCGTGACAGCCAGTAGTTTGCTTCTGTCTTGGTTTTGTAAGGTCCTACTCTCAGCCGGTAGTATACGATGTCTTTATCATTTTTCCAGGTGAAGATTTCTGCCGGGATTTTTTCATCAGTAAGGAGTGAACGGGCATCTTCTGCGTTTTTCTTGCTGGTAAATGATCCAACCTGCACAAAGAATGAATCTTCTGCTTTTTTGGTAACGGTTTTAACAGTAGTTGTTTTTGCTGTTGAAGCAGCAGTTGAAGTTGAACTGCTGGTACCGGTTGATTTTGCATTTGTTGCAGCAGTTGTTGTTTTTGTTGCAGCAGGTGCAGGTGTAGTAACTGTTGTATTTGTGGTGGCTGCAGAAGTGTTTTTTGCTGCAGAAGCAGTTACCGGAGTAACAGCGGAAGCTGGAGTAACATTGGCAGCTGGAGTTTCTGTTTTTGGAGCTACAACCTGAATTGTCTGTTCTTCAGGAACTTTTGCGGTTTCTGAGGCAGGTGCAGCGGTAGTTGCATTAGAGGTATATACAAAGGTGTTTTCTGAGTGAACGGTCAGATTCTGAACTACAGAGTCACTGTTTACTTCTTCATCTGCAGATGGAGTTACCATTGGGTCTTCTGAGGTGTATACCGTGGCGGTACGGCCGTCGGTGTTAATCCATAAAGAGCCGTTCCCTTCAAGGGCGGTCAGTTTGGTAGTATTCTGAACAGGGTTGTAAAATAAGAGGGCAGCACCAATTACGACCAGTAAAAACAGGCCAACTGCCACAACAATCCAAAGTACTCTTTTCTGTTCCATAATTTCATCATCCTTGTTGAAAAGGGTTTCATGTTCATTATCGGAATCTGATTTTTGAGGTTTAGAGTTTTTTTAAGTTTACTGTGAGGATCACTGAGCCTGTCGAAGCGCCCGGAGGATTTTGTTCTGTAATTGCTGCGGGGAGCCGTTGTTGAGAATGTGGTGGACGGGAACGGGGGTTGTTTTGTAGTCACGGTACAGATGGCGCTGTGCCCAAAAGCGCTTCAGAATATGGCGGATAGTGTGGCCGTCCCGTTTTTTTGCGCGGCGAAGTCTGGTAAGAATGGGGGCATCGATATACAGAATTGCCTGACAGAGAGACAGCAGGTCCGGGGTTTTATGCATGACGGTGGCATTCAGAACGATGTTGTTTTCTGGATGTTCTGTGATAAAGGTGGTGATGAGGCGGACAACTTCCGGGTGGACAATGGATTCCTGCCGGGCAAGAAGGGCTGGATCTGAAAAAAGTATGGGTGCCAGGGCGCGACGGTTTATGGTGCCGTCATCATTGGTAATGCTGATGCCACGGGTATCAGCAATGGGGCCGAAGGCGGCGAGAATTTCATCTCTGCAGTTTTCGATGGCCTGATGGGCTGTCTGATCTGCATCAATACTGAGCCATCCCTGGCTTTCAAGGATGGCTGCCGCAGCGTTTTTCCCTGCTGCCATGGGCCCGGTGACACAGATAATCCGCTGTGCCATCAATGGAATTCTCCCCAGGCCTTTCCGTATTCCGTTGAAACGCGGAGCGGAACGTTCAGCTGTGCAATGCTCTCCATGGTGCGCTGCATCAGTTCTGCAACGGCTGGCGCATCTTTTTCGTCGCATTCAATGATGATTTCATCGTGTACCTGTAAAAGCATGCGTGCTGTAGGAAAACCACGGAGCAGCGCGCGGTACACCTCAATCATGGCAAGTTTTACAATGTCGGCGGCAGAGCCCTGAATGGGGGTATTTACTGCCATACGTTCTGCGCCCTGTTTTACCACGGCATTACGGCTGTTGATGTTGGTAATGGTGCGTCGGCGGCCCAGAATGGTTTCTACACTGCCGGTTTCTTCAGCCTTGCGGATTGTTTCCTGTTTGAACGCATTAATGCCGCTGTAGGTTGCAAAATAGGTAGTGATGAAGTTCTGTGCTGTAGAACGGGGAATGCCCAGTTCGTTACTCAAGCGGAAGGCACTCATGCCGTAAATAACGCCAAAGTTGATGGTTTTTGCGGTGCGGCGCATATCAGGTGTTACGGCTGCAGGTTCTACACCAAAAAGCAGGGCTGCTGTCGCACGGTGAATATCGGTACCGCCATTAAAGGCTGCACACATGTTGGCGTCTTCTGACAAATGGGCAAGGATAACCAGCTCTATCTGACTGTAGTCGGCAGATACCAGACTTCGGCCTTCTGGTGCCACAAAGGCACTGCGGATACGGCGTCCTGCTTCATCCCGGACAGGAATGTTCTGCAGGTTTGGATCCCGGGAACTAAGGCGGCCGGTGGCAGTTCCAGTCTGCATAAAGCTGGTATGGATGCGGCTGTTTTCATCTGTCATGGCCGGAAGGGTTTCTACGTAGGTAGAAAGCAGTTTTGTCAGACTGCGGTATTCCAGGATTTTACCGGCAATGGGATGATCGTTTCTCAGGTCTTCCAGTACGTTGGTATCAGTACTGTATCCGGTTTTCGTTTTTTTACCGGCTTTGAGTCCCAGTTTTTCAAAAAGGATAGTTCCCAGCTGCTTGGGAGATGCAATATTGAATTCTTCTCCGGCAAGTTCATATATCTGTTTTTCTGTAACGGCAATCTGGGCAGTAAGTTCTGTTTTATAGCTGTCCAGGGCTTCTTTTGTAATGCGGATGCCTTCCAGCTCCATCAGGGCAAGAATTGGCAGTACCGGCATTTCTACGGTAGTGAACAGTTCGGTAAGTTTTGCACTTTCCAGCTGCGGGGCAAAAAGATTCCACAGTGCCAGGGTAAAGTCGGCATCTTCTGCGGCATAGGGGGTAGCCGTTTCCAGATCCAGGTCAGCAAAAATGTCGCCTTTGGGCACAATGGCATCATACTCGGTGCCGGTCAGGTGCAGTTTTGTTTCTGCCAGTTTTTCAAGGCTGTAGCTTGATTTACCGGTGCCTTCCGTTTTGTCGCTGGAAATGAGCCAGGCGGCAATCATGGTGTCAACAATGCGGCATTTTAAAAGGCTTGCTGCCATGGGGCGGAGAAGGTCAAGACCGGCAGCATGAAGCACCTGCAGGTCAAACTTGGCATTGTGCATGGCAATGGTCATGCCGGGAGCGGCAAACAGGCGGGAAAGTTCAGTAAGGGCTGCCTGTTCTGAAATCAGTTCCGGGCCCAAAAGAGCATTGGTCAGCCGCAGGGGAACGTACACGCCGGTGCCGGCAGTATGGCTTAAACTGAATCCTGCCATGTGGGCACTGCGGGCTACCAGAGTGTCGGTTTCTGTATCAAAACCGGCGGTACCGGCAGCGATACAGGCGTCAATGTAGGCTTTCAGTTCATTCAGGTCAGTAATGGCTTTGTAGTCGCCGTGGTTTGGTTGTGGGGGGATAATCGCTTCTGTTTCGGATTCTTCGACAGCGGCCTGAACTTTGTGGGGGGAGGCCCCTTCGACTTCGCCGCTGGAAACTGCGTTGCGAATCAGGGATTCTGCGTTTGTGGAGCTTCCGGATCCCTGAGCCTGTCGAAGGGTCCCATCACTCTTTCCGCTCATGCCGGCATACAGTTTTGCCACGCTGGGAACGCCGGCTGCAGTCAGTTTTTCGGCAGCGGCTGTGTAATTCAGATTACTGGTGGTAAAGGCTTCCAGATCAAATTCGATGGGTGCATCGTACTTCAGCTTAATCAGTTCCCGTGCCGTATAGGCGGTGTCGCGGCCATCCCGAACTTTCTGTCCCATGGCGCCCTTAATATCATCAGCGTTTTCAAAAATGCCGTCCAACGTCTGGTACAGGGCCAACAGTTTGGCAGCTGTTTTTTCACCAACGCCCTTAATGCCGGGAACGTTGTCTGACGTATCCCCGATAAGCGAAAGCATATCAAGCATCTGGTCAGGACGGCAGCCCCATTCTTCCACAACGCCAGCACCGTCAATGTCTTTCCATCCGCCTTCTTTATTGGGCTTCATAACCCAGGTGTTGTCATTAACCAGCTGCATCAGGTCTTTATCGCCGGTAAGTACGCGGCACTCAATGCCACGGCGGTCGCATTCGGCTGCCAGTGTCGCGATAATATCATCAGCTTCATAACCGTCAACGCGTAAAGCCGGAATCCCCAACGCTGCAAGAATATCTTCTATAACGGGAACCTGAGCGTGCAGGTCCTGAGGGGCAGCGTCCCGGTTTGCCTTGTATTCAGGATACATTTCGTGGCGGAATGTAGGGGTGCGTGAATCAAAAGCGGCCACAAAACTGCCCGGCTTGTAGTCGCGGAGAACGTTGGCAATATTTCGGAAAAATCCCATAACGGCGCTGACATTCTCGCCCTTTTCGTTCAAGAGCGGGCGGGTCACAAAGGCAAAATAGGCCCGGTAAATAAGGCCGTAGGAATCAAGGACAAACAGTCTGTTTTTAATGGCGTTTTCTGAATCGTTGGTACTCATGGGGGCAGTATAGCACTATTTGCGGGGTGGTGTGCAGTGTGTGTGGGGGAGTGGAGTTCTGTCAAATTACTCTTTCAGACTGGTATACCACTGTAAAAGTTGTTTTTCAGAAATATGTTCAAATACCTTTTCAGGCACCTGAACACCGTTTTCCATACAGTGGAAATACATCATGCTTGGAATGAAGTAGTCTGTAACTCCCAACTGATTATTCAGTTCTATGGCCGCACGATAGGTAGATTTATACGCCGAGCCTTCGGCAGAGAAAACCATATTTTTCTCTTTTGCAATGGTCAAGGCTGTTTCAATATCTATACATCGTGATTCCTGCTGCTCTTCATAGGTTCCCTTTTTAGTCAGATACAGTGGAACTCCAATACCCTTTTCCCGGTATTCGATAGCATACGTTTTATTAAAGTCATTGTAGTCTGTCACTGCTGTACTCCCTTTAGTTCCTTTCGATTACGGATCTTTTAATATCAGCCCGGTGTTTCCATTTTCACGAAGGAACTGCTTGATTTTATCTGACACCGGGTCATGAAGGATGGTGAGTATTCCTAAATTGTTCTTGATTAATGCTTTGAGCCCTCTATGCAGCTTTACGACAGTTTTGCATTCCACTCCATAGTTGTAGTATCTCGTTCCCTTTTTTACTAATTTCGGTTCACCTCTGTGATTCTTTGTTCCAACCCCCGCCAGATCAATAAAATACTCCTTTGAAAGTCCCTGTAACTCTTCATACGTAATGGACTTGTAAATCAGTTTCATAACCATTTTCTCCCGTAAATACCATAGGACAAAATAGGGCATTTGTTTTAACTACAGGGCGCCATTCCCGGTGTTCCGCACTTCGCTCACCCTCCTCGCATCGCTGCTGAACGCAGCTTGCTGCGGTGGGCTGCCTGCGGCAGGTGCTCCATACCGGGGCGCGTGGTGTGCCTCTTGGATGAGGTGAACTCTCGTGGAGGGGGAGTTTTTCTGGGGAAATGGATTTTGAGTGCCGGATGCTGATAAGCGCTGAAAGTAGTAACAATTATGCTTGATATGGCAATTTGTTACTACTTTTTAGCTTGGTATGACAGTGCCAACCGCCGAATCACCCTGTAAGTAGTAATAAACAGCTGATTTTTGCCAATTTGTTACTATTATGCATGTCGCGTTTGAAAGCCCGATGCACTGAAATTTGCAAAATTGAGAAAAAAAGTAGTAACAAATAGCTTATTTTTGCTGATTTATTACTATTCTTAAGGCGATAGTCTGATATAAGAAGGTCACATTTTGAGGTGAAGTAGTAACAAATTACTAACATTTGGCGATGTGTTACTACTTTGAAGTGTAAATCGACTGTGATAGAGATGAATACAGTTTTCGAAAGTAGTAATAAAGGCAGCAAAAACGCTGATTTATTACTACATTTGGTAATGGATTTTCATCAAGTACATATAAAATATCCCCAGAAGCCATCGGTCTCCGCGTAGTCCGCAACGCTGACTGATTCTCTTTCGATATATCAGGACAGCCCACAATTCCTGCAGTTACTATCAGGCGTCGCGGGCTGTTCAATTGGTCTTCTACTCAGCTACAGTTACCAAGCCTTCGGGAAGTTTCATCTCAAGTGTCATGAATCTGCACCTCCGCCGTTCAGTGAGGAACAGTAATGAGACCGCTGTATCTTCTTGACACCTGTATCGTAAGTGAATCTTCCAAACCCAGACCGGATCAGAATGTTATGATTCAATTGAATGCAAAATCGCATCTTAGTGTTATCAGTGCAATTACCTGGTCTGAATTATTGTATGGGTTGCATATCATGCCGGAAGGACAACGGAAACGTGATCTTGACCGCTATTTATATCATCATGTGCAGGTCCTCTATCAGCAGTTCCCCTTTGATGAGCACGCTGCCAGCATTCTTGCAGATTTGCGCGCCCGCTGCCGTAAAACGGGAAAGATTGTAGAAACTGCTGATCTCATGATAGCCAGTATTGCCATAGCGAACAATGTGATTCTGGTCACCAGAAACACCAGGCATTTTGAGCCGCTGCAGGAGTTCAGCCCGCTGATGCTGGATAACTGGTGAGAAGACCAAGCGAACTGAATACACCAAACCGAAATTTACACACCTAACGGATGGCGGGAAACTGAAGTACACTACACCTCTGCATGAAAAAAAATATCATTGTTTTTATCAGCGTATTGTGTGTCTCGTTTCTGTTGTACGGATTTTACGTTTCCTGGCGCACCTACCGCCAGCAGGCGCGGGTGTACTACGAATCAATTGAGTCCCTTTCTGACAGTGCCGTAGAAAACCTTACCCGCACGTTCAAGATCATGTCCGGCTCAGTTATAGCGCTTTCCGGCAGCGAATCCATAAAGCAGTGGGTGCAGGATACCTCCCTGTTTCTGGACAGCAACCGGGAAGGCTCCCTGAACCGGTCCCGGCTGAATCGTGAAGCCCAGACTATCCTTTCTAATACCACCATCAACAGCTACGAGTTTTTTGACTACATAACCATTTCTGAAAACGGCACCATGCTGGCTGCCACCTACACAAAACCGGCAAGCATGAACCGTATGCAGACGGAAACCCGCCAGTGCTATGAAACAATCCGGTCTGATCCCGATTACAGCCTGTTTCTGCCACCTACAGAAGGCAACGAGGGCATGTATGCCACTCTCCGCATTCAGTCTGATTTTACCGTAGAAGACAGTTTGTTCATCATTGCCTGCACCCGGGAAGAGGTGCTCAAATCAAGTTATCGTGATATGCCTTTTTATGATCAGGCTATGATCTGCATTACTGATAACAATGGCGTTGTCTTTTCTTCCAACAATCCGGAACTTCTCGGAAAGCAGTTATCGCCGGCAGCACAAGAAATATCTGCAGCACTCAATGACACAGCACAAACCTCAGGTCGCCGCAACACTATCCGGATAAAAATCCGCATCAACAAAGACTTCTGGTTCCTTTATGAGCTTCCGGAGCGGATTCTGGTTGCCGGAACTCTTGCCGGTATGCTGCCATTCATCATTGTAACCCTTTTGGTGCTCTGCATCATCAGCGCTACATTTATCGTGGTGACTCGGGCTGCCCAGAATCTGATCCGCTCAGAATATGAATCACGCCTGCTGTTTAAGGATGCGGAGCTGCGGAACCTGCAGAAGCAGATGAACCCCCACTTTCTGTTCAACACGCTGCTGACGGTGCAGATTAAGGCACAGATGGCTGGAGACGAACCGGTCTACCAGATGATTTCAAGACTTTCGGCGTTGCTGCGGTCCGGCATTTACCGTGATGGCAGGGCGCTGGTGCCGCTGTCTCAGGAACTGCAGTACGTAAACTATTATCTGGAACTGCAGAAAATCCGCTTTGAGGACAATCTGGACTACGAAGTGACCGTAGCAGAACCGGAACTGCAGAACTGTACTATTCCCCGGCTGATTATTGAGCCGCTGGTAGAAAACGCTGTTATTCACGGAGCAGAAGGCCGCGATGGTGTGACTCGGGTAACGGTTCTGGCAGAGCGTTATGATGGCCGGTTACGGGTTCAGGTGTCTGATAATGGGTGTGGATTTGATGTGGCATCTGTTTTGGGCGATGAAAAGAATGCGGAATCCGGCAGGGAAAAATTCGGGCTGTATACCATACGGGAACGGATGACGCTGCTGTACGGAGAGAATGGCTCTTTTACCGTAATCAGCGGGCCAGCGGGTACTGAGTGTACCATTGAAATTCCCGTAAGCGAGGCTGACTATGTATAAAGTTATTGTTGTTGATGATGAGCGGACAATTCGCGATGGCATTGTGCATCTGACAGACTGGCAGCATCACGATTGTATGGTAACCGGTAGTTTTGGCAGTGCCCGGGATGCACTGGCGTTTCTGGAATTGAATCAGGTAGATATTGTCATTACTGATATCAGGATGCCCGGTATGGATGGCCTTGAACTAAGCCGTCGTATCAACGAAACCTATCCTGCCATCCGCATTATCGTTCTGACTGCCTTTTCAGATTTTTCTTATGCCCGTCAGGCTCTACGGAATGGCGTATCCGATTACATCGTAAAAAACGAATTTCTGGAAGAACTGCCGAAGGCTTTGGAACGATGTAAAGGATCTCTTACAGCAGGAGAAAAAAAGTATTGCGTTGTCAGTGGTATATTTGAATCTGATGGATCAGAAAAATCGGATATGGAGCGGACTTTAGACCATATTCTTACTTTATGTCTGGTAAATGCAGAGTTCCGGCTTACCGTAGATGGATCTGACTGTTCCATATTCATTACCTGTGATGAATCTTCCCCGGTTGATGGCGAATCCTTAAAAGAAAACTTTTCTGCCGTAACCCTTATGGTACAGGAATTTTTGGGGCATACCATGCGGTTCGGTATCGGATCTTTTGTTCCGCAACTGACTGATATTCCGGTTTCTCTGCAGCAGTCTCGTGCAGCGTTGGAAGAGTGTTCTGCCGGTTCCGGTACGGTTCTGCGGTATGAGAAGAAAGACCAGCTGGTGCAGCGGATTGAACGGTATCTGTCTGCCCACTACGCCGAGGACATAGGGCTTTCGGACATGAGTGCGGAACTGAACTACAGCGCCAGTTATCTTTCGCGCAAGTACAAGGAATTAAGCGGTACCACCATTACGGAAAAACTGACGGAAATCCGCATGGAACAGGCTTGCCGGCTTCTGACACAGGACGATGCAATGAAAATCTATGAAATTGCAGAAAAGGTAGGAATCAGTGATCCGGCGTATTTTACCAATACATTCATGAAATATAAGGGAATAAGTCCTTCGGAGTACAAAAAATCACAAGAAAAGTAAAGAAAACTCAAGAAATTATTCGTTTTTTGCGTAAATTACGGGAAAATGGCGTAAAAGTGGACAAGATTCAACAAGTTCTGGATAAATGGCTCTATTCATTTCTGCGGATGGTGGCCCTAGAGTTAAATCACTGAGTTTCAAAAGTTTCAATTCAAGGAGGTGTAAGAAAAATACATCCGTGTATTTTTCTTACCTGCAGTTGCTCAAGCGTTGCTTTCACAACTGCTGATACAGCGCATCCCTGCGCTGCTGCTTCCGCAGTGGAATAATAGGAGGAAATACATGAAAGCTACAGTGAAAAAAGTACTCACCATCGGTGCTGCTCTGCTGATGTGTGCTGCTGCTGCCGTTGCAGGCGGAAAAAAAGATGCCAAAGCTAATGATGGCGTTGTTGAAGTTTCTTACGCTACCTTCATGGTAGGAACCCACGCTTCTGCAGAGGCAGAAAAAATCGTTATTGATGAATTCAATAAACAGTATGCCGGAAAAATCCGTGTTGTTGTTGAAGAGCTGCCTTCTGACGACGCATTTGTAGATAAGATGAAAATTCTTGCTACCTCAAAATCACTGCCTGATGTAATCATCGGCAAAAACGGTATCCGCGAACTGGCCATTAAAAACGGTCAGGCTGTTGACCTGATTCCTGCTCTTAAAGCAGATGCTGAATGGGCAAAATACGTTGGACAGGATGCAATGGAATACAACATGACCGATGACGGAAAACTGTATTCTATTTCAAACCAGCGCCAGGTTGTAGGATATTTCTACAACAAGGACATGTTCAAGAAAGCAGGTATTACTCCTGCCAAGACCTGGAAAGAATTCATGTCTAACAACGAAAAACTGAAGGCTGCAGGTTTTGCTCCTCTTTCTCTGATGACCGGTGAAAACGCATGGACCACCAACCTTCTTCTGGCTGCATATATCGGGTCACAGGGTAAAGAAGGTAACGACTTCATGAACACTACCTATCCTGAAACCTACTCAACCACCGCAATGGTAGAAGGTCTCTCCATGCTGCAGGAATGTCTGCAGAAATACACCACCAGTGACGCTGTTGGTGCCATCTATGCCAACGCTGCCAACAACTTCCTGCAGGAAAACACTGCAATTATTGCCAACGGTCCATGGATGTGTCCTGACTTCTCTGATGAATCAAAAGCTGCCGCCGGTCTTGCTGACCGCATTGGTGTAGCGCTGTATCCTGAAGATGGTCTTATCAGCCAGTTTGAAGTTGGTTACATCCTGAACACCAACGGAAAATCTGAAGCTGAACAGGCTGCAGCTCTTGAATTCCTGAAATTCAAGACCGGTGCATGGGCACAGGCTGTATTCCTGGACAAAGCTGGTGTTCTGCCTCTGACAGAACACGTAGAAATCTCTGATGCTTACAAAGCAGAAAACCCACTGATGGCAGATCTGCTGGAACTGGCCGGTGGTGCTAAATACCGCTTTGAAAACATCGATAACACTGCTTATGCCAGCGTAGTAGATGAATTTGCCGTACGCTATCCTGAACTGGTATACGGACAGATTACTCCAAAACAGATGGCAGAAGCACTGACAAAAGCAATCGCTAACCACAAATAATGCGTATTACAGAGAGGATCCTTCGACAAGTCCAGGGTTCCTCTCTGACTCTCGATCGCTGATTGTTCCGTACAAGGATCACTGAGCGTAGTCGAAGTGTCCTTTTCTTACTCCTCAAAATCGGATTATAACTATGACAAAAAACAGAAAATGGATAGCTCTGTTTCTGGCGCCAGGGCTGATTCTCTTTGCCTTTGTATTTTTGAGCGCCATTGTGGTGCTCTTTACCACTTCTTTTACTGACTGGTCAATTGGCCGTGACATGCATTTCATCGGTCTGAAAAACTACGTTCAGCTTATTACTGCCGACAAAGGATTCCTGACTGCCGTAAAGAATACGGTTATCTGGATTTTCCTGCAGTCGACGCTTCATGTTGCCATCGGTGTACTGGCAGCTCTTCCTCTTGCAAAAAAACACTGGTATTCAAATCCAGTGCGTACCATATTTTTCATTCCCAATGTCATTTCATCGGCAGCCCTGGGTATGCTGTTTCTGTGCATGATGAACCCGCAGTTTGGTCTTATTAACAACCTGCTGGGTAAACTTATGGGAAGTAAAGTTACCCAGAACTGGTTCATGGATCCAAAAACGGCTTTCGGTACCATCACAATGACCTGGCTGCCTTACGCCGGTCTGGTAACTATTCTGGTTATTGCGGAAATGACTTCCATCTCTCAGGAAATCTATGAAGCTGCCACCATTGATGGTGCAACTCCATTACAGACCGATTTCTACATCGTTCTGCCCCTGATGAAAAACATCATCGGTACCTCTACGGTTCTGGCTGCCACTTCCATGCTGCAGAAACTGGACATCATCATGATGACCACCAACGGCGGCCCTGGTTTTACTACCATGAACATGCCTATGTACCTGTATCGTACTGTATTTTCAAACAACAACTACGGTCTTGCCAATGCCCAGGGTGTACTGCTGATTCTGCTTGGTATTGTAGCCTTGGTTACGGTGCGCAAAATCTACGCCATGGATAAGGAGGACTGATATGGCAAATTCAATGACAATGAAACGTTCCAATCAGAATCCGGTAACCGAAGTTCTTACCTGGATTTTCCTTACCGTACTGGTTTTGATTTCCATCGTTCCGTTTATCTGGGTATTCTTTGCTTCGTTCAAAACCAATAAAGAAATCATGAGTGCTTCATTCGGACTGCCACAGCACTTCAGCCTGCATAACTATGAGACTGCATTCAAACTGGCGCCCCTTACTACGTTCTACAAAAACAGCATCATCATTGCCATTGTGTCTACACTGGTAAATCTGTTTGTGTGTTCCATGGCAGCCTATGTGGTTGTCCGCAATCAGTTTAAAGGAAAAATGCTGGTAACCCTGATGTTCAGTTTTGGTCTTCTGGTTCCGGGAGCTGCCCTGTTGCAGCCGCTCTATACCACCATGCAGGCAACAGGTCTCTATAACACACTTCGCGGACTGATTATTGTCTATGCCGCCCTTGGTATGCCGACCACCTTTTATATTATGGTCAGTTACATCAAGACCATTCCGGTGACGCTGGAAGAAGCTGCCTACATTGACGGCAGTGGCTTTGCCCGCACCTTCTTTACTATTGTACTTCCCATGACACGGCCTGCTTTTTCTACTGCTGGCGTTATGCAGTTTCTGCTGGCCTGGAACGAATTTCAGCTGGCACTGACCTTAACCGGTGACACCAGAAAGCGTACCCTGCCTATTGCGCTGTACTACTTCAAGAGTGCTTTTGCCAGCGACTATGGTGCCATGTTTGCGGCAACCATCGTGGTAATTGTGCCAAGCATCATCATCTTCATCCTGCTGCAGAAGCAGATTATCAACGGGCTGGCAGCTGGTTCTGTGAAAGGGTGAATGACAGAAAATACCTCCTGTATTTTCTGTCATTTGCAGTTTGCATGCAAACTGCGAGTATTCGTGGGCCATCCATGGCCCACTGGAAACGGTCTGAGGAGTTTCAAAAACGCTCGCTGACGTCGCTATTGGCGGAGCCTGGCAAGGAAACTATGGAACCAGGCTCCGACAATTTTTGAAATTCCCCATCCCACCTCCCGGTTTTTGAGAACCCTTACCTAAAACAGTGACAGGTACAAACGTGATTCATACATCGGGAGGAGGAATGGGTCAGAAAATGTCATGCTGTAATAAGACCGTCATGCTGAACTTGTTTCAGCATCTTCTGCAGCTATAGATCCCGAATCAAGTTCGGGATGACAACATGGCAATTCCCCAGCACGCCGGTAGAGGTATGAATCTCATTACTAAAGGATTACAAAATATGAACACGAATAGAATTACGGAAGATGCTTTCCACTTGGAACTGGTAAAATATTACGAAGGCCTGATGTGCCAGGGAAACGGCTATATGCACGTGCGGGGCAGCCACGAAGACAATTTTGCCACCGTTCATCAGGACGAAGAATACGAACGGAAACCCGCCAACGTTACCATTGAAAAACATCGGGTGCAGCTGAGTAAATGGGGAACCTTCATCCCTGGCATTGCCGGCCGCCACCCCTGGCTGAACAATGAAATCATCAACTGTCCCTTCTTTTTTGAGACGCAGTTTTACGTAGACGGAAAAGCCGTTGATCTGAGTCAGGCAGACATTACCGGTTACCAGCGGTATCTGGATCTGCCCACGGCGGAACTGGTGCGCACTGTAACGGTTACTGTTGCCGGTACCACGCTGCAGATAAGCCACCGCCGCTTTGTTTCTTTTGCAAATCGGCATGAAGCTGCAGAAAAAACAGAAGTGAAGATTCTTTCCGGCAACGGTACCGTTACTTTTGAAACCCTGATTGATGCAGGTGTCCGTACCAACGGATTCAATCACTTTACAGAAGTCTCATCCCTGGTAAGCGGCGGCGCAGCAGCAAACGGCACGGCGGCCGACCATACTGCACCCGGTCAGCAGGCCCGGCTGTTCGTTACGACCAACGGTGGTGATACCATATCCTACGGTATGTGTCTGAGAAACTGCCGGGGCATACAGTCAGAGGCATTTGCCGATGATACCCGCTGCGGTTTTCGTGGAACCATAACTGCTGCGGCTGACAGTGGTACAACTGCCGTATTTGAAAAACGCATTCTGGTGGCTACCAGCCGTGACCTGCCCAACAGCGAAGGCCTTTGTGAATCTGGTTCCTGCATAAACTGCCCCTGGTCCTATGACACAGCCTTTGCTGCCCACTGTATCGTATATGGTCCCATGTGGGCCAATGCGGACATCATCATCGAAGGTGATGACAAAGCCCAACTGGCCGCCAGAACAGCCGTGTATCACCTGCTTAGAAACAGCACGGAAGACGACCGGTTTGCCATTTGTGCCAAAGGTCATGCAGGAGAAGCTTACTTTGGTCATTATTTCTG
>JAZLGC010000040.1:0-31445 GCA_045616125.1 Treponemataceae bacterium | reverse complement strand
CCCCCCAAAAAAAAAAAAGGCTATGTCCGTAAAAAGTGTTACGTATTGTCACCCTGAACTAGTTTCAGGGTCTCATCATAACTCCACAAATCTACCGGATTGCGGCATTTTGTAACTCTCTTGTTGCTGAGTTGCATTCAGCAACACTTTTTTCAGTGTAAATTCAACCACTTCACCACACTTTTTCAAAGTTTATGCTGCGGCGCGCCGCGGGCCACCCAGTTTAAACTGGGTATAGGATTTACAAAATCCTATAAAAAAACTTAACGGTTTGATTGCGCTGCTGCTGATTCTGGCGGCTGTATTCTGTCTGACAGCCTGTCCTCAGCCTGCAAATCCAGATCCAGAACCAACACCAGCTCCAGCACCTACACCTACTCCGGAAACTCCAGCAACTGTAACACCTGCTACTTTTGACTACACACAGTTCACCGTTCCTGAAAATACTGATTCATTAACCTGGACCACCATTGACGCCGCTTTTGACTTTGCCAGCCTGGCAAATACCAAATGGATGGGTGTTGAAGTTGACGAACAGCCAGATAATGGACTTGTAGAATACTACGCTGGTATTTACTCAATTAACGAAGATGCAACAGATGCTGCTTTAACTATGCTTCAGACTAAGATTTTGGACAAAAGAACCTTAGATGAAGATGAAATCACTGAAGCCATCAATGAATTAATCTTATATGTCTTTATGATACCTGAAGAAGGTGCTACTTCCGATTTAATAACTGACGATCCAACAAAGCTGATTGCCGGAATCGCCTTTGATGATGGTAATTATTCTGACGACCCTTTCACTGACGAAGACGACAACGAACTTTCATTTAGAGATGCAATGCTCATTGGCAGTCAAATTGATTCATCAAACACCTATGTAAGAGTACTGATGTCACGTCCTGGCGATCCTGAAGAATATATGTATATGTTCAATGTAACCGAGACTCCACTGCCTGATACTTCTACCCCTGGTTATATCCCGGAAATTCCACCAGCAACATCACTGGCAGCTACCATTGATTACTCACAATTCATTCCTCCTGTAACAGCAGAAGGCTGGACTGACGTTACCGAAGCTGACCTTGCTGATACAACCTGGATTCAGCTTATGAATTACGAAAACTATCCAGAAGATGGACTTTTGATTGAAGAGTACAGCGCTGTTGTACTGTCAGTTAATTCAGAGGTAAGCGATGCTTCAGTTAACATGCTCATGACCCAAATTGTCACCAAAGAAGACGAAAGTAGCTTTACTCCCCGTGAAATCGCATTTTATTACTTAATGATGAACAGCATGATTGGTACTAACATTCCTGCAGGTGCTATCGTAGAAGTACATGCAGACGATCCAACCAAACTTATTATGGGAGTCACCATTGATATGGGCAATTACTCTGACGATCCATTTACTGACGGACAAACCCATGAAGAAATATCATTCAGTGATTATATTCATTATCATCAGATTGATTCCTCAAAGACCTGTTTGAGAATTCTGCAGTCTCATGATACTGGAATCTATAATTATTACGTCAAACTGTAATTAGTACACCTCACTGAACACCTGACACCAAGGGGCTGCCTGACTAACTCAGGCAGCCCCTTACTTTTTCCCCGTTTCGTCCTATAGTAGAAGTATGAACATTCTTTACATTCACGGCTTTAATGGGTCGGTTAATTCTTCTACATACAAAAAACTGCAGGAACTGTTTCCGGAACATCACTGGGTGGCAGAAAACTTTAACCTTACAGACATTGCTGCCACAAAAGAGCGGATACACACCATCTGCAAAGAACAGCACATCAACATGCTGATTGCCAGTTCTCTGGGCGCATTCTATGCCCTTGGCATCACCGATTCATTAGCCCGCATCCTGATTAACCCCTGCTTAAAGCCCAGTATCGAAATTCCAAAACTGGATTCCACCGTTCCCCAGCAGGTCATTGTCCAGTGGAAAATAGAAGAAGCGTTTCATGCCGAAGCCGACAGCGAAGTACGCCAGTGCTGCTTTGGCATTTTCGGCAACCACGATGAACTGTTTTCTTACAAAAGCGATTTTGACGCCCTGTACAGAAAAACCAACTTCAGCCTGACAAAATCGTTCATGGTTGAAGGCGGCCACCATTCCCTCAATTCAGAAGTACTGAAAAAGTACGTACAAAAAGCATTCAACTACTTTGAACTGCTCAGCGAACATGTGGACCTTGCCGATTCCGTTCCCTTTCTTGACGATGATGAACAGGATGACGCGCTGAAAGAACGTGTTGCCGCCTTCCAGCGCAAAATGGCTGCCTACAAACAGGACTGACGCTGTTATACCAGTTTCCGTATTTCGTTCAGAATCTTTTCTTTATCCTTCCACCACAGGGGGCTCCATAACCGGTATACATTCCATCCCTTAGATTCCAGGAATTTCTGGCGGTGATAATCACGTTCCCGAATTGAAGCTTCCGCGGTGTACAGGCTTTCGTCACACTCTATACCAAGAACAAACCGGTTTTTCTTTCTGATTGCCAGATCCAGTGTATAACCGCCAATTCCCACATTGCGAACCACATCATATCCCTGCTCTTCCAGATGAGCCGCTACCGATGCAATAAACGAACTTCCATCCCGCCCCTGGTCATCTTCGAAGCCAATATCGGTATCACTACTATCCCTATCCAGAACATCATCCTTACTGCACATGGACAACAGCACTTTTCTTGCTTCATCCTCATCGCCATCGCTTACGGCAAAAGCGTATTCCAGATACTTTTTCAGATAAGATGGGCCTTCGTGCTTCAGGCCATTCACATTCAACTCTCTTGGCTCAATGGACGTAATGATATGAATCTTCTGCTTAGCCCGGCTGATAGCAACATTCAACCGGTTTTCGCCGTGTTCAGCATTCAGCCAGCCAAAATTGCGGTACAGCTTACCTTCGGAATTCTTTGCAAACCCGATGGAGAAAATAATGATATCCCGTTCATCACCCTGTACGTTTTCTATGTTTTTAACAAAAAGGCTGGTATCTTCGCCGTTTTCAATACGGTTCCGCTCTGCAAGAATCATGTTTTCAAAGGCCAGATCCGTATCACATTCCTTATCAATCATGTCCTCAATCAGGTCATGCTGATGGGAGTTAAAGGTGATAATGCCAATTGATTCGTTGTGTTTCCGTGTTTTCAGAATTTCCTTCAGAAGCTTAACGCAATATACGGCTTCCTGGCGGTTAGCGGTTTTCTCCCAGATGCCGTCGTCAATTTTATGCACTTCTATGGGGCTGGCATCGGGCTTTTCCGCATTGGGAGAAACCATAAGACGTCCCTGGTAAAAGGCGTAGTTTGAAAAGGCAATCAGTTCTTCATATCTGGAGCGGTAATGATAGTTCAGCAGAACATCCTTGTACTTGTACTGGGCCAGGTCCAGAAGGCTTGGTTCTTCCAGCGCTTCGTTGGTCTCGTCTTCAATTTGATCAACAGCTTCATCCGGTTCATCGCCAAACCGGCCGGAAAACAGTTTCATTGGCCTAAGCTGCTTTGTATCGCCGGCTATCACTACTTTTTTTGCCCGGTAAATGGCCGGAATGCCTTTTTCAACAAAGAGCTGTGACGCTTCGTCAAAGATTACCAGATCAAAGAGCCCCTGCTGCAGCGGAATAATTTCGGAAACAACTTCCGGAGTAAGCATCCAGATTTTTACGCTTTTGAACAGTTCATATTTGAATTTGCTGATAAAACGGGTAACGCTCGTTCTTGTGTTTGTATTCAGGCCACGAAGAATTTCGGCTTTCCGTTTTGTATCAACCAGATTTTCAAGATGACGGGATAATGTTACCGAACAGTTGTTCACGGTCTTATCTTTTTTAGCCTTCATTGCTTTTGAAATGGTTTCAACCAGCGGGGCAAAGTCTTCCATGGTTTTAAGTGCTTCGCCCTTGCCGGTTTCGTATTCCATCAATCGGATATTCAACAGGGCATTGTACAGGAACCAGTTCAATTCCAAAGGAGACAAATTGCAGCCATTTTTTCTGATGAACACCATGCCGTTAAAATAGGTCAGGGTATCAGGTGTCATGTTCAAAAATGCCGATTTAGACTCCTGGTATCCGGTATACTGATCCAGAGTTTCAGAAATGATATCAGGTGCCGTTACGATTCCGGCGCTGAGTTTGCCCAGATGCTTTTGAACAAGGGGCTTTATCTGCTTTTTTACCTGCCCACGCAGTTTCATGCCGGCAAAAAAACGTTTCACTACCGGTAACGACTGTATTTCAGCACTTTGAGCCCTGGTTCCGGATAGAACAGCGCGAACCTGTGCCAGGTCAATTTCTGAAAGGCCGTCTTTGAAATCGTCAACGTGGGGATACTGCTTCTGTAATTCATGGTAGGCAAAAACCCGGTTACTGAATTCTTCATCGGTAAACAGCTGATAGCTTTTATCCAGCAACGGTGTACTCTGTTCCAGAAGTTCTTTCTGCATGTTTTTTACTGCAATCAGCACTGTGGCAGTTGTCTCATCCTGCAGGTCCATTTTTTCTGACTTCTGGTACATTCTGAACGGATAATCATCATGTACTGTTGTCCGGTAGAACAGATTCTCAACAGACTGCAGCTTTTCAAACTGACCGTTGATTTCATCGGCCTTTTCCTGAACGTTCCTGTTCCGTTTATGGGAATCCAATGCAGCATTGAGCATATCACTCACCTGCCGGTAAAACTCTTTCTTGTTCTCTACGTCATCAATAAGCAGGGCAAACTTGGAAAGTTCTCCCAGCCGGGAATATACAACATCAAGGGCTGTCTTTTTTTCTGATACCAGAAGAACGGTCTTATCCTGCAGAACAGCGTTGGAAATAATGCTGGTGATGGTCTGTGATTTTCCGGTTCCCGGCGGGCCCTGAATAACCAGCTGATCAAGGGTATTCAGATTGTACAGGACATTTTCCTGTGAATCATTCAGATTGTTAATGTAACTGATGGAGTTTTCATCAAGAACGGCAGCTTCCGGCTCCGGGTTTACCACCGGTTGGGATTCCGGCTCCTGGTCACTGAAGGATGTCAGAAGATTATTCAGCTGCAGGGTACTTTTCTCTTCTTCTATCAGGGCATCAAAATCTTTCTGAATTGAATTGTCGCAGATAACATACCGGCCAAGAACCATATTCTGTACAAGATGGAATTCTCCACCTGCATACTCTGGAAATTCATCGGATTTATACGGAACAAAGGCACCGGGGGCACTGTCTTCCGGAATCGTTATGACAATGTCATTCTCCCGGTAAAAGTTTTCCAGCAGGGTAAAAAACTCATCCGCCTTTTTAATCTTTTTATCAATTACCTCGTTGGGAAGTGGTCTTTTGGTATTGTGAAACTTAAATGATGCCAGAACCAGGGTATTGTTGAAAATAATATCCCGGGAATCGTCTTCCTTTATGGTTATCTGCAGTGCCTTTTTTTCTGCCGTTACCGGGAAGAATGCCAATGGTGCGCGGATATTCAGGTCGCTATTATACATTTTGCCCTGAATAAAGGGGAAACCGATGTACAGGGTGCTGAGGCCACGGTCTTTCTGATCACGGTTGGTTTCACGGATTATTCTGGTCAGCTGGGTGTATACAGACTGACTTGCAGCATCAGATGGGTCATTTTTAAAAACCAGTTTCTGCTTTTTACCGAACAGGAATGACAATGGGGCATCAGAATCAGAAGCAAACAGATCTACGCCGTCTTTTGCCCGAAGAAGGCCGGTGTACAGCAGCCGGTTCCGTTTATTCAAGGTTACCAGATTTTTTTCCAGTTCTTTTAATGTCTTTTTGATGGCTTCCGGCATTTGTACAGCCGGTTCCTGATTTCCGTCCTTTCCCAGAATTTTCAGAAATGCTTCTGCATATTTGGTGACAAAAACCGGACCTATACCTTCTATGGCCAAAAAGTCATCTGGTGCAACAGGCCGATACTTTATCATTCCCTTTATGGACTCATCAGGACAAACCAGCGGCGTGCGGTTGGTATAATAATGTTCCTTATGCTTGATTGTATCCCGTAATTTTATTAACTCATTGTACAGTTCGTCATCATTCTTCATATTTTTACTATAGTACGGATTTTAGCTTATATCGTTCAATATGCGGTTTATTTTCAATCCGAATTACAGCGTACAGCAGATGAACCGGGGGCCGCAGCCGGCCGGAGGGAATGCAAAGTCTGCCCAGGAACCGGTAGGGTTTTCCAAAATTGATTCTGCGCCGAAATTTCGGGACGGCAGACCAAAGGATTCTGCAATGGATGCCAGATTTGATGGTTCGGGAAACGTTACTGCAAAGTGATGTCTGCCACACTGCTTGTCCTGCAGCTGCTGTACCATGGCAAGGCTTTTATTGTCAAAAACCACAACGGTAACATCCAGGTGCAGCTCTGACAAAGTTGCCAGTTCCTGAATGTTCATCATGATGGATCCGTCGCCGGAAAGGCACAAAACCCGTTGATTCTGACCGCTGGATTGTGTTGCAACGGCAGCTCCAATAGCAGCCGGCAGACTGAATCCCATGGTGCCCAAAGCACCACTGGTTAAAAACTGATGCGGTCTGCTGAATGCAAAAGCCCTGGCAGCCCACATCTGATGCTGACCAACGTCGGCAGTAACTGTAATGGCGATATTTCCATGGGCTGCAGCGGCAGTGCCCAGTACCTGCATCAGCTGCTGCCCCATCCGGCACTGACTGGCTGTGGTTACGCTGAACACTTCTTCTGTATTATCAATGTGCCCTATTTTTGCGGCCCAGTCTGGCTGACTTTTCCGTGCCAGTTCTTTTTGTGCCTGACTGATGCAGCCAGTCAGCACCGGTATGGCTGATTCAACATCACTGGTAACAGAGCGGTATGTTTCCATAATTTTGTTTATTTCTGCAGCATCAATATCGATGTGCAGGATTTTTGCATTTTTAGCGAAAACCGGCGGATTACCGATGGACCGCTCATCAAAGCGTACACCGGCGGCAATTACCACATCTGCGGAAGATAGAGCTGCTTTTGCATCTCCTGTACCGTAAATGCCCGCCATGCCACAAAAAAGCGGATTATCTGATGGAACAACACCCAGTCCCATCAGACTGCTGACTACCGGCAGAGGGAAAACGGAAAGAAAATGGCGGATCTGTTCGGCTGCTTCTGTACTGTTGCATCCACCACCAACAAAAAGCAGCGGGCGTTCTGCACTTAACAGTGCCCGTGAAAACTCAGCACACTGAAGAACCAGTTCTGCACCTTGAGTTCTAAACCGTTCACTGCGGCGGATTTTTTCGCCGGCGGCCGGTAACTGGTCAACGGCAATTTTCTGGCGCTGTACATCTACCGGAATATCAATAAGAACGGGTCCAGGTCTGCCACTGGCAGCAATGGTAAACGCCTGAGGTATAACGGTAAGCAAGTCTGATGCGTCTTTAACCAGCAGATTGTGTTTTGTAATGGGAAGAGCCAGCCCAAAGGTGTCGGCTTCCTGAAATGCATCGGTGCCGATAAAACTGGTGGAAACCTGGCCGGTAATAACCACAAGAGGTACGGAATCTGCTTTTGCATCGGCCACGGCGGTAAGCAGGTTCATAACACCCGGTCCGCTGGTAGCGATACATACTGCAGGAGTTCCAGTTACACGGGCCATCCCCTGGGCAAAGAAACCGGCAGCCTGTTCGTGGCGTACAAGCACGTGAGTAATGCTGCTTTTCCGTAGTTCCTCGTACAGCGGCAGTATGGCTCCACCGGGAATTCCTGCAACAACATCAATCCCCTGCTGTTCAAGTAACTTTACGATTATCTGGGCACCGGTTATGTAATTCATAAAATTATTGTACTACATTTGTGTTTTTTGGAAAAAGAGCCACCCGTGAAAAGTGCTACTTATACGTTTGGAATTGTGTGCGTTCCGTAAAATTTTGCGTTCCGGCTTTTTGGAATGTTCCGTGCAGAATATCCGTACATAAACTATGTAAAATTCATTTTCCAATACATTGTTTCCGGCTTTTATTGCGTTTGCGTTATAAAAGCCGGAAACAATGATGAAACTGAACTGCCCAAAGAATGCACCAGCCCGAGATCCGTCGGACAATTACGGCTTTTTGACAGAGAAACGCCTTTTAAGCCGAAAAATAAATCACTTTTTTGAATTTTTCACGAAACCGTACGGATAAATTTGTTGTTTTCAGGTTTCAAGCCGGAAACTGCTGCTGATTTGGGTAAAACACGGCTTCGCGTTGCTTGCCGTTTTTTATAAAACTTACTCATGTGCAAAAAAAGCACACAAAAGGACAATACAATGAAAAAATTTCGTATTACAGCATTAGCACTGATGGCTCTGGTTGCTTTTGTAAGTTTTACCGGCTGTAGCACTCTGTTCGGTGATGAAAACCAGTGGACAGTTGTTACTGACCCAGCTGCAGAACTGGTTGGTAAATGGGTAGCAACTGAAGAAGACACTACTACTTACCAGGGCGTATCTCATACTGAATCAGGTACTTTCACATTCAACTACCCTAAAAAAGGCGAAAAAGTGGCTTTGTCTATAGATGGTACAATGAAAACCACTTCTGATTATCCATTTCCTGATGATGAAATTGCCGAAGCTAAAGCTATGGAAATTTCTGCAGACTTGAATGGAGTTAAAACAACTGTTACTGTAGATGTATCTACTGATAAAAAAACAGTAACAATAAAGATGTCTTACTCGATGAGTCTTACTCCAAGTAAAGCTCTGGATTATATTTCTGAAATGATGGGTGAAGAATTTTCTGTTCAAATCAACGGCAAGAAAAACGCTTTCCGCCTGATCGTTGGCGACGACGAAGAAAACGCTCTCGTTTTCAAGAAATCAAAGTAATCTGCATTAAGATTTTCTGAATACCTTATAAAAACATAAAAGGGATGTCTGCTATGTGTTATGCAAAGCAGACATCCCTTTTTTATTTGTGGCTTCAACAGGCTCAGTCAGCCTGTATTGTAACTCAGCCATCCTGCTTTGGGTGGCTGGAGTTAGCACATATCAGCGGTTGGCTGAGTATGGGTCGTATTTTTTGTTGGGGCTGTAAGTTCCCTCGCGGTATTCACCGGTAATGCTTGGAATTTCCATCTTCATACCAGGATAAATCAAATCAGGATTAGAAGGATCCTTCATATTCTGTTTGTTAGCCTGATACAGGTTTTCCCACAGAGTAGGATTGTTGTAAACATATGGACGGCCTGCAATGTTCCAGTAACAGTCTTTGCTTTCTGCCCATGGGCGTACGACATAATACTGTGGCAGTGGAGTAATTTCCTTGATTTCAGCCAGAGCTTTCAGAGACTCTTTTGCATAAGAAGATGCCATTTCGTAATCTTCACGGCCATAGGCATTTTCTGCTTTTTCAAGGTTTTCTTTTCCAGCCTGGAAAGTCAGCGGGAAGTAGATATCACCTTTAATGCCTTCTGCCCATTTCAGCTGGTTCCGTGCAAAACGAATCTGTTTGTCAGCATCTGCTTTGGCAACCATCATGCGGATAAATGCTTCAGACATTTCTGAGTATTCTGCAGCTTTCTGTGAGTATTCCACAGCCTGATCATATTCACCGGCATCAAATGCCTGGGTTGCCATGCGGTTATACGCATTTGCCTGTTTCTGATATTCGTTGTTCTTGTAGCTGGCAGCAAAAAGACCTGCAGTAAGCAGTGCAGCGGCCAGCAAGGTAACCATAAGCTTTTTCATTCGGCAACCTCCTCAGTTTCTTCCGGTTCATCAAAACCTTCTGCATCTGCTGGCAGAGGAGCAAGTTCATCGGCTTCCAGTGCGGTTTTTTCTGCAGCAGCGGCACGTTCGCGGGCGGCTGCCATGGCAGCTTCAGCCTGAGCACGTTTCTGAGAAATTTCAGTGAATACTGCAGTCATTTTTTCAGTTGCCTGAGTATATGAATACAGTGCATGTTCATACGAAGTGCGGGCATAAGCGGCATCACCGTCTACACACAGCTGATGAGCCGCATTGTACTTATCTTTTCCTGCAACTTCAGCCTTAATAGATTTTGCCTGTTTTTCAGCAGCAACATATTCTTCGCGCTTTGCATCAGCACGTTTTTTGAATGATGCATCCAGAATGCTGCGGTAAGAGCCCAGCAGTTCTTCAGATTTTGCAAGAAGTTCTGCAGGAGTTGCTCCGCTTTCTGCCATTTCACGCAGGGCCATTGCCATATCGCAGGCAGTATCAAAGGCAGCAGGATTATCGCTGTCAAATCCCAGTTCAACAATGCGGTTAAATTCTGATTCTGCAAGGGCTGCGTTTTCCAGAGCCTTGTACATGCGGATAATGTCCTTTGCAGCAATCTTAAGTGTTTCTGCATCCCCATCAGCATCAAAAGAAGCAAAGGCATTGCTGCAGGCAGCCTCTACAGCTGCAAATTCATCTGCAAAAAGAACATCAGCAGAAGCTTCAACAGCCGCTTTACGGGCAGCCGCAATTTTTTCCATCAGTTCATTTTTTTCATCTTCAGTCATGCTGATAACTGGAACAACTTCCTGTTCCGGTTCTTCAACAACTGGTTCTGGGATAGGTTCTGAAGTTGGGGTTGCAGGAACTTCTACAACAGGTTCTGGTTCTGGAGCTGGTTCTTCCGGTGCTGATTTACATGAGGTAATAACTACCACTATGAGCAGACCAAGAAGAATACGGATATGCCGTTTTTTCATGATTCCCCCTTAAAAAGACATTTTTCTACTATCTAACGAATCGGCTGTTAGCAGCCAGTAGTTCACCATTATTTTAACCCTTTTTTAATCAACAGACTACCCCGTCTGCAAAGAAGTCATGATATACTGGAACTGGAGGCACAGTATGGCTGACGATTTTTCATTTGAAATCAAAGAAACACTAGGGGTTTTGTCCGAAAACAAAAAAACCGGTTGGAAAACTGAGTTAAGTCTGGTTTCTTGGGGCGGGCGTGATCCGAAATTCGATATCAGAAGCTGGTCTCCGGATCATCAGAAAATGGGTAAAGGCGTTACCCTTACCACTGATGATCTGAAAGCCCTGAAAGCAATTCTTGAAGAAAAGGGATTCTGATTTTTCAGATTTCAGAGCATCGAATAAACTGAAAGCGGTCTGCCACCCTTCATCAGGATTTCGTATAGCAGTGTATCCAGAAGGACATCTTCAACGGCAGCACCGCCGGATCTCATTTCCATATCAGCTTTTGCAAGAAGCGCAACAATACTGTCAGACTGCTGGCGGTTCCACAACTGTGCCGCATTACGGTACTGGGTCTTCATCGTCTTAAACGAAAATCCATGAATTTTCAGATCAAAATCACTGGCCGTATTGCCACCAATTTCATGCCAGACAGAAAGTTTCTTGAAACAGGAAGCCAGAAGCAGACAAATCTGTACACTGCTGCTGTCCTTGGACTGGCGGATTTTCTGCAGGATAGTCAGACTTGTTTCTAAACGTTCCTGACGGCTTTTTGTTACATCGCACATGGCGGCAAACAAGGTAAAAGGAGATTCTGAACGGTCATTGGTCAGGATATTTTCTACATCGGCAGTTGTAACGCAATGACCTTTTTCCAGACATACAAAGAAACGGCTGCATTCCTTACGCAGAATTTCAGTGTTGTTTTCAATCATCTCCAGAATTGAAGCTACTGCATCCGGTTCAATGGAGAATCCGTTTTTCCGGAAATAGTCAAACAGCCACTGTTCCTTACGGTCTTCAAACAATTCCCAGAATACTTTCTTGTTGTCTTTGGGAATAATGTTTTCCAGTTTCTTATCAACACTGTTTTCTTCTGAAACGAGGAAAAGCCAGGCATCTCCGGTACCGGATTTTTCAGCTCCGGCAAGCCAGTTTTTAATCAGATTAATGTCGTCGGTATTTTTAATGGTTTCTGCATTACACAGAATGATGAACCGGGTTTCGCCAAAAAGGCTGCCGTTTTCAAGAAGCGCAACAACATCGCGTACTGCAGTTTCTCCTGCATACAGTTTATGCTCATCCAAAGCACCCTGTTCCTTCAGAAGGCGGGTCCGTAATGAGTCAATAGTATCATTCTTCTGGCCGGTTTCAGGACCAGTGTACAAAAAGAGAGGAGAAAGCGACATGTAATTCAGAAAGGGATCTTATTCTTCTTCGAATTTGTTTTCAAAAAGCTGATTAATGGCTTCTACTGCTTCCTGAGCATCTGAGCCTTCAGCCTTAACGGTCAGAACGGTATTGTATCCGGCTGCCATGGTAATGACACCCATAATGGATTTTGCATTGATGGTAGTGTCATCTTTTTCTATGAGAATTTCAGAAGCATATTTATTTGCAGTCTGAGCAATTAATGCTGCAGGACGTGCGTGAATACCTGCACGGTTTTTTACGGTTACCATTTTTTCAGCTGTTGCCATCTTCGTCTCCTTATAAGCTGCAGCATCTGCGGCAGCATCATCGGTATATATTGGTATTAATACGAATCATCACCGCCATAATAGGCAGTCTGAGCTTCGCTGCTTTCTATCCATTTAAGAACATTAAGGTTAAAGTCGCGGGCAGAATGATATCCCATTGATTTAAGGCGTTCATTCATTGCTGCCGTTTCAACAATAATCGGAACATTACGGCCGGGCTTAACAGGAATTTCCAGAAGAGGAATCTTTACCCCCAATACTTCCATGGTTTTCTGGTCGGTACCCAAACGGTCATAGACCTTATTTACATCCCATTCTTCAAGTTTTACTACAAGCTGCACTTCTTTCTGTTCGCGGATTGCACCGACACCATATAGCTGTTCAACGTTGATGATACCAAGGCCGCGGATTTCCATATGGTGGCTGATGATTTTGTTTGCACCACGGCCAAGCACGGTATTTCCGTTTACACATCGCAATTCTACAATATCATCTGCAACAAGACGATGACCACGTTCTATCAACTCAAGAGCCGTTTCGCTTTTACCGACACCGGAATCTCCGATCAGAATGATTCCAACACCGAATACTTCTACCAGAACACCGTGAATGGTCTTTTTGGGTGCAAAGATATTTGAAAACACACGGAGCAGGCGTGAAGAAAATTCCGTTGATTCCAGATCTGTTGAAAGAAGAACACAGCCTGCTTCTTCGGCAATTTCCGCAAAGGGTACCGGTATTTCCAGGTTATGGGTAAATACGCAGCAGGGAATTTCATACGAGAACAGCGTTCTGATGGTATCAAGATTGCCTTCGCCAATTATCTTATTCAGGTAGGCAACTTCACCACGGCCAAATACCTGTACGCGCTGATAGGCAAAAGATTCAAAAAAACCTGATAATGCAAGTCCTGGTCGGTTTAAATCAGGAATAGTAATTTTGCGGACCAATCCTTTGCGGCCATAGGCACACTTCAAGTTCAAAGAGTTGTGCTCCTTAAGGTCCATATCGAGAAGATCCAGGACAGTAAAATCTTTATCAGCCATACGGTTTAAATATACACAGTCTGAATTGTTTTCGCAATGAAAAAAAGGTTCCCTTTGGAAACCGCAGGGAACCTTTCTATCCGGTTATTTCTGGATTTTATCCTTTTCTTTCTTTACCTTATTATCAAGCATATCCATCATCTTGTTGAGACAGGCTGCAAAATCATAATCTTCGTTTTCAACATGGGCCTGTGCTCCCCACTTAAAATGAACGGTAGCATCAAAGGTGAATTTTTTGTCTTCCTTAACTTTTACCGCACAGGTAACGATAAGGTCTTCTGCATATTTAATGCGCTCAAGTTTTTTGTTAATCAGATCTGTCTGATCCTGATCAAGGATAAAACCTACTGCGTTGATTGTTGTTTCCATATTTTTGCCTCCCTAAGCTGAATTATTGGAAAAGGGCATTTGTATTACGCCCTCTTTCACTAACATACTATGGGTTTCTGACTACGGCAACCAAAAACTGTCATATCCAGCAGAAACGGTATATCTTCTTAAAAACCGTAATTCTTGGTATACTCCTCTCCACCATGAAAAAGATGAGAAAAGAGGGGACACTTCCCGTTTCCCTGCATACTTTTTTACAGACAATCTACATTTCCATCCGGCTCTACGGCCAGAACGGGCTTGCCATGGTAGGTCAGGCCTGTGCATTCGGACTTGTATTTTCGCTGTTTCCCATACTTTTTCTTGTATTAAGCCTGGTGCTGAACCTGGTTAAAGGATACACCCCAATGGTTGAAAACCTGTATGTTTACGTACAGCAGTTTTTAACCGTTGAACAGTTCTCCGGCGTTGTAAACAGCGTTATGGGGGTAAAAAAAATCGGTCTGCCGGAAGTTATTGCCGGTATCGGTATTTTCTGGTTTGCCCGCCGCCTGTTTTTCAGTCTCATGAGCGGTTACAACAAAATCTTCCGCACAAAAAAAGAACGTACTGTCTGGAAATCAAGTCTTTGGGGAATTTTCCTTGAAGCCTTATTCATCATCATGTGTACCGTGCTGCTCATTGTATTCGTCATGCTGCGTTCTGTTGCCTCTGTAGTAAATGGTACCCACTTGTTTCCTCAGGCTGCTGCCTGGATTGAATCGTGGTTTTTTCCGCTGCTAACCAATCTGGTACCCCGGGCCCTGTTATTTCTGGTAATTATGCTGTCGTACCGATATGCACCGGGAACAAAGCCTTCCATAAAACTGTGCACCATATGTGCCTTCTGTACCATGGCCTGTTTCTGGGGATTTCAGCTGTTTTTCCGGCTTTTTACCAATTTAAGCCGGTACAATCTGGTATACGGTGTAGTTGCCAACGTTATTGTATTCCTGCTTGAAATGGTAACGTTCTTCTATATTTACTTCTTCATAGCCCAGTATATCTTTGTGTACCAGTTTTTTAAGGAACTGATGCTGGCAGAACTGTATATGCTTCCTTCCGCTGATGAAAAAGACGCTTTGGGTGCAGTACGGATCCGCCTGTTCCATCATGATAACTGGCTGACAACAACCCGTACGGCTTTTGAAGTTCCTGCCCGCAGTGAAATTTATGTTAACGGAGAAGAGGACAGTGCTTCTGTGTACTATGTGGCTAAAGGTACCGTCCTTATAGAAGCTCCCAATGGCTCAATTACAGAACAGGGAAAGGGAACATTTTTTGGAGAAGTATCTGCTATCCTTGAAAAGCCACGGGAAATGACGGTTCTGGCAAAAACTGATGTTACCCTTGTGAAAATTGAACGCGACATGTTTGTACGGATTCTGGCAAGCGATTCGATGGTAACAAAAAAACTGCTTTCCAAAGTGTCATCAGCATTTGATAACGTATAGTTGCACGCGCTGCTGTGTCCGTGATATAGTGGCGCATGGAAACATCAACTTCTTTACCCCGCAAAAAAATTGTGGTACTGGACTTTGGAAGTCAGTACGCCCACCTTATTGCAAAGAGATTCCGTTTATTAGGTTATTACTCAGAAATCGCGCTGCCTTCAGCCGATGTTTCAGTGTTTGAAAACACTGCCGGTATCGTATTCTCTGGCGGTCCTGCCAGCGTATACGACGAAAAGGTGCCCGAATTCAACAGCGCCATCCTTGATCTGGATATTCCGGTTCTTGGTCTGTGTTACGGTCACTACATTGTGCAGCTTGGATACAACGGAAAAGTTGGCAAAGCCGATGTTGGTGAATTTGGTTTTGCAACCCTGAATCTGAACCCGGATGTTACCTGTCCGCTTTTTGAAGGCATTGAGCCAACCCAGCAGGTTTGGATGAGCCATCAGGACGGTGTTCTTGCCCTTGGTGAAGGCTTTGAAGTTGTTGGTTCTACCAAAGACTGTCCTTTTGCTGCAACCCAGAACCTGGCTAAAAAGCGGTTCAGTCTGCAGTGTCACTGCGAAGTTAAGGATACCCCCTGCGGTGACCGCATTTTTGAAAACTTTGCTAAGTACTGCGGCATGGAACAGAACTGGGATCAGGACACGGTTCTTGCTACCATTATTGAAAATATCCAGAGAGACGCCCATAAGGCCGATGGTGACAAAAACGTGCTGCTGTTCTTAAGCGGTGGTGTTGACTCTACCGTTGCCTTTGCACTGCTCAACAAAGCCCTTGGTCAGGACCGGGTTCTTGGTCTCCACATTGATAACGGCTTTATGCGCAAAAACGAAAGCAAAAACGTTGAAATTGCGTACAAAGAAAAGGGCTTCAACAACTTTATCGTAGAAGATGCTTCAGAAAGCTTCCTTGCTGCCATTGCAGGTCTGATTGATCCGCAGAAAAAACGCATGGCCGTAGGTGAACACTTTATTACCGTACGCGATGCCGTAGTGCAGGCTCAGAAACTGGATGAAAGCAAATGGATGCTGGCACAAGGCACCCTGTATCCGGATATTATCGAATCAGGCGGAACCAAAAACAGCAATACCATTAAAACCCACCACAACCGGGTAGACGGCATTCAAAAACTGATTGCCCAGGGCATGATCATTGAACCGTTGAAAGACCTGTACAAAGACGAGGTTCGTGCCATCGGTAAGAAACTGGGATTGAGCGATGAACTGGTAATGCGCCATCCATTCCCCGGTCCAGGGCTATCCATCAACGTACTCTGTTCTGACGGAAAACTGTCTGAAAAAGATGCAGAAGAGCTAAAACTGGCAAAAGAAGAACTGAACAATATTGAAATTACTGAATTCTGCGAACACTGTCTGGCTGGTATGACCCGCAATGTGCTGCCGGTAAAATCAGTTGGTGTTCAGGGTGACTTCCGTACCTACCGTTTCCCTGCCGTGCTTTCGTTTGAACAGGATGCAGAAGGCTTCTGCCACGTTCCGAAAATCCGCGAAAAAGTAGAGCGCACTTCAAGTACCATTACCAACAGTGCAAAATACCTGAACCGCACCATCATCAAGCTGTACCAGAAACCTGGAGTAGCTGACGATGATCTTAAGCTGCAGGAAGGTTACTGTACCAAAGACCGTCTGGACCAGCTGCGTGAAGTTGACAACATTGTCCTTACCGAGCTGAAAAAGAACGACTGGTACAACAAGATTTTCCAGCATCTGACCATTGACCTGCCATACGCAACTGCAGCAGACCGCGCCAGCTTTGTTCTGCGCCCGGTTGTTTCTGAAGACGTAATGACTGCCCGTTTTGCCTGGTTTGACAAAGACCTGATGGATACCATCGTTAAACAGATTGCTTCCCTGCCGTTTGTTGACGCCCTCTATCTGGACTGTACCAATAAACCACCGGCAACCTTTGGATGGGAGTGAGTCGGTTGTCTGGCGTCCTGCCAGACAACCTTACGGAGTTTTGCAAAAGCAAAACTCCCTGCTTTTTGCCGCCATCTAAAGTAGTCTGTCATGCTGAACTTGATTCAGCATCTGCACTGTATGATGCACTGTAGAGATTCCGAATCAAGTTCGGAATGACACTGTTATTTCAAAAAGGTATTAGTATGAAAAAATGGTTTCTTTCGTTAGTGCTGCTGGTAGTGACTATGAGTGGCGTGCTGGCGTCCGGGATCCGGCTGGTGCAGTTTCAGTATCTTGAAAAACTTCCCGCATATGAATCAGACCTGAACTTTATCGTTCAGAATCTCTATTACCTGGAAAACTGGGTGTACGACGACTACTGGGATTGCCCCTACTCAAAAGAAGAATTGCGGCAGAAAATGCGGATAACCTATCAGCATCTGGAAGCCAATGCCGAACCGGAAAACCAGGACTGGCTTCTTCTCAAAGCCATCGTTTCATCGTATCTCTATAATCTTGATGAGCCAGCCATGTTCCAGAAAACCGTTGATAACTTTATGGCTATCGATACCCTGGAAGACCGTGATTACCGGTACCGCTGGCTGCTGGCAGATTTCTACAGCAATGCCGCCAAACCTTTTGAAGCCTGGGAAAACTTTCAGATAGTGTCCACAAAAATCCCCGCAGAATACCTGCATCCCGATTTCTTCTGGGATAAAGCCATGTTTGAACATGCCTATGGTATGCTGCAGAATGCCGTTCATGATTTTGAAACCTACTATTCCATGACCGGCTCTCATCCGGATGAAAAATCCATTTACAACGTGGCGGTACAGAACCTGAAACACTATGCGGGGGAAACTGTCAGAGTTAATGACTACCTGATTACTCAGGACCGGAAAGATGGAACTGCCTATTACAGTTCACTTTTGGGTCTGGTATTTCAGATTCCTGAAAGCTGGGGAACCGACTGGGAATGGATGTTCTATCCGGTAGCCGATGGCTCCGTTACTATCCGCTTTAAGTTTTCATCCTATGATCCAAAAGTGTCCGATACGGTAACCTACAATATCATGGTCATGGGGCAGCTGGATACGGTGTCTGACCGGTTCTATTCGTATAAGAATGCACCGCCTGCAGACCTGGGGCTGGATGCAGATTACGAATGTCATAATCTGAGCAGTTCTGAAACTTACAAGGATTTAGGTGGTTCCTGTGTGTATACGGCCTATGTTAAAACGCCCTATGACGCAGATCGGATACTGGAAAGCGAAGCTCCTGCCCAGTATACGGGGGAACAGGGCGGCATGAATTACTTCCGGATCAGACAGCAGTATGCCCGCTATGACAAGGATATTCACTGGATGATTCTGCTGGATTCCTGTCAGGACCTGAAGGACGAAGCTACCCAGCGGTATGTGGATTTTCTTGAAACGCTGATTCTCCGGTAGCCCGGTGACAGTAGAACTGGTCTACTGCTGGTCGAGGATTGAGAAAAGTTCTTCTTTGGTAAAGAGTCCGCAGTCTACCAGATCGGCACACTGCTGGCTGACAGTGCGATTGAAGAAAAGCAGGTCGTCGGTACCAATTGTCAATGGAACGCCGGCGTCTGCAAGGATACGCATGGGGTGTTTGTCCAAAGACGGAACTGCACCCAGCATAACGTTGCTGGTAGGAGTGACATTGCAGCGGATTTTGTTGTCAGCGAGCATCTTTACAACGCCGGAATCGCCAGCAGCTCCAATGCCGTGCTGAATTTCATCCAGCTCAAAAAATTCAACAAACTGAGCAATGGATTTTGCATCTGAGAATTCACCTACATGGGCTTTACGCTTTATTCCCAGTTTCCCAGCCAGTTCATAAATGTTCTTAAATGGTTCAAGCCCTTCAAACACTTCAGGGCCATATAAATCGATACTTTTGAAAACGCAACTTTCAAGACAGGCAGGAACCCATTCCTGAATTTTCTCCTGAGGGAAGGTTTTTCCCATACCAAGTTCAGGACGAAAATCAATTTTATCGGCGAACATATCGCGGATTTCTGCAATCATGGTGGTAAAGTTTTTTACACCCCCACAATGACCTACAAACTGTAAATCGACACTGCCTTCCAGCGTAGTAATACCGTCTGCAACAGCATCTTTCAGAGCCATAGTAAACAGATTTCGGGCATCATCTGCCGTTTTTGCACGGGGCCGAGTATACTGCCCGATGATTTCGTGCATTTCCGATAATCCGTTTAACTTCCGGGGAAAATTGGGAATTTCAAACCCAGCCCATACCTTATAGGTATCATAACGCATACCAAGATTCAGGTGATTATGAGCTTCAGTTTTTTTGTGCGATATGAATTCGTCAACAAGACCCATTTGTGTTCTCCGAAAGAAATACTTGTTAGTATACTATAACTCACGAAACCTGATTTGTCGGCATTTTCACCTTTTATTTCCTAAAAAGTGTAATCAATGCCGGCAAATCTGAAAAAAGTTTTATTTAACCCAGGTTTCCATTTCGTCAACCAGCGCCTTAAAGGTATCGCAGGCTGCCTGAACCGGTTCTGCAGTAGACATATCTACGCCACCAACTTTCAGTGATTCAATAGGATACCGTGAACCACCGCTTCTCAGGAACTTGAAGTAGTCATCGCGTTCCTTATCGCCACCGACCGTGACACGTTTTGCCAGAGCAAGGGAAGCTGAAATACCGGTTGCATATTTGTACACGTAGTATGCACCGTAGAAGTGAGGAATGCGCAAGCCCTCAAGATCACTGGTCTTTTCAAACTTCATGGTAGGCCCAAAGTACTCTTTCAGCAGCTTGCGGTATTCGCCACGGAGAACATCAGCTGAAAGTGGAGTACCGCTTTCTACCAGCGTATGTGCTTTGTGTTCATACTCAGCAAACATGGTCTGGCGGAACAGAGTTGCCAGAATATCATCGGCACGGTTGGCAATCAGATACCGGCGCATATCTTCCGATTCCGCATTCTTCAGCAGATACTGGAATACCAGCTGTTCGTTGAAAGTAGATGCAACTTCTGCTTCAAAGATGGTGTAGTTGTAGTGAGGGAATGGATTTGAATGAACCGAATACCATGAGTGCATTGAGTGTCCGCCTTCATGGGCCAACGTATATACATCACGGAGTACGCTTTCCTTATAGTTCATCTTGATAACCGGGTCACCGATGTAACCACCGGCAGAGAATGCGCCGCTTTCTTTACCTTTGTTTTCGTACTTGTCTACCCAACCGCCAACAAGACCGCCGCAAAGAGTATCAGTATATTCTTTCCCAAGTGGAGCCAAAGCTTTGCGGATAATTTCTACAGCTTCAGCATACGGAGTGTTCTTTTTTACCCCTTTTACCAGTGGAACGTATACGTCGTAGTGGCGAAGTTCATCAAGGCCCAGGAGCTTGCGGCGGATTTCGTAGTACCGGTGCAGGGTCGGCAGGTTCTTGTGGATAGTTGCAACCAGATTGTCATACACGCTTTCAGGAACATCATCCGGATACAGACGCATCTGGCGGGCTGATTCATAGCCGCGAACACGGGCTTCAAATACATCGTGCTGAACACTTCCGGTGTACAGGGCAGCAAGAGTGTTTTTATGCTGGTCAAAGGTTTTGTAGAACTTTTTGTATGCAGCTTTACGAACGTTGCGGTCATCATCATTCATGAAGATTGACCAGGTTGACTGAGAAAGCGGCATCATACCCTCTGCAGTTTTTACCTTGCCGAATTCCAGGTCTACGTTGGTCAGCATACCGAATGCACTGTCCGGTGTCTGTGCAGATTCTGCTTCAAGAGCAAGAATGCGTTCTTCTTTATCACTGAGAATGTATTTTTTAAGACGCAGATTCTTGGAAAGCATAATCCGGTATACTTCAAAATCCGGACGGGCCATCCATTCATTCATTTTAGCTTCATCGATAGTCTGAATTTCAGGAATAAAGAAACTGGTTTTGGCAGCTGCGGCAGAATATGCCATCATGGCGCGGCCAGACATTTCCTGATTATGGGCATCTTCGGCATCGCCTGCCACATGCAGGAATGCGTAGTTGTATGCCGTTTCTATAATCATATCAAGACGGGTATTAACATCAAGGGCAGCAAGCAGAGTTTCTGCACTTTCACCCAGTTTACCTTTATATGATTCAAGTTCTGCTGCAAGCTGAGGAATCAGTTCCATATCAGCTTCCCAATCTTTTTCGGATGCATACAGAGATTTCAGATTCCACTTATCTTCTTCAGGTACTTCACTTCTCGTTCTGATTTTTTGTTCTGCCATATCATTATCCTCCTGACGACACGGTCTTTCCATTATAGTACAAACTGCGGATGTATGGTAAGGTACAGACATGAAACGTTTTGGTGCTATTTTACTGGCCGTTGCCATGCTGTTATGTCTTGTTTCCTGCGACAGTGTTATGGGCTACGGTGTACTTCTCTGGAGTCTTCCTGAATACAATTTAAGTGACGGAACCGTTGTTCCGGTATACGTAAAATCAAACATCAGCAAAACCTATATTGTTGGAATTCCTGAAACAAAAGAAAAAATTGAAGTGCCCTTATGGCAGATAACTGATCCCCAGAAAAAAAGCAAAGCCGAAAAAAGAGCCGAACGGTATCTTGATTATCAGCACATTTATGCCCGCGTTTTTTTAGACGGGCTTCCCATGCGTCAGGATGCGGTAAATACCAGTAAACAGGTATACCGCCTTCGTAAAGATGAAGTTATCAAGGTTCTGTATAAAACAACCGGTCAGGCCGTTATGTCCGGCAGCAACGCCATGCAGGGTGAGTGGCTCCGTGTTCTTGCAGCCGATGGTACTTCGGGCTGGTGTTTTTCTTACAACCTGCGCCTTTTTGACGAAACTGAGCAGAGTAGCGGCATTGTAGAAGTTGTTCAGGAAGAAGATCTGCTGTTTACAGCCATGAGCAATAATCTGTGGTATCCGGAAAGCTATGCAACCATGATCAAGCGGAAGAACGTTGATCTTTCAAGAATGACAGCAAAAACTGCCTTTACCCTTGATCCGGAAACAAAAACCATTCACTTTGACCAGAATGATATCGTTGTTGACGCAGTATACTCAGATTATAAAAAGAGTAACTCCAACGTATATAAATTCAACGATACTCCATTAAGTGTTACCGTGCGCAATGAAAACTTTATTGTTGTACTGTACCTTGATGAAAGGGGTATGCCTACATCATTCAACCTGGTTACCTTAACATCTCCCATTGAAGAAGTACTGCAGGCTGAAGCAGACCGCCGTGCCCTTGCCTTCAATACCCTGCGTACCTTTGGTGCGTACTGCAAAAGTTCCAACTATGGAACTATCACCTTTACCGAAAACAACGGCTTTATTTGGGAAGACTACAACCGTCTGGTACCATCACTCATATCACGGGGAAATGGTTCTACCGGTACCGTAAGCTTCTCGTACTTTCTGGCATCAAGTCTGGCACTGAATTACGACGGTGCCATTACCTTTACTTTTGATGCAACAGGAAACAATTATCTGTTCCTGTACAAAATTGAAGACGGCGGTATCCGTCTGGAAAGTGCAAATAAGGCAGTTTTGAAAGATAACGTTATCCAGCAGCGCGGTAATGATGCACTGGTTCTCTATTTTGCCTTTGAAGGTGAAGGTGTTTCTCTGAATGCCGATGAAACTTCCGGCAATTCAGATGTTTTTACCGGTGACCGCTAAGGAAAAGGACACAGACACGTGGCATTTGTACAATTTTCTAAAGTTTCACTGGCATTCGGCGACCGGGATATTCTGAAAGATGTTTCGGTAAACCTGGCTAAGGGAAGCCGTGCCGCCCTGACCGGAGCAAATGGTTCGGGAAAATCCACCCTGATGAAGGTTATGGCGGGTCTGCAGGAATGTGACAGCGGCGACCGAGCTGTGCAGAAAGGCTGCCGTATTGCCTATCTGCCTCAGAGCGGTATCGTGCATCACGGCACTACCCTGCTTGAAGAAGCAGATAAAGCCTTTGAATACGGCTATCAGCTGCATGCAGAAATGGATCAGATCGGTGATACGCTGGCAGGTCCCAACGCCCCGACTAATCCGGAACCCCTGCTGCTGCGTCAGGCAGAAATTATTGCATACCTTGAAGAATCAGGCTGGAACCGCCGTGCCGTTCTTGCAGAACAGACTCTTTTGGGTTTGGGCTTTATACCCGAAGACATGACCCGCCAGACTGAAGAGTTTTCCGGCGGATGGCAGATGCGTATCGCACTGGCAAAAGCCCTGCTGCAGAATCCTGACATTCTGTTGTTGGACGAACCGACCAACTATCTGGATATTGAAGCCCGTAACTGGCTTGAAGAGTTCCTGCTGAACTTTCAGGGTGGATTTCTGCTGGTTTCCCACGACCGCTATTTCTTAGACGTTACCATCAACGAAGTATACGAACTGTTTAATGGTGTCCTGCACCGGTATCAGGGTAACTACACTCACTACGAAAAAGTTCGCGCCGTAGAACTTGAAACCCTGATGCAGCAGTATGAGCAGCAGCAGGAAGAAATCCACAAGCTTGAAGACTTTATCCGCCGCTTTGGCTACAAGGCAACAAAAGCTGCTCAGGCTCAGGAACGGCAGAAAATGCTGGATAAGATTCTGGAAAACAAAATTGAAATTCCGGAAACCTTAAAGAAGATTCATTTTTCATTTCCTGCAGCCCCTCATTCAGGCCGCCTTGTTCTGACTACCGAACACCTGGGAAAAACCTACCACAATGACGGTTCTGACCCAAGTAAAACCGCAGACCGGGAAGTTCTCCGAGACCTGAACATCGTTCTTGAAAACGGCGACCGCATGGTTGTTGCCGGACGCAACGGTGCCGGTAAATCTACACTGCTGCGTATCATTGCCGGTGTGGACCCTGACTGTACGGGAACCTATAAACTGGGTGCCGGCGTCAGCATCGGGTACTTCAGCCAGGATAACGCAGAAAGCATGAAAGGCAGCATGAGCATGCTTGAAATGCTTGAAGCAGAAGCACCGCTGGAACTGATTCCAAAACTGCGTGATATGCTGGGTGCATTCCTGTTCCGCGGCGATGACGTACACAAAGCCGTAGATGTCCTTTCCGGCGGTGAAAAAAGCCGCCTGGCACTGCTCCGTCTGCTGCTGCGTCCTGTGAACCTGCTGATTCTTGACGAACCGACCAACCACCTTGATATGCACAGTAAGGATGTGCTGCTCAATGCTCTGAAAGACTTTGGTGGGACTGTCATATTCGTAAGCCATGACCGCGGCTTTATTGAAAACCTGGCTACCCGTGTTCTGGAACTGACCCCCTGCCATTACCGGGAATTTCCCGGCAGCTATCAGTACTACATGGAACAGCTGGCAAAAGAAGCCGCCGGAGAAACAGACGGTTCTGCGGGGCAGGCTGTTCAGAGTTCTGCAAAAGCGGTAAAGGCCACCCAACAGCCGGTAGTGGAACCTGCATCAGCAGGGGCTCAGGATTGGGAAGCCCAGAAAAAGCAGAAAGCCGAACGCAGAAAGCTTGAAAAAGAAGAAGAACGGCTTATGCTGTTAATTGGTGAACTTGAAGAAAAAAAAGCAGATCTTGAAGCACAGCTGGCAGATCCTGCGGTTTATTCCGATGGAGCCAAAAGCAGCAAAGTTCAGAAAGAAATAGAAGGAACGGAAGCTCTAATACTGCAGACCACTGAGCAGTGGGAAACAGTATCACTGCAGTTGCAATAGAAAGGAGAATATACATGGCTACACTTGAAACTTTGATGAAGACAATTGAAGAAGACAGAGATGAAATGGTCGCACTTGAAACACTGCTTACCTCTATTCCAGCCCTTGCGCCGGAAAGCGAAGGCGTTGGAGAACTTGATAAAGTTACCGCACTGGAAGGCTGGCTGAAAGACCACGGTATTACCAATCTGGAACGGTACGACGCTCCCGACCCACGGGCAAAAGGCGGTATCCGTCCCAACCTGATTGCTACCATTCCCGGCACCAGCGACGACCAGCGGGTATGGGTTATGGCCCATACTGACGTTGTACCTACCGGTGAATTAAGCCTGTGGAATACCGATCCGTGGAAAGTAGTCGAAAAAGACGGCAAACTGTATGGCCGTGGCGTTGAAGATGACCAGCAGGGTCTGGTAAGTGGTGTATTTGCCGCCCTTTCGTTCCTTAAAAACGGCGTTACTCCAAGCCACACCATTAAACTGCTGTTTGTAGCAGATGAAGAAGTGGGCTCAAAATTTGGTATCCAGTACCTGCTGAAACAGGATGGACTTTTCAAGAAAGATGACCTGTTCATTATTCCTGACGGAGGAGATCCTGAAGGAGTAACCATCGAAGTTGCAGAAAAATCAATCATGTGGCTTCGCGTACATACTATCGGTAAACAGTGCCACGGTTCGCTTCCCAATGAAGGAGCAAACGCCCATCTTGCAAACTGTGATCTGGCACTGCGCATCAACAGTCTGGAGCAGACCCTGACAGAACGCAATGACCTGTTCTATCCCAACTACTCTACCCTGCAGCCGACAAAACATGAAGCAAACGTTCCCAATACCAACACCATTCCCGGTGATGACGTATTCTGTGTAGACTGCCGAATCCTGCCATGTTACAAACTGGCTGATATCCGTGCACAGGTTCGGAAAATGGCCGATGAGGTAGAAGCAAAATACGGGGTAAAAATTGAAATTACCGAAGATCAGGCAGAAGAATCACCTGCAACACCTGTTGATGCACCAGTTGTAACAAAACTTGCTGCAGCCATTAAGACCGCACACGGAAAAACTGCCCGTACCGTTGGTATCGGCGGCGGTACCGTTGGTGGATACCTGCGTAATGCCGGCTATCATGCTGCCGTATGGAGCACCCTTGATGAAACCTGTCACCAGCCAAATGAATACTGCGTTATCAAGAATATGATTGATGATGCAAAAACTCTTGCTGCACTCATGATTTAAAAAAATTCTGTGCTACAGTAAGTATACAGACACTTTACGGGCGTCGGAGAAATGGCGTCCGTATTTTTTATGGAGAAGGATCAAGAAATGAAAAAATCATTAGTTGCTATGTGCCTTATTGCAATGGCCCTCATCACCAGCTGTGCATCATCAAAAACCGTAAGACGTGTTAATGCCGATACTGTTACCGACCTGAGCGGTTACTGGAATGATACCGATGTTCGTATTGTTGCAAATACCCTTATTAATGACTGTGTAAATGCACCTGCCATTGATAACTACATTAAAAAGAACGGTAAAGCACCGGTGGTTATTGTTGGAAACTTCCGCAATGACAGCGACGAACACCTGGATACCAGCATTCTGACAAAGAAATTTGAAGCCGCCCTGATTAACAGCGGTAAAGTAGACTTTGTTGCCAGTGCTTCTGAACGCGAAGAACTGCGTGAAGAACGCATTGAACAGCAGGACTGGGCCAGCGAAGAAACCGTTAAACGCCTTGCAAACGAAACCGGTGCTGATTTCATGCTCATTGGTAGTGTAAAAACCATGGTAGATGCAGATTCAAAAACAATTGCCCGCACCTACTTTGTTTACGCTGAGCTTATTGATATTGAAACCAACCGCAAACTGTGGGTTGGCGATAACTCAGATATCAAGAAAATCGTAGACCGCCAGTCTTTCCGTTAATCAGGACCGTAACCCATGCAGCAGCTTCTCTTGTTGCAGGAAAAGCGGCTGCCAGCAGGAAAAATATGCAGCACTGCATTACTCCTGCTGCTCGCGGCCCTTCTCCTTTGCGGATGTGCAAGCAAACAGGAACAGACTTTGGTATATCAGTCGCTTGCCAGAAATGATTATGAAAAAGCCTTAAAAACTCTGGAAGCAAAAACAGATGACTACTACGGCGAAACAGATGAAGTTCTGTATCTGCTGGATTCTGGTGTAGTAGCCCATTACGCCGGCCGTTTTCAGGACAGCAATGCAAAACTGTCTTTTGCAGAACGCCTCATTGAAGAATACTATGCCACCAGCATCGGACAGTCAGTAAGTTCATGGTTCGTCAATGATCTGGTTAAAGACTACGAAGGCGAAGAATACGAAGATATTTACGGAAATATCTTCATGGCTCTGAACTATATCCAAATGGGGATGATTGAAGATGCCTTTGTAGAAATCCGCCGGTTTGACAATAAACAGCGTCTGTTGCAGACCAAGTATGCAGATGCACAGATGTATGCGGAACAGCAGCTGAAAAATAAGAAAAATGTGCCAAAGCAGACATCAGTGCAGTTCAATAACTCTGCTCTGGCGCGCTACCTGAGTATGATTCTGTACCGTTCAGAAAAACAACTGGATAATGCTGCCGTTGACCGCAGGTATATTACCCAGGCTTTTGAAACAGAAAGCGCACTGTACGATTTTGCAGAACCTGATGCATTGCTGGATGAAGAACTGAACGTTCCAGCTGGAATGGCCCGTCTGAATCTGGTCAGTTTTACCGGTATTGCCCCGGAAAAACGGGAAAGAAGAATCCGCTGGTATGATGACGAATCAAAATCGTACTTTACCATTGCGTATCCCTATATCGTACGAAGGCCTTCTTCTGTCAGAAAAATCCGTGCCACTGTTACTGATGAGTATGGAAACAAAACGGTTCTGCCTTTTGAGCAGATAGAGAGTATTGAGAATATTGCTATCGATACATTTGCCCAGAAAGAAGCCGTTATCTTTTCAAAATCGCTTATCCGGGCAATGACCAAATCCATAACCGGAAATACCCTGCGACAGGCAGCAGATGAAATTTCTCCGGCTGCATCAGAACTGATGACTATCTTTACTGCAGTTGCACAGGAAGCATCAGAGCAGGCCGATACACGCAGTGCCAGTTTTTTTCCGGCAAAAGTATACATTGCCGGTGTAACGCTGAAACCGGGAATTTATACCGTTACCTGTGAATACCTTGATGCAAGGGGGAACGTTATCCATACAACCCGGCAAGAAGATGTTGCAGTACGCGAAAAGAGTATTAATTTAACGGAGAGTTTATGCTTAAGATAACAAAAACACCGGTGTTTGCCGGATTGTTTGCAGCACTGCTGATTCTTACCGGTTGTGCTTCAGTAAATCGTGTTCCCGGCTGGGTTCTTGATAACAATGCAGCCTGGAATCCCAGTAAATACATTACTGCTGTAGGCGAAGGCCCCACCATGCAGCAGGCACAACTTGATGCAACCCAGGCCCTAGCCCGCATTCTGAAACAGAAAGTTCAGTCTGAAACAACTGCCAATACCCATATGACCGATGACATGACAGAAGTTCAGATTACCAAAAGCCTTGATCAGTTGGTACAGGTTACCACTGATATCAACGTAACTGGTGTAAGAATCCAGGAAAACTACTGCCACACGGACAAAAACGGCAACACCACCTGGTATGCCCTTGCCCTGTTAGACCGTTCTGTTACCGGTTCATGGTATGAAGAACAGGTTATCCAGAACAGCGCTCAAGCTTACAGTCTTCAGGCTGCATCTCAGGAAGCAGAACTGAATCATCAGGGGCTGACGGCCATAAAACTGATGCGTCAGGCAGAAGCAACAGCACATCTTGCTGATGAACAGATTACCATTCTTTCTGTTATTAACCAAAAAAAATATGAAAATGCACTTCCTGCATGGCAACCGGCAAAACAAGTTTCAAATATGCGTGTGCAGCTTGAAAAATCACAGGTTTTTGGCGTATCAATTGCCAACGATTATGATGAACGCGTAACAAAGGCAATTCAGAGCATTTTTGCTGCAGAAAACCTCGACTGTACCACTGATCTTGCCACAGCAACAGCCGGAACCCTAACCGGGGAACTGACCATAACGCCATTTGATGCCACTACCACAACATCAAACAAGTATGTACGGTACACCCTGACCGCAAGCCTTGTAGATGGCAACGGTATTGAACAGCTGCCAGTAACCATTACCGGCAGGGAAGCTCATCTGACCACGGAAGAAGCAACACAGCGGGCCATACGGACGGTGGAAACCGAACTGAAAACACAGCTTGCATCCCTTCTGGAAGCAGCATTGCAGTAAGCACAAAAATTGAACCCCGGATAGCAAAAATTCGGGGTTTTTCTTTTTTTCCGCCATGCTAAGATTATTCTGCAAGATAAGGAGGAATAATCTTGGCAACTTTTACCTATTCACAGAACAGCGTTATTGCAAAAACTACCAAAGGCTCTGTCCGCGGTTACGAAACCAACGGCATTTCAGTTTTTAAAGGCATCCCCTATGCCACTGCAAAACGCTTTCATAAACCACAGCCATGTGAACCATGGACTGATACCCTTGAATGCACCAGTTTCGGCTATGTATGTCCGCTGCTTGACCTGGGAAAAGGCAAACCAAATGGTGAAATGCTGGTTCCCCACCGGTACTGGCCCATGAACGAAGACTGTCTGAATCTGAACGTATGGACTCCAGCCCTGGACGGAAAAAAACGGCCCGTACTGGTATGGTTCCATGGTGGCGGATTCTTTGCAGGATCTTCCATTGAACATATTGCCTACGAAGGCGAAAACATGGCCCGTCTGGGTGACGTTGTAGTAGTAAGCGTAAACCACCGTCTGAACGTACTGGGATACTTTGATCTGTCACAGTATGGCAAAGAATACGAAGACAGCGGAAATAACGGTTCCCGTGACCTGGTTGCATCACTGCAGTGGGTTCACGACAATATCGAAAACTTTGGCGGAGACGCCGGTAACGTAACTATTTTCGGTCAGTCTGGCGGTGGTGCAAAAGTTACTACCATGCTCCAGATGCCAGAAGCAGACGGTCTGTTTCACAAAGGTATCGTAATGTCAGGTGTTATCGGTCCAGTCCTTGCAGATCAGAAAGGTGACAGCACTGAAATGACCGAAATGATGCTGAAAGAACTGGGTCTGAAAGATGTAAAGGAACTGGAAAACGTTCCTTATGAACTGCTGGCACCTGCATACCAGAAATGCAGTGCAGTTCTTGCTCCCCAGGGAAAATACGTTGGTGGTGCACCACGTCTCAATCCCCCATTCTACATGGGTGAACCTCAGCAGAACGGATTCCGCCCGGAAAGTGCCCATGTGCCGCTGATGGTAGGTTCCGTTTTTGGTGAATTCCTGTCATTTGCGCCAGGTGTTGTTAACAAGCACGATATGAGCATTGATGACCAGCTGAAACTGGTTCGCGAACGCATGAATGATGAAGTTGCAGATAAACTGGTACCTCTGATGCTGAAAGCATATCCGGAACGCTGCCCCGTTGATATCCTTACCATCGACTTTATGTTCCGCGCTCCTGAAATTCCATACAACCAGCTGCGTTCAAAAGGCCCCGCACCGGTATATGCATACCTTTTCAACCAGGATATGCCGCTTGATGGCGGACGCACTCCCTGGCACTGCTCTGATATTCCTTACTTCTTCCACAACAGCGAACTGGCTCCCTACACCCAGATTGATGGCGTCAGCGACAAGCTGGAAGAACAGATGTTCCAGAGCTTTATGGCATTTGCCCGTACCGGTAACCCCAATAACAAAGCATGTCCAGAATGGCCGGCCTGCACACCGGAAGAAGAACACGTCATGCTCTTTGATGATAATACCCGCGTGGTAACCAATCATGACCACGAACTGATTCCTGCCTGTGGCGCAGTTATCGGGTCTCTCATGATGCAGATGATGGCACAGGGAAAAGGTCCTGAAGTTCAGCACTAAACGCTGGATGACAGAACCGATTATTCCAGATAGTATACTTCCATGACGAACACAAAAAAAATCATTTCTTTGATTCTGAACCTTGTAGTTGTTTGCATGGAAGTAGTAGCCCTGTGCATTGCCTGGCCAAACCGTGGCTTTGGTGTCTTTATTTTCTTTACCGAACTGTCAAATCTGTTCGGTGCCATTGCCTGTCTGTGTCTTTCGGTTTATCTGATCCGCAGTCTGGCAACCGGCAAAGTTGTGCCCCAGTGGGTACGGACTTTCAAATATCTGGGAGCCTGTGCCCTGGCCCTTACCTTTTTTACCGTTATCTTTGTACTTGCTCCCGGTGCCGGTGGAACAAAAGAAGCATACATTAGATACCTTACATACGGTTCCATGCTGTATACCCATACTTTGAACCCGCTGCTTGTAATGCTTACCTTCCTGTTTCTTGATGACTTTGAAACAAAAACCGTTAAGGTAGCTTTTCTGGGAATTATCCCCACCGTTCTGTACGAAATTGTATCAATTACCATGAACATTTTCCGCATCTG
>JAZLGC010000039.1:0-22730 GCA_045616125.1 Treponemataceae bacterium | reverse complement strand
GCTGCCGCATGAACGCCGGGCTTCAACAATTTTTGCCTGTACTGTCCCTCCTCTCGATTTGTGGCATTCCTGTACAATCTTTGTTGCTGTGTAGCATTCAGCAACACTTTTTACGGACATCGCCTTTCTTTTTTACGATTTCCTATATCGTACCTACTATATATCTGCAACAGAAAAGAAAAATTATCAGGGGGAAAAGATGAGAAGAGATTCATTACATGACTACATTGACATTGACGACGATGATACTGGAAATCAGAATGACAAAGATGTAAACATGAACGATATTTTCAGGGATATCGAACAGTCTGTATATGGTGATGACGTGCAGGAATCCATGATGGATACCCTGGTAATTCTTGCAGGACAGCTGTCTTCAAAAGAAGAACAGAATAAGGACGAAGTAAAGAAACGGATTCAGATTGTGCATGATTACCTGGGCTACGGAACAGATTTTCAGATTATGCTCTTTACGCTGATATACAGTTGCTATCTGGAAAACGACTCGTCCATGTCTCTTAGAGAACTGGCCAAAGCTCTTCATATAGAATCCTATGAGTTGCAGCGTCATAAAAAGGCCTTTGATGATATGATCGAAAACAACATCCTTATGTATGCAGAACGTCGTGGCAGGCTTATCACCACTGATTTCGTCATTCCTGATTATATTATCAATGCAATTCAGGATGAACGTCCTATTGATAAACGCGAAGCACTGGCACGCAAAAGTATGAGTCGGTTTGTCGGCCAGATGTATAAGATGATGGATGACCAGGGGCCTTCTGCCATTCAGGCGGCTGTACGGATGGGTGAAAGAATGTGGAGAGACTGCGAAGGAGTACGCCGTCTGGTTGAAATGATTGAAGATACCCGTCTTCGTGCCTGTTTGTATATCGTTATGCATTATCGGATGTTCAGAAATGAATCTGCCAGCATTGCAAAAATCATCAACGATCTGTACTCCATTCCAAAAGAAAAAAATGAAATCCGTAAGGAATTCATGAACGGTACCAACGAGCTGATTGAGAAAGGTCTTGTTGAAATGGAAGAAGCACCGGTTTTTGAAAACGCAGGAATCTATCTTACAGACGAAGCTCTTACAACTTTTCTTGGGGAAGAAGCTGAATCATTTCTGCTGAAAGGCGCCAATCCTGACCTAATTCAGTCTGCAGACATCGTGGAAAAACAGCTGTTCTACTCCGATGAAATGAACAAGCAGCTTGATACGCTTTATGGCATTATGGATAAAGAAAACTTTGCCGCCATGCAGCGCCGTCTTGATTCCAAAGGTATGAAAAAGGGCGTTGCCGTGCTGCTGTACGGGGCCCCCGGTACCGGTAAAACGGAATCGGTACTGCAGATTGCAAAGCAGACGAGTCGTGCTGTGCATCACGTTGATATCAGTGAAGCAAAAACATGCTTCTTTGGTGAAAGCCAGAAACGGGTAAAAAAAATCTTTACCAGCTACAAAAAAGAATGCAAGGCTGCCGCAAAGAACAATGAACCACTGCCTATCCTGCTCTTGAACGAAGCCGATGCCCTTATTTCAAAACGCAAGGATAGTAATTCGGGAAATGTTGCTCAGGAGGAAAATGCCATCCAGAACATTCTTCTGGAAGAAATTGAGAATCTGGAAGGAATTCTGATTGCTACTACCAACCTGCCGGATAACATGGATGCTGCATTTGAACGTCGTTTCCTGTTCAAGGTTAAGTATGAAAAACCGGATCTGGAAAGCCGCAAACAGATCTGGCGCAGTAAAATCAGCTGTCTTTCAGATGACGACATTGAAACGTTGGCTAAACGTTATGAATTCAGCGGTGGCGAAATTGACAATATCGTGCGGAAAATCGACATTGACGAAATTCTTACCGGCAAAGAACCGGATATGGCGGCTGTAATCGAAATGTGCAACCACGAAAAGTTCAACAATGAAGAAAGTCGTCACATTGGGTTCGGTGAGTAATTACCGGCTTACAGGTAATCCAGCAGGTCCTTGCAGGTAACGGCGCTGCTGTGCAGTTGTTCGGCTCCACGGTGAGCGCAATAAATGCAGGAATGCTGGATTTTGCCTTTTTCATTGGTAAAGCCTGCCGGGTAGGGGTAAAAAATGTGCTGCCCTGAAAAAAAGGAACATTCGGGGCAGCTGCAATATTTGCCGTCATCTGTTTTTATGGTGTGGTTAACCGGATTTCCACAAACGGAACAGTAAATCATTTTTTCTCCTTAAAGGTCTCCGCGGCAGCCTTTACAGCACCTGTCCGATATGCCGGATCAGTACCTTTATGTAGGCTCCGGCATGAAAATCGTTTTGCAGCCGGAAGTGTGCATCCCGGTGTATTTCAAACGATGACATGCGGTTCATTGAATACCATTGTAGCATGTTTTTCTCTTCCGAAAAAATCAGGGCAAGCCAGTCGCCATGGTACAGGAAAATGTAGTGGGGATGGCCGGTAACCGTATAGGTATTGTTATGGGTATCTGTATATTGGAATGAACAGGGAAAATGACGTCTTGCGCACAGAAAGCAGTCTGAGAACAGCTTGTAGTCGCAGTCTTTGTGCCCGGCATAGACTAAAGACAAATCCAACTGAATACCTATGGGTTCATCGTCTTGTATCAGGTCTTCTCCCAGGTTTGCACGGCCTTTCATTTCAATAAGAAGCGTAGAAAGAACTGTTTCAAAACTGTGTTTTACCGGCCCCTGGGGCAGTCCCCGTACAATATACTGCATGATGGAAACTGCCAGAAGGTCATCGGTGGTAAGACCCAGAACATCCTCCTTATTCATCAGTTCGTATCCACGGTGTCTTCCCCGCAGTGCAAATACACAGCCTTTTATTTCCCTCAGGCGTTTTATTGACCGGCTTACCGTATCGCGGCAGTTAAACATGCCTGAAAGATCCCGGATAATGTCATCAGAATTGGGATATTTCAGTTGCCCGTCACACCGCCCGTTGCTTTCTGCAATGTACCGTAGCAGCGCCATATCGTTTTCGCCGATAACATCGCCGGTCTTGTTGAACTTTGCCAGCTTTTTGTAATCCGGATGATTTACCAGAATCCGGTTTATTTCATTCAGGTCTTTCTTTACCTCATTAATTCTGTGTTTCTGACTGCCAGTCTTTTCATATTTGTCTGCCAGCTGGGGATACGTTAAGGGGCTTGCTCCTGCCACATTCTGTATTCCCAGCCGGTCAAAGAGCATGTCTATTCTGTCATCGTGTTCAGAATCAGGCAGATATCTCTGCAGGTACAACCGCAATTGTTTTCTGAGTTCTGCTTCTTTTGATTCTTCTTCCAGAGCTTCACTTTCGCTTCGGTAGACGCGGGTATCTTCAACATGGTAGATACCGGCTTCAAAATCTTTGTCTTCCTGTTCCTTTGCTTCCTTATCCGCATAGAACTTGGCTTCCCGCTTTTTTATGGCAGGAAGATCATTGATTCCCTTTAAGAATGCACCCCGGATAGGCTTCCACAAATAGGCCTCAATGGAATTGTTTTTTGATGAATCATATTTTTCAATCAGTTCAATCGCCACGTCATAGGCATAAAAAGCCTTCATGTCGTCCCATTCCCATTGGGTAATGTGACCAACCTGCAGTGTCGGATCTTTCTTGATATCAGAAATAACACGGTCAAAAAAATCAGATTTCGGATTTAAAACATCCCATTTATCAGTGACTTCGCTCATACATCACATTTTAGCACATTTTTTTCATTTTTTTTATTTTTATGTACGGCTTTTTCATACATAAATCGGATTTATAAGAATGTACGGCAATAAAGCCTGAATCCAACGAACGCAAGGGGTAATCGTATGAACGTAGTAGAAGCTTTTGTAAAATCAATCGGTGTAGGTCCGGTTCTTTCCCGGGAAGAAGAAGCAAAACTGATTTTGGCTGCCCAGAATGGCAGTGAAAAAGCAAAGAGACAGCTGTTGCAGTCAAACATCCGGTTTATTGTCCAGGCTGCCTGCAAAGGCAAATTCGCTTCCAGCTTCCTGGATGTTGAAGACAAACTGGTATGCGGCACCATGGGCTTTATGCATGCCGTAGAAAAATTCAATGTAAACTCCGGCAACAAGCTGATTACCTATGCAAAGCACTGGATTGAAGAAGAAATCCGCAGCAACCTGATGAATTACGAACGTGCTATCCGTATTCCCCAGAACCAGCTGAAAAACCATACAGAAGGTCTTCCGGTATGCGACTATTCCCTGGATGCTCCCTGCGGCGAAGACAGCACTTCCTTCGGCGATTTATACGAAGATGATATCTATGATTCTCCGGAAACTGCCTGGGAGAAAAAAGAACTGCGTTCAGAACTGGAATATTTCCTTGATACCCTTACCTCAGAAGAGTCGTATATCATTCGGGCTTATTCCGGCTATGGCTTAGATAAGCCCCTGTCACTGCGCCAGATTGCTGAAAAGGTGAATGTAAGCCACAGCACAGTCCGCAATATCCTGAAAAAAATCCGGGAACAGGCTGTGGAATACGGCCTTGCCGCCTGATCTGTCATGCTGAGCTTGTCTCAGCATCTCGCCTGCAATTTTTACGAACGGAATAATTCAACCTATAGTAGTGTTTGTAAAAACGAATGCAAAGAATAACGTCATAAAGGGGAATATATGGGACGTTTAACAAACCTGGTGTATACCGGAATTGAAGTTTGCCGTGAATCAAAGGTACCGGTACTGTTTGTATCAAATCCTGGCTACGGCAAAACCACGCTGGTCAAAAAATGGGCTGAAACCAACAATTATCACGTAGAAACAATCATCGGGTCTTCGTTTGCAAAAGAAGAAGTACAGGGATATCAGGTTAATACCGGCAAAAAACATCTGGAATTTCTTGAGCCTTACTGGTATACCCGCATCATGAATGAACACAAAGTCGGCCGTCCTACCATTCTTTTCATCGATGAACTTTCTACAGCCCCCTCAGAAGTTCAGGGTTCCCTTTTCCGCCTGATTTTTGACCGCTGCATCGGTAATGGAGACCTTCTTCCGGAAGACACTCTGATTATTTCTGCTGCCAACTATAAGGAAAACCTGCCTGATTATTTTGAAATTACCGCCCCGGCCCTGAACAGATTCTGCGTCATTAATCTGCTTCCCCGTTCTCCCCAGGAAGTGGTTCAGGAATTTCTTTCACCCATTGATGATGTTCCTGAATATACCCGTATGGAACAGTCTGAAGAAGAGCGGACTCAGATCAGACAGAAACTGCAGCAGGAACTGTGCAGTCTGATTGTTACGTATCCTGAAGAATCTTTTGACAGCAGGAATAAGTCATTTCACGACGTGTACAGTGACAGCCCGGACAATCAGAAGCGTGTTCTGAATTTCATGTCTGGCAGAACCATCAGTTATCTTGCCGAAGTTATCATAGCCATACGAACCCTGTCATTGAAGATCGGAAATCCCTATATCGATGAAGCACTGGACGGGCTTGTCGGTCTTGGTACCAATAATTTTGCTTCAGAAAAGGAACACGCTGCCTATCTGCAGTCGCTGCATAAGGTTATGAAAGGGGTCATTTTCGATCTGGCAAAACGGGAATTTACTGCTGATGAGCTTATGGATAAATCTGTTTCAGAAATCATTACAGAAATGCATCAGCTGGCTGACGGTCTGGAACTTACTGAAAAAAGCGCAACTTTATTCTGTCAGGTCATGAGTACTAAATTAAATGACTATGCACGCAATATTTCACGGATGGTTTCAACAAACCGGGATTTCCTCTGGTCAGAAGCAAAAGCTGCACAAATGCTGACTCAGATTGCAAATAAGATTCACCTGCGGGATACCGTTTCTTTAACAGCGGTAAAGACCATAGCGGATGTACTTTTATCACTGCTGGGGGAGAAAAAGGGTAAGAATGCTGATTTCAGTCTTGTCCGTATTATTGACGAGCGGGGTAGTATTTGCGAAACAGTTCTGCAGCGCCAGAATCGTGTGTTTACCACCTGTGCCCTGACTTCCGGCATCAGACCGGTTAATCACTATGACCTGTTTGAACGTGTGGTATCTGTCTACGACGGACGCTGCTGGATGCCACTGCAGAAATACTTAATGGCGGTGTAAATGTTTGCGCAGTTTAATTCCGTACTCCAGAAACTGCAGTACCTGCCGGTGGATGTGCAGTGGATTCCAAAACAGGCAGGGACAGTAACGGCCAGAAGTTTTTATGACCCGAAAACCCGCTGTTATGTCATTCAGACTCCGCAAGTTGAAGGTCTTTTTATGCATGAAGCAGGCCATATTCTGTTTCAGCATAACCGGTATTCAGAACTGGCTCATCAGGCTGCAGATCTGGTCTTTGAAAACCAGCTTGCCAGATATTTTCCCGACCTGAAAAAAGACAGTCCCAGACGCAATGAAATGGTGCATTATGTTCTGAACATGGCAATGGACTGTGAAGTTAATTCAAAGCTCTTTTCCCCTTATGAGCAGGAATTGCTGGCAGATACAATCAAAAAAACGTTCCGTGTTCCATCAGGGGGAATTTTCCCCAAAGATTTGGGAATGGAAGACGGTCAGTCCTATCTGTTTTACCTGCAGAAAATGACGGTAAAAAAGGAGTTGGGGAAAGAAATTGTTAAACAGGCAAATGGGTTTACGTGGGTTAAGGAGTTAACCGAAGGTCAGATTGCATCAAAACTGCACACACTGGCCCGGAATCTTGAAAAAAACAACACTATGCCTGATGGCAGCCAGATTACCATTTACCGGCAGCAGACGCCTGAAGACTATGATCCCGGTTCAATGGGTATAAAACCAGGACTTCTGCCAGCAGGAGCCAAAAACACGGCTCCCGGTTTCGGTTCGGGCAGTGGAAAACGGATTACGGTGCAGGGTAAGCATTATTATTCTCTGGAAGAGGCATTGCATCAGGTGATGCCGAAGAAGGTAAAGGGCAGGCGCAGTGACCCGGTGTACAACTACAACAGAAGGAAACAGGGAAATACCGGGGTTCTTATCAGTAAATATGTAGAAAGAGAGCGGTATTTGAATCCGGCCGTGTATATTCTGGTGGACTGTTCCGGTTCCATGGATCGGAGCACCCTTGATGATGTAGTTACAACGCTGAAGAATACACGGTTTCACAAGCGGTCAAAGATTGTGTTCTGGGATACCGGGTTACTGTCTGAGGTTTCGTATGAAGACCGGAATAAGATACATGATTTTCCTTCTGGCGGGGGAACCAATATGGCACTGGGAATCAGGTATATCGGGAAGACGTTTAAGGACGATGATAACCTGATTGTTATCAGCGATTTCTGCGACAATCTTGATGCCATAGAAAAAGCGCTGGTGGATACGGGAATTAGATCACGACATTTGATGGTTGCAAGCAGGGGGTACAACCAGGGTATTGAGAGGATTCGCGGTTTTAATCTTTTTGCTCTGAAATAACAGATTTTTATTTTACGATTGGCATTTTCGAATCTAGATTAATGGTGTCAGAGATAAGGAGATGTGCAGATGAAAACCGTAAATACCGAAAGAAACACCAGCAAAAAAGCAGTTCAGTCAGGATCTTTTGAAGCCGTATATTTTCTGGCAGATAAAATGGCGCAGCAGGCTGCCAGCAAATACCGCACATCAAACCCAAGACGTTTTGTCCGCAATACTCCCGGCATTTTTCGCAGATATGCATGAGGTTTTAATGAAATCAAAAAAAGAGCCAGAAAAAGAGTGGACTCTGATAAAACCAAGGAATGATTTTTTTGAGTTACGAAGGTCTCTGGAAAAACTGTATTTTACGCTCAGAACATACACAATGTTTGGAACCCGCAGTCCGTTTGGTGGCGAAGGTGATTACAACTGGGAATTCATAAATCTTGAAAAAGTTGCTGCAGGAGAAATGGAGTATGTCTGCTGGCAGCCAGAAGACCTTCCCTATAACAAAGGTCAGAACGTATACAATGTGGAAGACGCCAAGCAGCTATGGACATTGCAGGTAATCTCTACTATTTGTAGCATGCTTGCTCAAATCAGTATGATAAAGGAATTTGAATCAGAGTTCAGTACATATCCCTTATGGTTGAGATCACGCTGCGAATTTGCCTGCTACCGGTTCATGCCCTTGTTTAACGAATATCTTAGGAAGGACCCGGATTGCGGGTACCTGGCAGACCGTACTTTTCTTCCTGTCGAAAATCTGATTCCCAGCCGCCTTCCCGACAAAAAACAGGCTCACTGATTCCTGAATAGGATTACTGAGCCTGTCGAAGTGTCCGCTGCATGTGGCGCCAGGGACACCAAAAAAATTGACGCCTCGGACGGCGCCATAAACGTCGGATTTGTTGGCATGGCCGCCAAAAAAATTGGCGCCACGGATGGCGCCATAACTGTTGAGTTTTGCGCTAGCAAAACTCAGTAAGTTGGTCTGACAGGGATGTCAGACCAACGTCAGTTTCTGAAACTGTGGATAGGAGCCGGAATGCGGCCGCCGCGGTTAATAAAGTCGGCACAACCGAACTTGCTTACCTTCATACAGGGCATACCGCCCAGAAGACCACCGAATTCAACCCATTCGCCCTCTTTTTTGCCGGGGGCCGGAATGATGCGCACAGCCGTTGTTTTGCTGTTTACCATACCGATGGCAAATTCATCAGCCATAATGCCAGAAATGGTGGTTGCCGGTGTATCACCGGGAATAGCAATCATATCAAGACCAACCGAACATACGGTGGTCATGGCTTCAAGCTTTTCAAGGCAGATGGAACCTTGCTGAACAGCGTTGATCATACCTTCGTCTTCTGAAACCGGAATGAATGCACCGCTTAATCCGCCGACAGAAGTGCTGGCCATTACGCCGCCTTTCTTAACCATATCGGTCAGCATGGCAAGGGCAGCAGTGGTACCGGGGGCTCCACAGCCTTCAATACCCATTTCTTCAATGATGCGGGCAACAGAGTCGCCAACTTCAGGCGTTGGGGCCAGAGAAAGGTCCAGAATACCAAAGTCAACGCCCAGACGTTTTGCAGCTTCACTACCAACCAGCTGGCCCAGACGGGTAATCTTGAATGCCATCTTTTTAATACCTTCACCCAGTTCGTTAATAGGGCGGCCTTTGTATTCACGGGCAGCGGCCAGAATAACACCAGGACCTGAAACACCAACGTTAATAACGCTGTCTGCTTCGCCCGGTCCATGGAAGGCGCCTGCCATAAAGGGGTTGTCCTCTGGCGCATTGCAGAATACTACCAGTTTGGCACAACCGTTACATTCGCAGTCTTTGCTGGCTTCTGCAGTCTTCTTGATGACATCACCCATAATCTTAACAGCATCCATGTTGATACCGGCTTTGGTAGATCCTACGTTTACGCTGGAACATACGTAGCTGGTAGAAGCAAGAGCTTCTGGAATTGATTCCATCAGGATGCGGTCGGCTGGTGTTATGCCTTTTGGTACCAGGGCAGAAAAACCGCCGATAAAGTTAACGCCCAGCTCTTTGGCACAGCGGTCAAGGGTGCGGCAGTAGTCAACATAGCTTTTTGCATTGCTGGCACCGGCTACCAGAGCGATAGGGGTAACAGAAATGCGTTTATTGATAATCGGTACACCAAATTCTTTTTCAATATCCTGTCCGGTTTTAACCAGATTGCCGGCTTTGCGCATGATTTTGTCATAAATCTTGTCGCAGGCTTTTTTCGGGTCGCTTTCGGCACAGTCCAAAAGGGAAATACCCATGGTAATACAGCGCACATCAAGCTTGTGGCGCATGAACATGTCTACAGTTTCCTGTATTTCTTCACCGGTATATAACATGTGGAATCCTTAAATGTGATTTGTGGTGCGGTTATACGCGCTGCATGCTGTTGAATACACGCTCGTGCATAACGTTGATTTCTACGCCCATTTTGGCACCCAGTGCCTCAAGGTCGGCTCTCATGTCGGCAATGGTTTTTTCTGAAGCTGACAGGTCTACCATCATCATCATAACGAAGTTACCACTGAGAATAGTCTGGGTAATATCTGCAATGTTAATCTTCTTTTCTGAAAGATACGCACTAACGGCGGCAATAATGCCCACCTGGTCTGAACCTACTACGGTAATGATTGCATTGTTCATAATACAGACAGTGTAGCGGATACCAGTGAAAATGTGTATACCGATAGTCGCTGCCGGCGTGAAAAACTTTAAGATTATTAAACTTTCTGCAGTATTATTGAAATTTGACAGAAGGTATGGTACACTGACCGCATCTTGCAATGACGCAGGGTGCTGGTAGTTTTCCGGTATCCCGCATACCGGCCGGGCTGCCTCGCATCCACAAAAAAAGAGGTAGTTATGATAGAAACAATTACTAATGTAAACAACACAGTAAACGGCATTGTATGGGGTACCTTCGGTATCGCGCTGCTGTTTGTTGCCGGTGTCGTAATGACCATCGTCAATAAGGGTTTCCAGTTTTCTCACTTTGCCCATTGGAACAAAAAGACTCTTGGGGCCATTTTCAAAGATAAACACGTAACAACTCATACTGACAAAGAAGACAAATCAATTTCACAGTTTCAGAGCCTTTGTACGGCCCTTGCTGCAACCATTGGTACCGGTAACATCGTAGGTGTTGCTACCGCCATCATCAAAGGTGGTCCGGGAGCTATTTTCTGGATGTGGGTTATGGCACTGTTCGGCATGATGACCAATTACTCAGAAAACGTTCTGGGTATTTTCTACCGCCGCAAGAATGACCGCGGTGAATGGAACGGTGGTGCCATGTACTACCTTTCTGACGGTCTTGGCGCTTTTAAAGGATTCAAACACGTAGGAAAAATCCTTGCAGTCCTTTTTGCCGTTTTCTGCCTTCTGGCAAGTTTCGGTATCGGTAACATGAGTCAGGTAAACTCCATTTCCGGAAACATGGAAAGTGCCTTTAATATTCCGCCATTCGTTACCGGTATTGCTCTGGTTATCCTTTCAAGCCTGGTAATTGTCGGTGGCCTTAAGCGTATTGCAAAAGTTACTGAAAAACTGGTTCCCTTCATGGCACTTGCTTATATCGTATTTGCCCTGATTGTTGTTTTTGCCCACATCGGAACCATCGGTCCCGTGTTTGCCTCAATTTTCAAAGGTGCTTTCGGTGCCAAAGCTGTTGGCGGCGGTGTGCTGGGTTACGGCATCAAAATGGCCATTACCTGGGGGTTCAAACGCGGTGCTTTCAGTAACGAAGCCGGTCTTGGTTCTTCTGTAATGGTACACTCAAGCAGTAACGTTAAGGAACCGGTTCGTCAGGGTATGTGGGGTATCTTTGAAGTATTTGCAGATACCATCGTTGTATGTACTCTTACAGCCCTTGTTATCCTTTCAAGCGGTCTGGTAGATCTGAATACCGGTATGATGATCAGCGGTAATGCCGGTGCCGGCCTTGTTGGAGAGGCTTTTGCTACCGTATTCGGTAAATTCGGACCTGCATTCATCGCTCTTGCCATTCTGCCTTTTGCCTACTCAACCGTTCTTGGCTGGAGTCACTACGGTTCACAGGCCTTTGAATACCTGTTTGGCCGTAATGCCGTAGTGTTCTACAAATGTTTCTTTGTCGTAGTTATTTACTTTGGCTGCACCATGAGCCTTGATCTGGCCTGGGACCTGTCTGATACCTTTAACGGTCTTATGATGATTCCTAACCTGGTTGGTGTTCTGGCATTAAGCGGTGTTGTTGCAAAGGTTACCAAAAACTACGTAGACCGTGAACTTCGTGGCCTTGATGTAAAACCCATGTACTCAGCATTCCCTGAAGTACAGGCTGCAGAAGAGGAGCGCGAAGAGTAACTTCCCGTCCCCCTAAGCTGGAAATTTCCAGGGATTCTGAGCCTGAAAAAATCTCAGAATCCCTGATTCTGTAAACCTCAGGACCCCTGAGTATGAAAGTCTCAGGATCCCTGAGCCTGTCGAAGGGTCCTGCATCACTGTCTTACTGCTGTGAATCTTCCGTTAAGTACGACAACGGAATTTTGTAAGTATCTTCATATAGCTTTTTCCAGATACGGTAGTTCTGTTCCATCAGATATTCCATGTTTTCGTGGCGGGTAAATCCCTGCTGCGGGAAAATCAGCTTGCCGATGTGAATGGTGTATGCCTGGATGGGGAAGCCGTCAGCATCAACATGCTTGGTGTCTTCCATGGTAATGAAAACGGGCAGAATCGGCACATTGGAACGGACTGCAAACGTAAATGCCCCTTTTTTCATGGGACGGGGTTTGCGGTAGTTCCACCACATCCCCTGTTCAGGATATACCAGAACATAGTTTCCTGCTTTCAAAAGATTGTCAGTGGCACGCATAAACTCGTTCATAACCTGATGATTGCTGGAAAGAGGCAGGGTGTTTACGTTCCGCATAAGTTTGCCATAAAAACCGGGGAATCCGGTATAGTTGCCTTCACGGATAACACGGAAGAACTTACCCTTCTTTCCCTTTTTCTTCATTTCTTCCCAAACGTATTCAATGGCAAAACTATCCAGGGCGTTAAAGTGGTTACAGGTGATGACACAGCCGCCTTGCAGTTCCTTAATGTTTTCGGTACCTACAATATCCCGGATAATCATCTGACGGGTCAGTACCAGGTTACGGCGGAACCGGCGGGCCTGCCGGTGAGCAATGTGTGCCTTAATTTTGGAAGTCAGCTTTTTGCGCTCAAAGTCAACTTCACCCGGCTCCAGTGAACGTGCCGGCGGATCTTCTTCTACATCCTGATCAAATTTACCGGCAATTTCGTATTCGTCAATTTTCTTTAAAATACGCAGGCGGTCTTCGTTCTGTTTAACTTCAGAGCGGTATCTGAATGCTTCAATGTAGCGGAGGAACGACCGCAGCATGGTCTGGCGGTTCAGATAGTTATCCGGACGGTTTGTTTCATCAACGGCCAGTTGTGCCAGTTTTTCGCCACCGGCCAGGTCGTTCTGTTTCTGCTCTTCAGTATAGGAATCAAGAATTGCCTTGATGTCGCTGTATACCGCAGTCTGTTCTGCGTATTTCCAGAATTCGTCACTGCCGGGGCAATCGGCAAAATGCCATGGCTTGGTCCACATGTTGTAGTGCAGAATCTTGTTTTCAGAAGGAGAAGTAATCTGTTCGGCGCACATCTCTGCATTCCAGCGGCCGTCAAGCCACAGAATTTTCCCTTTGCACAGAATGTTCAGATAGTCCTGGTCCTGAGCAACGGTAAAAATGTATTCGTGCAATTTTTTCAGGAACTGATCAAGGAACCGCTGTTCACGGAATTGGGTACAGTTAATCAGGATAACGCCGGCATTAAAATACTGGTTCCGGTCTACGCCCAATACTTTTTCAACATAATCGCTGAATACTTCCTGCTGGATAACCAGTTTGTCCTGACAGGCTGCCATAAAGTAGTCACCCAGGTCGTGCAGGTACAGTTCTGAAATATCGCCCAGAATAACCATGTCACTGTCCAGGTACAGCGCCTTGGTGTAGTTCGGGTACAGATCCGGAATAAACAGACGGTAGTAGGTGGTCTTTGAATAGTAGTCACGTACATGCAGCCGGTAATTTACCGCTTTCAGAAAGTGAGTGACATCATCAAAAATAATGGTAAAGTCGTCATCTGCCAGAGCAAGAGCTGCTTCTTTCATTTCGCGGCTCATGGTGGTGTACAGAATATGGATGTTGTAGTGAAAGTTCCGGCTGGCGTTTGCCTTGAGTGAAGTAATGGAAACGATAGTAAAGCGAACAAAGTTGTCATCACAGGCAAAGAAAACAGGAATTACTTCTTTTGCAACAGTTTTTTCAGCCATTATTTTCTCCTGAATGTTCTTTATTGAATTTTGTAATCAGATATATGTATTCATATAGAATATCATCAAATTGAAAATAACCAAAGATTTTATGAATCTGGGACACCTGCCATTGTTTGATGTTAGCAGTATGAGGATACGGGGTCCAGAACAGACGTTTTGAGAAGTGCCGCACGACGGTGCTTTTATGAAGAAATTTCTGGTCGTTGAATTTTTGGGGCAGGACCATTTTTTTAGTTGTACTGCGGGCAATGGCGCTCTGGTCGGCAAAAATCAGCTTTTTGGTCTTGATAAGGTCGCGGGCCTTCTTGAACAGTTGTGTTTCGCGGCACATTTTCATGTTGAAAAGCAGAACTCCGGCGTTAATGTACCGGGGACTGATGGTATATTTTCCGTAGTGATCCGGTGCTCCGGCATATTCAACACCACTGATATCGTAATTATACAGCAGGCTGATATCACGATTGAACATTATATCTGCATCAAGGTACAGCAGTTTTTCAGGGATATCGGGTATCTGGTCGGCAAAAAGGCGGAGCAGGGTATAGGGAGAACAGTAGCACTGTTCGTTGGGGCATCCGCGGAACTCCTGTTCATAATATGGTTTTACGTCTACCAGACGTACGGTGTTCTCCGGGTTGTATTCTTTGATGACGTTTTCAAAAAAACGAACCTGTTCTTCAGAAATGGCTTTGTAATCAGAACGCAGATCTGATACATCCATGGTGAACAGATAAAAGTGAAAAGGCTCTTTTGTTTCGGTACGTTTAAAAATTGAGAGACTGCAGGTCAGCATACCGTCAAAAACTTTATCATTTCCGCAAAATAAAATGTTAATCATATCTTCCCTCGCTTTCATTTGTCTTCGGGAGCATCAGGCTCCTTTTTTACGTAGTGGATTACTTCCACCGTATTGTTCTGTGCACGGCGGCACATGGCGTCATAACATTTGTTGCGCAGGTCTTCCCGCTGTTCCCGGGGACTCAGGGTAGTATCCGGGTAAAAAGGTCCATCAATATAGGTTACGATTCGGGGCGTTTTTCTGAACCGGCGTTTCTGATAGGTGTTTGTAAAACAGACTGCCGGCACGTTATATTGGGCTGGAAACCGGAACGAAACTGTCTCAAATGGCCGAATTTTCGTATAGAAAGGCCAGATATGTGCTTCCGGGTAGATGGTTATGCATTTTTTCTGTGCAATGCGGATTCCGATGCATTCCAGAAAGTTTTTTGTAGCGGAACGGTCATCAGGTTGTGGTATGGCTCCCAGACTGGGCATAATCTTACCCACAACAGGTATGGAAACGTTGTTGGGATGCACAATGACGTGGACACTCCGGGGAAACGTGATGATGGTCGGGATAAGAGGGTCACAGATATTATTGGTATGATTGCCGTACAGAAAGAATCCGGTTGAACGGGGAATCTGTCTGAATACCTGTCTGTTTACAATCCGGTGGCCCCAATGGATTTTTGTATAGAGGAAAGCTAAGGGGGTTGCTATGAGGCGGTACCAGAAAAAACGTGTAAAGGCTTTCCAGGGAGAGTGGTGTACATAAACCCAGGATGCATCGATGTGTTTAGCTTTTATCGAGTCGCCGGCAAATTCGTCAGTAAGCTCATTAGTATAGAAGATAGTTTTACCAGTCATACCTGCCTACATTTTAACAATTTTACGAAAAATGTCAAAATAGCAGGACTGACCGCCATAATCAGTGTTTATATGTGCGGCCAGCCGTGTGTTTGTAGCGATAATCAGCCGAAATAGCGTTTCAGAAGACCTGCAAAGGCTTTTCCGTGGCGGGCTTCATCACGTGCCATTTCGTGAACGGTGTCGTGAATGGCATCCAGATTAGCTTCTTTTGCACGTTTTGCAAGATCAGTTTTTCCGGCAGTGGCGCCGTTTTCTGCTTCTACGCGCATCTGCAGGTTTTTCTTGGTGCTATCGGTAATGCATTCACCCAGAAGTTCTGCAAATTTTGCAGCATGTTCTGCTTCTTCCCAGGCAGCTTTTTCATAATACAGACCAATTTCAGGATAACCTTCGCGGTGAGCAACACGAGCCATGGCCAGGTACATACCTACTTCCGAACATTCGCCGTTAAAGTTGGCGCGCAGGTCAGCAAGAATATCTTCGCTTACACCTTTTGCAACCCCTACAACGTGCTCAGAAGCCCAAGACATTTCACCTTCCTGTTTTGTGAACTTTGAAGCCGGTGCTTTACAGGTTGGACATGCTGCTGGTGGTTCATCACCTTCATGAACGTAACCGCATACAGAACAAACATACTTTGCCATACTCATTCTCCTTAATAAAACTTACGGATTAATCAGTCTACCTAAGAACGTTGAAAAATCGAGAGGCGGAATGGGGTCTGAAAAAAATTGTTGAAGCCCGGCGTCCATGCGGTCAGCATGGACGTTCCATAGTTTCTATGCCGGGCTTCACCAATAGCGACGATATCGAGCGTTTTTTTCAGGCACCATTACGCCGGTAGATTTTTCAAAATAAGTTGATACGTAATTAATCCGTACGTTTTAAATATAAGACTGGAAAAAGGAGGGGGCAAGGAAAAAATGGAACTTTAAAAATACTAAAGTAGTTGCAATATTTTTAAAGTTCTGATAGTATCAAAAACATGAACGAAGCAATTAAAGCGGTTGCAGACCGGCTTATTGGTCTGAGAGAGATTATGGATGTTTCGGTTGAAGAAGCTGCAAAAACCTGTGGCCTTACTCCGGAACAGTATGTTGAATACGAGTCTGGCGAAAAGGATATTCCTGTAAGCGTGCTCCACTCTATGGCAACCGCTTACAATATTGAAATTACCACCCTTATTTCCGGTGATGAGCCTCACATGCGGTCCTACTTCCTTACCAAAAAAGGATGTGGCCTTTCTGTAGACCGGCGTAAGGACTATAAATATCAGGCTCTTGCCCACGGATTTCAGGGACGTAAAGCAGATCCATTCATGGTTACTGTTTGTCCTGAAGATACACAGGAACTTCACCTGAATTCTCATCCAGGTCACGAATTCAACCTGATGCTTGAAGGATCCATGAAGATTGTAGTAGACGGAAAAGAAATGGTTCTTGAAGAAGGGGATTCCCTTTATTTTGATGCAACCCGTCCCCATGGTATGCAGGCACTGAACGGCAAGTGTGCAAAATTCCTTGCCATCATCATGTAAATTAAGGAAATCACTGTAAATGGAAGAACTATTTCTTGAAAAAACAAACTTCGAAAATTACGAAGATTTCTTTCAGAACTATAAACTGAAAGTCCCTGAAAACTATAACTTTTCATACGATGTCATGGATGTTCTGGCTCAGAAGACTCCTAACAAGCGTGCCATTGTATGGACCAACGACGAAGGTGTATTCCACGAGTTTTCGTATGCAGAAATCAAACGCCGTACTGATGTTTGTGCTGCATTCTTTGCAGAACAGGGCATCGGTAAAGGTGATATGGTAATGCTGATTCTGCAGCGCCGCTACGAATTCTGGATTTCAATTCTGGCTCTGCACAAACTGGGTGCCTGTGTCATTCCTGCAACCCACATGCTTACCAAAGAAGATATCGTATACCGTAACAATGCTGCTTCCATCAAAGGTATTGTAGCCGTAAATGCCGGTGATATCATTAAACACGTTTCAGATTCACTTCCTGAATCTCCTTCTGTAAAAGTTCTGATTGGTGTTAATCCTCATGGTTTTGATCTTGCCTGCGGTGTAAAACTGACCGGTGTGGACGGTACCGTGTATGACACTCCTGATCTTGAAGCTCCTTGGGTAGACTTTGTAGAAGGCTGCAACAAGGTTATGGAAGATGAACAGAACGGAAAAGCTCTGGCATTCAAATCTCCTGCCAACAAAAAAGAACGTGCAGAAATCAACAGTAATTCAGATTACATGCTGGCTTACTTTACCAGTGGTACTACCAGTCATCCAAAACTGGTTGCCCATGATTTTACCTATCCACTGGGACACATTGTTACTGCCAAATACTGGCAGCAGGTAAAAAAAGACGGTCTGCATCTTACTGTTGCAGATACCGGTTGGGGTAAAGCTGTATGGGGAAAACTCTATGGTCAGCTTACCTGTGAATGTGCCGTATTTGTTTACGACTATCACGCTCGCTTTAAGCCAATTGATCTTATCAAAAAGATTGAGGAATACAAAATTACCAGTTTCTGTGCTCCGCCAACCATTTACCGCTTCCTTATTCAGGAAGACCTTTCCGGTTTCAATCTTGAAAGTCTGGAACACTGTTCTACTGCAGGTGAACCGCTTTCAGATGAAGTATTCAACCGCTGGAAGGATATTACCGGAATTGAACTGCGTGAAGGTTTTGGCCAGACAGAAACCACCCTGTCCCTGCTGAACTTCGGAAATGAGAGAGTAAAACCAGGTTCCATCGGAAAGCCTGCACCATATTACAATGTAGTGCTGCTCAACGATGAAGGACGCGAGTGTGAGGACGGTGAAGTTGGTGAAATCGCATTCCCGCTGAAGAACGGAAAGTTCCCCGGCCTGTTCTGCGAATATTACCGCGACCCCGAAAAAACTGCAGATGTTCTTCGTGACGGTTACTACTGGACTGGAGATACTGCTTGGCGTGATGAGGACGGTTTCTTCTGGTTTACCGGTCGCAGTGACGACGTAATCAAATGCTCTGGTTACCGCATTGGTACTTTTGAGGTAGAAAGTGTTCTCATGCAGCACCCGGCTGTAGTAGAATGTGCAGTAACCGCAGCTCCTGATCCGGTTCGCGGACAGGTAGTTAAGGCAACAATCGTTCTTGCAAAGGGCTATGAACCAGGTGAGGAACTGGTTAAGGATATTCAGACCTTTGTTAAGACAACTACTGCTCCTTACAAATATCCACGTATCGTTGAATTTGTTGAGGAACTGCCAAAAACCATCAGTGGTAAGATTAAGCGTCGCGATATCCGCGAGAAAAACAAATAATAAGCAGTAACTTGTTCACCGGCTGAAGTTGCGCTGGTGAATGAGGCTCTGGTTATAAAACAAAGTAAAAAATGTCCGCAGTTGCGGATAATACTCAAATCCGCAGGAAGTGTATCTGCTACCTGCGGTTTTGGTGTTTATTGGAGGTATTCTTATGAACTCAGAAATGAAAGCAGTTGCAGATCGCCTTGCTGGTCTGCGTGATATTCTGGATGTATCGGTCGAGAAGGCCGCTCAGGTCTGCAAAGTCTCTGTGGAAGAATATGTCCGCTATGAATCCGGTGAAGTTGATATTCCGTTGAGTGTTCTTTTCTGCATGGCAAAAGAATACAAAATGGACGTAAATACTCTGATTACCGGTGAAGATGCCCGTAAAGTTTCTTATGTTGTTACTCCAAAAGGAAAAGGTGCTACGGTAGACCGTCTTTCAGATTATCACTTTGAAAGTCTTGCTTTTGGATTTGCAGACCGTATGATCGATCCGTTCCTTGTTACCATTAATCCCGGTGACATTGAAACCATTCATACCACAACCCATCCCGGACAGGAATTCAACTACTGTGTTGAAGGTCATATGAAAGTCCAGATTGGTTCAAGTGAAGTAGAGCTGCGTGCAGGAGATTCGGTCTATTTTGATTCCATGAAACCACATGGACAGAACTGCCTTGACGGCGCCCCCTGCAAATTTATTACGATTATTATGAATATGAACTGAGGAACTTAAAAATGGAAGAAAAATTCTTACCTCGTATGGATTTTGAAAACTACGAGGACTTTTATAAAAACTACAAACTGACAATCCCTGAAAACTTTAACTTTGCCTACGATGTAATGGATGCCATAGCAGCAAAGAAACCGGAAGCTCCGGCACTGGTATGGACCAATGACGAAGATGATTACATTTCAATTTCTTTCGGCAGAATGAAGGAACTGTCTGATGCCGCCGCCAGCTATTACCAGTCGTTAGGTATAGGTCACGGGGATTTTGTCATGCTGATTCTTCAGCGCCGTTATGAATTCTGGATTAGTATGATGGCTCTTCATAAACTGGGAGCTATTGCCATTCCTGCAAGCCATATGCTTACCAAAGATGACCTGATTTACCGCAACAACTTTGCAAAGATCAAGGCCATTGTTGCCGTAACAGATCCCAGTGTCATCAAAAATATCGAAGAAGCACGTCCTGAATCTCCAACTGTACAGCATTATGTATTTGTAAACGCTACCGGTGTTGATAAACCGGTAGAAAACCCACCTGCTGGTTGGGATGATTTTACCGCAGGCTGTAAAGCAGCACCTGCTTTTGTTGCCTCTCCTCGGGATCAGGTTTCTCACAATGATGACTACATGCTGGGCTACTTTACTTCAGGAACCACATCACATCCAAAACTGGCTCTGCATAACTTTTTGTATCCACTGGGACACATTACCACTGCAAAGTACTGGCAGCATGTTCAGAACGGCGGTCTTCATCTGACGGTAGCAGATACCGGCTGGGCAAAAACTTCCTGGGGACGTCTCTATGGCCAATGGATCTGCGAAACGGCCCTGTTTGTATACGACTATCACAGCAAATTCAAGCCCATTGACCTGCTGCATCAGGTAGAAAAACATCACGTAACTACCTTCTGTGCACCACCAACCATCTACCGCTATCTGATTAAAGAAGATCTTTCCGGTATCGATCTTTCAAGTCTTACCCACTGTTCAACTGCCGGTGAACCATTGGCTGATGAAGTATTCAATAAGTGGCTGGAACTGACCGGACATGAAATTCACGAAGGTTTTGGCCAGACAGAAACCACCGTATGTATTTTCAACTTTGACGGTGAAAAAATCAAACCGGGTAGTGTAGGTAAGCCTTCTCCATACTACGACCTGCACCTGCTTGATGAGAACAACGAAGATGTTGGTATCGCTCAGGTTGGCCAGATTGCCTTTAAGCTGAACAAGGAACTGTTCCCGGATACTGACGGCCGTTTTCCCGGTCTGGTATGCGAATACTACGGTGAACCTGAAAAAACAGCTGTTGCTTTCCATGACGGTTATTACTATACCGGGGATCAGGCATGGGTAGACGATGAAGGCTACTACTGGTTCGTTGGCCGCTGTGATGACGTTATCAAATGTTCCGGTTACCGTATCGGAACTTTTGAGGTAGAATCTGTTTTGCAGCGCCATCCGTCAGTTCTGGAATGTGCCGTAACCGGTGCGCCGGATCCAATTCGCGGACAGGTTGTAAAAGCTACCATCGTTCTGGCAAAAGGCTATACTGCCAGCGATGAACTGGTAAAAGAAATTCAGACATTCGTTAAGAATGAAACAGCTCCGTATAAATATCCGCGTATTGTAGAATTTGTTACGGAACTGCCTAAGACTATCAGTGGTAAGGTAAAGCGTAATGCTATCCGCGCCAATGATACGGCAAAAAAATAAGTACTGATAAATTCAAGGATCCCTGAGCCTGTCGAAGGGTTCGAATTACCAGTGTCACTTCGACAGGCTCAGTGGCCCTGACAAGGAGATATACTATGATTAAGAGAAATTCCGGCTTTGCAGAACTTACTGCCGGCTATCTGTTTCCAGAAGTTGCACGTCGCCGCCGTGAATATCAGGCTGCTCATCCGGATGCAAAAATCATCAGCCTGGGAATTGGCAACACTACTGAACCATTAACACCATCCATTGATAAAGCAATGGTAGACTTTGCTGCCGGTCTTGCCACTACTGCCGGTTATTCCGGTTACGGTGAAGAGTGCGGAAATGATGATCTTCGTGCAAAAATTGCAGAAACCTGGTACACCAATGTTTCTGCTGATGAAGTATTTGTTTCTGATGGTGCAAAATGTGATATTGCCCGCATTCAGACTCTGTTTGGCAGCGGTGTTCAGGTAGCCGTTCAGGATCCTGCATATCCGGTATATGTTGACGGTTCGGTAATTTCCCGTGCTGCCGGTTCTCATAAAGAAAAATACAGCGAAAACGGTTATGGCGGTATTGTGTACATGCCCTGTACTGCAGAAAACAATTTCTTCCCAGATTTAAGCGTTGTACCGGATAACAGCCTGATTTATTTCTGTTCTCCAAACAACCCTACCGGCGCTGCTTCTACCCGCGAAGAACTGACAAAACTGGTTGAATATGCCAAAGCACACGGCTGTATCATCATTTTTGATGCTGCATACGCCTGCTTTATCCGCGATGAAAAACTGCCAAAGACCATTTACGAAATTGAAGGTGCCCGTTCCTGCGCTATTGAAATCAACAGTTTCAGTAAGCCTGCCGGATTTACCGGTGTTCGTCTTGGCTGGTCGGTTGTTCCAAAAGATCTGGTATATGAAGATGGCAGTTCAGTAAATGCTGACTACAAGCGCGTTAATACCACACTGTTTAACGGAGCTTCAAACATTGCACAGGCCGGTGGTATGGCTGCTCTCAGTGAGGAAGGCATGAAAGAAATGCGTGGTCTTACCGATTTTTATCTGGAAAACGCCCGCATTATCCGCGACACTGTTACTTCTGATCACTTTAAGAAACTTGGTGTAGAAGTATTCGGTGGAGACAATGCTCCCTATGTATGGGTAAAATTCCCCGGACGCAAATCATGGGATGTATTCGACGCAATCCTTGATCAGTGCAACGTAGTAACAACACCAGGTTCGGGATTCGGTCCTGCCGGAGAAAGCTTCATCCGTTTCAGTGCATTCGGTCATCGTGAGGCAGTGATAGAAGCCTGTCAGCGTCTTTTAAGTTTGAACGTTTAATATGTCATGATGAAAAAAAAGGAGGCTACCGTACGGCAACCTCCTTTTTTTATATGGCGATGTCCGAAAAAAGTGTTGCTGAATGCTACACAGCAACAAAGATTGTACAGGAATGCCACAAATCGAGAGGAGGGACAGTACAGACAAAAATTGTTGAAGCCCGGCGTCCATGCGGTCAGCATGGACTATACATAGTTTCTACGCCGGGATTCACCAATAGCGA
>JAZLGC010000038.1:0-11002 GCA_045616125.1 Treponemataceae bacterium | reverse complement strand
GATCCGACTTGATGTGATAGTGGAAGTACGTATACTAAATGCGTAATCATTGATGAAACTGGAAAAATGGTTGCAGACGTAACTTTGCGCAGCCGCATTAATTCAGTTCTTTCAGCTCAGGATGCTCTGGACCAGGCTGTTGCAAAAGTTCCTGAACTGAAATCGGCAGAAGACCTGACATATCTGGTTGGTACCGGATATGGCCGTAACAAGGTTCCTTTTGCTGACGAAAACATTTCGGAAATCAGCTGCCATGCCATGGGCGTTCACGTAGCAAATCCAGCCGTTAAGGCTATTATCGATATTGGTGGTCAGGACGTAAAAGGCATTGCCATTGATACTGATGGTACCGTTCAGAACTTTGCCATGAACGATAAATGTGCCGCTGGTACCGGCCGTTTTTACGAAGCCATGGCACGTGCCTTTGAAATGGATCTGACGGAATTCAGCAATCTTTCACTGAAAGCAAAGAACGTTATTCCGATTACTTCTCAGTGTACTGTATTTGCAGAATCAGAAGTTATTTCTCTGGTTGGTGAAGGTAAACCCATGGATGAAATTGCTGCTGGTATTCAGCTTTCTGTTGCCAAACGCTGCTTTGTTATGTCCAAGAAAGCCGGTGCTGTTGACAGTATTACCCTTACCGGTGGTTGTGCTAAGAATGCCGGTCTTAAAGCTGCCATTGAAAGTGTTCTGAATCTTAAAGTTGTAGATCTTCCTATTGACCCACAGCTGATGGGTGCTCTGGGAGCTGCAGAATATGCTCGCCAGAAAGGACTTGCCAAATGATTTTCTTATCAATTCTTAAATGGGTTCTGATTGTTGCAGCTATTCTGTTTGTACTGCTGTTTGTTGTATATTTCTTCAATCTGGATATGAAGCTGACTGCTGCACTCTATCCACTGTTCCAGAAACACTACGATAAAATTAAGCGCGACAAGCATCTGTAATGAGTTAAAACAGGAATTCATGAAACTATATGATGATACCATAGCGGGAATGCAGGATTTGTTTTCCCGTTATGAACAAAAAAAACTACCGATTGAAAAAACAAATTGGCCCGAAACGGGCAAGGAAACAATGATATTACGCAGTGAAATGGCCTATGAACTGGGATCTGACCTGCTGCCAGGATTAGGCTGTACCGTAATAACTGCAAACGAATCATTAGTGCCTCAGGATAGTCTTTCAGTAATAGGTTCTGATCTAACAGAAATATCTTCAGATACTCCTTTTGCCCGTGTTACCTTTGTCCGCGTTGACCAAGATACATTGGGTGAAGGTGAAAAACTGTACAGTGCCATCAGAAACCTGGAATTTACCCGCTATCATTTTTTCCCTGAAGGATTCATGATGCGGGTTTCAGCCAGCAGGGGAAAAGAGTCGGTGCGGGTAGGGAAAGCTGCGTTAAAGAAAGGCCTTTCTTTTGCTAAAACCGGAAATATGATGATAGATGGCTTTAAGACTAATAAAAAAGTCAAAGCCGTTTCAATGTATTACGTTACATTAAAAGACTTTGACTATAAAGCACTTGAAGCCAGTATCAAAAAGTCTGAGCAGATTACTCAAACCATTGACCACATTTCTAAAAATGTTCTTATGGACTGTGCAGCCTGCAGTCTGCAACCCGTTTGTGACGAAGTTGAAGGCATGCGTGAATTACACTTTGGCCATTAACCAGAATAGTCACCCTGAACTAGTTTCAGGGTCTCATCAAAACTCCACAAATCTACCGGATTTCCAGTACATGCAAAACGGAAAAAGATTCCTGACTATCGCGGAACCAAAGATACCATTAAGCATGTTGATGAGTTTTTTAAATTGATGCAGGTTCTGACGAATGACAACAAGTTTGGAACTATGTATAATGAGACTATCTCAAGCAGAAAAGGAGGTGTAAATATGTGTGATTTTTTAGATACAGTAGAAGCTCGTGGTGAAGCTCGTGGTGAAGCCAAAATTATTCAGGGATTAATTAAAACAGGAAATATGACAGTCGAGCAGATTGCAGATATACTGAAGCTTCCAGTAGAGAAAGTTAAGGATCTTGCAGAAATGGTTCTTGCTTCTGCTTAGAAAATGACTAGTGCTATTTGAAATGAAAAAGCCTCGGAAACATCCGGGGCTTTAAAATAATGTAATGATAATTACACTTTGGCCATTAACCAGTCAGCAATTTTGACACTGTCGCAATCAAGTGGCAGATTGTCGAAATTGTGTTTTCTCCGGCTGGCATATGCATCGTCTGTTAAAATGTGTTCTACGGATTTACAGATATCATGAGGCTTTCTGGTAAACGATCCAACATCATTCTGGATTGCAAATTCAACGTTTCCCAATTCCTGACCGTAAATAAAGTGACACATAACAACAGGCTTTTTCTGAACCAGTACTTCAATAAGAGAGGCCGGTCCAGCTTTTATTACAGCGCAGTCACAGACTTTAACGAGATCAGGCATAAAGTCTACAAAACCATACACCCTCAGATCAAGATTTTTCTTTGCTTTCGCCAGAGTATCGAGATATTTCTTTAATGAACGGTCTCGTCCACAAACTGCTATGATAGCGAAATCTACATTGTGAATGGCAAAACGGTTAATGATAGGGATCATTTTTGGTAATCCTTCACCACCACCGGTTAAAAGACAGATTTTTTTGTCTAAAGGCAGATTATGTTTCTTCTTTAATGCAATAATTTCGTCTTCAGTTGGAATATCCCGAAATTTCTGATTTAAGAGAAAAGGAACAACAGTTCCACGGTCAGCAGGCATGCCACCTTTTTCTACTGCATATTTTTTAGCCTGTTCAGAAAAGAACAGATAATCCATATCTTTACAGTAGACCCAGGAAGTGTGTAATGTATACGGGTCAAGAACAATAGTTGTAATTTTGATATTAGGATTTACATGTCTGATAGCACGTTTCAAAGCAACTTCGAGTGCAAAATGAAAACAAACAATATCAGTCGGCTCATATTCGCGGATAACTTTTTCAAGATATGGTATAGTCAACCAGCTTAATGCATTATGACTGATATATTGTGATACTTTTGGTTGAGTTTGTCTGTAAGCTAAGCTGAATGCAGATTGGCACCAGTTACAGGCAAAATGATAAAAATCTTCAAAAAAGAAATTACAAACATAATTGTTTTTTGCAAAACCATTTACCAGCTGGATATCAGCATCAGGATATTTTTCTTCAAAAATTGCCTTGAGCGTTTTGGCGGCAGAACGATGACCGCCGCCAGTGTTTAAGTAAAAAAACTGAAACTTTCTCATTGTATGCTTATCTTATCAAGTTCGTTCTGAATTTTTTCTTCATCAATCATGGTTTTACCATGAGTATCTATAAGGGCTTGATAGAGGTGGAGATGACGTTTGACAAAAACGTCAGGTAAGAATTCCAGAGACTTTGTTTTTCCATTGTTTCCAAGCTTTTCTCTCAAATCTTTATCATTAGCCAAGAGCAATACTTTTTCAGAAAAATCATCATCAGAAGTTGTTTGAAAACCAGTTACTCCATCTTGAACACTGATTGAATAGGCTTCATCTTGAGAACACACAACAGGGGTATTATTGGTAAATGCTTCAATTATAGTCATACCAAAAGTTTCTGTTGTTGATGCAGTTACAAAAATATCAGAAGCTCTATAATAGGTACTGATATTTTTCCATTCTACAAATCCGGTAAAAATAATTTGATCTTTTACACTGGTATGTGAAGCACTTTTTACCAACTGCTTAAAAATTGGTCCATCACCAACAAAAACCATTTTGGTTTTATGATTCTGTTCAAGAACAGTAATGATATTGTTGTAAAGATCCAATGAACGCTTTTCAACTGCAATTCGTCCAACATTAAGAATCATGATTTCATCATCTTTGATGCCTAAAGATTTGCGTAATTCTTTAGCTTTGTTAAGCTGTTCATTGTCAGAAGTTACATTAATAAACTTCAGTGGATCCAGGGAATTATGAATTACTACACAAGGAACTTGTGGGGCAACATAGTCACGCTTGTTATAAGAACGTACTTTTTTCGATACACCAATCAAACATGGAAAATGTTTGTAGATATGATGCAAGTATGGGTAGAGCATTTGGATAGGAAGTAGGTTCTCGAAAAGATGAAGATAATTTCTTATGTAATCTTCCCACATAGTATGGGTTGTCATAACACAGGGTATATTGAGTTTTCTGGCTGCACGGTATCCCATAATGCCTACTGAAAGTTCGGTGTGACAATGAATTATCTCGATATTATGTTTCTGTAAAAATCGTTTTAGTTTAGGCCACCAGATGAAAGCTACATATTGATCTTTTGCGCCACCTAAAGTAAACGGTAAACTGTTTGAAGCTCTATAGACATTTGGATCTTCTTCATAATCACCATCTGTCTTTGTTGTAACAACAACAACATGGTGACCAAGCTGTTCAAGACTTTCGCGTAGCTGATGAACTACAGTAACAACTCCGTTTTTAGTAGGAAAATAACAATCAGTAAAAAGTGCAATGTTCATGTCTTAAAATATACTAAAAAATTCCACTTAGGGCAACAAAATCTGTAAAACTGTCATTCAAAAAACTATTTTACATGACACGGTAACATAATTATTGAAAGTTTCAGGAATGATGCCATTTCTCCAGTTTGTTAGGTCATTCTGTACCGTTTCAGCTGATGCATCAGGACTGTAACTTGTAAAAATATCTCTTTCTACACCATCATTTCTGATGTACTCAAAAGTATATGAAAGACCAATGTTTGTTTTAAAATAATCTGAGAATGTAATGTTGTAAGCAACATTTGAGGTAAGCTGCAGTACTGATTTAATGGTGTCTTGTTCAAGGAACTGGAATTTGTTCAGATAACTGTTCAAATTTGACAATACTTTATTACCTTCATTATCTAATGTGTAGTATCTTTCTTGTTGATTAATAGAACCATCAGTTTTGTAATTACCGTTATTGTAATTACCGTTATATCTAAGAATTGATACAGCCTCATCTGTTGCCAGAGTTTCACTGATATTTCCGTGCTGAATGAATACTGCGCTGAAATCTGCTGAAAATCCTGATAAAAGTCCCTCTGAAAGGGATACTTTTAAATTGATTCGATGGCTGTTAGGATCAAGTTGTGTTCCAGAATTTGATCCATTATTAGTGCAATTCTGATAGTTGACTGTACTGGTGAATGGAGATCCATCATTATGACCATACATCCATGGAGTAACCAGAGTGTAATCACAAGAAAAAAGAGAAGAAGGCAGAATTTGAGGAGCATAATTAATGCCGATCATTTGGGAATGGGTAAAACGAGCTTCAGGGTTCAGTTTTACTATTGATCCAATGCTTAAATCATCGATGTACAAGTCTGCATACAATGAGATGTTATTTGTGCGGTAAGTGGCATTAACTCCCATCAGCAGGTTATCAGAAAAGTATGAAAAAGCTTGAGATGTAATAAATAAAGATGGTAACAAATAGGACAATTCTAATCGGTGACCGAAAATCATGCTTTCATAATAACTGATAGAAAGATGTGTGAATGGGGTATATTCAACGGAATGGAATGACATAAGTTTTTCATCTGTACTTGCTGAAATTACGCCGTTACCATCGGTAGGTAAAAATCTGAAAAGACTCTGAGTATATCGCAATCGGTCATTGTTTGCATTAAAAAGAATATAAGGCGCATGAAAGGCCTGAGGGCTTAGAACCAGACCATCATCAATATTCTCACCGTATCCGGTTCTTGAAATCCCGCTTTGGAGATAGAGGTTCTGTTTACCAAAGGAAAAAACAGTATTTGTTTCAATCAGTGAAACCCATTTCCCAAATAGCTGTGTATCTGGTACGTAATCTGCAAATGGACCTGTTCCATAGGGCTTAACAGGTGTTAGTGTATTTGTCATGACACCAGCACCCCAATACGAGAAGGAACAGGCATCAGAAAGAAGTAGATTTCCCTGTAATCCATACTGGTTAAAAGAACTGCTTTTTTCAGAAACTAACGAAGAATATACAGTTTTTCCATAAGGATTAATGATATGATTAAAAAGTTCTGTACGGTATGATTCTGCAATTGCTTTCTCAACAGGGTCATCAGAAGATGTAACGTCATTTAAAATTGATTCAATGATAAAAGCTGGATAAGGTCGGTAAGTAGGCAGTTGTTTTGTTAATCCAAGTAATTCCCAACGTTTCGCATTGGTATAGAAAGAGTCTTGTGGATTTACTCCTGACTGTGCTGGCAATGGCAGTGTAATGAAAAAACTAAGGAATAAGGAAACAAAGATTGTATTTATTTTATAAGTATTCATGGGTTTATTTGTAACTCATAATCAATGTATTTTCAATGTGTCTATCTAGTAGGAAAGAATGGTATTTGTTAGTATAGAAAAAAAGGATTTGTCGCAGATGAAAAAATTACTTATAACCATTCTGTTTTTGTTGAATTTCTCATTTCTCCTCTTTTGTGCAGATAAATCATTTCGCTTATATGGAGCTGACAGCCCGGAATATGAACAGATACGTATTTTGTATTTGTCTGCAGGCTATGCATTTCCCTCTTCAACAGGCCCCTGGTCAGGTAGCGAATTACTCATGTACCTGCATCAAATAGACGAATCACAGATTCCAGCATCATTGTTGCCGTTACTACATAGCCTTGAAGCAAATCTCATGGAGTATTCGATTCAGGATACAGAAGATAAAATACGGGTTCAGATAACGCAGAACATAGTTCCTGAGTTGTATGTTCACTCAAATACATCAGTTGAAAATAAGCGTGATTTCTCTGTATTCCGTACCAGGATTCCACAGAACTTCTATACTTGCGAAATTGAGGGGTTCACCAATACCTTTTATAGCGATGTAGGCCTTAATGCCAGAAACTTTGAGATTACAAACTATTCTTTTGGTTCAAATAGTGTCCTTTGTAATATTCCAGGCTTTCAGAATTTTAAATTTGATACGCAGGAAATGTATAATTCATTCCCTGATAAAGCAATAGGATCAATTGGGGGAACAAACTGGGCATTAATGTTGGGAAAAGACAGAATTTCCTGGGGAAATGGCGTTACCGGCAACCTTACCATCAGTGATACACTGCCATATCACAATTTCATGCAGTTTGGTGTCTTTTATCCAAGTTTTAAATATACCTACCTGCTGGATTTTTTTCCTCATCCCATGAATTATACTAATACAAGTCAAACCCAAGTAAATAAAGGTTTAAAATTTTATCAGGCTCATCGGTATGAAGTTATTCCAACAGAAAAACTTCGGTTCTACATCACTGAAGCCATCATTTATCAATCTGATGATATGCATGTAGACCTGACGTATGTAAATCCTCTGACTATTTATCATAATTATACCTGCCGCAGCATGGCAAATTCGACAGCTTCTTTAGAATTTGATTACACTGTATTACCAGGTCTCAACTTCTACGGTCAGTTTTTGCTTGATGAGTTTTCTTTTATAGGAGAACCTGATGCCTCAAAAGTTGAAGATAACTCGGCTAATCCAAATGCTCGGGCACTATTATTGGGAACTAAATTGCAGATACCAACCTCAAAAGGTGTGTTGTATGGATCTTTAGAAGGTGTAGCTGCTGACCCTTTTATCTACCTGAGAAATGATGGTTCTTTTTCTGGATCAGCCGGTGGCTCAGGTTATTCCATTGACTATGTTGTTGCCATCCGCAGAAATACTCTTCATACCATAAACGATAGATCGGTACATTTTGATAAATATTTCCTAGGGTATCCCTATGGAGGAGATGTTATTACAGGTAATTTGAATTTTGGTTATAAGGATGTTGTTTCTGAAAAAATGAAAGGTATTGAGGCTAACCTGTTCTATATGATTCACGGAACTATGAATGCTGATGCCCGGTGGAGACAGTTAGGAAAGTCAACGTTCATGGCTTTTAAACTACCAACTAAAGAATACATTCCTACAACTGATGCTACGCCCGAAGAAAATGAACTTGCAAAACGACAGGGTACCCAAAACACCCTGGATGTTGGTGTATCTGCCTATTATTATCCCATGGATAATGTCAAACTGTACACCCAGCTTGATGCAATAAACATCTGGAATGCGGATTATCAGAACAAGGGCAATAATCAGTTTGACTTTCAGGTTGTTGCAGGCGTTTCCTGTAAGTTTTAGTAAACTGTGTGAGCCCCTGAAACAGGTTCAGGGTGACGCTGACTTAAATCAGTTTATTTAAAGCAGACATCGACCTCGTAGGGGCCGTATTGGGTTGTAAAGGGGATTGCTACAATAGGAAATCCCTGAGGCCATGAAATAACGTGATCAGGGCCTGAAACAACAACAGGCGGTGAAATATCAAGGTCATACAGTTTTATCTGAGAAACGGCGTTACCTGATATAATATTGGTAAATTCACTTACCAACTGAATTGCCAGCTGTTCACGGTCTTCAGTTTTTTCAGGCATGGTAACACCTGAATGCTGAAGCATTTTATTTGCCAGAACTTTATGAAGGCGGAACGCAACAACTCCTGTGCTATCTCCGGTAATACCCAGAATACCTGAAACTTCCCAACGGTGGCTGCCATTTCGGTCAAGTACATAGGGAGTTCCAGGCTGTGGTTCCATTCCAAACATGTTGGAAAACACTTTCATTCCAGCTGTCAGAAAGGGATTTACAATCGCAGCATCCATAGACTCTCTCCTTAGAATGTTTTAATTGTATCCCAAATCTGATGTTTTCAAAAGAAAAAAGTGTCAGACCTTAACGTCCGCAACAATTTTTGTATTTTTTTCCACTTCCGCATGGACAAGGATCATTCCGGCCAACTTTTGGAGCATTGCGTACAACGGTAACACTTTCTCCCTGACGTCTCTGTGCCATAGGACTCTTGTCAGCAGCTGCGCGAGCTGCATTGCCATCAAATGACTGCATGGCGTTATGCTGTGCATTCATGTTGCGGGCACGGGATACCGATGCACGTTCAACGGGGCCTGTCTGAACTTTCACTTTGAATACGCGCGACAAGATATCAGCACGAATCTGATCCATCATATCGTAGAAAATATTAAAACCGTCAATTTTATATTCAGTTAATGGATTCTTGCTTCCGTATGAACGCAGGTGAACGGCTTCACGCAGTCCTTCAAGCTGTTCCAGATGATCAAGCCATTTTCGGTCAATATCCTGAATGTACTGATATCGTATGAACATATTAAGATTCTGTTTGCCGGCCAATTCTTCTTTATTGGAAATATCTGCCTTCAAAGCTCCAAAAATCTGTTCATTTAGGCTTTCTTCAGTAATTTTTCCATTGGAAAGGGTAGCAGGATCCATAATAAGACCATACCGCTGTTTTAATTCAGCACACAGCGCAGTAAGACCATCGGTTGGATCTTTTTTGATGGTGTTCATGGCTTCACTAACCAGATCTTCAACATCATCGTGGGCATTGTTCAGTACACGCACGGCAAGTTCACTGTCAGCCAGAATATCATCGCGCTGTTTATAGATGGTATTGCGCTGTTCGTTCAGAACGTCATCGTAATCAAGCAGGTGTTTACGGATTTCGTAGTTGCGTTCTTCAACTTTTGTCTGGGCTCTTTCAATACCTTTGGTCAGCATAGGGTGGTAAATAGGTTCGCCAGGTTCCATACCGATACGGCTCATAATAGATTTCAGGCGTTCACCACCAAAAAGGCGCATCAGGTCGTCATCCATACTGATGAAGAACTTACTGCGTCCCGGATCCCCCTGACGTCCAGAACGACCACGCAGCTGATTATCAATACGGCGTGATTCATGGCGTTCTGAACCAATGACATACAGACCACCGGCTTCTTTTACTTCATCATAGTCTTTAAGCCACTGCTCTTTTTCTTTTGCAAAGGCTGCAGCATACTGTTCCGGAGTTGCCTCAGTTCCTGCCTTTTTCTGGGCACGGAATTCCGGGTTACCGCCCAATTTAATATCGGTACCACGACCAGCCATGTTGGTTGCAATAGTTACGGCACCTTTTGCACCAGCTTCAGCAATAATCAGTGCTTCGCGGGCATGGTTTTTGGCATTCAATACTTCATGCCGGATACCTTTCCGGGTAAGAAGGGCAGACAGATGCTCTGATTTTTCAATAGATACCGTACCAACCAGAACAGGCTGTCCTTTTTTGTGGGCTTCGATTATTTCGTTACAGATAGCTTCCCACTTATCGTTTTCGGTAAGGTATACCTCATCGTTTTCATCAATACGGGCAACCGGTTTATGGGTTGGAACTACCACAACATCAAGATTGTAGATTTTGTTGAATTCTACTGCTTCAGTCTCTGCAGTACCGGTCATACCTGACAGTTTTGCATACATACGGAAGAAGTTCTGGAATGTAATGGTTGCAAGGGTTCTGTTACGCTGTGCAATGCGGATGTGTTCTTTTGCCTCGATTGCCTGATGCAGACCGTCTCCATACCGTCTTCCTTCAAGAATACGGCCGGTAAATTCATCAACAATCTGAACCTGACCTTCCTTTACAACGTAATCAACATCATTCTTATACAAGGTGTGGGCACGTACTGCCTGGGTAAAGTAGTGGATGTACTCAAAGTTGTTTTCGTCAAAGAGGCTTCCGGTAATGCGGTTGTGTTTTAAGAGAATCTGTTCAATTTTCAGCATACCGGCATCGGTAAATGATACCCGTTTTGATTTTTCATCCAGTTTATAATCCCCGATAATCTCTTCTCCCTGTGCTTCATCAGGATAATCACCGGTTTCCGGGTTCTTCTGGGCTTCTTCAAGCTGTCCTACAAATTTGTCTACATCGTAGAACTTGGCGGTGTCATCTTCTCCCTGACCAGAAATAATCAGAGGGGTACGTGCTTCATCAATGAGGATGGAGTCAATTTCGTCGATAATACAGAAGTTAAATCCCCGCTGAACTTTCTGTTCAAGAGAAATCTGCATGTTGTCACGCAGGTAGTCAAAACCAAGTTCGTTGTTGGTACCGTAGG
>JAZLGC010000037.1:0-14008 GCA_045616125.1 Treponemataceae bacterium | reverse complement strand
GTCCATGCGGCCAGCATGGACGTTATATAGTTTCCATGCCGGGATTCACCAATAGCGACGTTATCGAGCGTTTTTGCATGTACTGGCAATCCGGTAGATTTGTGGACTTATGATGAGACCCTGAAACTAGTTCAGGGTGACAATAAGCAACACTTTTTACGGACATAGCCACTATTAAAAAAGGAAACAGAATGATGCCTCTTTGTTTAGCAGATGTAGGTGAAGAAAACACCATTAAAAAAATCGGTGGCAGTGCTGAAGTTAAGCAGCATTTGGAAAATCTTGGGTTTGTGGTAGGTGGCAGAGTCAGCATTGTGAACTCTCTTGCCGGGAACCTGATCGTGAATGTTAAAGAATCACGTATTGCCATTAATGAGGATATGGCAAAAAGGATACTGATATGAAAACGTTGAAAGAAGTAAAAGTTGGAGAATCTGCTGTTGTAAGCAGAATTAACGGAGAAGGCGCATTAAAGCGACGCATTATGGATATGGGTATCTGCAAGGGCGTAGAAATTTTTGTACGGAAAGTTGCCCCACTGGGAGATCCTATGGAATTAACCGTTCGCGGGTATGAGTTGAGTCTTCGTAAAGCAGACGCAGAACTGATTGAGGTGGCAGAATGAAAATTGCATTGGCAGGAAATCCTAACTGTGGTAAAACCACATTGTTCAATGGCCTTACCGGCTCTAACCAGTTTGTCGGAAACTGGCCGGGCGTTACCGTTGAAAAAAAAGAAGGCAAACTGAAAAAACATACTGACGTTACCATCACTGACCTTCCCGGTATTTATTCACTTTCTCCCTACAGTCTGGAAGAAGTAGTTGCCCGTAAGTACCTGCTTGAAGAACAGCCGGATGCCATTCTCAATATCATTGATGGTACCAATCTGGAGCGCAACCTGTATCTGACAACCCAGCTGGTAGAACTGGGAATTCCGGTTGCCATTGCCATCAACATGATGGATGTAGTCCGGAAAAACGGGGATGTCATCAATACGGAAGAACTGAGCCGTCAGCTGGGATGCCCGGTGGTTGAAATTTCAGCCCTTAAGGAAGAAGGCATCATGGAAGCTGCTGAAGCCACCATGCAGCAGGCTGAAAGCGGCCATACCATTCCTCAGCATACCTTCAGTGGTTCCGTAGAACACGCTTTGGCGCACATTGAAGAAGCCTGCATTCACTGCATGGCCGAAGAAGACCAGCGGTGGTATGCCATCAAGATTTTTGAACGTGACAGTGAAGTCATGAAAAAACTGAATCTCTCTTCTGACGTTCTGAATCACATAGAAACTGATATTGAGAAGGTAGAGCAGGAAATGGATGACGATGCAGAAAGCATCATTACCAATGAACGCTATATCTATATCGCCTCTGTAATCAAAGCCTGCTATAAGAAAAAGAGTAAAGGCGGTCTGACAACTTCTGATAAAATTGACCGCTTTGTTACCAACCGCTGGCTTGGTCTGCCGGTTTTTGCCGTAGTTATGTTCCTGGTATATTACATTTCTATGGTAACTGTTGGTGCTGCAGCAACAGACTGGGCTAACGACGGCCTTTTTGGTGATGGTTTCCATCTGTTTGGTATTGGTTCAGGAGCATATTCTGAAGCTGCCGATGAATGGACTGAAAACAGCCTTATTGTTGATGGCTTTAACGCCATTGTAGAAGAAACAGGGGAAGCACCCGCCGGTAGTTTTGAATATGCCGTTGAAGATGAAGAAACCCTTGAAATTACGTATGAAACAGCCAGTATTGAACAGTATACGGACGCTGTTGCCTGGCTTGAAGATAACGAAGAACCAGATCCTGCCGACTTTGGCGTGTGGGTACCCGGTATTCCAGTCCTTATAGAAGCTGCTCTTGATGCTCTGGACACATCAGATGTGCTGAAGGGCTTGATTCTGGACGGTATTGTTGCCGGTGTCGGTGCGGTTCTGGGATTCGTTCCTCAGATGCTGGTTCTGTTCTTCCTGCTTGCTTTCCTTGAAGCCTGCGGATATATGGCACGTATTGCCTTTGTTCTTGACCGCATCTTCAGAAAATTCGGTCTCAGCGGAAAATCGTTCATTCCTATGCTGGTGGGAACCGGTTGTGGTGTTCCCGGTATTATGGCCAGCCGCACCATTGAAAATGAACGGGACCGCCGCATGACCATCATTACTACGACTTTTATCCCCTGTGGGGCAAAAGTACCATTCATAGCCATGATTGCCGGTGCAATTTTCGGCGGCAGTGCATGGGTAAGTACCGGTGCCTATTTTATCGGAATGGCTGCAATCATTATCTCTGGTGTCATGCTGAAAAAGACCCCCATGTTCTCAGGTCAGCCTTCACCATTCGTAATGGAACTGCCTGCTTACCATATGCCGCCGCTGAAGAATGTGCTGCGCTCCATGTGGGAACGTGGCTGGTCATTCATTAAGAAAGCCGGAACCATCATTCTGCTTTCTACCATCTTTGTATGGTTCACCAGTTTCTTCGGCTTTACTGACGATGGATTCCGCATGCTGGAAGAAGATGAACTTTCATTAAGTATTCTGGCTAAAATCGGCAGCTGCCTTGCATGGATTTTTGCACCGCTGGGATTCGGTACCTGGGAAGCAGCAGTTGCTACCATTACCGGCCTTGTAGCCAAAGAAAACATTGTTGGTACCATGGGTATTCTGTACGGTGCAACCGGCAATGTGTATGAAGTTCTTGCAGAAACTTTTACTCCGGTAACCGGTATGGCATTCCTGATTTTCAACCTGCTGTGCGCTCCCTGTTTTGCTGCCATGGGTGCCATTAAACGGGAAATGAAGAGTAAAAAATGGTTCTGGTTTGCCATCGGGTATCAGTGCGGTTTTGCCTGGGTAATCGGATTCCTGGTAAATCAGTTCGGCAGCCTGTGTGCAGGTAGCGGAAATGTGGCTGGAGCCATCATCGCAGTGCTGATTATTGTCTGCATGTGCTGGCAGTTGTTCAAACCATATAAAGAAGCTGTTGAACGCAGCTGAACATAATTAATCGAATGGAGGTGTAGTCATGGGAAACTTTATTGTAGGCGCGGTATTACTGGCAGTGGTATTCGGAATTTTTTTCAAGTTGAGAAAAGATAAGAAGGCAGGTAAGTCTTCCTGTGGCTGCAACTGCGCCAGCTGCGGTGCATGCCCTAATTGCAGCAGTAAATAATAGCTTGTAAGCGTTTTCATAGCGGCAGGTTCGTTGAATCTGCCGCTTTTTTCAGTTCAGCGAGAAGCGCATCATTACGGGACAGTGGTCAGAGTAGGCAAAGCCGGTCTGTACGTTTTCAAGGTATTCTACGGTTACGTTTTCTGACACAATGAATCCATCTACAATAAGTGTGAAGTTTCCTGGCTTGTAGGGGCGGTCACAGTCGCGGGCAGTGGGCTGAATCTTACCGTTGGTGTAATCAACACATTTTACCAGACCTGCTGGAATCAGTTCGTCTGGGAAGGGCATGGTCCATCCTGCTTCCGGGTAATCATGAGGATACAGAATTTTACGGCTGTCACCGGTCCAGTCGGCATTAAAATCACCGCCGCATACAACGTAATTACCTTTTTCGTATTCAGCTTTCATATCGCCAAACAGTTTGATCAGCTGCTGTTCCTTAATGTTTGCTCCGGCTCCATAAGCAGAAAGATGCACGTTAAAAAGAACCAGTTCCTTTCCGTTGGATACCGGTACGCGGCTCAGGCTGTAACAGCGGTCAAGATCAAAAATCTTTGAAAAACTTTCTGAAATGGGGATACTGCGGCGAAGTCCTGATGTTATGTTTACGCGTGAAAAAGTTGCAATGCCTGCTTTGCTTGCCCCATGTGGCTGCAGTAAGGGCCAGAACAGATAGGGACTGTTGAAGTTCTGGGCATAGGTTGTGCTGTAACCGCGGAACAGGTTTTTCAGCATAGCAAGTTCGTTCAGATGAAAGGTACGGGTACTGTCAGTATCAACTTCCTGAAACAGGATAAAATCACTTTCGTAGGGGCCGATAACACCTGCAGCCTGATCAAGACAGAATTTGATGCTTTCTTTGCTGCGGGCACGAGATTCCTTTCCCCCATCCATGAAGAAAGTAAAATCATCGGTGTAGGCACCAAAACCAATATTCTGGGTAAGTATTGTGTAGCTTTTTTCTGAAGAAACTGCAGAAAGAGTTCCACCGGCTTCTGGTGTAAGAGTTATATTGTCAGGCAAACGGTTGTAGGCAATGAAAACGTAGGCAACATAGGTTACTGGTATAAGAATAAGTACCAGTAAAACGCAAAGAATCCATTTAAAATGCTTTTTCATGCAGCAGCCTCTTTTCTGATAATTGTGTACATCACAGTATACTACAAAATATCAGATACAGAGGTTATTTTTTACTGCAGCTTCTTGACTTGGCACAGCCGGAACAGCCGCACCCGCAGCCTTCTGAACTTCCGCTGCCACAACTGCAGGTAGTTCCTTTTCTGCGGTAAATCTTTATGGCAAGCACGACACATGCGGCTACTATTGCAAGAATAATCCAGCTTTGAATATTCATGTAGTAGGTTTCCTTACAGGCCAAAGGGCAACAGAATGATGCGGATTATGAATGCACAGATCCATGCCACAACACACTGGAACAGAACCAGTTCTAATGCCTGTCTGCCGCCCAGTTCCCGTTTAACGGCTGCAATGGCTGCTACGCACGGAGTGTACAGCAGGCAGAATACCAGCAGTGCACAGGCAGAACCGGTGGTCAAAAGGGACGTAAGAGACGCACCGTTGAACAGAACGGTTAATGTTGAAACAACGCTTTCTTTGGCCAGAAACCCGCTGATAAGTGATGTTGTGATACGCCAGTCAGCAAAGCCCAGCGGCTTGAAAACAGGACTGATAACACCGCTGATTACTGCCAGAATACTGTCCTGAGAGTTATCTACCAGGTGCATGGTAAAGCTAAAACTCTGCAGGAACCAAATGACAATGGTAGCCACAAAAATAACGGTGAATGTTTTTGTCAGAAAGTCTTTGGTCTTTTCCCACAGTAGCTGTCCGACATTTTTAGCCCCTGGAAGACGGTAGTTAGGAAGTTCCATAACAAAAGGAACTGCTTCGCCTTTGAACAGGGTTTTCTTAAAAAGATGGGCCGTAATAATACCTGTCAGAATACCCAGAAGATACAGTCCAATCATGACAAACCCGGCATATCGTGGGAAAAAGGCTGCACAGAAAAAGCCGTAAATAGGCAGTTTTGCGGAACAGCTCATGAAAGGCGTCAGCAGTATGGTCATTTTGCGGTCGCGTTCAGAAGGCAATGTTCGGGTTGCCATAACGCCTGGCACAGTACAGCCAAATCCAATGAGCATGGGAACGATACTCCGGCCTGAAAGTCCTATACGTCGGAGCAGTTTGTCCATGATGAATGCAACACGAGCCATGTAGCCGGTGTCTTCCAGCAGTGAAAGAAAGAAAAACAGGGTAATGATGACGGGCAGGAACGAAAGAACACTGCCTACACCGCTAAATATGCCGTCTATGACAAGTGAATGAATGGCTGGATTAATATTCCAGCTGGTCATGGCAGCATCGGTTAAGTCTGTAAATTTTTCGATACCGGTTTCAAGAATCCCCTGTAAAAATGCTCCTATGACGTTAAAGGTCAGGAAAAATACCAGCGCCATAATCAGCACAAAAGACGGCAGTGCTGTCCATTTTCCGGTCAGCACTTTGTCAATGTGGCGGCTTCGTACATGTTCCTTGCTTTCATGAGGCTTTTTAACGGTTTTTGCCACCAGAGCACGGATAAAGGTAAAACGCATTTCTGCAATGGCTGCAGAACGGTCAAGTCCGGTTTTCTTTTCCATCTGGACAATGATGGACTCAATGGCCGCCATATCATCGGATTCAATGTTCAGCGAGCGGGCAAGATCCTTATCACCTTCAATGATTTTGGTAGCAGCAAAACGGACAGGAATACCGGCTTTTGCGGCATAATCGGTAATAAGATGCATAACGCTGTGAATACAGTTATGCAGGTCTGGGTTTGTTTCTGACGAGCAGAAATCAATACGGCCTGGTTTTTCCTGATATTTAGCAATATGTACGGCATGACGGATCAGTTCGTCGACACCTTCATTTTTTGCAGCGGTAATGGGAACAACCGGAATGCCCAGAAGTTCTTCCATCATGTTAACCCGGATAGTTCCCCCGTTACCCGTAAGCTCGTCCATCATGTTCAGGGCAAGAACAACCGGCACCTCAAGTTCCATAAGCTGCAGGGTCAGATACAGATTCCGTTCGATATTGGTGGCATCTACGATATTGATGATGCCGGCAGGTTTGTTGTTGATGATGAAGCTTCGGGTAACCAGTTCTTCAGACGTATAGGGGCTCATGCTGTAAATGCCGGGCAGGTCAGTAATTTCACTGTTGGGTACGTTTCTGATGGCACCTGATTTTTTGTCTACAGTAACGCCGGGAAAGTTTCCAACATGCTGGTTTGAACCGGTAAGGGCATTAAAAAGGGTTGTTTTTCCACAGTTCTGGTTTCCGGCAAGGGCGAATGTTAAGGGAACCTCTTTTGGAAGCGGATGCTCATCTTTTTTGTCATGGAATTTTCCGTCTTCGCCTAAACCGGGATGGCATACCTGATTTGGCAGGGTTGCAATATCGATGATTTCTGCTGCAGCTTCAGATGCCGGCGATGTAATCTTTTCTACGCTGATTTCTGCTGCATCTGCCAGGCGCAGTGTTAATGAATAATCATAGACTTTCAGTTCAATAGGGTCACCCATTGGTGCGTATTTAACGACAGTAACAATACTGCCGGGAATAAGACCCATATCAAGAAAATGCTGACGAAGGGCGTCTTTGCCTCCTACAACCGTAATACGGCCGGATTCTCCAATGGAAAGGTCTTTAACAGTCAATGATGTATTCTTGGTTAGCATGGACTAATCTTAGTGAATAGGGGGGCGGTGTGCAAGTGATGGCATCGTATCTGTAATTATTACCCCTAAAATCAAAAGTTTCCCCGTTACCGCGAATCTTCAACACGGGGTAAAATATCTGATACCCTATAATCGGAATAAGAGTGCCGATATTCGTAATCAGGAAAGAACCATATGAAAAAAGATTTACGTGCTCCAACTGACGCCCGGGAAAAACGCCCCGGCTTTTACCTTCTGAAAAACCTTGCTATCCAATCTACCACCTACGGCGATGGTGGCCGTCGCGATGAAATTTATCTTGATTCAGGACGTATCGAAAGCGCAGCCCGCTTGAACGGCAACATTGCCGATGAAACAGTCCGCCATATGCTCAGCATAACGGCAGATTTCAAAAAGCTGATTCACAGTATTGGTGTTTCAGTAAGTGCAGAAGATGCCCAGTCAACTTTTACTTTTTCCATGATCCATTACGGGCACACGGACCCGTATATAAGCGGTACCCATTTTACCCTGACACTGCCTGCCAACGGTGTTGAGCAGGTGTTTGACCTTGATGACATTTCCTGGTCAGACGATGATGAAAAAACCGGCCAGTTTGCCGTTGGATTTCCGGAAGGAATTGATTTTGCCGTGCTGAATGTACGTATCTACGTTCGGGATGGCTTTGACGTACCTCAGGAAGAAAGCGAATCAGACGTTGCATTCGATACACCGGCATACAAATCCATGATTGCACAGTCACTTATCCAGACCGGAAACACTGCACGCCTTCTGAGAGCCATCAGGAAAGCCCGTGAAGGAAACGATGTAACGGTTGCATATATTGGCGGCAGCATTACGCAGGGAGCTGGAGCTGTTCCTATTAACAGCGAATGTTATGCCTGGCAGTCTTTCTGCAGATTTCGCGATGCTTTTGCAGCAGCGCCTGAAAAAATGCATTACGTTAAGGCCGGTATTGGCGGTACCTCAAGTGAGCTGGGCGTTGTCCGGTATGATGAACAGGTTACTGCCGGCGGAGCTGTTGCTCCAGATTTAGTAGTTGTTGAATTTGCTGTAAACGATGCAGGCGATGAAACTGAGGGACACTGTTATGAAGGTCTGGTCCGCAAAATCTGGAACGGCCCGGGTAATCCTGCTGTGGTACTTTTGTTTTCGGTTTTTGCCGATGACTACACCCTGCAGGACCGCTTCATTCCCTATGGAAAACTGGCAGAACTGCCTATGGTTTCCCTTAAAAATGCGCTTACCCGGCAGTTTGGTCTGACACCGGAAACTGGCAGACTGGTAAGCCGTTCCCAGTATTTTTATGACAGCTATCATCCCAGCAATACGGGACACCGCATTATGGCTGACTGCCTGATGCATCTTTTTGAAACAGTTGCTGCCGATGACACCAGTACCGAAGAAATTACAGAACTTCCTGTGCACTGGAGTGCAGATTTTGAAAAAGTGCAGTTTTTTGACCGCCGGAATTATCTGCAGGTAGTGCAGAATGCTTCTTTCGGCAGTTTTACCGGAACTGATACGGATATTCAGGCCGTACAGCGGAACTTTGACCGGGATCTGACACCCATGTTCCCGGATAACTGGATATATACCGGTGCCGGTAAAGAAACCACTGTTCCAGATCCTTTTGAATTTGACATTACCTGCCGGCTTCTGATGATTGTTCAGAAAGACAGCGGCAGTGGAGATGCCGGAACTGCTGATGTCTTTGTCGATGGTACTAGGGTTCGGGTATTGAATCCGCGGGAAATAGGCTGGACTCATTCCAATGCACTGATTCTGCTTCGTCAGGAAGAGCCGGCGGTGCACCATGTACGGATAGAACCTGAGGCCGGCAAAAACTTTACTATTCTGGGGTTTGCATCATGTTAAGGATTGCAGCTGGCGGTCATGTGTCGCCTTTTACTTTTGAAGAAACTGCGTATCCGGGAGTTGCAGACATTGCCGGAAAGGTTCAGGAAGACCTGCGCCTTATAACGGGTAACGATATTATGCCGGCAGGTGTTCTTACTCCGGTGTTTGTAGCGACCATTGGGCACAGCCTCCAGCTGGATCAGTGGGAAGAACAGTCTTTGATTGATCTGTCTAAAATCCGGGGAAAGCGGGAATGCTATGGATGGTTTCAGGTAAACGAGACGCTGGTTATTGCCGGCAGTGACAAACGAGGCACCATCTACGGTCTTTTTTCGCTTTCTGAATATGCAGGAATTTCTCCCCTGATGCACTGGACCGGGCTTGAACCGCCCCATCTGCCAACGATAGATATTCCGCAGGAACGGCTTACCTGCAGCAAGGAACCAAGTGTTGAATACCGGGGATTTTTCATTAATGACGAATGGCCAAGTTTTGGCACCTGGGCAACCAAGCGGTTTGGCGGTGTTAACGCAAAACTGTATGCAGAAGTGTTTGAGCTGCTTTTGCGACTGAAAGGTAACTACCTGTGGCCTGCCATGTGGGCAAGCTGCTTTGCCTGTGATGGTCCGGGACTTGAATCGGCAGAACTTGCAGACCGCTGGGGCGTTGTCATGGGAACAAGCCATCACGAACCCTGTCTCCGCCATGGAGAAGAATATTCACATCTTCGTGGTCCCTCATCACCCTATGGAGATGCCTGGAATTTCCGTTCCAATAAAGATGGTATCACCCGCTTCTGGCGTGACGGCCTTTCCCGGAACGGGCATCTGGAAAACGTCATCACGGTAGGTATGCGTGGGGAGCGTGACTCTTCCATCATGGAAAATGCGACCCTGGAAGATAACATTAACCTTTTGAAAGACGTTATTTCTACCCAGCATCAGTTAATCCGGGAAACCGTAAACCCTGATCTTGAAAAAGTGCCGCGTATGCTGGCTTTGTATAAAGAAGTGGAGCCCTATTACTACGGCGATGAGAATACGCCTGGCCTTAAAGACTGGGTCGAGCTTGAAGATGTAACCCTGCTGCTTTGTGATGATAACCACGGTTATGTGCGTACGTTGCCTGATGAAACCATGCGGAGCCATCGTGGCGGATTCGGTATGTACTATCATTTTGACTATCACGGAGATCCTGTTTCCTATGAATGGATTAACTCTACGGAATTAAATGAAGTGCGCTATGAAATGTCTCTGTGCTGGGAGTATGGCGTACGGAAACTGTGGATTGTCAACGTAGGGGATCTGGGATTGAATGAAGTTCCACTGAATTTCTTTATGGATCTTGCGTACGATTACGAAGGTATCATGGAAATTACCGGGAATGGCGCTGAAACCTGGACCGAAATCTGGGCTCATAAAACCTTTGGTCACCTGGTTGATATGGCTACAATCCGTGATATCAGCTGGCTTATCAATACGTATACCAAACTGAGCCACAACCGGCGGCCGGAACATCTGAATGAAAAGTCATACCATGCAGTGTACGGTCATCTGGCAGAGGATGTCTGGGATCGGGCAGATAAAATTGATGCAACGGCATTGCGTGTATCTGACATCATGAAACGTCTTGGTGATAACAGTTACGGCGCCTTTGTTGAGCTTGTAGGATATAACGCCCTGGAAACTGCACATATCCACCGGTTGTGGATTGCCGTAACATGGAATCATTATTACGCTGAGCGTGGACTGGTAATAGCCAATATGTACGCAGACCGTGCGCACCTGAACATGCATCGGGATAAGATTATTACTGACGAACTGCACCGTGTTGCCGGAGGACGCTGGTATGGTCTGGGGCTTGCAAAGCATATCGGGTTTACACGGTGGAATAGTGAAGAACGGCTGTATCCGGTAATGCATATTGTATTTACCGGGGGAGACCGGATGATGGTTGTCGGTTCAGTTGCTGATGAGCAGTGGACCCATGGCGGCGAATGGACGGGAAAACCGATTCATCTGTATGCCGATGACTTTACCGGTTCTTCCAATGAAAGTCTTTTGTGCTGGAAATTCTATGTGGGAGCAACCAGTTCTTTTGATACAGAATATACTGTTTCTGTTGTTACAAAAGACAGTCATGCGGCAGGTGTACTCATAGACGGACAGCGGGGCAGTGTAAAAAGGCTTCTCACCGATAAATCAAATTATCATGTCATTTCCGTAACTGCTCCCCGGAGTACTGATGAAGAAGAAATGCGTCGCGATATCAGACTGCAGGTTCGTGGTGGAGAGGGTACAACTCAGATACTTCTGCATAAGACCTGTCCCTCCTGGATTCCGGTTGATTCATCAAAATATTGTGCAGTCAGTGCAGATGGTGATGTTCAGGTTTTTAACGGATTGGGACGTGACAGTAACGGTCTGGTTTTTAACTTGCAGAATGCAGAACATCGGGAACCGTGGGTAGAATATGAAGCAACGTTGCCCTGTGAAGCTACAGAAGGCGCATTGTACTTCTTTATGCTGCCGGCAAATCCGTTTACCAACGGTGGAAATATTGAACTGAAGTGGCAGTTGAATGATAATCCTGTTCAGTCAGTGAAGCTGCTGCCAGACGATTATACGGTTGGCCACAGTCCCGAATGGGCAACAGGAGTTATTACTCATGTCCGAACCCATTCGGTTCCTGTTCAATTTAAACCTGGCTGTAACAAAGTTCGTGTTTATGGTACCTGCCGTGAGCTGGTACTGGAACAGGTAGCGTTTCAACTTCTTGGAAGATAAAACGCTGCTGTTTTTATACCTTAAAGTTTCCTACGGTTTTGCCCAGATCTTCTGCAATTTCTTTATTGCGGACTGAAACTTCCATACTGCGGTTGAAGGTTGAATCAATGGTAGTCATGGCTTCAAGCAGATCTGCAGCGGCATTCTGCACGTTGCGGGCAACCTGAGAAACGCTTTGGGAACTGGAGATAAGCTGTGTCAGTTCTTGCTGCATGCCGGAGCTTGATGTGGTAATGGTTTGTGCAACATCACGGATGGACATCATTGAGCTAGTAACGTTCTGGGCATCGCTGATGTTGCTTGCCGTTGCCTTGCTGGTAGTATCAGACAGGTCGCGTACGTTTTCTGCAAGTTTCTGAATCTGTTCAAAAAGCTGACCATATTCATTACTTAATTCAACTACCAGCTGAACTTTCTGGGTAATATCTTTAATACTTTCTTTGGAAATCTTCAGCTGGTTGCTTGATTTTTCACTGAGAGTCCTGATTTCTTCTGCAACAACGGCAAAGCCTTTTCCTTCGTTACCGGCATGAGCTGCTTCAATGGCGGCGTTCATGGCAAGCAGATTTGTCTGACTTGCAATGGCACCAATAGCGCTGTTAACTTCCAGCAGTTTTTTTGTGCCGGTAGAAGTTTCCATAACGCTTTTCTGGATATTCTGCTGAACGGTACGGGCATCTTCAATGCGATTAAACAGATCTTCAACACGTTTCTGCACGTTTTCGCTGCTTTCTGCAACAGTGGCAATATCGCGGGTCATAGTGTCCATCAGTGATGAAACCTGAGAAACACTGGAACTCTGGTCGGCGGTAAGGCGCACCAGTTCATCTACAGTGGCAGATACTTCGGCAAGCAGTTTCTGCTGGTTTTCAACATCTACAAGCTGTGCTTTGCTGACATTTGCCATCTGCAGGGTGTTGTCTTTGCTTGATGACAGCAGTCCTGCAGATTCTTGGGCAAGTCCGCTGATCTGATCTGCTGAAGTGCTGATGTTATCAGAAGAATTACGGATAAGGGTGATAAGCTGCCTGATGTTGCTGCCAAGGTCAGAAACATGATGCAGAAGGTCTGCAATTTCATCATTCTTTCTGCGGTTCAGATTAACTTCTGCAGAAAAATCGCCTTTGCTCATATTCTGGAACTGAGGAACCAGACTGCCGATGGAACGGGTGATGCTTCGGACCGTAAGCAGAATTATTATGAGTGAAATAAGAATTATCAAAACGATGATAGGTACGATAAAGGCAGAAAGCTCCTTTATGCGCCGGTTCTGCATGTAATCACTGTATACGGAAATTACTGACCAGGAATTGGAATTTCCTTTAAGGATGATTGGTTCATAGCCAACGGTATACATGGTTCCATTAATATCCATACGGCCTGATCCTGAGTTGCCATCCATTACCTGTGCAAGAATTGCAGAAAAAGATTCTGATACGGCAAGGTTTTCTTCGTGGGTTTTAATGTTACCCTGACTGTCTTTTAAGACATCACCCTGACTGTTGGTATCTGCTACAGTACGGGTTTTTGTCTTAAAGTTGTACAGTTCAGAGATATACGAACTGTCAGGATGAGCTACAACGGTACCTTCGCCATCGATAATGAAGCAGTATTTTCCCTGCTCGTAATTTGCATTGATTTCAACAACTTTCTGCAGTTCGGAAAGTTTGATATCAACAGCAAAAATACCTTTCATGGTCTTGTCTTCATTGAACATGGGAACAAACACTGAGGCACAGGGGGCATTGGTAGAAACAGAATAATATGACTTGGAGATGGACGGCTTTTTTGTTTTCTCAGTTTCAATAAACCACCATCGGTTTTTACGGTTTCCCAGAGTTCCGGAATCTCGGGCTGTCTGGTCACCATTCATGTCCTGAATATAAAAAAGTTCTGCATAGTCATAGCGTGCAGCCGCTTCTTTCAACACTGCAGTCTGGGTTGGGCCGTCCATAGAATCAACACGTGGATTTGCTACCAGTTCAATGGCATCGTTATAACAGTCGTTCAAATATGTTGAAACGAGGGCACTCAGATAACTGGCGTAGTTTGATGTCTGCTCATAGGCATCTTTCTGGAAAAACTGTCTGTATGCAACAATAAACAGCCCTGAACTGATAACAACAACAAGAATAAGAGATAGAGCAACCGGTATGCTTATCTGCCGTAAAAGATTGGATTTTCGCATACTATAAAGTATACCGCCAGTTTCCGGATGACGCAGATAAAAAAAAGACAAGGCCGTGGGGTAATAAGCCTTGTCGTAAAATCAGAAAATTATCTTGACGGAAACAGAATGTTTATCTGTTACGCAGTTTTTTCAATCCGTAAAGACCGGCACACAGCCCAAAAGATAATGCAGACATAAGGATTGTCCACAGAATGCTCATGTATACGGGCTGGTTGTGAACTTTCAGGAAGAAATAGGGACCGTTCCAGAT
>JAZLGC010000036.1:0-11607 GCA_045616125.1 Treponemataceae bacterium | reverse complement strand
TCTTAGTAAATATAAAATAACAAGTCCTTTTAAGAGGGATCAGCGAAAAAACTTCGAAGCTAAAGTCATAAAATCTTACAATGATAATCCGGTATCTATCAACGTTATGAGCGATATATACAATTGTAACCCCGGAACAATAAGAAAAATATACTATAAATATAATCTCCCATTGATTTATGATGAAAAAGCTAATTTGCCGAAACTGAATATGGAATCAAAAAATAGACTTATACTTGATCTGCAGAATACGAATATGACCTATGCTGAAATCGGACAGAAATATGGTATCTCCCGTCAGATGGTGAGTAAAATTAAAATAAAATATTCCATTACACGCCCTACCCTTCCAAAAAACGAAAAAAACTCGAAAGCAGTTGACAAAGAAATATAATTAATAATATACTTTATTTAAAGCATTCCGTTGTAGAAATTCAGAAAGACAGAATATACATTATCGGAAGTAAAATAAACGAAAAACTGTAATCACCTATTTCTGTTTACAACCCGATTTTTGCCGAATTATTTCAGAACTTCTTTTATAGTTTTGATAATTACCTGCAAATCGATGGGTTTTCCGATGTGGGCATTCATACCGGTTTCCAGTGCTTTTTTCCGGTCTTCATCAAAAGCATTGGCTGTCATGGCTATAATCGGGATCTTTGCATATTCAGAATTTTCCAGAGATCGTATCTGTCTTGTTGCTTCATAGCCATCCATTACCGGCATCTGAATGTCCATAAGAATGACATCGTATTTTCCAGATTTTGCATCTTTTATACGTATTACGGCTTCCATTCCGTTTTCTGCAGAATCCAGGATTGCACCGGTTTCAGAAAGTAATTCCATGGCAATTTCACGGTTCAGAGAATTATCTTCAACCAGCAGAATCTGTATACCTGTAAGGCTGCCTGCAACCAGACTCTTTGCCTGGTTCATAAGTGTATTCTGTATGGGGTCTACAGACGGTTTTTCGGCTGCCTTAAATGTCAGTGTTATAATGCTTTCTGTTCCGACACCCTGTTGACTGGTAACATCAATTGAACCATGCATCATATCAATCAGATTCTTTGTAATTGACATACCAAGACCAGTTCCTGTTATACCACTAACCGTAGAAGTTCGTTCCCGTTCAAATGGCTCGTACAGATGTTCAAGGAAATCCGGGCTCATACCAATACCGGTATCTGTAATCCGGAATCTGTATTTTGCATAACCTTTTGGAGCATCAGGCATCTGTTTCAGTTCAAGTTCAATGCGGCCTCCAGACGGCGTAAATTTCATGCTGTTGGATACACAGTTCAGCAGTATCTGATTCAGGCGCAGCTTGTCACACCAGACAGTTTCAGTCTGAATTTCATCAATATCAAAAACAAGCTGCTGTTGTTTAGCGTTAATGTCCGCCTGAATAATATTTCTCAGGTCAATCATCAGCTGTTTTAATGAAATTTCGCTTTCTTCTATGGCTACTTTGCCTGATTCAATGCGACTCATGTCAAGAACATCGTTTATCAGTGAAAGCAGATGGTTTGATGATGAATGAATTTTTGCCAGGTAATCCAGAACTTTTTCTTTGTTGTCAACGTGATTTGAGGCCAGCGATGTAAAACCGATAATTGCGTTCATAGGAGTTCTGATATCGTGGCTCATGTTGCTCAGGAAGGTGGTTTTTGCCCGGTTTGCCTGTTCTGCTGCTGTCAATGCATTCTCTATAGCCTGCCGCTGCTTATTTTCATAGGCCATAATGGCATCAATGTTCCGGTAAGAAGAGATTATTTCTGTTGTTCCTGGAAGCCACTGATGGGTGCATTGCACAGTCTGTTCCCTGCCGTCATTGATACATCGGAAAGTATAGGTATACAGTCCTTTTTTATCTATTTCACTGATAATATTTTCTAAGGAACATTTCGAACGTATGATATTTATATCGTCTTTATGAGAGCCCTTTGTTGCCCAAAGTTCAATAAAATAATCGTAACTGTATACCTCATTCTCCCGTAATCCCAGATTCTGCCATAAATCGCCGGTTAGTTTATGACTCTGAATCGTCCGGGATTCAGTGTTAATTACAAGAATAATGTCGTAATCGTTTCCCAGTACTTTTGCAATGGCCTGAGATTTTCTGGCTTCCCGTGAGAATTCAGTAATATTACGGTAAATGCCGGTTGCTTTATCCGTAGGGTTTCCGTCTTTGTCAAAAATCCGGCTGAAAGTCAGTTCATACAGGCCGTCATGGCCATCTGCATCACGGAGGCCAACAATACCGTAGGCAGAGTCCTCACCTTTCATCATCTTCTCATGAAGACTGATATATTTTTCGCGATATCTTGGTGATACAATTGAGCTGTTGGCAGTTTCATAGGGTACTCCCTTCTGCTCTACGGTAACACCCCAGTTCTCTGCATCGGTACTGTTCACAAGGATAGACTGCTCTTTTGTGTTGAAGATAAAAACGGTGGTATTCGTTGCGTGTGCTGCCATCTGGAATACCTGAAGAATTTGTGCCAGGGATTCTTTTTCCTGTTCAGTTTCAATCTGTCTCTGGATATTTTTGAAGGTAATAAAAACACGGCTTGTTTCGCCGTTTTCATTGAATTCTGGGGTACTGGTATATTCAAGCGTTGTTTCCTGTCCAGGTCCATGAATGAAAGATCGTGCTTCATGAGTTTCTGTCTGTTTGATGGAACGAAGATAGTCAACAGACAGGTGATGTATCGTTTGCGGTACATCATCAGGATGGTTTGCAGCTCGAGCAAAATCCTGAGCCTGTGCCAGTGTCATGTGTGGTGTAATTTTTGACGGCTCAATCTGGTCATACAGAACTTCAACTTCTTCTGTCTGCAGATCTATCATCCAGACAGCATCTACAGAATGCGACATGCTTTCAAAAAGAGCCTTGTTGTACAGATTTGAAACAGAACCACTCATAGTTCTTCTATGTTACTACTGAACAGAACTAAAAGCAAATTGAAGTGTATGAGTGGCCGTAAAATTGTTACTGATTGTCTGCAAGAACTTCGGTAATACGTAAACCAAAGTTTTCGTCTACAACAACTACTTCGCCCTTAGCAATGTCTTTGCCATTGGCTCGTAATGTTACCGGCTCACCTGCAAGAGTACACAGTTCGATGATAGTGCCTTCACCGTAACCAACAACCTCGCTTAAAGGAGCCCATGTTTTTCCCAGTACAACTTCCAGATTGACTCTTACATCGCTCAGATACGGCAGAAAACGTGCTTTCTGCTGTGCCATGTTGATGATTTCTTCAGAACGGCGTTCTGCATCTTTGATGATTTTTTCTGCTTTTTCTTCTGCAGTTAATTCCTGTTGTGATTTTGTTGCCATGATTATGCCTCCTTTACTGGCGAGTTGATGATAATATGGGTTTCGTCGGTTTGATGTGCATGGTACACTGCGTCACCGCCTATGCTGAGTAGTATTTTTCCTATGTCTTCTGCCTTTCCTAATGGCATGAACACAGACTTGTCATTTTTTGCCTGTTCAAGGTAGTTACCAAGAATATCCATGGTCATGGGTTCTGTCTGATACAGAGCTTCGATAGTAACCGGAATAGAACCGGTATCAACGGAATGCTTGGTATTTCCAGATAGGTACATATCCGGCTGATCCATGTATTCACATGCTATCTTGGTAAACAGCTTTCGGTTGGATTCATAGGGCATGGCAATGTTTATCATGCCTTCAACCTCTCCAATTTTACATTCAATGCTTATAAGACAGCAGGTATCATCGAAATTTCCCATTTCAGGACCGACAAACGATGGATTTACCTCTTTTCCTGCAATAGAAAGGTTTATGGGGGAATCAGGATAAGAATCATTCCAGTATTTGTTTATGGTATTAACGACATCTACAGCATACGGCTGGAGTGTATCGAACTGGTTTTCTGTCAGACACAGTTGTTCACGATTTGACAGCGCTTTTTCCTTAATATCTTCTGTGACAAAACCGATGGAAGACAGGAGCATGGCGATATATATTTGGGGGTCGATTGATAGAACCCATTTTGATTTGAATGAGGGATCTGATATAAACCAGAAGCTGGAAGGCGTATACATTGAACGGTAAAATTCCGCGTTTGTCAGCTGATCAACTGTTACAACATGACAATGAACCATCTGCATGGCCCTTGAAGAGAACGATGTTGTTATGGAACGGGTCACACGTTCGTAAATGGCGGTAATTTTTCGGATCTGGCTTTTAGAAAAACGGTCAGGTCGCTTAAAGTCATAGATTTTGATACGTCTCGTAGATATCGGGTCAAAGTCATCACTGGACGAAAAGTCAGTTGATGAACTGATAGCAGCAAGTAATTCATCAATTTCATCTTGGGATAAAGCATCCATGTTCTACACTCCTTACATGACATATAGTAGTACAAAAACAGTAGAGTGTAAAAAAAATCCCTGCAGAAATAAGGATTAATTTCCACAGGGATTTCCTTGTCCAGAATGACTACGGGTTTACGCCCGGAAAGTATTCCGTACTGGATTATTTTTCAACAATAGCACGTGCCATTGCTTCTTCGTAATCTTTGGTTCCAACCCAAACTTCTGATTTGTAAGGATTGATGTGCATTTTCTTAGCACGAACGATAATCATGGTAAGAACGATTACGTTGGCAATGAGAGCCATAAGAGCAACTACACCCTGAGCAGTAGGATCAGCAGTGATACCTTTTGAGGTCAGTTCTGCAGCTGAATTAATGGTTGTCATGTCAAATGCATTGATTCCAGCAGCTGCTGCACCTTTGTACAGTGAAGGCAGTACTGCGCATTTTGACTGAATCTGGAACAGTGGGAATACCTGAGCGAACATACACCAGATAGCCAGTGTGTTTGCACGGTTCTGGATCCATCCACCTTTGTTCCAGAATGCTGCAGCGAAAGTAGGAGCAAGAAGCAGAGCAACACCGCAGTACCAGGTATGGGTTGGCAGGTTAGCATAGGTATACTGGAAGTTCCACAGGTCGTAGGCAATGATGAACCAGATGGTCATGTCTGGCCACAGCATATCCTGGTTGTTCTTGTCTTTAGACTGGTAGATTCCCCACCATCCGGTCATACACAGAATGTTCAGAAGACCGGCAATACCGTTTGCCCAGTTCCACCATCCACCGTACAGCCATACGTTTTCAGATGATTTCCACCAGCGCATGGTAGCATCGCCTGCAGCAGCTGCTGCACGTGCACCGTTGATAGCTGATTCGAAGTCTGAACCAACAGCAATAAGGATGTTGATTGCAACAATTACGAATGGGAATGCTTTGAACCATTCTGATTTACCCAGTTTTCCCCATTTGTACTTCAGCATCATGAAACCGATACAACCACAGTCTGCAGCGTACAGTTTTGCATAATGGAACCAACCGTTCATGTACAGGTAGGTCTGGTTTTTCAGTGCCCATTCAGCACCGTTAGCTGCACCAATGGCAACAGCAATAAAGTAAACAGTCAGTGCTGCTGGCAGACAAACCAGTACAGCCAGACCGCCAGCCTTTGTTCTGCGGGCAATTTCGTTTGCAAGAACAAGACAAACAAATACTGCAACCCAGCCAAGCAGCTGAGCACCGGTATTTGCTCCGTAAATCTGGAATAACATATATTCACTCCTCTTAATTCCGGGACCAATTAACCCGGAAATTAACCAATTTAGTGTATCCAGGCGTCGGTTTCTTTCGAAAGCCAGTCACACCAGGCATCAAGACCTTCACCGGTTTTTGCAGAAACCGGAAAAATCATTGCTTTTGGATTCAGCTGATGAATCCATTCCGAACATTTTTCAATATCAAAATCAAAGTAGCTCATGACATCAATTTTATTGATGATGACAACATCGCAAACTTCAAAAATTAAAGGGTATTTCAATGGTTTGTCACAACCTTCCGGTACAGAAAGAATCATGACATTTTTTTGTGCACCTGTATCAAATTCTGCAGGACATACCAGATTGCCTACGTTTTCAAGGACTACAAGGTCCAAGTCTGTTGAATTGAAAGCGTCGAGCCCCTGCTCTGTCATGCAGGCATCAAGGTGACACATGCCACCGGTATGAAGCTGAATGGCACGGGCTCCGGCTTCTGCTACTGTTGCTGCATCAACATCACTGTCAATGTCGGCTTCCATAACACCAATTGCATACCGGTCTTTCAGACGGTTGATGGTCTGGCACAAGGTAGTGGTTTTTCCACTGCCTGGAGAAGACATCAGGTTTATGAGCATGGTCTTCTGTTTTTTCAGTTTATCCTTTAAAACAGCAGCTTCCTGATCATTGTTTTCAAGAATGCTTTCTTTTACTTCAAGTACTTTCCAAAGGTCTTCACTCATAGTTGACTCAGTATAGCATGACACAATAGGCCTGTAAAAGGTTGCAACCTATTTCGTGATATTTTACGATTTAATTCTATCAATATGATAGTTTGCATATCAGGCTAACAGTGCCTCCAGTTTTTCACGGATGAACAGTGATTTTTCCTTAAGCCCGATTTTTCCTGTTTCAAGAACCAGTACATTAGGACGTTTCGGGTCAAGTTTAACGGTGCCGCCACTTTCCCTCATGAGCCTGAGGACCTTATCAACACTGATATCGCTGACTCTGGTAAATTCAACCGTAACTTTTCCCATACGTTCTTTAAGGGTGCTGATCTGTAGCTGCTTACAGAATACTCTGATTTCAGCCAGTGCCAGCAGGGAATGCACTTCATCAGGCATTGGTCCAAACCGGTCCTCCAGTTCGCTGTACACCCGGTCCAGTTCCTCTTTTGATGTAATGGATGCAATCTTCTTGTAGATTTCCATTTTTGTCTGAGGATTCTTAATGTACGTTTCCGGAATAAAGCCTGAATATTCAAGTTCCAGGAGAACTTCGTTATCGGCCTGGTAGTGCTCGTCGGTAAGCCGTTTAACAGCATCATTTAAAAGGCGCAGGTACATGTCAAAACCAACGCTGTATACGTCCCCACTCTGATCCTTTCCCAACAGGTTTCCGGCCCCGCGGATTTCCATATCTTTCATGGCAATCTTGAATCCGCTTCCCAGTTCTGTAAAGTCTGATATTACCTGCAGACGTTTCATGGCAACTTCGCTCAGAGCTTTATTCTCTGGATAGAACAGATATGCATAGGCTTTCTGGCCACTACGCCCTACACGTCCGCGCAGCTGGTACAACTGGCTTACACCGTACATATCAGCACGGTCAATAATAATCGTGTTTACATTGGGAATATCGATACCGTTTTCGATGATGGTAGTAGCTACCAGAACGTGGAACCCACCCATCTTGAACCGGCGGAAAATATCATCAAGTTCGGTACTGCTCATCTTTCCATGGGCCGTATCAATCATCATTTCCGGAACCAGCTTTTCCAGTTTAAGTCGTGTTTCTTCCAGTGTTTCAACCCGGTTATGCAGATAGAATACCTGGCCTCCCCGTTCAACTTCGCGCCGTATGGCAGCGGCTACCCGGTCATCATTGTATGGGTCAATAACTGTTTCAATGGGATGACGGTTTGACGGCGGCGTTGTTAAAAGACTCATGTCACGGATTTTCAGCAATGACATGTGCAGTGTTCTCGGAATAGGAGTCGCTGACATGGCAAGAGAGTCGATGTTGGTCTTGAATTCCTTGAGACGTTCCTTATCTTTCACGCCAAACCGCTGTTCCTCGTCAATGATCATGAGACCCAGATCCTTGAATTTTACGTCTCTCTGTATAACACGGTGAGTACCCACAACAATATCAATTTCGCCGGTAGCAAGTTTTTCCAGCACTTTTTTCTGTTCCTGAGGAGACACAAAACGGCTTAGCTGGGCAATGCGTACGGGAAAGTTTTCAAAGCGGTTCTTGCAACTTTCGTAGTGCTGTTCTGCAAGCAGTGTGGTTGGTGCCATAAAGGCTACCTGCTTACCGCCCATAACAGCTTTGAATGCTGCACGCATGGCCATCTCGGTTTTTCCGTAACCAACGTCACCGCAGACAAGACGGTCCATAGGTACCGGTTTTTCCATATCGGTCTTGATTTCTGCGGCAACAGTAATCTGGTCATCAGTTTCGGTGTACGGGAATGCTGCTTCAAACTGCATCTGCCATTCGCCGTCTTTGGGAAACGGGAAACCACGGGCTGCCTTGCGTTTTGAATACAGGGCAATAAGGCGCTCTGCCAGTTCTTCAACACTTGCCTTAACCTTATTCTTGCGGTTTTCCCATGACTTTGAGCCGATGCGGTCCAGCCGTGGAGCATCCCCTTCATTACCAATGTAGCGCTGAACCAGGTTAACCTGCTCAATGGGTATGAATACGGTTTCGTTATCAGCATATTCCAGTTTAATATAGTCGCGTTCGTTTCCCATGGCTTTAACGCGTTCAATACCCTTGAATCTTCCGATACCATGGCTTACATGTACAACGTAGTCTCCGGGATTCAACTCTACAAAGGTATCAATAACAGCAGATTTTGCATGTTTTACGCTGTGTGGTGTATGTTTTCTGCGGCCAAAGATTTCGTTTTCCTGAATAACAAGAATTTTCAGTTCAGGAAGCCCGAATCCTGCAGACAATGGCAATGGCAGTACGGTAACTTCGTAGTCTTTAAGGATTTCCTTAACGCGCAGTGCCTGATTTTCGCTTTCTGCGTAAACATAGACTGACCAGTTATCTTCCTGTAATCCTTTTAACGTGTCTTTCAGGTAGTTCAGATTACCGAAATAACTGTGTGGTGTATCTACATCAAGTTTTAGCCGTGTGGAACTTGAATAACTTGCTGCTTCATTGGTGTGGATAGTTCGAAGCAGAATCCGGTTCATGTGCAGGTCTTTCAGTGAATTAAAAGGAATCAGTACTGTCTGGGGAGCTGGTACGGGCCGTTCCATCCGTTCTTTACGGTAAAGTCCCAGATATTCGCGTTCAAAACTTTCCTGGGCATTGTCCAGTCGGTCATAGTCCATAAAGACTACCGGCGTCATGGAATCAATATATTCCAGAACATTGTACTGGCGGTCAAATGCAAGAGAATAAAACAGCTCTTCCCCTTCACTTTCCTTGTTAACTAAAAGCTCGGTGATCAATGTTTCGCATTTAGCCTTGAATCCATCTTCGTCAGCAACAGAACGCTGACCGGTTTCATCCTGACCAACTACCGGCTTGAATATGGGGGCACACTTTTCTTCCAGTGTGTGAACCAGATTATCAGTCCACATAACTTCTTTCATGGGGTATAGTACCAGACTGGTCATTTCCCCAACGGTTGACTGAGTTTCAACATCAAATTTCTTTATCTGGTCAATGGTGTCAAAGTCAAATACGATACGGTGGGCATATTCTTCGCCGGGCATGAATACATCAAGAACTTCACCACGCAGAGTAAATTCACCCCGTATGGTAACACGGGGAACACGGATGTACCCATGGGAACTCAGCATTTCACTGATGCTGGTAGGATCAAATTCCTGACCTTTCCGCAGTTTGAATATCAGTGTTTTTTCGTAATCCGGCGGTGGTACCGGAGTTTGCAGTGAGCGCTGGGGAATAATGAATATCCGTTTATCGTCAGATCCTGAGGCAAGTTTTGCAAGGACACTGGCACGTTCTCCAAAGACAACAGAACCTTTTGCTACAGGTCGGTATGGAACCGTTCCCCACCACGGCAAGGTGAGAATTTCATAGGTACATCCTGCTCCCTGAAGGTCGGCGGTAAGTTCTGCTATGTCTTTTTCTGTGGGAACAATAACTACCAGGTCACTGCCTTTTTTCAGGGAACCCAGATACTGGGTAAGAAAAAAGCCTGAAAGACCGTTTTTAATGCCTTCTACTTCCTGAGGCAGACATGAAGCGAACTGATCGTCACCGGGAGACAGGTCTTTGATGAGGTCTTTAAATGATTTCCAGTTTTGAATTGATGAAAATAAGGAATTACTCGGTGCACTCATAGACATACTATGATACTGATAATTGATTGAAACGTGTAGTACAAAATGGTAGGATATTTGTTATGCGTGTAACACAGGCAATCATTCATCTTGATAATTTTGAACATAATATAGATCAGGTAAAACAGGCAGTTCCAGCTGGAACAAAGCTTTGTCTTGCCATTAAGGCAAATGCCTATGGTCATGGTGCAGCTGAAATTGCCCAGCGGGCTGTTAAGGCAGGAGTATCCGTATTTGCAGTAGCAGCTGTATCTGAAGGCGTAATGCTCCGTGCAGCTGGATTTACCAATGACATTCTTGTTTTAAGCGTTCCCGGCGATGATGAAATACCGGCCCTCTTTGAAGAAAACCTAACGCCCTTAGTATTCGATTCAAACTTTATTGCTTCCCTTGAATCCTACGGAAAAGAACATGGTGTATACATTACTGTACATCTTAAGATTGATTCAGGTATGGGCCGTGTCGGTTGTTATCCTTCTGATGCAGTTTCTGTGGCTGAATTTATCCGTAACTGCAAACATGTTAAGATGACCGGTGTATGTACCCACTTTGCTGTTGCTGACAGTCTGGTACCGGAACATCAGGAATTTACCCGTTTACAGCTTTCCCGGTTTAATCAGGCGGTGGAAAGTATCAGAAATGCAGGAATAAATCCGGGAATTGTTCATGCAGCCAGTTCAGCAGCTCTGTTCATGTATCCGGAAGCCCGTTTTGATATGGTTCGTTCTGGTATCTGTGCATATGGCTATGCTCCTGATCCGGAACTTTCTTCCATACTTCCGGAACTGAAACCGGTTATGGAACTGATTACCCATGTTGTTGCAATCCGTTCCATACCAAAGGACAAAAGCATCAGTTACGGGCGCACCTGGACAGCAGAAGAAGACGGTGATATGGCAATTCTTCCCATTGGGTATGGTGACGGTCTTCCCCGCCTTTTGAGCAATAATCTTTCTGTTACTATCAACGGTGCCGATTACCCTGTGGTTGGAAGAATATGCATGGATCAGTGCATGGTTTTCCTTGGCAGGAATCATTCAGTTCAGGTTGGGGATAAGGTTCAGGTATGGGGACCGGGAGCCTGCAATACTGCAGAAAGTCTGGCTGCAAAAACGGGAACTATCTGTTACGAATTGTTATGCAACGTGAACCGGCGGGTTCCTCGTATATACCAGGGATAAAAACCTTATAAATACTAAGGTCTCACTGTTCTTCTGCCGATATTGTATACAGAGTATTGTAACCGTTGCCATCATATGGCTCGCTTTATAGTACTTGTAACACTCATATTGTGGGAGAAATGTGTGAAACGTTTATTGTGTTGTATTCTGGGGCTTCTAATGGCTGGTTCAGCCTTCGTTTTTGCCCAGTCTGCTGAATCCATTGATGTATCAATCAGGTTTTTTGATAAAACCATTTATTATCCTGATTCGGCAGCAGATAATCCGATTATGGTAAAGGTATCAATTACCAATACCGGTACTGTTCCCTATCACTTCAAACTGTCTGATGACCGCAACTTCAGTATGGACTTTGTGGTATACAACCTGAAGAACATGGCTCTTTCTCAGCGGGCTTCTCTGGTAGAAAAACGAACAACCAGCAGAACCGTATATTTCCGTGAAATTACCATTGATCCCGGTGAAGAATATTCCTTTACCG